>NZ_JBVJPA010000010.1:0-427527 GCF_055582885.1 Streptomyces sp. NPDC107454 | reverse complement strand
GTCCGCCGGATCAGCGTGCGCTGGATCTCCAGACCGGTGTAGTCACCGGCGAAGGCGGTCCGCCGGAACTTGTGCGCGCCGAAGAAGCGCTGGGAGATCCGGCCGTCGTCCTCCCGGGCGAAGGCCATGCCGTAGCGGTCCAGGTCGTCGATGCCCCGGGCGGCGCCCTGGGTGACGATCTCCACGGTGCGGGGGTCGGCCAGCAGGTAGCTCTCCTTGAGCGTGTCGGCGGCGTGCTGCTGCCAGCTGTCCTCGGGGTCCATGGTGCCGAGGGCCGCGTTGATTCCGCCGGCGGCGAGCGCGGTATGGGCGTCCTCCTTGGGACGCTTGCCGACCGCCAGGACGTCGACACCGGCCTCGGCCAGCTCGATCGCCGCTCGCAGCCCGGCTCCTCCGGTGCCGATCACCAGCACCATGGTGGAAATACGTTGTTCGGTGATAGCCACCGTCTACTCCGATTGCCGAGGGATTGTCACTCAGTAGGACCGGGATGTCCCGGAATCTGTGACACCTCTCGTGGACGCCCCCTTTGCGGGTGGCGTCCACTGCCATCGACGGGGGTGAGAGACGATGTGTAATCCGGCCCTTTCCCGCTCCTGTCGGGCGGCGTTACGGCAGGATGCGGTCCAGGGACATGTCGGGGCTGGAGAGGAGCCCGCGTCGATGTGCGTTCCCGAGGTGATGAGGGAGCGGATCGGGTCGATGACGTCCCACATGTTGACACTCGTGCCTGCCGACGCGTGCTTTCCCGTCAGCGGGCTGCTGTGACCGTGCTCCCGCAGTGCCTCGGCAGCGAGGCGAGTCACGTGGGAGGGCCGCCTGGCAGACCGCTCAGCTCCTGATTCTCTGACAACCTCAGCGACGACCTGGGCGGGTCAGGCGCCAGTCGTCACAACCTCGTGGGCTTCCTGGTCATACCTCCAGCCGAACACTGCCTTCACGTGCCGGCTGACCACTGATCATCTCCGTCGGGCGAAGGAGCGGAAGATGCCCTACGTCATTGCACAGCCTTGCGTCGACGCCCAGGACGGAGCTTGCCGCATCGAGTGCTCGGTGGACTGCGTCTATGAGGGCAACGGGACACCTCACATCAACCTTTCCGAGTGCGTGGACTGCCATGCATGCGAACCCGTTTGTCCGGCCGAGGCCGTGTCCTACGAAGCCCCCGGCGGGTCGTGTCGAGCCCTTTCACCGTGCGCGATGTCACCTCCACAGCGAAGCACACGTGCAGCGGTTCCCAGCAGGCAAGCTGTGGGGCCATCGATGGCTGGGGGCGGTGGCGTCCCCGGCGAGGGAGCGAGGCAGTGAGTGGGAATGACCGTTGACTCCGGAGACCGAGACTCCCGGCCGAGCTCTCCTTCCGGCGGTACTCATCGCCTCGACCCCCGCTTGCGCCACGAGCGGCTGGTGTTCGCCAGGTTGCGCACGTCGCAGGACCGGTTCGCAGACGCGATCACAGCCTTCGCGGGCACGATGGGCTTCGTGTATGTCCATGCCGTCTGGTTTGCCGTGTGGATCGCCCTCAACCTCAGGTTGTTCGGCTCCGTAGCGGTCTTCGACCCCTACCCCTTCGGGCTGCTCACCATGATCGTGAGCCTGGAGGCCATCTTCCTGTCCACATTCGTCATGGTGAGTCAGAATCGGCAAGCCGCTCGTGAGGACGTTCGGGCCGATCTGGATTTTGAGACCAATGTTCGCGCCGAGGTCTGGGCGGTGCACACAGGCAAGGCGCTGGGCCTGAATCCGCAGGAGATCGAGCGTCATGTCCAGGAGGTCATCCGGCAGAGCAAGAGCGCGATGGAACCGGGGTCCGGGGTTGCGCCGGTGGCCCCGGATGCTCTGTGAACGTGGCCTGACAACGGCTCACGCTCGCCGTGCCCAGCGCACGTTCAACCGGCCGGATGTCATGCAACCGGTCAGGGGCTTACTCGACCACCCACCGGTGGAGGCTCAGACCGCTGCCGCGGTACGCGATGGCGGGCATGATGCTTGGGAAGCGGGCCTGATTGCGGTGGCGGTAGAGAGGGCGTCGCCGAGGTCCGCGTAGGGCGTGACGGCTTTGCGGCGCGGTAGGCCGCCCTGCCGCGGAAGGCTTTACGGGGTTCACCAGTAGTGGCAACTGGGTGAGGTCCTTGCGGTTGCCGCCGGTCAGGATGACCGGCAGCCGCGTGCCCTTTCCGTCGGTGATCAGGTGGCGTTTGTCGCCTGCTCGCCCCGGTGGACGGGCGATCGGTCGGCTGGTCCCCCTTTCTTGTTCTTGCGTCTTTTCGGTGGAACACCGGTCGGCAGCCGGGCTGTCGTGCGAAGGGCTTCGTGTGCCGCGATGGGGCACACGACGGCTGCAGAAACGACATACAGCTGGACAGGCAGCCGATGCCGTCGGCTATGAGGCCAGCCTGATGCTTGTCGGCGTGCCCCGTTGGGCCATCTTCGTGTAAGGGCACAGTGAATCGGCCTTCTCCACGAGCGGGGCGGCGACGGCAAGGTCGATCTCCGGCCATTTGACCTCGAGGTCGACCTGCAACAAGTAGCCGCCGTCTTCCGGGTCCCTTCCAAAGGCCACGGTTGCCTCCACAGAGATCGCTGCAGGGTCGAGCCCGGCCTGCCGTGCGACCAGACTCAGCGCCCCGTGGAAACAGGCGGCAAAACCGGCGGCGAACAACTGCTCGGGATTCGTCCCCTGGCCGTCTCCTCCCAGTTCTGCAGGCATGCGCAGGTTGAGATCCAGGACTCCGTCGCCCGAGCGTGCCCTTCCCGAGGCCCGCCCGTGACGCGCCATCCCCCCGCTCACCGTCACCGTCGTGGTGTAGATCGGGGCGAAGGTCTCTCCATCGAAGTCTTGGTCGGCGGACAGATCGGGCAACCGGGCCGACTCGGTCACGGCATGACTCCGTCAGCGTTGCAGTACACGGCCGGGTGCAGAGCCGAAATCGAAGCGGGAATGCCGGCGCCTGTCGGCCTTTTTACGTCACGCGGCCTCTTCACGCCACGCCCCCATGCGATAGCGGACGCCGGGTCCTGGGCAGAGCCCAGCGGATGGATGATATTGAATGCCATATTTGGTGCACCTTCGCGTATGGAGGGTTTCCAGATGCCGACAGTTAGTTGACCGACACGTCCCCCCTGTTGTGACAGCCGTCGGTACGCGGCCCGCTTGATCAGTGCCTCATCCCTGGCCAAGCGAACGGGCCTGTGTCGGGCGGTCTTCGAAAGTGTCGACGGTCGCGTAATTGGTTCTGGCCACGATTACGTGAATCACCAGCTCAGCTCGCGGCAGGATGCAGGCGAACCGCTCCGGGGCTGATGGAGGCTCTTGACGTACCCCGGAGCCCAACCGTCCCTGTTCGCCCACGGCGAGGGCCTGGGCCGTCAGTGTTCCGCACCGACACCCCCTGCTCCGGTGGTGGTTCCGCCGCGGAGACAAGATCTCATCCGTTCGCATCCTTCGCTGATCGTCGGCCGCTGCGTGTTGCCGACCAGCGTGGCGCGGGTTGGAACGCGCGGACTGACTGTCTCGATTCAGTGTCTCCGCACGTCACGGGCGGCTGATTCGTGCCATCGCCTGCCCCGAGGAGAGCCGGGGCTGTTGGCGGCGAGGGTTCGGTCAGTCGCTTTCCTGGTAGTTCATGAACCAGTGGGTGTCGAAATAGCGGGCCATCGTGAATGGGTGGTGCGGGTCGACGAGGATGCGGCAGACGAACTCCGCGGCCTGGCAGTCAAAGGGGATGTCCTTGTTGTCGAAGGACCGGACCACGACGGGCCAATGGTCGGGGTCATCGCCGTCGGCCCTCCAGCAGTAGAGATCCTCGTGCTCAGTGCCCGCCCAGATGAGCAGACCGTCCCTTCTGAGATCCGTCCACGGCTCCTGATTCAGGTCCAGATATCCGTCGAAGGCGCCCTCGCCGAACGTCTCGACCATGTGCTTGTAGTCGCTCGGCAGCGCGGTGCCCAGGCGCGACTCCACCTCCGCCCAGTCCACGTCCGGCCGCTGGGCGGGCTGTGTCCAGCCGGTGATCCGTCTGAGCCGCTCCATCCAGTCGATGTCCTCGTCCTCATCCGGAGCGACCGCCAAGGGTTCTGGCATTGCCCTGTCAGCGACCACCAACACCGGCCGCTCGGCCCCCGCGGCGTCCCGCACCGTGCCCGTGCCGACCCACTGATCCCCATACGCCCACGCCCGTATCATCACGGCCCGGTCCTCGAAGGGGACGAGGAGGGCCGCGCCCCTGGACTCGTCGACCGTCGGATCGGTGAAGCCGTCGAGGACGAGGGTGCGTGGGACGCCGTACCTGCTGCCGAGTAGGTCGGTCAGGTCCTGCGGGTCCAGGTCGCTGGGCAGGTGGATGTAGCCGTTCCCCGGGCCGAGTTGGGCCAGCAGGTCGTTGACAGTCGCTTGCGTGAGCTCCATGGCGCACAGTGAAGCGCGCCGCACTGACAATAGGTGTCGTCCAAGCTGAAGATTCAGGTCACCGGGCTTGCGTGGCCAGAGGCGAAGAGGGCCCACAAGAGACGGAAGGGCACAGGGACGCGGTGATGCTTCATGCGGTCACGTGGGCAGTGCGGACTCCGACGATCCGCTGATGCTGCCGTTGGAGGCGATCGAGTTGGACGCCGTCTGTCGCCTCCACGCGCAGGACGCCTTCTGGTGCGGGCCGCTGCTCGGAGGCTGCGGTGGCCGGCTGACCACCAAGCTCTGCACCGATCGCGCCTGCCACTTCGCTCACCACCCGGACCCGGACGGACAACCGCACGTGTGCCGGCGTCGCGCCCGGGGCGTGACCAGCGCCGACCATCTGTACGTGAAGTCCGCGGCCGCCGTCTGGCTGCGAGACCGCGGCGTGCAGGCCCGCTTCGACTTCACCCGGCCCGGCGGCGCGCAGGTCCGCTCCGTCGTGGACATCCAGTTCAGGGACCGCAGGCTGCGGGTGAACCTGGACCAGACGGTGGCACCGGTGTGGGACGGCGAGAGCGAGCCGGTGCTGGGGGTGTCGGTGCCGGTGGACCGGGACACCCTGATCCACCGCTGGTATGTGCACCGTATCCGCCTGGGCAGCGAGGGCACCGCCCGCCGGGTCCGTATCGGCACCTAGGCATTCGCCCGGCCCACCGAGTGGTTCGGCCTGGACGGGTGCACGATGACGGAGCGAAGACGTTCGACGCCGGCCGTCGAACGGATCGTCCGGGTCCGCAGCACGCCCTGCCGACGCAGTGGTCCTCGGGCCGGGCGCGGAAGGGGCCGGGCGCGGATGCCCGGGCGCGGGGGCTGATGCGTCGGCCGGCCGATGCCCAGAACGTCGACTCCGTGGTCGTGGTCCGCCGGGTGTGCGACGAGATCGCCGACCTGACGGGGTGAGCGAGGAGACGGCGGTCAACTGGAGGCCGTCGTACGCGAGGCACAGCGCTGGCTGGAGGAGAAGGCCGAAGTCCGCCCGGAGCCCGCCCGGAGCTGTTCGCCCGCCTGGACCAGGCGGCGGACGTCGAGGACACCAAGCCGGTGCGCGAGCTCCTGGTCCTCGCCAACGCGACTGCCGCGCACGACCGTACGGAGGCCGAGGACGGCATCGTGGAGAAGGCCACCTCCTACTTCGCCTGCCTCGCTCACGCCGCGCAGGAGTCGCTCGAGGCGGAGGCCGCTGCTGAACGAGCGGCGGCGGAGGCTGCCGGCCGCGTGCGCACCATCAGGAGCCTGCGCCGCCGTGACGCGTACACATACGACCTGCGAGATCAGGTGGAGGCGGTCACCAGGGCGGTGGCCGCGGCGGGGAGTCGTTTGACTGACCGCCAGGCCACGGAGGTCGCCATCTGGAAGAGGCGCGCGGCTGAGGGCGTGCGGCGGCCGCCGAGGCCGCTGCACGAGCGGGTGTCGCGCAAGCACTGGATCCAGAGAAGCTGTCCGCGCTGTCACGCGAGCCAGGGCAAGGACTGCGTTCTCGCCGAGGTAACCGATGTCGGCGAGGCGCGCGATCTTCCGCACGACGAGCGGTTGCAGCCGATCGTGGACGAGCGGCAAGCCAAGCAGAAGGCGATATCGCGCCCGTGGCGCGTGTACGACGTGACCTGCACGGACTGCGGCAGAGGCGACAACGCGCCCTGCGGCAGCCCGGCCGGCCTGTACCGCTCACGCGTCGAGCCGGCCAAGGAGAACACCCGTCTCCACCAACCCACGCCGAAGCGGTAAGCAGCGAGCGAGGGCCTGATACAGCGGGCCGGCAGGGAACTCCGTCTCTGCGCAGGGATGTTCACGATCACCGCCGCCCGTTCCAGGAGCGGCGCGATGCTGGCGTGACGGCAAGGACGCGCTGTCGGTCAGTTCGCAGCGAGAGCCGGGCAGTGTGACAGCCAGCCGTGTGCCGATGCCAGGGGTTGTGGCCTCCAGCGCGGTGCGTCAGTAGCCCGACGACCAGCCGCTCGCGGCAGCTTGGTCATCGCTCGCAGGCCGCCAGGACCCGGGGCGTGTGGTCACAGCCAGAAGGGGCCGCCGCGCTCGGACAGGGTGGTGGGCGAGTATGTGGTCTTGAGGATGGCCTGCCACCACTGGACGCGGCTGGCGAACTGCTCGTGGTCGAGGCCGTTCGGGTTGTGTTCCCCCTGGGCTTGGTGCTCGGCGACGTCGGCGAGGGGCGGCGTCACTCGCGTCCACGCCCGGAGCCGACCGGCGTACCGGTGTCGACGCCCGGGTGGCTGCGGGAGCAGTGGAGCTATGCGTTTCCAAAGGTCATCAGGGGCTAGCTCATCGGACACTCCGCGGACTCTGCTCGCGGAGAATGACGCCGGTCACTCGGCGCGCCGGTCTCATGCTGAAGCGTTGGTCTTGGCCAGGCTGAACCACCCGGGCCGCACCTCGGCCAGCAGAGGTTGCAGCGACTCCACTGCGGACCGCAGGTCCTGATCCGTAGGGTCAAGAGGCTCCGGCAGGCTCTGCCCGTAGCAGCGCAGCCGCCAGAGGTCGAAGATCTCCGTCCCGTCGGCCGCGAAGTCCACATCGATCTCAGAGCCGTTGTCGCTGATGAAGCGGCAGCCTGCTCCGTGGACCTTGTAAGAGTAGGTGCCGACTTGACCACTCCGACTGATCCGGTGAGAACGGACCAGGCCGAGCACGTCTGCCAGCTGCTCAAGCGCGGGGATCGACAGCTTCATGGCCTCATCAACCGCGTTGAGCGCACCGACGTAACCGAGTACGAGCGCACGCGCCTTCGTCACGTCTGACCCTCTCGCAGCCGAAGCCCGTTCCATACCGCATCTCCCTGCGTTCATCCTTGAAGGAATTGTTCCATGTGGGCTTCTTCCGACGTCTCCGTCGGATGGCATTCCCAAACGATCAGCCAAGACTTGTCCCGCAAGACCGGGCTCGCGCCCAGTGCCTGCGGTTCTGCCGACTCGTGCCTCTTCGCGTTGGGACCTACAGGAAGGCACGTCGCTCGGCGGTGTGGGAGGCGCTCAGTCCAGAGCAGCGATCACTGCCTCAGACACCATCACTCCTGCCTCCTGGATCCGCTGACGCATGTTCCCTTCGTACAGCCAGGCGCAAGCCTCGATCGATGGGAAGAGCTCGGCGAGGATCAACGCTGCACGCTTCGGTACGTGGGCTTCTTCCCTCCACGCCGTCCCACAGCGATCGATCTCCTCCTGTAGCTGAAGAAGCGCCTGCTCATCGAACCCCTCGTTCATACGCAGGGGGATCACGAAACGATCCGCCGCCTCTTCCAGACGACTGACCAAGTCTGTCTCCATATGCGCCTCCGTCTCAGGCAGTTCGCAACGCGGTGGGACAATCTTCTCGTGGCTGGTGTGATCACGGCGTCACAGCCGTCCTGGATAGGTCCGTTCACCGGGCTGAGCCCGCGCTGCTTCGGCCAACTGGTGAACGCCATGCGCCGCGCGGGAGCGGACGCGGTCCGTCGCGGCCGGCCATGGAGCTTGCCCCTGGAGGACCGCGTCCTGCTGGTCGCGGCGTACTGGCGAACGAACTTGACGCTACGCCAGCTCGCGCCGCTGTTCGGCATCTCGAAGTCTGCGGACGACCGCATCATCAACCGCCTCGCACCGCTGCTTGCTCTGCGGCCGCGGCGACGATTCCGCAAGGACACCGTGCTCATAGTGGACGGCACCTTGGTCCCCACACGTGACCATGCGATGGCAGAGCAGTCGAAAAACTACCGGTACTCCACCAACCACCAGGTCGTCATCGATGCCGATACACGGCTGGTCGTCGCGGTTGGCCGGCCTCTGCCTGGCAACCGCAACGACTGCAAGGCATGGGAGTTGTCCGGAGCGAAGGCCCTCGTCGGCAAGACCACGGTGATCGCTGACGGCGGCTACCGCGGCACTGGGCTGGTGATCCCGCACCGCCGGGAACCAGGCCAGGCCGAACTCCCGGCCTGGAAAGAGGAGCACAACCGCTCACACCGCAAAGTCCGTGCCCGCGTCGAGCACACCTTCGCGCGCATGAAGAGCTGGAAGATTCTGCGCGACTGCCGGTTGAAGGGCGACGGGGTGCATCACGCCATTCTTGGCATAGCCCGACTGCACAACCTCGCGCTCGCCGGATAGACCGCCCAAGGTGGGCATCCTCGGTGCCGGCCATGTTGAGCCAGTTGATCATTGCGGGACAGCCTTTAGCGGTGTTCAGAAGCTGTGTCGGGTCCTTGGACGACAACCAACGAGTCGTTTCCGGGCTGGACGAAGGCGTTCACGGATCCTCGGCTCTGCGCGGCCGTCGTCGACCGCCGGACCTTCAACGGAGCCATCATCCAGACTGGTACTGAGTCCTACCGCCTCGCCGATACCAATGCCCAGGCCGAACGAGCCGCGGCCAACCGCGCATCTGTATCTCACGCTCCGGCGACTCCGTCGATGCGCTCCCGGATCAGGTCGGCATGGCCGTTGTGACGTGCGTACTCCTCGATCATGTGAATCATGATCCAGCGCAGCGACACTCCTCCATCACCTACGTAACCGGCTTCTTGCTCAGACAAGTGACCGGAGTCGTCCAGCGATGCGGCAGCGATGAGTTCACGTCCCCGAGCGACCTGCGCCTGCCAGACCGTCATGGCCTCGTCGAGTCCTCGGTCCTCCTCGAGTGCAAAGCCGTCGGCGTTGCTCTCCCCGAAGACTGCGTGCACGTCCTGGCCTGCGAACACGCGCTGGAACCAGTTGCGTTCCACCTCGGCCATGTGCTGGACGAGGCCGAGCAACGTCATCGACGACGGCGCAGCCGAGGCCAGCCGTAATTGATCATCTTTGAGGCCCGAGCACTTCAGCACGAGAGTGGCACGGTGAAAGTCGAGCCACGCCTCCAGCATGGCGCGTTCACCAGCATGCGCGGGAGGGATGGAGCGGCCATCCGGTGTCGTAGTCATGGCCGCACCCTGGCACATGCCGCCAGGACCTACGCGGGCCTTCGCCGGCGACGAACATGCGCGATCACACCTGACCGCAGTCGGCAACCTGCACCCGGAATCGGACGCCGACCTGGCGGTATCCACCGCCCACAAAGCCAAAGGGCGGGAATGGGACGCCGTGCACATCGCCGGCGACTTCGAACCCAAGGCGGGCAACAAGCGGGATACCAGCCCCAGCGGCGACGTCCTTCCGGACATCAACCTGGAAGCATCCCGCCTTGCCTGCGTCGCGGTCACCTGCGATCTAGCAGCACCACGCTGTTTCGGCTGAAGGGCCGCAGCCGCTCGGGGCAGCGGCCCTTCCGGCACAACTTGGTGCCGGGTGCTACCCCAGGTCGAAGGTGTTGGGCAGCCCCAGCCGATAGCGCACCTCGTCGACCCGCTTCAGGGGCTCCATCTCCGGTGGCCGGAACAACTCCCAGATGTGGCACCGCTCGGCGTCCGAATTATCTGCGTCCAGGAGTGCGTTGACGGCGCGTCGCGCGGACTCGTTGGCGCCCTCCATGGTCGCCAGGTCCACATCCGTGCGGACGTAGTCGCCCGCGAGGAAGAAGTTCGGCACCGCTGTCCTCGCCGATGGGCGGTGATAGAGGGTGCCGGTGGGGTGGATGAGGAGCTGTTCGCGGTTCTGCGGGTCGGGGCCGCCCAGGCCCGTCACCGCCGGGTCCATGAACCAGCCGAGCCGGTCCTCGTCCCTGAGCGTCGTCTTGCCCGAGTCGTTCAGCCCGTCCTTCAGCTGGGCCCACAGTTCGGCGACGATCTCGTCCTTGGTGCACTCGCGGGCGGTCTTGCCGTACAGGATGCCGGGCTTGTCCCACTCGGAGATGATCGTGGACAGGCACTCGTGGGCCTGCCCGTCTCCGTAGTCGCGCGAAAAGTCCCGCGCGTCCCAGAACTGCGTCTGGCCGATTCCGGTGACCGCCCAAGGTGAGTCGAGGCAGTTGATGTGGCCGTGTACGACGGGGGTGGGCGTGCGCAGGTAGAACATCACGCCGGTCATCCAGTCCGTCTTCAGCGCGTCGCACCGCCCGAGCTGCGGGTCGGCGGCGCGCAGGGCCGGGCCCCAGGTCACGCGCGCGTGCTCGACCGGGAGGGCGGAGACGTAGTGGTCGGCGGTGATGGTGCGCCGCCGGCTGCCGTCGCGCGCCGCCACCCGTACACCGGTCACCCGGCCGCCGTCGTACACCACCTCCCGGACCTCGGTGCCGAGCACGAACTCGACGCCCAGCGAGCGCAGATGCGTTTCCCAGGGGTCGATCCACGCCTCGCTGGTCGGGGCGTTCAGCACCCGGTCGACGTCCGCGCCGCCGTCCATGCCGCGGCCGAGCAGGCCCCACAGGATGAGGGCCTCGATGATGACGCGGCCGACGGTGCGGGTAGAGGCGATCTCTGCGCGGGTGGCGACGAGGTTACGGGTCTGGCCGATGCCGAGGAGCACCTGGTACTCGCGGCTCATCTCGCCGGCCCGGATGAAGTCCCACCATGCGACCTTCTCCCACTGGCCCTCGCGGCGGGCGTCGCAACTGGTGAGGTGGACCAGGAGGCGGTCGGCGAAGTAGGCGGCCTCGTGGGCGGGCAGGTGGGTGCCGAGGTCCAGCACCGACAGGACCTGGTCGCGGATCCAGGACGGGGTGAGGTCGCCGGCGGCGGGCGGGGTGGTGACCCGGCGGAGCGGGAAGTGCAGGTCCGGGCGGCCCGAGCCGCGCGCGAACAACTCTTCTGTACCGTTGCGGAGATTGCCGTGGACGCCGTTCGTGTTGTCAGGGAAGGGAATGCGGCGCATCGTGTCCGGCAGATTCCGGTAGAAGCCGGGGAAGAAGCGGAAGCCGTGCTCGCCGGGCAGCGGCTTGCGGCCGGCCGTTCCGGTCCCGGGGACGTCCATCGAGCGGGCCTTGCCGCCGAGGACGTCGTAGAACTCGTAGACCGTGACCTCGTAGCCGCGTTCGGCGAGTTCGTGAGCGGCGCTGAGGCCGGAGACTCCGCCGCCCAGGACGGCGACGCGCTTGCCGGAGGAGGCCGCGGTCGCGCTTCCGGCAGCCCCTAAGGTGCCGACCGCTCCTCCACCGACGACTCCGGCGACCGTTCCCCCGGTCGCCGTCAGGAAGCGTCTGCGGCTGTGTCCGTCGTGCCCCTGAGGCTGCTGCGCGTGTTCTGTTGTCATGAACATCGGAGGGTAGGGAGAGGCACCGGAAGCCGGAAGCGTTATTGCCTGTCACCCACAGCATCCTCACAAGCACAAGGAGGCACCGACGCCCGAGCCTGTTCGCGTAGGACCGGTCTGTCGACGACTTCGCGACTGCTCCGGGGATCATCTGAAACGCCACCCACGAGGCGGACGCCGGCGACTCGAAGGGCGGCTCCGCGCTCAGCTCGATCCGCAGAATTCGGCCTCGGCCAGGGCCTTGACGCCTCCTGTGGAGTCGGCGTTGCCATGCGGTCGGGGCGTGACCGCTGCCGTGCCGGGCATCGTCGTGGAGCGCAGCCCCAGGGGCTTGATGATGCGCTGCTCGATCTCGGTGCCGTACCGGTGGCCCGTGACCTTCTGCACGATCAGGCCGACCAGGATGTAGTCGGTGTTGGAGTACTTGTAAGGCCGCGCCCAGGAGCGCCGCAACGGGGTATCGGAGGCTGTGCCGGTTGTCGGGCCTACGCCGAGAGAGCCGCGACGGCCGCCTCCACCGCTGCCTCGGTGTCCGCCGCCGCGCAGTGCGGCAGCCGAGGACGCACGGTCTCTGCAGCCTCGCTGAGGTCAGTCGCTTTCCGACCCATGGCCCCGGTTGACCCCTCGCACCGTCGTACGGGCCCGACACGGGAAGTCATCAAACTCGGCTCGCCGCTCCACACCATCTAGGAGAGGAAGCTCGTCCGCATGAGCAGTGTGCGTCGTGAAGTTGCAGGTCACCGGTGTGGCGTGAGGAGCGGTAGGGGAACTCGTGCTGGTCGGCGGCCGGTGTCCACGGCGAAGATCGTCCGATCGGTCGGCTGGAGTGGTTTCCCGGGTTCTGCTGTAGTTGCCAGGGGACGGGGCAGCACTCTGGATCATTGCCCGCACCAAGCGGCTGACCGGCCACCAGGGCACACCGCGGCGAGTGGCGCCGGTGCGCGCAGACAGGGAGTGCAAGTCGTGATTCTTCCGGAGGTTCGGGACCCTCGCTTCGTGACGATCCGCCGTGGCGGAACGCTCACCGATGCGGATCACCGTCTCCTCGCTCTATGGGCTGCCTCGTGTGCGGAGCACGTCCTCGACCTCTTCGAGTCGGCCCAGCCTGGGGACCCGCGACCGCGCCAGGCGATCGAGCATGCCCGGGCCTGGGTGCGTGGCGAGGTCAAGATGATGCAGGCTCGCGCGGCGGGCGGTCATGCGATGGGGGCAGCCAGAGACCTGCGTGGGGCAGCACGGCATGCGGCGTACGCCGCCGGCCAGGCCGGGGCCGTCGCCCACGTTGCCGCGCACGAGCTCGGCGCGGCCGCCTACGCGATCAAGGCCGCACGTGCGGCGGCACCGGATGGCGAGAGCGAGACCGCGGCACGACTCGAGTGCCAGTGGCAGCGCGATCAGCTCCCGGAGGCGATCCGCGAGCTCGTACTTGATGACCAGAGGTTGCGCAACGACATCTGCTGGTCGGTGTTCGACTGTTGAGTCGGATTCTGCTGCGCCTGCGCTGGCGGTCCGAAGGCGATCCGTCGCCGTGCGGACGTGCCGCCGGGGCAGCCCTTCGGAAGGCGCCCGCTTTGGGCCGCGTTTGATGATCACAAGCACTGGCGGCCTGGGCGTGACGGGACCGGCCTCGGCGGCGATACGGTGTGGATCTAGGCTGGCCTCGGAGTGGCCGGTCCCTGCTGGCCGGGCGGTAGGAAGGGCTTCAGCATGTCGGAGCGCGAGCACGAACTGGCCGAAGGCCAGCGTGAGCACTGGCAGCAGACCTACGGTGAGAATCCCGGCATGTACGGCGAGGAGCCGTCCGAACCGGCCGTCCATGCTGCTGCCGTCTTCCGGTCCGCCGGTGCCCGCGAGGTGCTTGAGCTGGGTGCCGGCCATGGCCGTGATGCGCTGTATCTCGCCCGCGAGGGCTTTACAGTGCTGGCCACCGACTTCAGCCGGGCGGGCCTGGAGCAGTTGCGCGAGGCCGCTGGGGTCCGAGGCGTGGCCCAGCGGATCACCACGGCGGTCCACGACGTACGCGAGCCGCTGCCGCTCGCGGACGCTTCTGTGGACGCCGTGTTCGCACACATGCTGCTGTGCATGGCGCTGTCCACGGAGGAGATCCACGCCCTGGTCACGGAAGTTCGCCGGGTGCTGAGACCCGGCGGCGCCCTCGTCTACACGGTCCGCCACACCGGAGATGCGCATTACCGGGCCGGCGTCGGGCACGGAGACGACATCTGGGAGCACGCCGGCTTCGCCGTCCACTTCTTCTCCCGTGGTTTGGTCGACGCCCTCGCAGAGGGCTGGAGCCTTCAGGAGGTCCATGCCTTCGAGGAGGGTGCTCTCCCGCGGCGGCTGTGGCGCGTCACTCAGACCGCGCCCGGGTGAGCGAAGCCCGGTGACCTGTGCTGCCGAATCTCGGTTCCGGCGCGGATCCTGGGGCGCGATCACGGATCGTGACGATGCACGAAGTGCCGATGTCAGTGGGCCCACGTACGTTTCGGTCGACCGTCCGGCCGGGCGGCGAGGAGGGGTGAGACATGAAGTGGGTCGGGGACGCGCGGCTGGCAGCCGGGCCTGAGGCCGCCTGGTACCTGGAGACGGCTTTCACGCCCGGCGCTCACCTGGGGACGGTCTACGACGATCCGACGACGCCCGTCGTAGTGACGAGCATCGAGGAGGTGACCACCATGCGTGTACCCAGTGGCCGTCTCGTTGTCGATGCGCCGTGGGATGACGACGACGCCTGGAGATATGAGCAAGGGGAGCCGACGAGGCCCCCGCGGGAGCTGGCGGTGCGCATTCCCCCGGGCGTCTACCGAGTGGAGATCGCGTGGACGGCGGGCCCGTACGAGTTCTTCGGCGAGCACTTCGATGGCGTCGAGTGCGCCGCGACTCGCTTGCGCATCAGCGACGCCGCTGTGATCGGGTGGGAGATGGGCCTGGGTGTCGACGACGACATCGACCGGCTTCCGCCGGGCGAGAACCCTCAGTTCGGCGCCGACCATAATGTTGGCTGCTTCGCCGACGCCGGCGCGTGGACCGCCTTGTCCGCGCCATTTCGCACATGTGTGGATGGCCGTTGGGCGCCGCGTACAAGCGGAGCGCTGCCGGACGGGTGCGAGCGGATAAGCGACGAGTCACAACAAGCCGATCTGGTGACGTTCACGGCACAGTCAGGCGGCGTCGTCTGGTTGGGGCGGACCGAGACCGGCGACGTGGCCGCGATCGTCGTCACCAGTGGCATGGCCGGCGCCAAGGCGTGACGTAGCTGCCGCCTCTCCCTGCCCTGCAAGTCATGTGGCCGGACGTGGATGACCGCTTTCACTGGGAGGCATACGGGAGGAATAGCTGGGGACAGGCATCGGGAGTCGCACTCCAGTTGTGGCTGCCATCGAGTGAGCACCCTGTCGGGATCTGGACGACCGAACCCTGACCTCAAGAGCGCCGACCAGCGACAAGACGTCACCGCAGCGGAGTAGTTCGAATCCGGCTCGACCGGAGGCGCGTCGGCCGGAGCCGTGCGCAGGGCGGCGATGCGCACCCCTGCCCGATGTCGACCTGTACCGTCCCGCCGGGCTCGCCCTGCCGCACCGGCAAGGGCAAAGTCGCGATCCAGTACCACACCGCCCGCTTCCGCCTCGTGCCCCCAGCTTGCCAAGGCGCCCAACGTCCCGACCCCCACGGTGCGCAAGCCCGGCGCGGTAGGGACCGAGCTGCCGCGGCCGGTGAACACCGGCGCCGAGCCGGTCGGCCACGTGCGCCTGGGTACTGCCGAGCCTCGACGGCCTGCCAGTCCCCGGATGCACAGCTCGACGCCATGACGGAGGCGGAGGTGAACCGTGTCTTCGCGGAGAAGATCTCGACCCGCGCCGCCAAGCGCCCCGAGCTGGAGGCCGCCGTCGAACTCGGCGGGGAGATCCGCTCGTCCGGCGTACGCGTGGCCCTCGTCGTGCACCGCTTACAAGCGGCTCGGCCGCGGCACCGAACCGGCCACGCTCGCCGAGGAACTCAAGGCGGCCGATGTCGGGCTGGAGTTCCTCACCGGAGAACTCCAGGGCTCGTACGACCCCTCCGGCATTGTCTTCACCGTGCCGGCGGCCATGTCAGGCATGGAACGCGAGTACATCCACGACCGCATCCTCGAAGGTCACGAGTCCGCCCGCAAGCGCGGCAAGACCATCGACGGGGCCGGCGTCGCCGACGAGGTCGTGCTCTCCATGGCCCTGCAGCTGCGCGAGCGGGAGATGCGCCTGCGCGACATCGCTGCCCGGCTCGTCATCACCAAGGGTGCGAAGAAGAGCCAACACCCGTCACCCGTCACCGTCATGCGCATGCTGCGCGAACATGACGAACGCTTGTCACCTGGTTCGCCGCTCGTCAAAGAGCGTTCTGGAAAATGGTGGAGCGCTCAGCTGTGCGCCATAGGTGGTCTGCAGAAACTCGTTCCGCGTCAGTCACTGTCAGTGGTCCCGCATACGGTACTCCAATGGGTCATCAGCGGTCGTCGCTTCGCCAAGAGGGCAACTTCACAGTCGGGGAGACCGGGCAACGCTCCTTGAGAGTCAGCGATATGGGTGGGCATGCCCTACGAATCGGCGCATCCTGCCGGAGTGGAGGTCACACGTGAGGGAAACTCCGATGCACGAGGCAGGAGACGTACGAGACGCGTGGGGCCGGGTCACCGCATGGCTTGAGCGGAACGACCCTGACGCTCTCGCTGCGCTCGGCGGGCCGGGGAGCCGGGCGGCCATTGGCGAAGCCGAACTGCGCATGGGTCTGAAGCTGCCAGGGGAGATGTGGCAGTGGCTGCTGGCGAACGACATCGATGCCGGCAGGCAACCCGACGGCCAATCGTGTCTGGTGGCGCTGGGGTGCGAGATAGCCATCCCCGGCGGCCATCTCCTGCTCGGCCTGACGGACATTCAGCGGGTCTACCTCAGCCGGATGGGATTGGAGGAGATGCAGCCGTCGGCAGACCCCGACTATCCGTTCTGGCGTCGTGAGTGGGTGCCCATTGCCGCGGAGCGCGACGGTCTCTACGGGACGTTTCTGGACACGCTCAACGGCAGCATCGGAACATGGGCTGACGCACAAGATCCCGAGGAGGGTGTGTACGCCTCGTTGTTCGCCTTCTTCCAAGAGGCGGCGGACCAGCTGGAAGGGGTCTCCTCGGGAGACTGGAGCGGCCCCGGCAAGTCTGCTGCACCTCGTAAGCTCGATCCCCGTCCGGAAGACGAGCCGATACGCCTCTGGGCACGCGCCAACGGCTATCTCGTGAATGATCGTGGGCGTATCCCTGCGTCCATCCGCGAGGCGTACGAGGCGTCACGAAGGTGAGCAGCAGATCCGCTGCGGACTGCAAGTTTGTCGAAACGGCAGGCCACCGCCCGGTTCCGCTTCAAGCGGTTGATTCCGCACTCCACCGCGTGGCGGGCCTTGTAGTCCTCACGCTCTCAGGCTGGAGGTCGCCCGCCGGCCTTCCCGTGGCGCTTGCGGTGGCCCGCCTGGTCGGCGGGTTCAGGGATCGTGCACCGGATCCCGAGCTTTCGCAGGTCGGCCCGGTTGGCTCGGGACGACGGGGCCGCCCGGGGGTTCCTTCTGGGCCTGACCGTCGCGGCGGGGGCCCGCGGCGTGTTGATGGGCCCGGCAGATTGTGGAGTCGACGTTGACCTCTCAGGTGATCAGCCCGGCCGCATCCGCCCGGGCTTGCGGCCCGGTCAGCAGGATGGACCAGGTGCCGTCACGTTGCCGGCGCCGGTAGAGACCGTAGACCGTCTGCCATCGCCCACTGCTCGTCAGGAAGATCCCCTCGCCCCATATCTAGATCATTACGACGCGAGACAAGGGGATCGAGCCACTTTCGAAGTAAGGCCTGGGCCAGGGAGGCGCGAGTGGATCTCCGCGCAGGTGAACCCCCGGCCGCGGCCGTCGACCGCTGCGACCACTGCGATCGGGGCGGGTTCGCGCGTGAGTGCGGTACTCGCCTGCCCTTGCCCTGGAGTGAGTGCACGGACCCGAGCCTGGGAGTCGAGCAGGATGTGACCGGGCCAAACCCATGCCGCACACATATAGTGGTTTATGTCTCACTCTGGGTGTACTGCTGGCGAAAGGGCATGTCATGAAGTTCGCGGTCATCGGCGGTACGGGAATGATCGGTTCGCAGGTCGTCAAGAACCTGAACACCGCCGGGCACGAGGCGGTACCGCACTCGAAGTCCACCGGCGTCGACATCATCGGCGGCCAGGGAGTGGACGAGGCGGTGGCGGGAGCCGACGTCGTTGTCAACCTGACGAACTCCCCGACCTTCGACGAGGCCTCGCTTGCCTTCTTCCAGACCTCGATGGACAACCTTGTGGCCGCGGCCGGCAAGGGCGGCGTCGGCCACTTCGTCATTCTCTCGATCGTCGGCGTGGACCAGGTGCCGGAGATGGACTACTACCGCGCCAAGGTGCTCCAGGAGAAGATCCTCGCGGCCGGGCCGGTCCCCTACTCGATCGTGCGGGCCACACAGTTCATGGAGTTCATGGACGCCACCATGTCCTGGACGTCCGACGCCGACACCGTCCGGCTGCCCGCCACGCCCATTCAGCCCATCGCCGCCAAGGACGTGGCCGCCGCGGTGGCCGAGGTCGCCGCGGGCGCCCCGCTCAACGGCATCCGCAACATCGCCGGCCCTGACATCTTCACCCTGGACGAACTGGGTCGGATCACACTGGCCCACAAGGGCGACAAGCGCACCGTCGTCACCGACCCCACCGCCGGCATGTTCGCCGTCGTCAAGGGCGACGTCCTCACCGACAAGGACGCTCACCTTGCCCCCACCCGCTACACCGACTGGCTCTCCTGACGAGCTCGCGCCCTCACAGGCGAACAGTCCGCGGAGTTGCCGAGGCGCGGTCGTCTGCCGGCCACGGTCAGCGGAAACCACAGAGCAGCGGCTGCAAAGAAGGCCGTCTGCGGCAGCACCGGCAGCCCGGGGCCGCAGTTCCACAGCATCACCGCCATGGCCAGGGCCATGGCGGTGTGCAGGAGATGGTCGACTCGGCTGCGCCATCCAGGACTCCGTGACGCGAGGGCAGCCTGCAGCGCGCGGACGGCCGCGGCCGCGAACAGCGCTGTCAGCATGCAGTACACGGCATCAGTGGCGCTCATGCCTCACCGCGTTCTCCCACGGAGCGAACGGGCTCCGTCAGGAACCGGCCCGTGCGCAGCCGGCAGGTCAGTCGGTGGGCCGCGGGGCGCGCAGATGGGCCCGCTTCTTTAGTTCCTCGTCGTCGACCAGCGTGAGCATCGGCTGGTCCGGCGCGCACATCATGAACACGATGTACTTGGCCGGCACGTCCGACGAGGCGTTGCCGTTCTGATAGTGGATCACATCACCGCCGGGCTCCCAGAACGTCTCCCCGGCCTTGATCACGTGCTCCGGCTCACCCTCGAGCTCCCACCGGACAGCTCCCTCGATCACGTAGCCGAAACACGGCCCCGAGTGGCGGTGCGGGGGAGTCCCAGGGTCACCGGGAGCCCACTCAACAAGGACAGTCATTCCCGAAGCGCCCTCGGGAATGAAAGGCGGCTTGATGTCCGCCAGCATCTTGGGTCCGAAGCCGTCCTCTGAGTGCATTTCGTGCATTGTGCTACACCTCCGTAGACCTGCCCGGAACGGACAATCTCGCGTCGCAAATTCCGGGCTCATAACAACTCGTTTTTACAGTGAAGGCAAAGGGTGGCCCGCATCTGTGACACGCCGCGCGCCTCTTGCCTCATACAGAGCGAGTCCCCGCACCACCCTGCTCCCCGCCGGCGGTCTCCACGATTCGGCCGGCTGCAGCATCGTGAGCGCAGCGCACAGTGGCAGTCGCGGCCGAACGTTGTCACGTTGCTGACCTTGACGGCATCACTCACGGCCGGCCGATCGCGTGGTTGAGCGCAATCGGCCGGCGCCCGAAGTTCGTCTTCCCGCCGAAGGCAGCGGTGACGCGGAGAAGGACCGTCCGCGTCGGTTGGGCCGGACCCAGGCTCAGCCGAACATGCCGACCTTGTAGCTGCCGGCCGGCTGCTGGGTGATGATGTTGATGCGGTTGTAGGCGTTGATAATGGCAATGAGGGTCGTCAGCGCGACGAGCTGGTCCTCATCGAAGTGCTTGGCGGCGTTCGACCAGGCCTCGTCGGTGACCCCACCGGCCGCGTCCGCGACGCGGGTGCCCTGCTCGGCCAGTTCCAGCGCGGCGCGCTCGGCCTCGGTGAAGACCGTCGCCTCCCGCCAGGCGGCGATCAGGTTGAGCCGCACCTGGGTTTCCCCGGCGTTGGCGGCCTCCTTGGTGTGCATGTCGGTGCAGAAGCCGCAGCCGTTGATCTGGCTCGCGCGGACCTCCACCAGGTACTGAATGGTGGCCGGCAGCGTCGAGTCCGACAGCACCTTGCTGGTCGAGAGGAGATGCTTCAGCACCTTGCCCGCGACGGGATTGCCGTAGTAGTTGAGGCGTGCGTCCATTGGTCCTCCTAGCAGAATTGCTGGTACGCACTACTGACCGGACAGCCCGGCAACTTGTGACACCTAGGCCTGTGTGATGTGGGTCGTAGCGGCCATGTCGTCGTCGTACAGCCCCGGCTGCGGGTCGTGCCCAGAGGAGAGGCGCACCGGCTCCGAGACGAAGCACGGCTGACGATCTGGCGCACGTTGACGAGTCTGAGCTGAAGAATTTCAGCGATCTCGGGGTAGGCCAACGGAGATGCGGGCTCCGCTCACGACCGGCCTGTACGAGCAGGTGGCAGGCGAGTCGGTGGGCCGCGGGGCGCGCAGGTGGGTCCGCTCCTTCAACTCCTCCTCCAACTCCTCCTCGTCGACCGGCTCGAGCATGGGCTTGCCCGGTGCGCACAGCGTGGTGACGACGAGCCGAGTTCGCGCATCCGCAGGCGCGTTGCCGTCCTGATAAAGGGTCACGTCACCACCCGGCTCCCAGAACGCTCCGCCGGCCTTCGAATTCGAAGACGTTCGTGATCATCGCCATTGCGGAGCGCAAGCGCGGCTGTCGGCGGTTACGTCGTCACCCCAGGCATCATCGACGAACTGCGCGAGCAGACCCGCCGCTGGTACGACACCGGCAACCGGGCTGACTTCCTGGTCGCCCAGATGGCGTCCGCCCTCGCCCACCCGGAGTGCGGCCCCGTAGTGCGCGGCCTGGTCACCGGACTGGATGCCGACCGTGCTGCCCCCCCTGCGGGCGGAAACCAACATCTGACCGGGTTTTCCGTCCTGGGAAGGCCTGGGGCAGCTGGCCGAAGTAGACCCCGATGGCGGGGACGAACCGTCCCATCGGTTCCTCCCAGCCGAGTGAGATCAGCGGCTCCACCGCGGGGACATGGCGCAGTACGGCGACGCCGACCAGTTGTGCGGACACCAGAGACGTGAACGTCGGTGTCCGCTCGGCCTTCTCGGGGGCGAGGAACGTCGGGGCGATCCACTTCCCGCGGTTCTTCACCCGGGCCTCCCTCTTCTCCTCCCTCCCCGCCTCCGTCTCCTCCGCCAGGGATTCGAAAGGGGCGGACATGTCGATCCGGGAGGAAACGGCCTCTCGGGAAGGCCGTCCTTGTTGCCGAAGCAGTTGTCCTGGGCGGCCGCCGCCGCCGCGTGAGGGCCGCTTTCCGCGGGCGGTCGTCAGGGCGACCGGTCGTCGACGTCTGTCGCTGCGATCGCGCCGTGGCGGGCACGGATGATGGCGATCACGGTGTCGGTGGTGCGGTCCAGGTAGCTGCGGCCATCGGGCAGACGCGCCTCCGGGCTGATGTAGCTGCGTGGCCCGACGTGGGTGGCCGGGTCGAGCCGATGCACGGTGATCTTCCCGGCACGAAGGGCCCGATTCCATGGGCTGCGGCGGAACAGCCGCCAGCGTTGAGGGAATATCCAGGTGCCGACCCGCTCGATCCGGTCGTACGCGCTGGTGAGTCGGTGCACGTGCTCGGCATGGGTGAGGTCGTTGGCGCCGTTGTGGAATCCGCCGAGCGTGATCAACAAGAGCGGGGAGCGCAGCTGGGCGTGCAGTGCGCCGAGCGCGCCGGCGGCGACCTGAGCGCCGCCGCTGTAGCTGAGCAGCACCACGGGGATCCCGCTGTTGGGCTGGTAGCCCGCGAGCCGGAGTTGAGCGGTGATCTGGGAGCCGACTGCCCGGTCGTACAGAGGGCGGTACCGGTGGTCGGCGGCGACGAAGGTCTGCATGACGTTGTGCAGGAACAGCAGCAGACCGACGCGGCGCCCCACCCACGACCACACCGGCCGATCAGCAAGCGGTTCTGCCAGTGGTGAGTAGGGCTGCACCTGACCCAGTACCCGCAGCTCCGGCGCTCCGGCGATCACGGCCTTGACCAGCTGGCCGCCGTCGCGAGTGTCGCGGAAGCGGCGCTTCCCGATGCCGTCCAGGTAGACCAGGTAGGCATTCGGGGGACTGTCAGGGGCCGCGCCCCGGGCGTAGGGCACATCCTCCGGGAGCTCGATGGCAGGGCCCTGCCAGCCGGCGCTGTAAGCCAGGACCTCATAGCGGGCCAGCAGACCTTCGATGAGCAGAACCGGCCCGAGCAAGCAGACCCAGAGCACGAAGACGTTCATGCGATCGACTCCTGAGCCCTGGGCGCACTGATCCTCACGACCAGGCGCCGAACAGCCTCCACAGCAACCCCGAGGCCCACCCCGGCGACGGCCACACAACCGGCCGCGGACCACCAGCCCAGCCCGGTCGCCGTGGCGAGTGGGCCCGTCAGACCGGCTCCGACCCCGACAAAGAGCAGCAGGTGGAACAGGGGTCCGAGCAACGGAAACGCGAGGACGGCAGCGAACACCAGCGGGGTGACCAGGCCGGGCGTCCACACCAACGCGCCGCCTTGCGGTGGAGGGGACTGCACCAGCTCGGCCAGGGTCTCTGCGGTCAGCGGCCACAATGCGAACACGGCACCCTCCGCCAAGCCGCCGGCCACCAGCAGCCCGAACACAGAAGTCCGCGACATGCCGGGCCGGCGCGCCGCCATGGGCAGGATGCGCCCAGCGGCCTCCGACAGCCCGGCGAACCACAGCAGCAGGACGACGACAGGTGACATCGGTCAGCCTCGCTGTGCGGGATCGGCGGGAGCCGGCCGGCCGGCCGAGCCGTTGGCATCCAGGTATCGCTCAAGTTCGTCGGCGGCCCGCCGGTAACCCCCCGCCTCGACCTCGGCGGCCTTCAGAGTCGCTGCGGCTGCCCGGAACGAGGGGTCGTCCAGAAGGCGACGGGCGAGGGCACGTACGGAGGACTCGGTGACGTCCTGGGGACGGATCGACAGGCCGGCGCCGCGTTCGGCGACTTGCCGGGCCACCATCGGCTGGTCAGCGCCCTGCGGGACCACCAGCAGCGGAACCCCGGCGTACAGGGCCTCGCTGACGCTGTTCATCCCGCCATGGGTGACGAACAGCGCCGCGCGGGCCAGTACCTCCGGTTGTGGGACGAAGCGACGGGCGAGCACATTCGCCGGCAACGGCTCCAGTGCGGAGGGATCGGTCTGCCCGGTGGCGATGATCACGGTCCCGCCCAGCGGGGCGAGGGCGGTGGCGAAGGTGCGTAGCAGCTGCGGGCCGGCGTTGAACACCGTGCCCAGCGAGGCGTACAGGACTGGATCCTGCAGCTGTTCGGCCGGAAACGACGGGTCGACGGGGCGGGCCCCCACGCTCGGGCCGACGAACCGGTAGGACTGGTCGAACTCGTCGGCTGCGGGCTGGAACGACCGCGAGGTGTAGACCAGGTTGAGCGGCTGGCGGATGTTCAGCAGGTCGACCAGTGGCAATCCGCGCGTGTCGAAGCGGCGCCGCAGACTCCAGCGAGCCCGGAGGTAGGCCGCGAGGCCGCGCGGCCGGGCCATCGCCGAGGCCAAGAGGTTCCATGAACCGCGAGTGATGCTGGGTACATGCCGGTTGTAGGCGAACGTGGTGAACGACGAAGCCGCAGGCACCTTGAGTTCGCGAGCGGCGATTGCGCCCCACAAGCAGTCGCTGTCGTGGACGATCAAGTCGGGTCGGACGCGGCGCAGATCGCTGAGCACAGCGGGTAGCAGGCGGACGGCACCGAGCCCGAGCGCCTCTATGAACGTGGCCGGCGTCGGTGGGTCGGGGAGCGGCTGGTCGCCCCCGGGGTAGGGGTACACAGTCGCGCCGGTGGCCTCGATCTCCCCACGGAACGCGGGTGGGGTGTGGTAGGTCACCGAATGGCCGCGCCGGACGAGCTCGGCCACCACCGGCAGCGTCGGGTTGATGTGCCCGTGCATGCCGATGTTGAGGAAGGCGATGGTGCTCACTGGTCAACCCCTGACGTGGAAGAAGCGGATGCCGCGCCCGGACTGGCGGATGGCAGCGAAGGGCCGTCGACCCGGTACAGGCCCGGACCGTTGACGTCTAGCCCGTCGAGGAAGCGCCCCGCCGTGCGGGACGCGGTGCTGATCAGGCGCTGGGCCTGGCGGAAGTCCCATGGTGCGGGCCAGGTTTCGATGCCGGTCGGCAGCACGACGGTCGGGATGCGCTTGGAAACCTCGTGCAGGTCACGTTCGATCTGATGGTGCAACAGCAGGGTCCCGGCCCTGGCGGCGATGGCACTGGCACGTCGGCGTGGGGTGGCGGGGCGCAACGGCGCGCTTTCCGGCCCGGTCGACAGCACTACCACGCTCGCCGCCCCGGCCTGCAGGGCCGCCAACACCGGTACGTAGGCGATCACCCCACCGTCGACGAGCACCCGTCCTCCCCGGTCGACCGGGGGCAGCATCCCGGGAATGGCCGCACTGGCCAGCAGCGCGGACTCCAGGTCTCCGTGGTCGAGCAGCACCGCATTGCCGGTGACCAGGTCCATGGCCACGGCGGTGAACGGGACCGACAGCTGCTCGATGCGCGACGGCAGCCCGGCCCGGGCGATCAGCCGGCGCAGCCCTCGATCGGTGAAGACGCTGGTTCGTGAGAACAGGCGGTGGCCGAGCGGATAGACCTCACGGCGATGCAACTGGGTCCACACGTGGTCCAGCCATGGCGCGGCGCTGTCGGGGTGGGCGGCCGCGATGGCTCCGTTGAGAGCACCCACCGACGTTCCGATGATCATGTCCGGGACGAATCCGCGCTGTTCCAGCGCGTACCCGATACCGACATGCGCCGCTCCGAGTACGCCACCGGCGCCCACCACCACGGCCACGGGACGGGGAAGGGAGTGCAAGCCGGTCGACGGGGGAACGTCGGGCGGGCGGCTCGATGGGATTCGTCCTTGCGGCAAGTAGACCCTCCGCCTTTCTGACCAGGGCAGCCGGATCGGATTGGTTTCGCAAGTACGACCGGGCCGCCACCCGATCTGTGACACCGGCCCCGCCGGCGAAGCGCTGGGCCGTGAAGCGAACCCGCGGACGGCAACCCGGAAGACACGGGGGAGAACACCAGGAACCATCGACCTGTCAGAACCTGTCAGAACCTGTCAGAAAGAGGGCGCCGTCCGCGGCGATCGACCCAGGGCTTGTTCGGCCCACATGGTCTTGTCCGCCGAGGTGTAGCGGGTGCCCCAGTGCTGAGTGAGTTCGGCAACGAGGAACAGTCCCCGGCCACCCTCGTCGCTGACCCGGGCCCGGCGCAGACGGGGCGCGGTGCTGCTGCTGTCGGAGACCTCGCAGATGAGGGACCGCTCCTTGATCAGCCGCAGGCGGATCGGTCCGGTGCCGTATCGGATCGCGTTGGTGACCAGTTCGCTGACCACCAGTTCCATGGTGAACGTGGCCTCCTCCAGTCTCCAGGGGGTGAGTCGCTCGTCCACCAGCTTGCGTGTCTCCGCCGCGGCGGCCGCGTCTGGGGGACGTCCCACTCGGCGACGCGGATGACCGCAGGATTGCCTTTGCCATCGGCTCTCTTCACGATCGTTTCACGGTTGACCCCGTCAAGACGAGCGTCCAGCACCCCGGTGCGATCCCGCACCGGCTAGGGGGGCGCGGCAGAGGCAGGCATAGCATGTTTTGTTTCAAACGATACCGTATCGGATGAATGTGTAGCTGGTAACCTTGAGGTGTGATTGCCGACGCTCCTCAGCCCACCGCCTCCTCGCGTGCGACCGACCGCCCCGGGGACACCTCGCCTTTCGCTCTCGGCCTGCTGCTGCGGCGGGCGCACTGGCGTGCGGCCGCGGTGATGACGGAGGCGCTCCGCCCGCTCGGTATCGAGTTGCGGCATTTCGCGGTGCTGATCGTGCTGGTCGACCGCGGGCCCACGGTGCAGCGTGACCTGGCGACGGAGACGGGGTCGGACAAGGCGGGAATCATGCGGGTCGTGGACGACTTGGAACGCATGGGGCTGGCCGTACGCAAGAACGTTCCGGGGGACCGGCGGGTGCGGGCGGTGGAGATCACGCCTCAGGGCGTCGAGCTTTTCGACGCGGCTCATGTGGCGGCGGAGCCGCTGGCCGAGCGCCTGGTTGCCGAGCTGGGACCCGGTGAGCCCGAGCAGTTGACGGGGCTGCTGACCCGGTTCGCCCATCCCGCGGAGGGCGAGGCGTAAGCGCGCACCCGCGCGGCGGTCGCCCGAGGCGTGGACGGTTTCCGCGCCGCATCACCTTCACAGCGAACCCGACCTGAGGGCTGCGACCGTCGTCGCCACACATCGGCCCGGCTGCGGCCAGGACCTCGTTGCCATCGTCCCGAGGTGCGCCCTGCCAACAGGCCGAACACCTAGGCCACCCTGAAGTCGGGCCACCCGCCGTCCTTCAGGGGTAGAGCGCCACCGTCCCGGTCAGGGCGCAGGCGACACGGACACCGTGTGACGTCCTGTGCCGAGGCGTCACACGGTGTCCATCGCAGGGTGTTCTACGCGGCGAGGAGTTCCGCGAGTTCCTTGGCCTTGGCAGCCGCGTCCTCCAAGGCGCGCTTGCGGGAGGTCTCGTAGCGGGGGATCAGTTCGGACATGGCCGGGTTGCGGGGGGCCATGGTGAGTTCCGGGACGATGAAGTGGAGGTCCAGGCCGAGCGTGTTTTTGAGGACGACCTCCAGGTAGTTCTGCACGAAGTCGTACCCCTCGCGCGGGGTGCCGGGTGCGTAGGAGCCGCCGCGGCTGGCGACGACGACGGTCGGAGTGCCCTGAGCGGAGGGGGTCTCGCCGGCGGTGCGGCCGAGCAGGAGCACGCTGTCCAGCCATGTCTTGAGGGTCGAGGGGATCGAGAAGTTGTACATGGGCGCGCCGATCAGGACGGCGTCCGCCCGCTCCAGCTCCTCGATGAGCTTCACACGCGCGGCGAACGCGGCGGACTGCTCCGGGGTGCGCTCGGCGGGGGCGGCGTATCCGGCGGACCAGGCGGCGGCGGTGATGTGCGGGACAGGGTCGGCGGCGAGGTCGCGGTAGATGACGGTGCCCTCTGGGTGCTGCTCCTCCCATGTCCTGCGGAAGGCGGCTGTGACGGAACGGGACGAGGACGCCTCGCCGGGGAACACGGACGAGTCGATGTGCAGCAGCGTGGCCATGGACCTTCTCCTAAGAGAGGATTAGTACTCGGTGATAGTCGCATTCGAGATGGTAGTGAATGAGACTATCACGAGCGAAATGGGTGCCCGGATCGAGTGAGGGGAGGGCAGAGGCGATCACGGACCCTTATGGGGAGTACGGGGTCCGTCCATGGGCAAGGCGGAGTCGGATGGGATAGTCGGCCGGCTCCTCCTCGCCGACCAGGCGTTGCGGTCCTGGCGAGGCCTCAGGCGAGCACCGGCAAACCGTCCTCGCCGTCCGGCTCTGGCTCCGGTTCCTGGACACGGCCCCGGCTGGCCCGGGCCACGAGCAGCGTGTCCGCGGCCGCGATGGCCTGGTGCACGTTCTGGGTTCCCATCGTGATGCACAGCGTGTAACTCACGTCCTCAAGCTCGCGTGCCCTTTCCCGCCCCTCTCTTTCGGCGAGCGAGATCTGCAGGGACGCGTACCGGGTCAGCAGCCTTCTGACGACCTTCGGATCCGGGACAACGAGCACAGCCAGGTCCTCTCTTTAGATGTCGAGTCGCACCTGCACCTCAGCCAACATCGCGCTGGGCGACGACAGCGTTCATGTGCCTTCGTGGCCCACACCGCTGCCTTCAGTGAAGACCGGGTGCCCCCAACTTCTGTGACGAGATTGGCTCCAGCGCTCCAGCGCTCCATTGCCGCGGCCGTGTCACACCGTCCTGGCTCGTCTGGTCCATCTGGTCGGTGATCCTCCGCATGTTCCCGCCGGCGCCGGGCCGGCCGCCGGACGGCCACCACATCAAATCCGAGGTCGCATACCGTCGCGGGCCGGTGAAGACCTGAGTCTGCGGCGCGCTGAGGGAGTGGGACGGACACGAGGTCACCATGACCGCCTCCTCCCGCAACAGCGCCTTCCACCAGCAGATTCTTCAGAAGCTCGAGACAGCCCATCCCGTTGGGGACCTCTACGTCGTCACCGACAACCCGTCCTCCCGCGACAGCCTGTCCACCCGGACCTGGCTTGAGGACCCTCCCAGAATTCGGCACGTCTTTGTCCCCGTCGGCGCCCGCTGGCTCGACCTCCAGGAGGGCTGGTGGCTTATCTTCCGCAAGGCCGCCCTCGCCGACCAGTCCTTCGCCGGACCATCCGAAGTCGAGCAAGCCACCCACCTGGCAGCATCCCAGCCCAACGCCCATGCCCGGCCTTGGATTTGGAGAAGACCCGCACCACCCACCCGGCAACTGCGGCGCCGACCGGCTGGTCGTCGTCGTTGAGGAGGGTCGCGATGGTCAGGGCGGCTCCAGCCCGCAGAGCAACATAGGGAGCTCTTTCAAACCCGCGCAGAACTCGGCTGCGTGTCACAAATACTACGAGCGACCGGTCTCAGTCATGGGCCCGGCACCTCTTCGCAGAGGCGAGGAAGACCGTGATCGGATTCTGAGGCCTCCTGCCGAATTACGCACCCTGGAGGTCTGCATTTCCATGCCTCCAGGACGACGAGGCAACTACGCGATGCATTGGCGTGAACGGGCGGTTGTCTACGCGTAGACCCTGACATTTTCTCCCCCATAAGCCAGAGCGGTCCGGCGCTCACACGGATCGACGAAGTCGAGGCTGTCTGCGACCGCTGCGCTGTCGTGCGGGAGTGCCTCGACCGGGCCCTGCGGAGGGGGCAGGTGGAAGGAGTCGGGGGCGGTACGACCGAGATCGAACGCCGTGTGCTGAGGCAGAACGAGGCCTGCCGGACAAAGCGGAACGTCACAACGGCGGCGTGACGGTGTCACATCCATGCCTCATGCCCGGTCATATGGGTGGAAGCAGCCGATGAGCCTGCTGACCCGAGGCGTGCCTGTCTCTCATCCGCCACCGACAGGCGACGACACAATACGCCGCACTTCGATCTCTGCTCGTCGCCGAAGGAGTTCACGACGAGACCGAGAAGCACGGATTTCACGAAGTTAGAAATCAGCCTTTTGGGGCGATCGAGGAATAGGGGTGGCAGGGGTATGGGTGACCGGAGCGAGGAAAACGAAGTGCGGCAAGTAGATAGGGGGGAGAAGGTTGCGGACTGGGTCGACGGACGCCTCGGTGGCTTCAGTCGGATCAGGGCGAAAGCGCGCAGGGCCGCCTTTCCGGACCACTGGTCGTTCCTGCTGGGAGAGATCTGCCTCTACAGCCTGATCGTCCTCATCGCCACGGGCGTGTATTTGACATTGTACTTTCACCCGTCCATGAACGAAGTGCGCTACAACGGCAGTTACGCGCCGCTGAAGGGCCAGATGATGTCGGAGGCGTTCGATTCGACGCTGCACATCTCCTTCGACGTCCGCGGCGGGCTGCTGATCCGACAGGCCCATCACTGGGCGGCGCTGGTCTTCGTCGGCGCCATCCTCGCCCATATGATGCGCGTCTTCTTCACCGGCGCCTTCCGTAAGCCCCGCGAACTGAACTGGCTGTTCGGATTCCTGCTGCTGATCCTCGGAATGTTCGGAGGGCTGACGGGTTACGACCTTCCCGACGACCTTCTCTCCGGGACCGGGCTAGCGGTCGTCAACGGAACGATCCTTTCCATCCCGATCGTCGGAACCTACCTCTCGATGTTCCTGTTCGGAGGCGAGTTCCCCGGGGGCGATCTGGTGGCGCGCTTCAACACGATCCACGTCCTGATCATCCCGGCCCTCCTGGTAGCACTGCTCACCGCCCATCTGATCCTGATGGTCCGCCACAAGCACACTCAGTATCCGGGGTCCGGGCGCAGCAACAAGAACGTCGTGGGTCTGCCGCTGAAGGTACGGGCCGTGAAATCCGCGGGATTCTTCTTCCTGGTATCCGGTGTCATCTTCGTCGTCGCCGCGATCGCGCAGATCAATCCCATCTGGCTGTACGGCCCCCACCGTGCCGACCAGGTCTCCGCCGGATCCCAGCCCGACTGGTACATGGGCGTGGCGGACGGGCTGCTGCGGGTCATGCCCGGCTGGGAAGTCACCTTCTGGGGCCACACGCTGGCTCTGGACAACCTGATTCCCCTGACGGCGGGAGTTGGCCTCTTCCTCGCCCTGGGCGTCTACCCGTTCATCGAGTCCTGGGTGACCGGCGACGACCGAGAGCAGCACCTTCTCGACAGACCGCGCAACCGCCCCGTGCGTACGGCACTCGGTGTCGCCTGGATCAGCTTCTATCTGGTCGCGGTGATCGGCGCGGCAAACGACATCATCGCCACCCGCTTCCATGTCTCCGTCGAATCCGTGACCTGGGCGGTTCGTGTCGGCCTCTTCATCGTGCCTTTCACGGCCTACGTCGTGACGAAGAGGTGCGCCCTCGGCCTTCAGCGCAGAGACCGCGACCGGACGCTGCACGGCCGCGAGACCGGCGTCATCAAGCGTTTGCCGCACGGCGAGTTCGTCGAGGTGCACGCGCCACTCAGCCAGGAGAAACTCCACCTTCTGACCCAGCATGAGCAATACAGGCCGATCGACCCTGGCCCCGACGAAAACGCCTCCGGTGCGGGCACCCGTCGCGCTCGGCGCCTTCGTGTCAGGCTCAGCCGTGGCTTCTACGGCGAAGACGCCCAGATCACCAAGCCGACCGCACAGGAATACAAAGAAATAGCCGGCGAGCACACGCACTGAGGCTTTCGAGTGCACTTCGCGAAACATGGCGAACCGGTTTCTTCGCCTTACCGGGAGATCGTTCGTGGCGGGGAGCCCTATGCGGATGATCTCCTCCAGTTGGAACGCCCCGGGCCCTCCGGCCGCCAGCACGCCGTTGACCGGAGCGTCGACCGAGGTACGGGCCCACGGCGGCGACGTCGTCGGAGACCACGGGCTTGACCCTGGCGTCGGGCAGACGCACGGTGTCGCCCTAGGTCCTGTCGTCACATTCCCGTCGTCCGCCCGGAGGGCGGGCCCTGCGGCGTCAGGTGCGTGCTCTCGGCGTGCCGGGCACGGGCCCTCGTACTGGATGTACTTGGGTCTGTGCCCGGTGCGGCGAGAGTACGTGCATGGCGTCGCGGGGCAGACGGGAATGTGACGACAGGGCCTAGGGGACCCCAAGTACGGGATGCCGGATGCCTTGATCAGATCCTCCTGGGCCTTCTTGCCCCGGAAGTGTCGCTCTCCTGGAGCCGGTCGGTGCCCACCACGGACAGCGCCACATGGTGCCGTACGCCCGCCTCGGCCTCCGCCTGGAGGAGGTTGGCCGTGGAGGTGCGGAAGAAGTCGAGGACGGCCCCGTCCTCGAACGAGTGGGAATGGGACACGTCGATCACCATCGAAGCGTCCTTCGGTATTTTGGCGAGACCCTCGCCGCGGCGATTCCTGGTGCGGATGTGCTTCCACGATGAGGTGCTCACCGGCACCCCACAAATTCTGTCTGCACTGGAACAGAACGGAGGGGCGCTTCACCCGCTATATCCACGCGGCACAAATCGAGGAATTTCCCTGGCCGAGCCGTGCGGTCGTTCGCCGGCATCGGATCCCACGTGAACTGGTTCACGAGCTGGTGCAAGTTCTGCCTGCCACCGTCCGACGTCGCCCGTAGGCGGTTCACTTCATGTGCGTCCATACACCTGCTCCTCTCATGTCACAGATCCAGTTCCTCTCCTGTCTGATGTTGATAGGTGGCAACACACATGAATCGAAGGTGGGGTACCGTGCTAATGCCTTATACGGCTGCAACTGTTAGATTCGCCCCTGCGTCCCGGCATACCGTGTGGCGAGAACACCTGGAGACACTCAGATCTGCGATGGATTTCAACGCGCTGATCGCCCAGGAAAATGCATCTCTGCAACGAGGTCTGCTTCCGGCGCCGGCGCTGAGTGAAGACAACTTCTCGGCCGCTTCGCGTTACATTCCAGGGCGGGCTCACGCACTGTTGTGTGGTGACTTCTACGACATTGTGCAAACCGAGGACTCGACCGTACACGTGATCTTGGGAGATGTCTCCGGGCATGGAGCGGCTGAGGCTGCTCTGGCGGTTCACCTGCGCGTGGCTTGGCGGACTGCTGTTCTCTGCGGCAAAACCCAGTTCGAGCAACTGCGCATCCTGGAGAAGATTTTGATCGATGAGAGAGCGGACGACGACGCCTACAGCACTGTTGTGTCGCTCGTTTTCCCTCCGGGAGGATTGTCTTTGAACGTGGTGAGCGCCGGGCATCCGGGGCTTCTGCTACGCAGCGGCGGGGAAATCCGCTGGGTCGAGCCTCGGGCCGGAATTGCCCTGGGCCTGCTTCCGGGATGCGAGGATTGGACTCAGACCGGTGTCTCGCTTTCCCCGCGTGACAGCGTCGTTCTCTTTACAGATGGACTGTTCGAAGGAAGGACTGGCCCCTCCACACGACTTGGCGAGGAAGGCCTGCTGAGGCTGGCGATGCAGCACGGACACCTGCCGGGGCAGGAGTTCATCGACGCCTTGGTCCACGGTGCTGTGTCCAGGGCGGCGCCCTTCGGGGGCCTGGCGGACGACGTAGCAGTTCTTCACCTGGGCTGGAACGCAGGGAGCTGACCGCCCGTGTCGGTATGCCATTGACGATGATCGATCACGCCTGGGCCGTGGTCCGAGATGCCCACGTTTCGTGGAGTCCGGCGGACTGTCCCGAGTCGGGCGGAGTCGAGTTGCCTGGTTTCAGGCTACTGGCGGGGTGCCGTGCGGGTCGGTCAGTATGTGGGAGCGTGCGGGAAAGTCGATGTCACAAGACGCGTGCATACCCGGTCAAATGATTGAGCCCAGGAATGGAGGAGGCGCGTCGTGTGCGAGGACTTCGTCATCGGCTGTTGGAGTCCCTTTACCGGGCGCATGGGCTGCATGGGCTGCATGGTGGCACTTTGCCATCGGCACGCAGAAATCTCTGACGCCCTCTGAAGGTTGAAGGGATAATTGTGTGCGGCCGTGTTGTGCTGCGCCCTGTGAGAGGGAGGATGCTGTATGGACCATGCTGACGCGGTGCCGGTCGCGGAGTTGCTTGATGAGCGTCGGCACCTGCTGGAAGTCACCAGCTGGATGCTGGGCAGCTCCCGTGAGGCGGAGAGTGTCGTCGGCGAGACCTACCGTCGGTGGTACGGGCTGTCCGACGCGGAGCGCGAGCGGATCACAGCTCCCCGATACTGGCTCGCGAAGACCGCGGGCGGGATCTGTCTGGGCCTGCTCGCTCGCCCCCACCAGGATGCGACCGGCCAGAGGGACCAGAGAGGGGAGCACCGTACGAAGACGGGAGACGCCGAGGACGCGCAGACGAGCCTGGCGGAGGAGGTCAGCCGGGTCCTGCTGAGCGCGCTGGACTCTCTGTCGCCGGCCGAGCGGGCGGCGTTCGTGCTCAATGACGTCTTCGGCATAGCCTCCGATACGGTGGTCGACATCGTGGGACACTCAGAATCTGAGCGCGTCGAGCTCGCCGACCGGGCCCTCCACAGTCTTCGGAGGCAACGCTCACGCGCCACCCCACCGGACGAGCACGATCTCCTCGCCCTCGCCGTCCGTCAGGCCTGCGTGAACGAGGATGCCGAACTGCTCGAGTCGCTGCTGTGCCCGGACGCCACGGCGTTCTTCGACGGCGGCGGCAAGGTCCGCGCACTGAGCAGGCCCGTACGCGGCAGCCGTCAGGTCGCCCACAGTCTGCTGAAACTCCTGGCCCGCCACCCCCGCACCACCCTGAGCACCCACTCCATAAACGGCCGCACCGGCCTCATCACCCGCTATGACCAGCAGGTCGCCGCCGTCATCAGCCTCGATGTCGCCGACCACCATGTCGCGCAGGTCTGGGTTGTCCTCAATCCCGACAAGCTACGCTCCTGGAACCAGCCCCCCACCCCCGGCGACGCCGACTCGCACCGGAGCCCGTCACAGCAGGGTGATGGCTGGGCCTGATCGCTTCTGGGCGCTGCTGTGCGGCCCTTTCATGGTGCATTGAGGCTCTGCTGCTGTGGAGATCGTTCTGTCCGACGAGGAGCGGGTCGAACTTGTGGACCAGGCAGGGCTGCCGGACCGGCGCACGGCTGAGCGGGCCCGGATCATCCTGGCGTGCGCTGACGGGATGTCGAATGCGGGTGCCGCGCACGCTGTTGGTGCCGGCGTGAACACGGTCCCGCAAGTGGCGCGGGAAGTTCGCTGCTGAGCGGCTGGCCGGGCTTGAGGACGAGGGCGCCATCGGCCGGGCGGCCGAAGTCCAAGCTGGCCCTGACGGAGGGCGAGCGGGCCGAGTTGGCGCGCTGGTCGAGGCGGGCGAAGACCACCTTGCGCCTCGCGTTGCGGGCGAAGATGGTGCTGCCGTGCGCCGAGGGCATGACGAACGAGCAAGTCGCAGCCGATCTGGGTGTAGACCAGTCGATGGTGGACCGTTGGCGGGCCCGTTTTGGGGCCGATCGCCTGGACGGCCTGCACGACGAACCGCGAACCGGTCAGGTCGCCCACCCTCGATCCTGCTCGACCAGGTCGAAGACGTCATCGTCGCGACCCTGGAATCCGCATCGGGCAAAGACACTCATCGGTGAACTCCACCGCTGCCATCGAGCGGTCGAGTTCAAGAAGTTCCTGACCGCCACAGACAAAGCCGTGCCCGCCGACCTCGACGTGCACTTGGTGTGCGACAACTGTGTCACCCACAAGACCTCTGAGATCCAGCAGTGGCTCGCCCGGCACCCCCGCTGCCACGTCCACTTCACACGGATCGGCTGCTGCTCGGCGAGATCCTCACATCCCTTGCCGGCTACCTCACCAGGATCGCCCCACCCAACAGCCCAATCGGAACCGAGCAACCCTCAGGATTTCTGGCGCATCACACTAACTGATCATTTCAGAATGAGGTTCGGAGTCGCCTCAAGCAGATGATGCTGCAGGCGAGTTGGAGCAGGCCGGGATGAAGGTCGGCGCGTATCTCGTAACGGATCCGTCGGGAAGGCCGCCTGTATCAGCACCTCTGCGTGACCCGGATGTACTTGTTCACCGGCCTGCCGGCGCCGCGACGCGGGAACGCGAGCCGAGGAACGCGGCGATCTTGCTCGGGTTGAACACCCACATCACCTTGTGGATGCCCTCCTTCGAGGCGGCTATCGTCATGAACGCCATGGGTCGGCCATCCCGGTAGACCGTCACGCCCGTAAAGCCGTTGGCGTCGACCAACCTGAGCTTCGCCTCCCGCCACAGCTGCGGATAGGTCGCCATTTTGGCGATACGTGCACGGCCCAGCACAGGTATACGAGCGCAGCCCTGGAGACCGTTTCCGTCGGACAGACTGACGGCATCGGCGGTGAGAAGGGTCTCCAGTGAAGCCACATCCCCCGTTTGAGCCGCTGAGAGGAAGGCGTTCAAAAGGCGCCGGTGCTCCGCCGTGTCCACGCTCTCCCGCTGTTCGTCCGACAGATGCTTGCGAGCACGGCTGACGATCTTCCGTACGTTGACGACGCTGAGCTGAAGGATTTCAGCGATTTCGGGGTAGGTGTAATCGAACGCTTCACGCAGCACGTACGCGGCGCGTTCCGTTGGACTCAGCTTCTCCAGCACCAGCAGCAGGGCCAGTTCGAGGGCTTCTGCGCGCTGTGCACCCACCTCCGGATCCGAGCTGGTGTCGATGGGCTCGGGCAGCCAGGGCCCGATGTAGGTCTCCCGGCGCACACGCGCCGATTGCGTGACGTTGATCGCCAAACGGGTCGTGGCGCTCGAGAGGAAGGCGACCGGGCTGACCACCACGGAGCGGTCTGTCTTCTGCCAGCGCAGCCACACCTCCTGGACCACGTCCTCGGCCTCGGCCACGCTGCCCAGCACACGGTAGGCGATGCCGAACAGACGTGCCCGGTGCTGCACAAAGACAGAGACAGCCTCTTCAAGGTCCCCTCGCGGGGTGGACAGTTCGAGATCCATGATGATGCGTACTCCGTTGCTCCGGTTACGGCTGGCTAGCGGCGGGACCACGCGGCTACCGCGCAGTTGCGGATGGCTCCGGCCTGCGATGTCAGGCGCTCTTTTGAAGACCGAGGTGTTGCTGGGCGTAAGGCGCTGAATGGCTCGTTCGGGTGGTACCGGAACTGTGGTCACTGAAAGTCACGACTGCTCGAATCGCATCTGTTCCATAGACCGGGATCGGCTCGTTCCTGTGACATGACTGGGGCAGAAGGGCCGCGCATGGCCCGGGCGAAGGCCGTGGAACAGCTCTTCACGAAGTTGGGGAGTGATGATCTGAGCAGCTCGTCGGCCTGCGGAGCTGCCTGCGGATGGTCTCCAGCAGGTGCTCGGAGTTCTGCTGCTCGGTAGGTGTTGTGCTCTTTCAGGCCGCCGCGGTACTTCTCCACCCAGTTCTTCGCGAACGAACCGTCAGGGATTTGGGTGAGGACCTTCTTCATCTCGGCCTTGGTGGCGTCGGTGACGCAGTCGCCCCACTCGGAGGTGTACCAGCGCATCTCTTCGGGGCCACACTCGTACGTGAGTTCCACGATCAGCTTCAGCTTGATGACGCCTGCCTGCGTGTCGCCGATGCCCTTCGCACAGAAAAGCGCCTGCTCCACCGCCACGAGACACGGGACGCCGCAGCCTTCCTCGTACGGGCGCACCATGTGGCCCGGCTCTTGGCGACGACCAAGCACACGTCCATACCGGCCGGGGGCTTGATGAAGCCGAACCGGATATTGAAGCAGTGGCGGACACAGCCTGGCGATCAGCGCTCCGCACCCTCGCGATCGCCGATGTCGTTCCGAAGTCGCCTCTGCTCGGGCTCTTCGTGCTTGCATCGGCGCGTGGCTGATCAAGCGCCGTAAGCCTGATGGCCCAGACGGGCGAGAGTACTTGCTCGCCGACCCCAGACGCCGAAGGTGTCAGCGACCGTCGACGAACGTGACCGTGTTGTCGAGCGGCGCCCGGCCGATACGGGGTTCGCCTAACGTCCCGTCCTCGTGCCCGATCGACATGCCGCAGAAGAGGAGGAGTTCATCCGAGGGCGACAGGACCTCCGCGACGGTCTTGTGATACTTCGCCCATGCCATCTGCGTGCAGCTGTGCAGCCCTTCGGCGCGGAGCAGCAGCATGACGGACTGCAGGTACATACCGACGTCGGACCACTGGGGTCGGCCCATGCAGCGGTCGATGTAGCAGAACAGGGCGGCGGGTGCCCCGAAGCAGTCCCAGTTCGCGGCAGCGGCCCTCTGGCGCGCTTCCAGGTCCTCACGCGGAATACCGAGTGCGCCGTAGCGCTGTTCACCGAAGGCGGATCGGCGCTCCTGGTAGGGGCTTTTTAACTCCGGCGGGTACTGCTCGTACTCCGGCTCGTCCCAGGGGTCGCCTGCGGCTATGCGCTCGCCGGCGCGCTTTTTGAGCTCAGCCAGTGGCCGGCCGGTCAGCACGTAGGCGTGCCACGGTTGGAGGTTCGATGCGGACGGCGCCCAGGCCGCGGCGGACAGCACGCGCTCCAGCACCTCCCGCGGGACCTGCTGGTCGGTGAATCCCCGCACAGCTCGTCGACTCGCGACCGCTTCATAGACGTTCATGATCGCCTGCATCCCCTCTCTGTCCGACGCATCTGTCACTGTCACGGTCGCGACAGTATCATTTAATATTATCTAGGCGAGGGTGGGGCGGTGCACATGGAGAGGGGGACTTGTGCGGGGCGGGTCGCGAGCGTCGCCGTCGTCTGCTGGTCCCCTGCGGGAGTGGTCTTCGCGCCGATCCGTGGGGTGGGCGTCCTGGCGCAGGCTTGCTGCGGGTCGATGTGTCGGCCTGGGTGCATGCGGCCCGTTCGGCAGTGTCGGGGCGATGAAGCTCCCGACCGTGATGCGCGCAGCCGGGCCGGTGTGTGGCGACGGCGGTCGCAGCCCTCAGGTCGGGTTCGCTGTGAAGGTGATGCGGCGCGGAAACCGTCCACGCCTCGGGCGACCGCCGCGCGGGTGCGCGCTTACGCCTCGCCCTCCGCGGGATGGGCGAACCGGGTCAGCAGCCCCGTCAACTGCTCGGGCTCACCGGGTCCCAGCTCGGCAACCAGGCGCTCGGCCAGCGGCTCCGCCGCCACATGAGCCGCGTCGAAAAGCTCGACGCCCTGAGGTGTGATCTCCACCGCCCGCACCCGCCGGTCTCCCGGAACGTTCTTGCGTACGGCCAGCCCCATGCGTTCCAGATCGTCCACGACCCGCATGATTCCCGCCTTGTCCGACCCTGTTGCCGCCGTCAGGTCGCGCTGCATCGTGGGCCCGCGGTCGACCAGCACGATCAGCACCGCGAAATGCCGCAACTCGATACCGAGCGGGCGGAGCGCCTCCGTCATCGCCGTGGCCGCACGCCAGTGCGCCCGCCGCAGCAGCAGGGCGAGAGCGAAAGGTGAGGTGTCCCCGGGGCGGTCGGTCGCACGCGAGGTGGCGGAGTGGGTGGTCCTGTGAGGAGCGTGGATGGTCACGAGGTCACATTACAGTCATATGTACATTCGATACTGTTTCACTTGAAACTAATTGTGTGGTGCTGCTCTCTCTCGCACCCAGGACCTTCAGCTCGTGGCCGTGAGGATGTGGTCGACGAGGGCACGAAGTTGGGCGAGTTGGGCTGACGTGTCGAGGACGTCCATGTGTCCGTTGTCGTCGAGCTCCACAACGTCCCCGTGCGGACCTTCACGGGTAGCGGTTGGCCGGCCGCTGGGTCGATCGGCAGTCGGGCTCCGGCTGGGCCGATGGTCGGCGTACCGGTGGTGGTCGATGCGCCGGAGTCGTCGGTCGGACACAGACGGCTCGGCGAGGGCCTGGAGGGCGGGATTCTTAAGGGCCGTCTACGAACGCCACAGGCTGTCGTCGGCGCGCGCTTTCGTTCCGCCGCCGGCATCCCGTCTCAAAGGGGGCCCTGACGCTCGCTCTCTCTGTTCGTCATGTCGGGGCAACGGCCGGACGTGCGGACTGCTCCCGGTTCAAGCCGGTGCCGGAGAGGATCCGAGTGCCCGGAATCGGTGCCGGTCGGCCTCGGAAGAGGCGCACTGCCACCGGGTCTCGACGAGGAGCATGGCGCCTTGTGGACAGCGAGGGCGCCCTTGTACTTTCCGCGATCAGCGACTTGAAGTACGGCCAGGACCTCGTGGCCTCCTGGGTCGCCGGATGCACGGACGTGGACGTGGCGGTCCCCACGACGTCAGGGTGAGGCGCCGTCGGCGGTTCATGATCTGGGAATGGCTCGCCGTACTCGCGGCCAACAATGGCGAGTGCATGTACTGCGGCGACCGCTCACAGACCATGGACCACGTGATTCCGTTCGCCGACGGAGGAGCGGATGAACTGACGAACCTCGTGCCGGTCTGTCACGACTGCGATCGGAGAAAGAGGGACAAGACCCCGCCGGCCTGGTTCATCGGGATGGACTTGACGATCCGCTGGTCCGGCAACGGCACCCCTCAAGGGCGGAGTGGGCGCGACGACAGCAGCATGAGCCTCCGAGAGATGTACCTCTCGGTCCACGAAGAGGTCTTGGGTCTGCTCGACGACCTGGACACGGTGGCCACGGAAATCGCCGATCCGACGCGCCGGGAGTGGTTCGAGACCCGGTATCGGCTGTACGGCTACCCCTGCGCGTCGTACGGCGTGCCGAGGGCACGCAAGCAGGCCGAACAGCGGATCGCCGACGCGAAGGAGAGGGGCTGTCCGAGCGTGGACGAGGAACTCGCCCGCTGGATGAAGCAGAGGGGCCTGTCACCAACGGACTGAGACGGCCAAGGCGTCAGGAACGGGGCTGGCTGGTGATGGGAGTCCCGCCGCCCTGGCGCGGCGAGGCGTCAACGAGCTCGCGTTGCGCTGGAGGTGAAGGTTGGCGGCAGTCCGGACGTCGGCACGGACACGGCCGTTGCGGGGCGGAGAGGCCGGCCCGGCGGGAGCCTCAGAAGCGTGGTGCGGTCCGCTCTCGCCCGCGCGTACGCTGCTCGTGCCCCAGGCGTGATATCTCCGCCCGGTACGGCTTTCCTTGGAGTGGTAAGGCCGATTCTGGTCGCATTGATCTCAAGCGTGCTGACGTTCGGCCCGTTGCCGGATCAGCTCTTCGACCGCGGTGGGCAGGGTGGTTTCGAAGTCGATGAGTTTCGCCCAGGTCGGGGTGACGACGATCCGGACCATGCCGTCGTAGAGCGAGTGGACCTCGGCCTCCCACTCGATGCGCTGCTCGGGTGTCATCTCGTAACTGCCGTTCATCTGGAGGTACTCGTCCGGGATGCCGTCGACGACGTCAAGCTCGGCCCGCCCGCGGATGAGCAGGATCTTCGGCGGGTGGACCTCGGTGTCGATGGTCAGGGCGACCACCGGGTTCTGTCGCAGCGCGGGCAGTTTCGGGGCGTTCTTCGTGGTGCACAGGACGATATCCGAGCCGTTCCAGGTGAACGCGATCGGGATACTGCGCGGTGTGCCGTCCTTGGCGACGTAGGCCAGGCGGGTCAGGTCGCGGGCCAGCAGCTCCTGGCTGATCGGTCGGTTCAGGATCTCGGTGATCTCGGCCGGTTGCATGGTGATCGCTCCTTCGGCGGCGTCGTCGAGCGACATGTCCGTGGCCGCTCGTATCCCTGGGACGGAGTCGGCCGGACGTTCTCGACATCCGAGACGCGCGAGTTCTCGAAATTGTCTGAGCTCGATCGCCACCGCACCTGAAGATCGACCGACGAAGCCGTGCGGGGCACCCAGTGGCGCGCGATGCCGCCGCGCAGCTCGCGATGGCACCGTTGCGCGGGCAGGCCTCGGCACGATCCCATGCGCGTTACACCTGATCGGCGCTGCGGTTCGGATGTCCTGTGACAGCGCGCAGACCGCGCGGAGCGGGCCCGGCCGGCAGGCGCTCGGCGGCTCCCTCACCAGTGGCGGACGGCAGAGTTGCGTACGATCAAAAGGCGAATGCGGCGTATGGGAATTGACTACTCCGACACGACTGGAGGCAGCGGTTCCCGGGCTGCGTGCCAGGCAGCGGGGAGAGCGGCAACTCCCGTGCGAGCGGCGATCACCCCGCCCGCGATAGCGCAGGTGGTGTCGATATCACCGCGCCCGGCGACCGTGAACCACAGGCCCTCGTGCAGGTCGTCGAGGTGCCCCGCCGCGCACCACAGAGCGTAGGGGACGGTGTCGGGCCCGGACATTCTGTAGCCGGAGCCCAGGACCTCCGCGGCGTGCCGAACCGAGGTGCGCTCCGGCATCCGGGCCGCGCCCCGCACTCCTGACCGGACGTCGCTGTCGGGGAGTCGCTCGGCGACTGCCTGAAGGAAGTCCGGCCGTGCCGGAGTGTTCCCGCCCCGGCTGCGCGTTGCCAGCGCCGCGGCGAGGGCGACCGCCACCGCCGCGGCGACCGCCTCCGGGTGGTGGTGCGAGACCTCGCCCTGGCGGGCGGCCTCCTCGGCGACCACGTCGAGGTCGGCGGCGTGCCAGGCGCCGAGCGGGGCGGCGCGCATGGCTGCCCCGTTGCCCCAGGAACCCTGGCCGCCGAACTGTCCGGCGACCACCTCCCGCCAGGGCTCGCCCGCGCCGATCCGACGGAGCACGTCGTGCATCGAGGCTCCGTAGCCGCGGTGCGTGTCGTCGGTGTAGGCGGCCGCGAAGCGCAGGGCGAGGCGGTCCTGGTCGACGGTGCCGCCGCCCTCGGCGAGTTCGCGGACGAGAACCAGCGCCTGGGCGGTGTCGTCACTCCATCGCCACAGCGGCTCCCGGGGTAGCGTGCGCGCCTCAAGGACTGCCGGACCGTCCCGGCGCAGGATGCCGAACCAAAGGTCACCAAAGGCGTCACCGAAGGCAAGCCCGTTCAGCGAGTTCATTGCGGCGGTAGGCACGTTGATCATCGGAGCAGTATCACAGCGCGACGGCGCTCCGGCACTCCGTTTTGGCACGGCCATGCTTCTAGTCCGGACACGGTGCTGGGCGACCACGGTTACCACTGGGACCAGTACCGTTGCCTCGTCTGAGACCCGGAAGCCGCTCATCGCCCGCCGTCGTACCGAGTATGGGTCCCCTGCCCTGGCTGTTCAACCTCGGGGTGTGGAGCGGGCGTTCGCCCACTTGTGCTGGTTCCGCCGTGTGCGGATCCGCTGGGAGATGCTCGACGACACCTACGAAGCGTTCCTCATCCTTGGAGGCGCTCCACCTGCCGGCGGCGCTTGAATTCGTTCCGATAGGAGTTCTAGGCCCAGGCGCAGATGATGTCGAGGCGGAGAAACGTCGCGGGGGAGCCTCAGGCCAGGGCGGTCCAGCCCAGAGCTGTCAGCAGGGCACCGTCAGCGACGATCAGTGCGTCCCACATCCGTGCGCCCGCGGAACCCTCTCACGTGCCGCTTTCGGTTCCCTGACCCTGCCGCGGGAGTCACAGTGACGGGAGGGCGATGATCAGCCACCCAGAAGCAGGATCCCGCCCGTCCGGCAATCGGCTGCGCCCCGTCATGAATGTCCGCGCTCACATGCCAGGTTCGTGCTGTGAACAGGAACCTGCGAAATCGTCCGGGCCAGGCGGACTGGTCTCGACATCTACCATCCACATCAGCCGGCGACTGGCCAGCCGGTACGGACGCTCTCGGACGGGTCAGGACATTCTTGGAGCGGCAGCGGCAGCGGCAGCGGCAGCGATGGTGGGCGGGTCCTCCATGTCCTGCGTTGTAGCTTGGATCTGCTGACCGACTGAACAAATGGTGATCGCGAGCCCCAACACATCTCATGGCAGCCGTAGTTGCTTTTCTTGTCACCGTGATGCCCTGCTCGAAGCAGGGCCGCGCGGAGCTGCCCCAGGGGTCTGCGAAACCCCCTCTTGACGTCCGGGCCAGGACGATCCCGCAGGTCGTTCAGGGCCTGCGGCCGTGGAAGGTGCGGCGCAGGTCGTTCACCCAGGCGGCGGGGTTCTCCCAGGGGATGAAGTGGCCGCCGTGGTCGTGGGCGTTGACGTTGACGTGGTTGAACCAGTCGCCCTGCGGGCTGGTCTTGAACGCCTCGACGCGCTCGGTGGCGGTGTGGATCCCGGGCGGGTTCTCGTAGGTGACGAAGGTGAGCCCGACCGGGGCCTGCACGACCGGGGTGCGGTCGTGGGCGGGGGCCCAGGGGTAGCGGTTGGCGTTGGCGTAGTAACGCATCGACGTGGCGATGGAGTTGTTCACCCAGTAGATCGTGGCGTGGGTGAGCAGGTCGTCCTTGGTGAAGACGGATTCGAGGTCACCGCCGTTGTCGCTCCAGGCGTTCCAGCGTTCCAGCAGCCAGGCCAGCAGTCCGGTGGGTGAGTCGCTCAGCCCGTGGGCCAGGGTGGCGCCGTCGAGCATGTGCACGGCGAGGTGGGACGCCGAGCGGTGGTCCAGCTCGATGATGCGGGCGCGGACGTCGGCGGGCTGGTCGTCAGTGAGGGGCCGGTTCCGGGCGAAGTCCCAGGCGCGGGGGCCGGTGAAGAAGTCGAGTGGCAGCCCGGAGCCGATGTGGATGCCGTACAGCTCGTCGGCGTACTTGTGGCCGAGCTGGCTGGTGACGATCCCGCCGATGTCGCAGCCCCCGGCGGCGTACTTCTCGTACCCCAGGGTCTCGGTCATCAGGGTGTGCCAGAGGTCGGAGACCTTCCAGAAGTTGACGTCCGGAAAGCCGGTGAGCGGGCCGGGGAAACCGAAGCCGGGCAGGGACGGCACGATGACGTCGAAGGCGTCGGCGGGGTCACCGCCGAACGCGGCCGGGTCGGCGAGCGGGTCGATCACCTTCGCCCAGTGCCAGAACGTCCACGGCCAGCCGTGGGTGAGGATCAACGGGATCGGGCGGGGGCCGTGGCCAGGCTTGCGCATGAAGTGCACGGGGACACCGGCGACGCTCACCTGGTAGTGCGCGTAGGCGTTGATGGCGGCCTCGGCCTTGCGCCAGTCGTAGGCGTCCCGCCAGTAGGCGACCAGCTCACGGAGATAACTGTCCGGGACGCCGTAGGACCAGTCCCCATTCCCCTCGTCCAGCGGCGGACGGGTCAGTGTGAGACGGGCGCGCAGGTCATCGAGGACCTCGTCCGGCACATGGATCGGGGTGGGCTCCAAGGGGAAGGCGTGCGGGGTGGTCATGGCGTGGTTCCTTATCGGGTGGAGGAAGCGGTGCCTGACAGCCGGCCCAGAGGCCGAACGGTGCACCTGGCGTTGGCTGTTGCCCGCGCTGTCACCATAGGGCGAGGGGAAGTCCCGCGGCTTCTGCTGTGCGAATCCGGTCCGCGATCGCGCTGAGGCCCTCCCCGACGGCGAGCCCGGCTCGGATGGTTGCGGCGATTGCGCGGGTGCGTCCCGCCGGCCCGCGGAGGTCTGCGAGCGGGCCCCGTGGGGTGCGGTGCCGGCTTGCCCATTCTGCGCGGTTCTCGGCGGTGGTGCCCTGCCGCAGATGAGCGGGGTTGGCGTAGCCGTGGGAGTCGCAGCGATGGCAGCGGTTCGGGTCATTCGCGCCGGACCGGCCGAGCCGGAGTATCACGCCGTGGACCAACTGGAAGGCGCACGGATGGGCGGGGACGGTGCCCCGGCGCGACTTCCCGAGCGGCCCGCCCGCGACCCGATAACGGGACTTCCTTGAGGGCCTCGGGGCCCGCCAGACCATTGCGTGACGGCGGCGACCTGACGGATACACCGCCGACGACACGGACCCACCTGGCGCGGGGCGGCTTCAGTCGTCGCGCCCGGTACCGCGATCGGGTGCGCTCATGTCCCCTGTCGCGGGGGTGCCGCCGGCGAGTCCGTAGCGCAGGTACACGGTGCCCGTCGGGCCGGCTACCGGCGGTTCGAGGAGTGTGATGTTCGTGGGCACCGCGCCACCGTCGAACACCTTCTTCCCGACGCCGAGCACGATCGGGTGCACCCAGAGGTCGAGCCGGTCGAAGAGCTGCTCGCGCAGGAGGGTCTGCACCAGGTTCAGGCTCCCGACCACCTTCACGTGCTCGTGCCGGTCACGGATCTCGCGCACCGCGCCGGCCAGATCCGGGCCGAGCTGAGTGGACCCGGCCCACGAGAGATTGGGCTTGCCGCGGGAGGCCACGTACTTCGGGACGCTGTTGAAGAGCGTGGCGATCTCGTTGTCCTCGCCGCCCTCCTGGTACGGCCAGTAGGCGGCGAAGATGTCATACGTCCGCCGGCCGAGCAGGAGGGCGTCCGTGCCCTCGTACGCGGCACCGATCTGCGCTGCGGTGACCTCGTCCATCAGGGGCGCCTGCCAGCCGCCGAACGGGAACCCCACCGGGTCCTCATCGGGGCCGCCGGGCGCCTGCCCGACGAGGTCGAGGGTTGCGAACAGCTCGATGTGGATGAGGCCCATGCCTTGCTCCCGATGAGTTGGTTGTCTCGGTCGGCAGGTAGACCTGCGGGCACCGGCAGACTCATCGCTGCGACGGCACCCGGCTTCGTACGCGTCCTGAACACCTGCACATCGCGCCATGGAGGGCAGCGACTACGAGGCGCTCACCAATCTTCTCGCGTCTGGAGCGGACGGACCCCAATGAAAGGTGCTTCGGGCGGACTGTGCTCTCCCACGCACTCGATCCAGGGGGAGATGGTCACCTGCAGACGGAGGTATCGCCGGAACACAGCGGCGACAGAGACCCTGCTCGCGTACGGCACAGACCCACAGTTGCCCGACGACGACGGTGATTACTCAAGTAGTTCCAGAAGTGAGACGTACGAACCTGATGAGCGCAGTGGGTGTGCCGGCACCGCCACGTCGCCGTGGTCACCACCGCCCATGCGTTCCTCCTGAGTAGGGTCGGAACGTGGCCCGCAGCAGCAGACAGCAGGACGACTCGTTCGCCCAGGAAGCACGGGGCGAACTGTCGCCCCGGGCGGCCCGAGCGCTGTGGTGGGGGACGGCCGGCCTGGTGCTCTCCGTCCTCGGCACCTCGGTGCTCGTCGCCGGCGCGGAACACGGCCGACTACTGCCCCTGGCCCTGGCTCTGGTCCTCACGCAGACCTGCGCCCTGAGGTGGCAGGCGCGCGCCCCGGTCGCCGTACTGGCTGTGAACGCGGTGACGGGGCTCGCGGTGTGGGCGCTGCTGCCCGCAGTGACCTTGACGGGGGCGCTGCTCGCGGCGCAGTTCGCCCTCTGCGTGCTGTCGGCCACCAGACCGCGGCGGGTCTCGGTGCGGGCGCTCGTGGCGATGTGCCTGCCGGCGCCGCTGGCGTTCGGGGCGGGCGGCGTCGCGGGGCTGGCGGTCTATCTGCTGACGGTGGTCCTGGCGTGGACCGCGGGGCAGTGGCGCCGGGCGCAGCAGGCGCGCCGAGGCCTGCGACCGATCGGTGGCCTCATGGATCCGCGCTGTCGAGCACGAGCTCAATCGGACGGCGCCACCGGGGACCACATGCCGAACCACTGCTCGGCGCCGTAGGCCTCAAACCGTTCCACCTCGGTGAACCCCAGCTTTGCCGCGAGGCGCATCGAGCGGACGTTGGCGGTCTGGGTGGCGAGCACCACTGATTCGCCGGGTAGCACGTCGGCGAACCATTGGAGTGCTGCTGCGCACGCCTCGGCGGCGTACCCGCAACCCCACGCCTCCGGCAGGAACAGATAGCCGAGCTCGGCCTTCCCAGCAGCCTGACGAAGGTGCCCCGTTTCTCTGTAGAGCGTGATCTGGCCGATCATCGCTCCGTCAAGATCGACTGTGAAACGGCCGGGCCGTCGGCTGGGCGTCCCGGGCACCGCCCGCTCGAGCTCGTCACGCGGGCGGGGACCACCGAGGTAGGTGCCCACCTCTGGCGAGGCCAGCAGCTCGATGACCGCCGCTCGGTCCCGGGCCTCGGGTTCACGGAGCACGAGCCGCTCGGTCTTTATCGGAGCAGGTGGCCAGGAGACGGGTCCAAGCTCAGTCATGGCGGGCAACCTATCGCACGCCCTCCGGGCAGGAGCTTCAGAGATGGCCCTATTAGGAGTCCTAGCAAAATGACCGGCTGTTGCCTTGGAATGACAGACTGTCAGTCGGAGTTGTGCCTGCATCCGATGGATCGGGGTGGGGTGTGGGGCAGTGTCGGCCGTGGGAGGTCGAGGACGGGCTGTGGGAGCGGATCGCTCCGCTGTTGCCGGTGGTCGAACGCAGGCAGCGGTATCCGGGGCGTAAGCGGCTGCATGACCGGCGGGTGCTCAACGGGATCCTGTTTGTGCTGTACACGGGCATCCCGTGGGAGTTCCTGCCGCAGGAGCTGGGGTACGGCTCGGGGAGTACGTGCTGGCGCAGGCTGCGGGACTGGCAGGAGGCCGGGGTGTGGCAGGCGTTGCACGAACTCCTGCTGGCCGAGTTACGGGCGGCCGGCCTGCTGGATTTCTCCCGGGCTGCGGTCGACGGTTCGCACCTGCGGGCGATGAAGGGCGGCGCGAAGACGGGGCCGTCACCGGTGGACCGGGGACGGACGAGCAGCAAGCACCACGTGATCGTGGAGGCGCACGGCATCCCGCTCGCCGCCTCGCTGACCGGCGGCAACCGCCACGATGTCACCCAGCTCATGCCCCTGGTCCATGCCGTGCCTCCGGTCCGGGGCAAGCGCGGGCGTCCCCGGCGGCGCCCCAAGGTGCTGTACGCCGACCGCGGCTACGACTACGACGTCTACCGCCGCGAGCTGCGAGAGGTGGGCATCCGCCCGGTCATCGCTCGCCGTGGGACCGAGCACGGCTCCGGCCTGGGCGTGCGCCGCTGGGTCGTCGAAGCCGCCTTCGCGCTCCTGCACTGGTTCCGCCGCCTGCGCACCCGCTGGGAGATCCGCGAAGACCTCCACGAAGCCTTCCTCACTCTCGGCTGCGCCATCATCTGCTGACGTCGCCTGAAGACCGCCGTTGACTAGGACCTGTCCGGCGGGCCCTGCGGCCGGTGGCCCTGGGTCCGTGACGCTGCCGTAGTCTCCGTGGTCATGTTCGAGTGGTGGCATGTGCTGGCGGATGACGAACGGCAGCAATGGACTCTGGATCCGTTCGTGAGTGTGGGGCTGCTGGCGTTCGGTATGGGTCCCGACGAGACGTCGCAGGTACTGAGTGGTGCCACCAGGGAAGCTCAGCGTCACAAGTTTCGCCGTCGTGCGGGCGAGACCGTCGACGCCGTCGAGGAGGGCGAGTACCGAGAATTCGGTTTGAAGCTCTACTACCGGGAGGAACGTCTGGCCGGCGTCGTGGTCGATGCGCTGCGAGGACCCCAAGTCTTCGTGGAGGGGGAAGCCCTGGTCGGCCGGGTCCCCTCCGTTCTGGAGCAATGGATGATCGGCCGTGCCGAGGCCCGCGAGCCGCATTCGGAGCTCTCGTATCTGGACGCTGGAGTTCCTGGGTCGGAATCGCTGGGCGTCATTCTGGATGTGCAGCGCGCAGGCGATCACCTGCTCACGCGACCGGTGTTCGTGCCCCGTGAGGCACTGGACGACCTCCCTCACTTCCTACCCCGAGAAGCGTGGTCGCGTTGCTGAGTGCCCATCGGGCAGACGGGGGTGACACCGCGGTCAGTCCGATGGATGGCAGCTGATCACGCCCGTAACCGGATGCGGATCGAAGCTGTCGACGCGGCGCCATGGAAGGTGTCGGCACGTTTCTCCACATGAACTGACAGCTCGTCACTACAAGGCACAAGCAGTTCATTTTGCCAGGAGTTCTTAGTGAGAAGGCTTCGTTCCGGAGCCCCTACCGGACTGTCTAATGCGGCGAACTTCCCTCACCCCCGAAACTGGCTGGAATCGATTCAACGGTTCCCTGACCCCGTACACTCCCTCGTCCGCCGCCATGGTGAGCTGACTGTCGTAGCGCCGTACGAGACGGGCCGCAATCGAAAGACACCCTCGATGGCCAAGACGCGACCCTGGACGGATACCAAGGACGCTCAGATCAGCGGTCGGCGCGCGTGAACTGCGCCCCTTCCGGAGCCGGTGCTCCGCGGCTGCAGGAACTACTCGAGCCCTGAGGCGCGTTCGAGTCACTTGTACACAGCAGCTTGGAGTTCTGGGTCCTGGACGCAGAGAGCGCCACGCCGGAGGCTGCCGCCTCGCTGGAGCGTGCGAGCGCCAAGGGAATCCCTAACGTGCAGCTCACGGGCGTGGATACCGCGTACTGATGCGAGTCGCCGGACAAGAATCACCTGCGCCGGGTCATGCCGCACCCGGAGGAGCAGCTGCTGGACGTCTTCGCGCGAGTCCATGCGGAGAGCTGACCGAACACGGGTGAAGGTGCACGCCTCATGGGATCCTTCCGTGCTCACGGGCTCACTGCACGCGCGTACCGCGCGTAGGGATTAACTCCTGTCACGAGTCGCGCTTTTGATAGGTACATCGGTGCCTGGAAAGCCCCGATCGAATTTGCGAACCGCCGATCTCGTGCTTCTCTGAACCACACAAAGAAGCCCGTCGGAGCGAGCAGCCTGGACAGCTCCTAATCGGCCCCGACGGGCACCGAAGATCACCACAAGAGAGGTGATGCATGGTGTCCCCTGACAGTATCTCGCGGCAGAGGGAGCAACATGACTCCAAGCCGAGGTGGGGTGTGGTTCTGGCCGCAGCTTCGGCTACCGCGAACATCTTCCGCATGCTGCGGGAGCTCCTGATCCACCACTGAGACGGCAAGCTCGATCCGCTGGTCAACTCGTCGCGCTCTCCCGCCCGATGGGGAAGAGTGCGCGAGTCGACCGAAAGGTTGTGGTTGCTTCGCTTCTCCGTACTCCTCGGCGGACTGGCCGAGTTAGCGCGCGACCGGGGATTCGGCCCTGCTGACCATCGGCCGCAGGTTCGGTGACGTCTCGACCACCTCCGCATCGCTGAACTCCGGTGGAATCCTGCGCGAGCCGTGTGAGACGAACGGCTGCGGGGCCGACGGGCTGATCTTCAAGGGTGCCTACGTCCGCGGTCTGAGTGCCTTCAACGCCCAGTTGTCCGACCGTTCCTGCACCGCGTACCTCGCGCGGCAGGCCGACTCCGGCTACGCCGACGACCGCAATGCCCTCGACGTGTACGGACCGCACTGGGCCGGGCCGATCGACTCCACGGACGCAGTCTGCCGGCAGAGCGCATTCGACGTGATGAACGCGGCGTCCTGACTGGTCGCCGGCGAGCGGCGCCGCCCTCCTGGGGGAGTTTGGAGGGCGCCGACGCCCTGTTGGTGGATGCCCTGTCCGCGCTGCTAGAATGTCGGTCATCACGTGAGCCTTCTCGGCGCGGACTTCGATCCGCCGGGGAGGCTTTTTTCATGCCCGGGTTCAGCCTGCCCCGGCACCGGCGGGCCCGCTTCGAAGGTACTCACCCACCGAGCGACCTGAAAGCGCCGCGCCGCCCTACGGCTGCCAGTTCCCATCCCGCAAGAGGAGATCCATGTCATGGGCCCACGGACGAACACCGCGACAGCCACAGGTACTTGGCAACTCGGTGACCTGACCGTCAACCGCGTCGGGTTCGGGGCGATGCGCCTGACCGGTACCGCGCCCTTCGATGGAGGCGAGCCGCGCGACCGCGAACGGTCGATCGGCGTGCTCCGGCGGGCGATCGAGCTCGGCGTGAACCACATCGACACCGCCGCGTTCTACTTCTCGGCGACGCGCTCCGCGAACGAACTGATCAACCGGGCGCTGGCGCCGTACCCGGAGGATCTGGTCATCACCACCAAGGTCTGGCCGGGCCGTGATGCCTCGGGCGCGTGGTGGTGGGCCACACCGGCGCAGTTGCGCGGCCAGGTCGAGGAGAACCTGCGCCAACTCGGCCGCGATCACCTGGACGTGGTGAACCTACGCGTGCCGCCGAGTCGGCGGGCGGGCTCGATCGGCGAACACTTCGGCGCGTTGGCCGAACTGCGCGATGCCGGGCTGATCCGCCACCTGGGTATCTCCAACGTCACGTCCGAGCAACTGGCCGAGGCCCGGGCCATCGCCCCTGTCGTCTGCGTGCAGAATCCTTATGGCATCGGTGAGTTGAGCGAAGATCGGGCTCTCCTGCGGCTCTGCGGTGAACTCGGCCTCGCTTTCGTCGCGTTCTTCGCGATCGCCGGTTCCGGGCGGGAGGCGGGTCCGGCCGCCCGTGACAGCGAGGCGGTGCGTGCCGTCGCCCGCGCGCATGGTGTGTCCGTCGCGCAGGTCCGGCTGGCCTGGACCTTGCAGCAGGGGCCGCATGTGCTGGCGATCCCGGGCACCGGTGATCCGGACCACCTCGCGCAGAACATGGCGGCCGGCACGCTGCGGCTCTCGGAGGAGGAGATGGCGCGCCTCACCTCACTGCGGCCGGCCGCGCACAGTGGCCCGTTGCCGGTCGGAATCCGTTCTGCCGGCCACCGCGTGGACTGAGAGGGTCCGTCAGCAGGCGCCCACGAGTCGCCTGGCGCCAGAGCCCCGTACGACAGTCTTCGGGATCTTGCCGGGAACGGCTCAGGCTCTGCAGTTCAGCGCAGCCTCATGGGGAGTTGACGACGTCGACGCGCGTGCCGCTGGAGGGCGCCCGGCGGTTGACCACGGGGTTTTGCCAGTTGCAGTCGATCTCCGTGTCTCCCGCCCCCGAAGAGGGCCGCCGTCAGGTGCCGGCGGCCCCGCCGGTGCTGGTGGTGGTGCTGCCACCGCCCCCGCCCTGCCCCGGCGAAGCTCCAGAGCCGGTGGCACTTCCCGCGGCACCGCTGCCACCGGCGACCACCAGCAAGGAGCCGCCCGTGCTGATGCTGGAGGCACCGCCCCCACCCGGACCTTCAAAATGAAAGCCACTGAGCGGAAAACTCCCACCTGGGGCGCCGCCGTTGAACCCGCCGGCCCCCGGCGTCCCGGTGCCGTTGCAGCCTTTGCCGCCGGTACCGCCGACGTTGACGGTGAAGGTCGTCGGTGTGGCGGTGTGCGGGAGAGTGGTGACGACCCGGGTTCCCGTGCCACCGGTCCCCGTGACGGAACAGGTGGTGCCGGTGTTGTCGGCGCCGCCGGCGCTCGCCTTCGTGCTCACGGGCGGGAACACCAACGACTGCCACGCGGAATTTCGGCGAGACGCTGCAGCCCCGTTGCGCCGGCAGGGGCCGCACCTCGCCGATTGTGCGCGTGAAGGTGGAGCGGTCCACACCGAACCAGCAGGTCGGCACGTCGTGAGTGGTGCCATGGCGCGGACTCACCCGCGTGGTCGGCAGCCGGTCGACGAAGACGAGCCTGTGCTTCGCCGCGGTTCCTAGCGCGAGATCGTCAGGGTCTGTTGCGAAAGTGCTGGTCACAGCCAGTCGTTGAAGGCAGTGGCCAGCGCGGTCGCCTCGTAACGGACGGCGAGTCTGTCGTGCCTCGTGGCGAGCGCGCGGTGCCGCTTGAGCCGGTTGCGGACTCGGTCGGCCCGGACCGGGATGGTCGCCTTGATGCCGCGTGTGCGCCCACGTGCTCTCCGCCGCGGTGGCGGTGATGGCCAGCGGGGCTTCGGCGCCCCGGGGGCGACCGATCGAGGGCACCGTGGCGGCCACGACCGGTGGCACACGTGCGGGCGTGAGGTCTAGAGTGAGGACAAAGTGGTTGAATGGCGGACGGAGCTTCCCATGACTGCGCTGGAGCCCCTGGACCTCGCGGCGATCGAGGCGGAGCGTACGCGCATCCGCGACACGCATCTGGCCTCGGACCGGCCGGCGAGTTCCGCACGCGGAGTGCACCACGTGGCGCTGCTCTCCGCCGACGTCGAGCGGACCGTCCGCTTCTACCAGGGCATCCTGGAGTTCCCGCTCACCGAGGTGATCGAGAACCGCGACTACAAGGGCTCCACCCACTTCTTCTTCGATGTCGGCAACGGCAACCTGCTGGCCTTTTTCGACTTCCCCGGCCTCGACCTCGGCCCCTACGCCGAGGTGCTCGGTGGACTGCACCACCTGGCCATCTCCGTCGACCCCACCACTTGGCAGCGGCTGCGCGAACGACTCGACGCCGCCGGGGTCGACTACGAGGAGGAGAGCGGCACTTCGCTCTACTTCCGCGACCCCGACGGCGCCCGCGTCGAACTCCTCGCCGAACCCTTGGGCGAGATGTACGGCCACTCAGTGCGCTGACGTCCGCTGAAGGCACGCGGCTGACGGAACGCGCCGGCAGGTCAGCCCAGCGAGCTCGCCCAGTTCGCCGGCACCCGTCCCGCGGGACCCGGTGTCGGCTGGTCCTCGGGGTGGCTCAGCGGGGGAGCGAGGTCGGGGCCGGACTCGTACAGCTCGGACGTGTCGAAGTTCCAGAACCAGGCCTCGCCGGGTTCGAAACTGCGGATGATGGGATGGCCGGTGCTCTTCGCGTGCGCCGTGGCGTGCTTGGCCGGCGAGTCGTCGCAGCAGCCGATGTGGCCGCACTGCGCACAACGGCGCAGGTGGAACCACCAGCCGCCGGCGGCGTCGCAGTCCCCGCACCCCGGACCGCTCGGCGGGACACTCGGATCGATTCCGGCGGGCAGGCTCATGAAGACTCCTCGGGTGTTTCGGTGTCCGCGGCGGTCAGGGGAAGGCGCACCTGGAAACAGGTGTCGCCCGGGACGGACTGCACGTGAATGCTCCCGTGGTGCTTGTTGACAACGATCCGAAACGAGATGTCCAGACCGAGCCCCGTCCCCTCACCGACCGGCTTGGTGGTGAAGAACGGGTCGAAGATGCGGTCGCGGATCTCGGGCGGTACCCCGGGACCGGTGTCGCGGAATTCGACGAGCAGGTCGTCGTGGTCGAGTGCGGTGCGCACGGTCAGGGTCCCCTCGCCGTCCATCGCCGAGACGGCGTTGTCGATGAGGTTCGTCCACACCTGGTTCAACTCGCCCGGATACGCGGGGATCTTCGGCAGCGTACGGTCGAACTCCTTGACGACCTTGACGCCGGAGCCGATCTTCCCGGAGAGCATCATCAGCGTGCTGTCCAGCAGTTCGTGGACGTCGACGACCTGATACGGCGCGCGGTCGAGCTGCGAGTACTGCTTGGCCGCGTCCACGAGGTGCGTGATACGGGTCGTGGAGTCCTCGATCTCGTTCATGAGGAGCTCGGTCTCCACGGTGTAGTTCAGCCAGTGGACCGCGCCCTGGAGCGTCTCCTCGTCCACGGCCGCCGCGACCTGGTCCAGCCAGTCCGTGTCCAGCCCCGCCTGCACGAACGTCGGCGCGAGCTGCCAGCCGCCCGCGATGTCATGGTCGTCCAGCCAGTCGGCGAGCGCGTCCTCCCGGTCGGAGGCCTCCAACGGGCTCAGCGGCGTGGCCTTGGCGACCCGCTCGGCGGTGCGCTCCTGGATCTCGACCAGGATTTCCAGAGTGTGGCGCTTGTAGGGGCCCGCGGCGATCACGCCGAGCTTCTGCCGCATCTTCGCGACCCGCTCCCGCAGCGCGGAGGTGGCCCGGACCGCCGCCGCGGCCGGATTGTTGAGCTCGTGCGTCAGCCCGGCCGACAGCGAACCGAGCGCCAGCAGTCGCTCGCGCTGCCCGACGGCCCGCTGGATGTTCTGGCTGCCGTAGAACAGCCCTTCCAGCAGGTGCACGGCCATGGGGAACCAGTCCTGCATGATCGAGGAGAAGGTCTCGGCGGGCAGGACGAAGAACCGGGAGGGCACGGTGACGCGGAGGGAGCCCTTGTAGAGCGCCTGATCCGGCTTGCTCACATAGGCCTGGGTGGCTCCCGCGTACACCCCGCGCTGGGAGCTGCGGGTGGTCTCCACGTCGTCGCCCCCGACCCGGCGCGACATCACCAGGGTGCCTTCGAGGAGCACGAAGAAGCAGGTGGCCGGATCGCCCTCGATGTAGACGGGACCGGGATCGAACTCCTCCACCCGGCCTTCCCGGCACAGCCGCCCCAGCTGGTCCGCGTCCAGCTTCTCGAACAGGAACAGCGTGCTCAGTTCCCCCATGTCGCACGGCATCGGCCGCCCGCTCATGACTGCTCCAGGTAACGGTGGACGAGCATGACGGCCATGGCTCCCTCTCCGACCGCGGAAGCGACCCGCTTCGCGGACTCGGCACGCGCGTCCCCGGCCACGAACACGCCGGGAATGTTGGTCTCCAGGTGGTACGGCGGCCGGTCCAGTTCCCAGCCCTTGGGCGGCTGCCCGTCGATGGTCATGTCGGGACCCGCCGGGATGAATCCGCGCCCGTCCCGCAGCACCGTACCCTCCAGCCAGTCGGTGAGCGGGGCCGCGCCGATGAACACGAACATCCACTGCGCGTCGACGAGTTCGGTGTGCCCGCTCGTCACGTCCCGCAGGGTGAGCTGCTCCAGATGGTCCGTGCCGTGCGCCGCGTCGACGACCGTGCAGGTGCGCACCGTGATGTTGGGTGCCTCCTCGATCTGCTGGATCAGATAGTGCGACATCGAGGCCGACAACGAGGTTCCCCGTACGAGGAGGGTGACCGACTTCGCGCCGCGCGACAGGTACATGGCGGCCTGCCCGGCCGAGTTCGCCCCGCCCACGATGTACACGTCGTGGCCCTGGCAGGCGGCCGCCTCGGTCAGCGCCGAACCGTAGAAGACGCCGCACCCGGTGAGATCGGCCAGGCCGGGAGCCTGCAACTCCCGGTACGAGACACCGGTCGCCAGGATCACCGCGTGAGCGGAGATCGCCGAGCCGTCCGAGAAGCGGATGGTGCGGGACGCTCCGGTGACCTCGAGGCCGGTCACCTCGCGCGCGGTGAGGATCTCGGCGCCGAACTTCGCCGCCTGCCGCCGCGCCCGGTCCGTGAGCTGGCCACCGGACACCCCGTCCGGGAAGCCGAGGTAGTTCTCGATGCGCGAGCTCTGCCCGGCCTGCCCGCCGGTAGCCGAGCGCTCCACGAGCACGGTCCGCAGCCCCTCGGACGCGCCGTACACGGCGGCTCCGAGGCCGGCCGGACCGCCGCCGATGACGACGAGGTCGTAGAACTCCGATGTCGGCGTCGTGGCCAGGCCGACCCGCGCCGCGAGATCCGGGTCATCGGGCTCGACCAGCGGCGTACCGTCCGGCGTGATCACCAGTGGCAGCCGCTCCCCGTCCTGACCGGCCGCGGACAGCAGTCGCTGTCCCTCCGGCGTGTCGGACGAGTACCAGCGGTAGGGCACCTGGTTGCGGGCCAGGAACTCCCGTACGTCCGAGGAGCGCGCCGACCACCGGTGCCCGACCACCTTGCAGGTCGCCACGGGCCGGTAGTCGCTGGCCCGCCAGGCGTCCAGCAGATCGTCCAGGACCGGATAGAGCTTCTCCTCCGGCGGATCCCACGGCTTGAGCAGATAGTGGTCCAGATCGATCACGTTGATCGCGTCGATCGCCGCGTTCGTGTCCGCGTACGCGGTCAGCAGCACCCTGCGTGCGCCGGGGTACACGTCGAGCGCCTGTTCCAGGAACTCGATGCCGTTCATCTGCGGCATCCGGTAGTCGGCGAGGATCACCGCCACCTGGTCGCCCCGCAGCTTCAGCTCCTTGAGCGCGTCCAGCGCGGTCTCCCCGGACTCCGCGCGCACGATCCGGTGCGACTCGCCGTAGCGGCGCCTGAGGTCGCGCGCCACGGCGCGCGACACCCCGGGATCGTCATCCACGGTCAGAATGACGGTCCGCGCTGTAGCGGCGGCCTGTGCCATACGTCTCCCACCCCGAGCAGGACAGTGTCGGACTCAATCGTATGTACGAACGCTCGCCTTCGCTCTGGAACCGCTTCACGCGGGCTCTGTGGGGGCCTCGGCCGGTGGCAGCAGGGACTCCCGCATCTTGGGGAGGATGTTGGTGACGTAGTCCTCCACGGCGGTGTCCAGGCCGATGTCGTGCTGGGCCTGCTCGGACAGATACCAGCGGTGTTCGAGGAGCTCGTGGTAGATCTCGGCCGGGTCCATGGTGCCGCGCAGGTCCAGCGGCACCGCCCGGACGGTCGGCCGGAACACGTCCCGCACCCAGCGGTGGGCGAGGACCTCCGGGCGGGCAGCCAGGGGATCGCCGGGCGCGTAGTCGTCCTGGGTGGCCATCCAGCTCTCCAGGTCGTTCAGGAGCCGGCGCGCCTGGTTCTCCTCGGCGTCGAGGCCGGTCAGCCGCAGCAGCTGGCGCTGGTGGTGGCCCGCGTCGACGACCTTCGGCACGAAGGTCACCGTGTCCCCGTTCGAGGAGTGCGCGATCTGCATCTCGGCGACGTCGAAACCGAGGTCGTTCAGGCGGCGGATCCGCCGGTCGATGTAGTGGTGCTTGCCCGCAGGGTAGACGGACGTGCGGGTCAGCTCGTCCCACAGGCTCTGGTAGCGCGCGCAGATCTCCAGGCCGAACTCGATCGGGTCGACGGAGGGGTGCAGGGCCCCCGCCGCCTCCAGGTCCAGCAGCTCCCCACTGATGTTGACGCGGGCGAGATCGAGGTCGTACTCCCGTTGCCCACTGCTCAGTTGCGGGTGCAGCTCCCCGGTCTCGGCGTCCACGAGATACGCCGCGTACGCTCCGGCATCGCGCCGGAACAGCGTGTTCGACAGCGAGCAGTCGCCCCACGCGAACCCCGCCAGATGCAGCCGCACCAGCAGCACCGCCAGCGCGTCCATCAGGCGGTGCATGGTGGCGGGCCGCATGGTCGTCTCGAACATCGACCGGTACGGCATCGAGCCACCCAGGTGCCGAGTGATGAGGACGGGCTCCAGGGGGCCGCCCTCGCCGTCGGTGCGCCCGGTGACCACGGCGAGCGGGTCCACGGCGGGGATGGAGAGCCGGTCCAGGCTGCGCAGCATTTCGTACTCGCGCAGGGCGGGCCGCTCGGCCAGCTCCTTGACCGCCACGACTTCGGTCCCGGCGCGCGCGTAGCGCACCACGTGCCGCGAGATGCCGCGGGGGAGCGGGACCAGGTAGTGCTCCGGCCACTCTTCCAGTGGCAGTTGCCAGGGCAGTTCGAGCAGGAGCGCGGGGTGCTCCGGGTTGGTGGCGCTGATCTGCAAAGCCATCGACGGGCTGCCCTCACCTCGGGGTCGAACGTGTACCTGGCCCCAGCATCTACGAATGATCCCCGAGGCGGAAGACGCGGCGGGCGTTGCCCGACAGGAACAGCTCGGTGGTCTCCTCGTCGAGGCGCAGGTCAGGAAGGTGTTCCAGCGCCTGACTCGGCGTGATCATGGGGTAGTTGGAGCCGAAGAGGACCTTGCGCCGTCCCCGTCCGCGCAGATAGTCGACCAGTTCGGTCGGGTAGCGGCGGGCGGTGTAGGCGCTGGTGTCGATGTGGACGTTGGCGTGTTTGTCGGCCACCGAGATCATTTCCGTGGTCCACGGGTAGCCGATGTGCCCGCAGACGATGGTCAGCTCGGGGAAGTCCAGCGCGACCTGGTCGATGTACGGGATCGGCCGGCCCGTCTCGGAGGGGCGCAGCGGTCCGGTGTGCCCGACCTGGGTGCAGAACGGGATGCCGAGCTCGACGCAGGCGGTGTACAGCGGGTAGTAGAGCCGGTCGGTGGGCGGCAGCTGCCACAGCCACGGCACGATCCTGAGGGCCACGAAGCCCAGCTCCCGGACGGCCCGCCGCAGCTCCCGCACGGCCGCGACGGGCCGGGTCAGGTCCACGCCCGCGACCCCGCGCAGCCGCCCCTCGGACCGGGCGACGAACGCGGCGACCTCGTCGTTGCCGATCAGGGGCCCCTGCGGCCCGTACCAGGCCGCGGACAGCCCGATCTCCACGTCGGCAGCCGCGAGCGCCGCCACCGTGACCTTCACCGGAAGCGGCTCGTCCAGCAGCCTCATGCCGGTCCAGCGGCGCAGCGACTCGAACATCTCGTGGTTGGAGTGGCGCAGTGTGGGGTGCTGCATCCACGCGTCGACGACCGGCATGATCCCGTACCCTCCTCGGGGCTTGTGGCTAAGCGATTGCTTATCCCGTCCCTGGATCCGACCCTAGAGGGATCCGCGCGCGGAGTCAGCGCTTCACGGGAACCATGGGGGAGGAACCGAGGACCGAGAGGACTCCGCCATGCCGACACGGGCACAGACGCAGGAACCGCAGACCGATCTGGACGCGCGCTACAGCTCCCCCGGGGCCACCGCCGCACCCTGGGCCGAGGCCGTCTCCCGCCTGGAGAAGGCCGAGATCTTCTGGCTGGCGACGGTGCGCCCGGACGGCCGGCCCCACGTGACCCCACTGATGTCGGTGTGGCTGAACGGGGCGCTCCACTTCGCCACCGGCGCGCGGGAGCGCAAGGGGCTGAACCTCGCCGCCAACCCGCACGTCGTGCTCACCACCGGCACCAACGCCTACGGCGAGGGCCCCGACCTGGTGGTCGAGGGCGACGCGGTCCGGATCACCGACGAGAAGCGGCTGGCCGAGCTGGCGGCGGCGTGGGAGGCGAAGTACGGCCCGCAGTGGCACTTCGAGGTGCGCAACGGGGCCTTCGACTCCGCCACGGCGGCTGCGGCGCCGCCGTCGACGGAGGAAGCCGGGGACGCGGGCCTCGCCCTGGTCTTCGAGGTGGTGCCCCACACCGTCTTCGGCTTCGGCAGGGGCAAGAGTTTCAGCCAGACCTGTTATCGCTTCACCCGCTGACCATGGCATCGACGAGAGCCGTCAGCGCGGAGGCGAGTCGTGGGAACCCCGGGCCCGTGGGGCCTCCAGGCTCGGTCATGTACGTGTCCCGCCGGATCTCCACCATCAGGGCGGTGACCCGCGGCTCCCGCTCGTAGAAGCGCAGCGGGACGTACGCGCCGGAGAACGGGCTGTCGATCCCGACGCCGCTCAGGCCCGCGAACGCCTTCTCGGCGAGGGCGACCAGCTCGGGCGGTGTGTGGAAGGAGTCGGTTCCCAGACAGACCTGCGGTCGCGGACCGTCGCCGTGCAGCTCGTACGGCAGCCGGGCCGTCGGATAGGAGTGGACGTCGACGATCACCGCCCGCCCGGTGACGGCGAGCCGGTCGGCCACCGCCGCGGTCATGGCCGCCGCGTACGGGTGGAAGTAGCGCTCGATCAGTGGCCGCGGGTCGGCGTCGGCGGGCCGCAGCGGTGTGCGCCGGGTCGTCCGGGTGTAGACCGCGCCCATTCCGACGGACAGCATCTCCTCCCGTTCGTCGGGAAAGCGTTCGGGATCGACCACGAGCCGGGACAGCCGGTTCACGAACCGCCATGGTGTGACCTCGGCCGCTCGTGCCGCGGTCGCGGCCAGATCCGCGGTGTGCGCGTCCGTGATGTGGTCCAACTCCCGCTCCAGCGCGGCGTCGTCGAGCGCGATACCGGCGCGCACCGGCGCCGGAATGTGCCGCGAGGAGTGCGGGACGTGCAGGATGACGGGGGAGTGGGTGGCACCGGGCAGGAGCTCGAAGGACGTCTCGTTGCGGTCAGGAGTCTGGTTCACGTGAGATTCCTATCGCAGCCCGGCCCCCACCGCTCACCTCAGCGCACGCCGCCACCGCCGTGGCGCGCGTAGTGCTCGATCAAGGCCGCCCGGGTCGTCTCCAGCCGGTGCGCGAGGATCGCGGCGATGGTCCGGGTCAGCGACAGTTCCAGAACCGGATCCCGCTCGCACAGCGCGCGCACCTCCGCGGCATCGAACTCGTACGCGCGTACAGGACTGAACGCCTCGGCGCCGAAGTCCCAGTGGTGCGGCGGGAACAGCCACGACCAGCCGAGCAGATCGCCGGGCCCCAGCGTCGCCACGGAGATGCGGCGCTCGCCGACGACCCGCTGGTACAGGGAGACCGTTCCGGAGCGGACCACCCAGAAGCGGTCCGCGATTCCCCCTGCCTCGAAGATCTTTCCGTCCGCCGGGAAGGAGACCTCCCGGGCCAGGGACATCAGCCGTTCCCTGTGGTCGGGGGAGAGGGCGGGCAGCAGCCGGAGAGCAGTGGGCATCGCGGACCTCCATCGCACCGCCGCAGGGCCCCATGGACGCGACGGCACATGTCGTACCGGTGTATCCCGTCACCTCCATTGGACCGGCAACCGCGGAATTCGTCGCGCCGGGGGACCGGATCGAGACCGTGCGCCCTTCCGTGAGCCGCTCAGGGCAGTGGTTGTTCGGCCCAGATGACCTTGCCCGCCGGGGTGTAGCGGGTGCCCCAGCGTTCGGCGAGCTGGGCGACGAGGAACAGGCCGCGTCCGCCCTCGTCCATGGTGGCCGCGTACCGCAGGCGGGGTGAGGTGCTGCTGTTGTCCGAGACCTCGCAGATCAGGCTGCGGTCACGCAGCACGCGGACCTGGATGGTGCCACTGCCGTAGCGGATGGCGTTCGTGACCAGTTCGCTGAGGATCAGCTCGGTGGTGAACGCCATGTCGTCGAGGCCCCACTCCGCCAGCTGCCGGGTGACCGAGGCGCGTACCTCGCCCACCGCCGCCGGTTCGGACGGCACCTGCCATTCGGCGATGTGCTCGGCGCCGAGCGCGCGGGTGCCCGCGACGATCAGGGCGATGTCGTCGCACGGGCGGTCAGGGAGCAGGGCGTCCAGAACCGCCTGGCAGGTGTCGTCCGGTGACCGGTCGGCCCCCGTGAGGGCGGCGCGCAGCAGCTCGAGCCCCTCGTCGATGTCCCGTTCCCTGTCCTCGACGAGTCCGTCCGTGTAGAGCACCAGGCGGCTGCCCTCCGCCAGCTTGAGCTCGGCCGTCTCGAACGGCAGTCCCCCGAGCCCCAGCGGGGGGCCGGCGGGCACGTCGGGGAACTCCACGCTGCCGTCGGGACGGATCAGCGCCGGGGGCGGATGGCCGGCCCGGGCGACCGTGCAGAGCTGGGAGGCCGGGTCGTAGACGGCGTACAGGCAGGTGGCGCCGGTGATCGCGGCGCTGGGGTCCGCCGACGCCTCGTCCTGGTCGATGCGGCAGACCAGCTCGTCGAGGAGCCCGATGATCTCGTCGGGCGGCAGGTCAAGGGCGGAGAAGTTGTGGACGGCGGTCCGCAGGCGTCCCATCGTGGCCGCCGCGTGCAGTCCGTGGCCGACGACATCCCCCACGACGACGGCGACCCGGGCGCCGGACAGCGGCAGGACGTCGAACCAGTCGCCGCCCACCCCCGCCTGCGCCGGAAGATAGCGGTAGGCGATGTCCAGGGCGCTCTGCTCGGGCAGATTGCGCGGCAGCAGACTGCGCTGCAGCGTCACGGCCATGGTGTGCTCGCGCGTGTAGCGGCGTGCGTTGTCGATGGAGACGGCGGCACGGGCGACCAGTTCCTCGGCGAGGGCCAGCTCCTCCTCGTCGAAGGGCTCGGGCTTGCGGGAGCGCCAGAAGTTGACGACGCCCATCACCAGTGGGCCCACTCGCAGGGGCACGGTGATGAGCGAGTGGATGCCGTACTCCACCACCTGCGTCGTGCGTTCCAGGTCCTGGGCGAGCCAGCCGGGGGCCTCTTCCAGGTCGGGCTCGACGACGGCCTCGCCCGTGCGCAGGCTCCGGGCCTGGGGGGTGGAGGCGATGAAGCGGATCTTCTCGCCCACCGGGTAGAGCGGGGCGTCCTCGCGAATACCGCTGCACGCGGTGCGGCGCAACTCGGTGACCCCGTCGGGCTCCTCCCCGTTCAGTACGGCGTCCGCCAGGTCCACGGTCGCGAAGTCCGCGAACCGCGGAACGGCCACCTCGGCCAGCGTCTCGGCGGTGCGGGTCACGTCCAGACTGGTGCCGACGCCCACCCCGATGTCGTACAGGAGCTTGAGGCGCTCGCGCGCCACCTCGGCCCGGCCGGACAGCGCGCGCAGCTCGGTCGAGTCGCGCAGGGTGGCGACACTGCCGGGCGGGCCGCCCTGGAGGTCCGTGGGCCGCTGGTTGATGGCCAGCAGCCGGTCCCCGACCAGGTGCACCTCGTCCGTGGCGATCCGTCCCGAGGACAGCAGCTCGGCGGTGTCCGCCTCGAGGCCCAGTTCCAGGACATGCCGCCCCTCGGCGTCGGGGGGCAGGTCGAGGAGGCGCTGTGCCTCGTCGTTGGCGAGCAGCAGCCGTCCCTCGCCGCCGGCGATGATCACGCCCTCGCGGACGGCGTGCAGCACCGCGTCGTGGTGCTCGTACATGCGGGTCATCTCGTACGGGCCCAGGCCGTGTGTCTGGCGCAGCAGGCGTCGGCTCACCAGCGCCGTACCCCCGAGGGCGAGGGCGAGGGCGGCGGCCGCGGCGCCCAGCAGGAGGGGCAGCTGCCGGTCCGCGACACCGCCCACGTTGGCGGTCGTGATACCGGCCGACACCATGCCCACGACCTTGCCGTCGGGTGCCTTGACGGGAACCGTGGCCTGCACCAGCGGCCCGATGGTCCCGTTGATCTCCTCGGTGATGGAGTGGCCGGCCAGCACGGGGGCGGTGTTCCCGACGAACTTCTTGCCGATCCGGTCCGGTTTGGGGTGGGTGTAGCGGATCCCGTCGGTGTTCATCACGACGATGAAGTCCACGTGGGACTGCTTGCGGGCGGCCTCGGCCTGCGGCTGCAGCACGAGCGTGGGGTGGGAGCTGCTCAGCGCCTCACGGATGCCGGGCGCGTGGGCGAACGTCTCGGCGACGGCCAGCGAACGATTGCGGGCCTCCTGCGTGCTGTCGTGCCGTACCTGCAGCACCAGCGCCACCACCGCCGAGACGATCAGCAGCAGCACGATCACCACTTGCAGCACGAACACCTGGCCCGCGACGCTGCGCCCGCCCAGCGCCGACCGCGGTCCCCACGCGGGTCTGCGCCCCGCGCGCGGACCGCCTGGGCGAGGGGTCGACCGAGCCCGGGATCGACCCAAGAGCCGGACCATGTGCCTATGTCTACACTGCCGGGCGCCCCGAGGCGAGAGGCGGCGCACGGTGTGACAGAGGCCGGTCGGGGCCCGTGGCACGGGCCGCTCGGCGAGTGCTGCTGTCGGGCTGATCTGGCCGCATCATGGAGGGGGGTCGATTTGCCCGCCTATGTAACTCTGGCTTGTCTCGGGTACGGGAGGTCGTCATGCACACTCCGGACCGCTACCGGTTGATCTTCACCCATCAGGAATCAGGCGTCGGCGTCATCACCGACGAGGTGGTCGTCGAACGGACCGACACCCTTGGACCGGGCGGGAACCCGGTGTACTGCGACCCCACCGGCATACTCCGCGCCGAGATCAGCACAGCGGGGGAAGTGCGGATGCTGGCCAGCGGCGGCTACCAGTCGCCGATGGTGCCCACCGCCGAACCACTGCCCTGACCGCCCGGCCCAGGGCTTGTCCGGCGGATCATGCCGGAGACGCGAGCTTACGCCGTAGACGCGGGGTTGGAAGACGCCGTCACTTTCCTCCGACCTGATCCGCCGGACAGGCCCTGGCCCGCGACGAGCCGGTCGCGGGCCAGGTCAGTACGGCCAGGGCGCCGAGTGTGAGCACTCCGCCGAACAGGAACGTGCCACGCACCCCGGCGGCGTGGAGCAGGGCGCCGCCGCTCAGCGCACCCGCCGCGACGCCCGCGTTGAAGGCGGCCGAGTTCGCCGCCAGGGCGAGTTCCGTGCGCCCGGGTGCGACGTGGAGGACCTGGCTCTGCGTGGCCATGACGACGGGCCCCACCGACGCGCCCAGCAGCATCATCAGGGCGACGGCCGCCACCTCGCTGCGCCCGCCGTCCACGTACAGCCCGAGCAGCGCCACCGCCTGGGTCGCCACCGGGACCGTCAGGGTCGCGCGCGGGAAGCGGTCGAGGAGCGGTCCTGCCGCCGTGACGCCCGCGATGCCCGCCGCCCCGAACGCCAGCAGCACGGCGCTCACGGAATCCCTGGGAAAACCGCTCACCTCGTCGAGGAAGGCGACGACGTACGTGAATCCAGCGAAGGCGCCGGTGGCCGACAGCGCGGTGGTCGCCAGCACCACGGCGAACCGGCGGACGTCGGGAGTCGCCCCGTACGCCGCGTGCCCCGCGTCCGGGCGCGAGGTCGGCAGCAGGACGGCGACGGCGACGAGCGTGACGAGGCCGAACGCGCCGAGCACCACGAAGGGTGCACGCCAGCCGCTGTGCCCGCCCAGCCAGGTACCCGCCGGAACCCCGAGCACCGTGGCGAGCGAGCCCCCGACGGACAGCAGCCCGATCACCCGCCCGCGCCGCTCGGGCGGGAACAACCCCACGGCGACCGGACCCATGACCGCCCAGAACAGTGCCTGGGCCAGCGCGGTCGCGATCCGCGCCGCGAGCAGGAAGCCGTACGAGACACCGCTCAGCGCCGACATCCAGCTGGCCGCCACGAGCAGTCCCAGCAGGCCCGACAGCAGCTGGCGGCGAGGGATCGACCGGGTCAGGTGGGCGACGGGCAGCGAGACGACGGCCACGGTCAGGCCGTACCCGGTGACCAGCAGCCCGACGGAGGAGAGCGACACACGCAGGTCCTCCGCGATGAGCGGGAGCAGTCCGACGGGCAGATTCTCCGTGGTGTTGAAGGTGAACGCGGCCAGCATGAGCGCGGCGACGACGGCGGCCCTGCGCCAGGCCTTGAGACGAACGCTCGCCATCCACGAGCCTTTCTGCGAAGGGGTGTTGAGGGGGTGCTGAAGGGGGGCGGGCGGCCGGAGGCGGCCACGGGCCAGCCTGCGGTGCCGCCGCCCGGCCCACTACTCTTTCGGCTGGAGCCGAATCGCCCCTCCCGACCCCGTGAGCTCGGCCGAAGACCCGTCGGAGACTGTTTTGCCGCTGACCCTGCACCTCGGCACCGGCGATCTGACGCGCTGCCGGTTCGCGGTGTCCCCGCTCTGCCAGACGCACGAGGCGCTGCGCATGCTGCGGCGCCCGGACCGGCACGCCTTCCACCGGGACTGGCTGCGGCGCGTGCGCGGCATCGTGGCGGGCCTGGACCTGGCGGAGCTGTGGCTGTTCATCCCCCGCAAGGGCGGTTACACCCCGGACTTCCTCGGACCGCCGCCACGGACGCCGAACGCCTCCTTCGAGGAGGAGCTGGCCCTGATGCGCGCCACCGACCCCGCCATGGCCCGTACGGAACTGGCGCGTTCGCTCGCCTGCACACCCGGCGCCGCCGCATCGCCGTACGGGCGGGCGGCGTTGGAGGACCCGGCGGGCACCGTGCGGCGCCTCGCCGACCTCACCGAGCGGGCCTGGCACGCGCTCCTCGCGCCGGACTGGCCCCGCCACCAGGCGCTCCTGGAGTCCGATATCGCCTACCGCTCACGGCAGTTGGCGGACGGCGGCCTCGAGGCGCTCTTCGGCGACCTGCACCCGGAGATCGGGTGGGCGGACGACACCCTCACCCTGCGCATGTACGCCGACCTGAAGGAGGCGCAGGGGGCCGACGGGCGGGGTGTGCTGCTGATGCCCAGTGTCTTCGTGCGGCCGGACGCGGTGAGCGGCTTCGCCCGGCCCTGGCAGCCGACGGTGATCTATCCGGCCCGGGGCACGGGCGGCCCGCCGACCGGTGCCGCTCCCGACGAGGCGCCCGCCGCGCTGGCCCGGCTGCTCGGACCCCACCGCGCCGCCGTCCTCGTCGGCCTCGACGGTCCCGCCTCGACCACGACCCTGGCGAACCGCCACGGTCTGGCCCTCTCGTCCGTCTCGTCCCACCTCTCGGTGCTGCGCGAGGCCGGGCTGCTGGTGTCGCACCGACAGGGGCAGTACGTCCTCTACGAGCGCACGGCGCTGGGGGACGCGCTGGCAGCCGGGGCCCGATGAGCTACGCGGCGCTCTTGCAGGTGACGGTGAAGTGCGCTCCGTCGGGGTCGGTCAGGATGGCCTCGGTCGAGCCGAGGCCCTGCTGGTGGGCCGTGCCGCCGTGGGCGCGGGCGGCGCGGGCGGCGGCCTCGACGTCGTCGACGGTGAAGTGGATCTGCCAGTGCGGCCGGATCGTCGGGTCGGGCGCCGCCTCGACCGCGCCGGAGTGGATACGGGCCACGACGTCGCCCCGGCTGCGCAGCACGACCTCGTTGTCCTCGTAGCGCACCTCGCAGGACCCGGGGGCCGAGGACGCCCACTCCAGGACCTCCGCGTAGAAGATGGCGGCGTCGAAGGCGTCACGGGTGTGCAGCCGTACGAAGACCGGTGCCGCCCGGCGCCACTCCTCCCAGCCGGCCACCAGCTCGCCCTCCCAGATGCCGAACACCGCTCCGTCCCGGTCGGCCAGCAGAGCCGCCCGGCCCGGCGGGAACGAGATCGGCCCCACCGCGGTCGTACCCCCGCGCTCCTGACTGCGCGACACGGTCTCGTCCGCACTCGCCACCGCGAAATACGGGGTCCACGTGGCCATTCTCTCTCCGATGCCGGACATCGCCGAGACCCCGGCGACCGGCACCCCGTTGGCCCGGGCGAACCGGTAGTCCTTGCCCAGCCTGCCCGTGTGCCACTCCCAGCCCAGCACGGCGTGGTAAAAGTCCTGCGCGGCCCGCAGATCGCGTGTGGCCAGGCTGACCCAGCAGGGCGCTCCGAACACCGAGTGGCTGGAGACAACCGCACGGGCGAGTGTTCCGTCGCTCTTCATCGCTGTACCGTCCTGACCTCACTGGCAGACAGCGGCTGGAGACGAGTACTCCGGGATATCGGTGGCGTACGGCACGCGACCGGCACCCGCCCAGCCCAGGGAGGCCTTCCGCACCGGAAGGCCTCCGACGGCTCAGGAGTACCCGCGAATACGCTGTCTCATCAGCTCCAGCATCCCCCGCCTCGGCGTCCTACGCACCATACAACGACATAAACGGGCATAAGCGGATCTATCCTAGGGGTCGCTCGAAGGTCAGGAGCAGCCCCTCCACCGCGCCGGGGCCTATGCGGCCCTTGACATCGGCGGACGTGATCGCCTTGAGCGCCCAGCCGTCCCCGGCGTGCTTGTTCAGAACCTTCTCCAGCTTGTCGCTGTCCAGCGCGTCGCCGATGAGCGACTCCCGGAAGGTGACGACCTTGTACTCGTACGTGTAAGCGTTGCTCATGACTGCGGGGTTCTCCTGCGGTTCGAACGGTTTGGCCGCGCCCACCCAATCACTGTTCGATGCCGTGGCACAGGGGAGGGGCCGGTCCGTACGGATACCTTTGGCGAAGCTTCATGGAGGGTCGGTCCGGGGTATGGGGAAGGACCGGCCGCGCGGAGGGAACTCATGGACACAGCACCGGGTAACGGCCACATACGCGCGACCGAAAAGCCCTACGGAGGCACGGCCGCCGGCGAAGGGGACGCGGACGGCTTCGCCGGGCTGCGGGCGCGCGACTTCGGCTACCTCGACGAGGGGGGCCACACCTACCTCGACCACACGGGCGCCGGGCTTCCGCCACGCTCGCTCGTCACGGGGAGTGCCGAACGGATCACCGGCGGGTTATTCGGCAACCCGCACTCCGAGAGCCCGGCCTCCCGCGCTTCGGGAGTGCTGCTCGCGGAGGCCCGCCGTGCGGTGCTCCGGCACTTCGGCGCGGACCCCGCCGAGTACGCCGTGATCTTCACGCCCAACGCCACGGGCGCGCTGCGCCTGGTCGGCGAGGCGTATCCGTTCGCGCGCGGCAGCAGGCTGGTGATGTCGCTGGACAACCACAACTCGGTCAACGGTCTGCGCGAGTACGCGCGGGCCAGGGGCGCCGCGACGGCGTACGTCCCCGTGAGCGGGCCCGGACTGCGGATCGACGAGGAACGGCTGTGGGACGCGCTCACCGCGCGCGGACGCGGTCCCGGGCGTCACCTGAGCCGCCTGGGACGGCGTGGTGGCGGGGGGCCGCGGGGGCTGCTGGCCTACCCGGCCCAGAGCAACTTCACCGGCGTCCAGCATCCGCTGGAGTGGATCGCGCGGGCGAGGGAGCAGGGCTACGACGTCCTGCTGGACGCGGCCGCCTTCGTGCCGACGAACCCGCTCGACCTCGGCCGGTTCCACCCGGACTTCACCGTGGTCAGCTGGTACAAGGTCTTCGGCCACCCCACCGGCATCGGCAGCCTGATCGCCCGCCGGGAGGCCCTCGCCAAGCTGCGCCGACCCTGGTTCTCGGGTGGCACGATCTACGCGGTCAGCGCGCAGGCCCAGTGGCACGTCCTCGCGGACGACGAGGCGGCCTTCGAGGACGGCACGGTGAACTTCCTGTCCGTCCCGGACGTCACCGCCGGGCTGGAGTGGATCGACCGCCTCGGCATGGACCGGGTGCACGCCCACGTCTCTACCCTCACCGGCCAACTGCTCACCGGCCTGAGCGCGTTGCGCCACAGCGACGGTTCCCCGATGGCCCGCGTGTACGGCCCCCTGGACGCCGGGGCGGCCCGTGGCGGCACGGTCGCGCTCAACCTGTTGGGTGCGGACGGCCGGATCGTCGACGAACGCGTCGTCACCCGGGACAGCGCCGCACGCGGCATCTCCCTGCGGACCGGCTGCTTCTGCAACCCGGGTGCCGGCGAGGCGGCGTTCGCACTGCCGCTGCGCCGGCTGCGCTCGGCAGCGGGCAGGCAACTCGGTTCGATGGAGGAGTACTTGGACCTGCTTGAGCTGCCTTCGGCGGGTGCCGTCCGCATCTCCCTGGGCGTGTCGTCCCAGCCCAGGGACATCGAGACGTTCCTGACGTTCGTGACCCAGACCTACCGCGACCGGGTACCGGGGGTGACGGGGCTGGCGGCCCGGGTGGGGTGCTGAGGGTCTGGCGGGGGTGACGGTCGTCCTGGGCCTGCGAAGGGGCTGCGCCGAGGGCGGGGCGGTCGAGGCGACGGGCAGCCCGGCGTACGGGGGCGGCGCGTCCGGGTATCCGGACGCGCCCCGCGGACGCCGCCGCCGGTTCACCGAAGCCGCCCGTGGCCGCCGGGCCCGGCGCTCAGCGGCCCGCCCGGCTCCGTACCGCGCCCTCCCGGCACTTGCGCACCAGGACCGCCCACGTCGCCGCGAGGAACAGCACCGCGAACCCCGCGAGGATCAACCAGCCGCGGCTCGCCGGATGACCGAACGAGTCCCCGTACGAGTCCAGCAGCGGCGGTCCCAGGGGCGACGCGCCCGTGCGCCACAGCGACTCCAGGCCGACGCCGCTGCCCAGTGCCTCGAACGCCCACCGGTTGGTCATCGCCCAGCTGATCGCCTCCCCGGCACCGGTCATCCGCGGCACCGGCACGAACGCCCCCGAGAACAGCACCTGCGGGAAGCACAGCAGCGGCAGCATCAGCGTCGCCTGGCCCGGCTCCGTCACCGCGGCCGAGGCCAGCAGGCCCAGCGCGAGGGCCGCCGCCGAGGCCAGCACGCTCGACACGAACAGCGAACCGTACGTGCCCCATCCCGCCGCGGGCAGCCGGTCCAGCGCCCGCAGCACCACCAGCAGCAGTACGTCGGCGACCGCGAGCACCGGCAGCATGGTGGTCAGCTTCGACGCGACGTAGGGACCGATCCGCAGCCCGGCCAGCCATTCCCGGCGCAGCACGGGCAGTTCCGTGCAGATCTGCAGCAGCCCGTACGTCAGGCCGAAGAAGAACGCGCCGAACGCGATCCAGAACATGATCATCGCGGTCGATCCGGGGTCGGGCGCCACGCGATCGAAAGCGCCCGCCCGGAACAGCACCGCGAACATCGCCACGATCATCACCGGCGAACCGGCGAGGACGGCGACGGAGAGCCGGTTGTGCAGGAGGAGCGCGGTGCCGCGACGGGTGAGCAGCGCCCATTGACGCAGGGCACCGACACGCCGGACGGGAACCGGAGGCGACGGTGTGTCGGCTTGGGGTACGTCGTCCGGCGGCGCGGCGCGCTCGACGCGTACGCCCTGGGCCACCGCCTCGTACACCTCCTCGACCGTGCCCACCCCGAACGCCCCGCGCAGCGAACCCGGTTCACCGGCGTACGCGACCTCGCCGTCGGGGGAGAGGAACACCACCTGGTCGCCGCGGAGCAGATCGGCGAGCGTGTGAGTGGTGAGGACGACGGTGGTGCCGTCCTCGGCCAGCGCGCGCAGGGTCCGCAGCAGGGCGGCACCGGTCACCGGGTCGAGCCCGGAGGTGGGCTCGTCGAGGAAGAGCACACGGGGGCGGGTGAGCAACTCGGCGGCGATACTGGCCCGTTTGCGCTCCCCGCCGCTCAGCGCGCGCACGGGCGTCGCCGCCCGGGAGGAGAGGCCGAGCGCCTCCAGGACCCGGTCCACGCCCGCCGCGACGGACTCGGGCGTCGTGCCCGGCGGCATGCGCAGACCCGCCGCGTACACCAGCGTCCGGCGCAGCGGCAGCTCGCGGTGGATGATGTCCTCCTGCGGCACGAACCCGAACTCGGGCCCCGGCGGGCCGGGTCGCGTCCCGTCGTGCAGGACCGTCCCCTCCGTCGGTGCGCGCAGCCCGGCGAGCGTCTGCAAGAGGATCGTCTTGCCCGCCCCGCTGCTCCCGGCGATCACGGTGAGCCGCCCGGGCGCGACGTCGAGGGACACGTCGTGCAGGACGTCCCCAGCGCCGTGGATGCGCTGTCCCACCGAACGTGCCTGTAGGCGCAGGCCGTTGACCGAGGTGGCGGAGGCTTCGGTGGACGAGGACGGCTGTATGGGCGTCGGCATGGGTGCAGCATGCCAGGGGGTGGCGCACCGCGCGGCTCAACCGTACGCGCACGCTCCCGCGGGACGCGGCGTTCCACGCGGGCTACCCCGGCGTCGCGAACCCCGGCGACCGGGCAGGCTCCGGGCGATGGACGCCGCGCGGCCGGTACGCGAGCCGGTCCGCCACGCCCACCAGATCCGCGAGCAGCCATACGATCGCGAGCCACATCTCGGTGCCCTGGAGCCCCGGCTCGCGGCCCGGACCCCCACCGCCCTCGCCCGCCGGACCGAAACCGAATCCGGCGCCGTCCCGCCACCGCCCCAGCGCCCGCGTCAGCTGTTCCTCGGCCCACGCCCGCACCTCGGCCGCCCGATGCCCGCCGCGCCGTCCCGCGAGCCACAGGGGATGGGCCACGTCCAGCACGTTGCAGGCGTTCTCGCGGCCGGCCGCGAACCAGCGCTGATCGCGGCCATGGGCCAGTACGGTGTCCACGACCCGCTCCGCGTAGGGCACATCGAGCCCGAACTGGGCGTAGGTGCCCCGGGTGAGCCGGTAGTAGCCGTTGACCAGCTGCAACCGGCCCGCGGCGGGCGACCCGGCGGTGCCCCACATCCCCGTCCACGGGTCCACCCGTGTGGTGAGCCAGCCGAACAGCGCCTCCAGCGTCCCCGGCTCCCCGTCCTCGACGCCGAGCTCCAGATTGCGATGGGCGCCGGTCGCCCAGCAGTCCACCCACGCACCGGCGGACCAGGTCCGCGTCCGCCACGGCAGTGACTCCAGTCGCGCGAGCAGCTGACCAGCTGTCATGCGCCGCACCACGTGCACTGGTTGGGCGAGGCGGGAGCCCAGCAGGTCCAGGGCGTAGCCCACGGCCAGCACGTGGTACTCGGCGGTGCCGTCATCGATCCAGCCGTCGGCGGCCGGGGCGGGAAGCACGCCCCCACCGCCGTCCGGAGCGAACTCGGGCACCAGCCCACTGCCCGGATCCTGAAGAGCGCGCAGCCGCGCGGCGTGTTCGTCGGCGGCCAACTGCTCCGGAGGGGAGCCCAGCAGCAGGTCGGCGATCTCGACGGCGTCGCAGTGCGCTCGAACGGTCGCGGGAGCGCCCGGCCGGTCGGCGTAGCGACCGGTGTCAGGGTCCCAGCACCGGGCGACGAGATCTGCGGCCTGCGCCCGGGCCCGTTCCGCGAACCGGGCGACGGCGTCCCCCAGGTCGCCCGACAGGTGCCCCGGGCGGTCGACCGACAGGTCGTCCGAGAGTCCCCCCGGCAGCTCGCCCGAGGCCGCTCGACCCCGTCGTGGTCCGCCTTGGGCGCGGCGATCGCGCAGGGGGCGGGCCGGGTTGCCCGCCGCGACCGTCCACGGCGCGAGATCCTTGGTGACGACCGCGCCCGCGCCCACGACGCAGTGGTCGCCGATCGCCACCCCGTCCAGTACGACCACGTGCGAGCCGATCCACACGTCGTCGCCGACGGTGATGCCCTTGCTGGTGAGGGGTTGCCGGTGCACCGGCAGGTCTGGGGCGAAGCCGTGGTTGAAGCCGAGCAGCGAACTGTGCGCGCCGATCCGGACCCCGTCACCGAGGGTGACCCGGCCCCGGACCGTGGCGTACGGGTTGACCGTGCAGTCGTCGCCCGCGGTCACCTCACCGGTGACGTAGGCGTGCCCGGCGATGTAGGAGTCGCTGCCCAGGCGGAGTGTGTCGGTGAAGACCCCGGCGGCCGGAGAGACGTAACAACGCGGCCCGAGACGCGCGCCTGATTCCGCCAGCCGTCGCTGGTGCGCGTCCTGCGCGTCCCGCTGCCCGGCGGAGGCACGGCCTGCGAAGTCCCAGGGGCAGAAGTCGAAGTAGGCGTCATCGAGAGCGGTTTCCGCGTTCATCGCACGGGAGTCTAGAGAGCGCTTGCTGTCCGGGCAACGCCCGCCGATGCCGCCTCCACGCGCTGCCGCCTCCGTTCGCTGCCGCCTCCGTGCGACGCGGCTCTTCCGTGAGCTGCGGCTCCTGCGCGCGACGCGGCCGACGTCGTCGGGAATCGGCCCGGGCTGCGACCGCACACCCCGTGATGGTGTACCGCCGCAGCCCGGAACACTCCGTGGGACCCGCGTCGGAGCACACGCGGGCTCCCCCATCCCCGCGGCGTGACGACCGGTCCGCACGTCGTGTCGTGATCCTGCAATCCCCGGCCATTCATGTCAACTGCTCTAGCCGAGTACGGCTATTGGAGTATCTTCCGCTCTGGCTGGCCGGGCCCGGCAACGGATAAAGTCCCGGAAGTCAACGTGCAGTTCCCCCCGTCCGACACCAGGAGACCCGCCGGTGAGAGAAACGCGCCGAGCGCTCGCCGAGACCCTCAGCCGGATCGGCTCCCTCATCGGGGACGGGCGAAGCCGCGACGACGTGCTCGACGTGGAACAGCTCTCGAGCGAAAGCGGCGTCCCGCGAGACGTCGTCCGGATGCTCCTGGACGGCGAGGAACCACCCGCCGAGGACATCACCGACCGGATCGTCCGCCGCATCGTCCACCTGCGCGAGACGCGCCTGCGCCCCGACGGGACCCGTCACTCCTACGACGAGATCGCCGCCTCCTACGGGGCCTCCCGGGCATCCCTGTCGAACCTCGTCAACAGCCGCCGGAAGACACCTTCGCCGCAGGTGACTTCGCAGCAGGTGCTCTCGCAGCAGGTGTCCTCGGGCCAGGTGCCCTCGCAGCAGACGGGGGAGCGGCGCCCGGCCCGCTCCGGTGGCCCGTTGGCGTCCACCCAGGCCGGCATCGAGACGTTCTTCTTCGGCCAGCCCAACGGCTGGCTCTCCGCCGAACCGCAGGCCTCGCTCGACCACGCTCTCCAGTCCGTCCTGCGCGGCCTGGAGGGAGAGGCGGCCGATCCGATGGCTCGGCTGCGCAGTACACACGGACTGAGGCAGTTGGCCGCGCGCGCCCCTCAATTGGCCGAAGAAGAGCTTCAGTTGGTCACTGACTGGATCGACACCATCCTGCAGCGCAGAAACGCGCAGCGGGTACGCGGTTCGGAATCGGACAGTGCGCACACCGAAGGGCACTGATCGTGGGGGCACCCGGTCGTACGCAGGCACGTCGCCGCCCGGGGCGGGAAGCCCACGCCGCGCCGTCCGCCGGGCGCGACCACCGGCAGGCGTCCTGCGCGCGGGCCGGAGCGCGTCCGGAACGCATCGGACGCGCCAGTCCCGGATGCGCGTGTATCCCGTTTGATCGGTATTTGATCCCCCGCAGCTTGCTGCACACCGCAGACCCTGGCGTGGCCGACAAGGCACCTTGTTTGGCATATTGACAGGCCGAGTTGGGCGTACCTTCGGCCGAGGGGTGCAGGCAGGGTGGGATCGGCGGGCGTCGTGCGACGGTGCCCCATGCTGAGGTAGTTCGCGGGGGAGAGCGGTGCGCACAGGCAGAGCCAAGGAGATGCGGAACCTGATCGGCCAGTTGGCCGACGGAGTGAGCCTGCCCGTACCCGCCGCTCCTGACGCGCTGTTCGACGCGCTCATCGCCGTGGTCGCCGACATCAGGGGGCGTGAGGTCGTCCTCCTCAAAGAGGAGTTCCCGCACCGCACCGCCACGGGACTGTGGCTCGACATGCCGGACCACGACATCGTCCTCGTCGACAAGCGGGCGGCGCCCGTCCACCAACTGGCCATCCTCTGCCACGAGATCTGGCACATGATCAAGGGAGACTGCGGCCACCACGCCGCCGGGATCCCCGTCGCCGCACGCGTGCTGAGCGACCGGGCCGATGTGCAGCGGACGGTGAGGGCCGTGGCCGCGCGGACCGAGTTCCACGAACGGTCGGAGCAGGAAGCCGAGACCTTCGCCCTGCGGGCGGTGACGCAGCTGCGGATCTGGCTGGATGGGGAACCGGACAGCCTCGCCACGGACCGGTCCCAGATCGCCGGCCGGATCGGCGCCTCACTGGGACACCGCCGGTCCCAGGTCTGAGCCGTGAACGCCTCGCGCTACTACATACCCGCGCTGGCCCTGTGGGCCGGCCTCGGAGTGAAACTGCCGGATCTGATCCGAACCTGGCGCGACCCCCTGGTCCGTTCGGTCTGTTGGGTGATCTTCCTCGGCGGTGCCGGATTCCTCTTCGCCGCCCCGCCCACCGTCGCCGCCGTGAACAGAGCGAGCGGCATCCCGAACCTCGCCGCCCCGCTGGACTACGTCATCGTCAGCGCCTACAGCGCCGCCTGCCTGCTGCTGATCCTTCACTGGCGCGGCGGGCCGGCCGACCACGTACGCCGCCTCGCCCGACGCTGGCAGATCGGCTACAGCGTGCTGATCACCTTGATCGTCGTCCTCTTCGTGGCCGGGCACGCCCCCGTCGAGCGCCGTACGGACCTCGACACCTACTACGCCACCACGCCCTGGATCGGGCAGATGATCGCGCTGTACCTGCTCGGTCACATCACCGCGGCGGTGGCCACCACGGCGCTGTGCCGGCGCTGGGCGCTGGAGGTGCGCGGATGGCTGCGGGCCGGACTGTGGCTCCTCGTGGCCGGATGGCTGCTGGACCTGTCCTTCAGCACCCTGAAGCTGACCGCGGTGGCGGCGCGGTGGTCCGGCGGGGACTGGGACGTGCTGAGCACCAGCCTGGCGCCCGGCATGGCGAGCCTGGCCGCCACCGTCGCCACCGTCGGCTTCACGGTGCCGCTGTTCGGGCCGCGGCTGGGCCTGCTCCGGCGCACCGTGGTGACCTGGCGGCGCCTCGGCCCGCTGTGGCACGAACTCGGCGGCGCCTCTCCCGGGAGTCCGCTCGCCGCTCCGATCCCCTGGCATTCGTCGTACGCCGTGCGGCTCACCCGGCGTGAGGCCGGCATTCAGGACGGGCTGAACCTTCTTCGCCCGCATCTCGACGAGCGGATCCGGGCCCGGGCGCAGTCAGCGGCTCGGTCCGCGGGACACGGCGACGAGGACGCCTCCCGCATCGGCCTCGCCGCGATGATCGCCGCCGCCGTTCGGGTCCACCCCGACGGCAGGCCCGCCGAAACCGCCGTACTCGACCACTCCGCGGGCCTCATGGCGCGCGCCACCTTGACGGGTGTGGCGCAGGCGCTGCGTACGTCCCCCATCGTCGCGGCGGCCCGCGCGGCCGCCGCTGCCCCCGCTGACGAAAGAACCCCGTCATGAGCCCGCACGGCGTGCCTCCGCGCCGGTCCGTCCCGCCACCGGACACGTCACGGCGGGCCACGACGCCCTTTCCGCCGTCCGATCGACCGGTCCCACGTACATCCCCGGAAGGCAGGCAGGCCTAGTGGACAGCGGCATCGTCTTCTACATACCCGGCGTTCTTCTCCTGGTCGCCGCGGGACTGAAGCTGTCGGCGGGCACGGGCCTGTGGCGGGATTCCCTGGTCGCGCCGAGCAACGCGATCCTGCTGGTCGGCTCCGCCGTGTGTGTGCTGTCCGCTCCGCCCACGATCCGGTACGTCAATGACGCGACAGGCGTCGCGAACTTCAGCGCCCCGCTGGTGTACGCCGGCATGACGGCGCTCAGTGCGAGCTACCTCGTCCTCATGATCCGGTGGAAGGGCGGCCCCCCTGAGACGCAACAGCGCGCCGCCCGGCTCGTACTGGGCGTCTACACACTGGTCATCGCGGGAATCTGGGTCCTGTTCGGCCTGGCCGAGGTCCCCGTGGAACGGACCCAGGACCTGGACACGTACTACGCCAACACGCCCTGCATGCGGGAAATGATCATGCTGTACATGGTCGCGCACACGGCCGCCACCGTCGCTCTCGCCGTCATGAGCATGAGCTGGCTGCGAGAGGTGCGCGGCGTGACCCGAGTCGGTCTGATCCTGCTCATCGTCGGCCTGACGTTCGACTCGGGCTACCAGATCGCCAAGTACACGGCCATGGCCGCCCGCTGGAACGGCGTGGACTGGGATTTCCTCTCCACCGACGTGTCCCCACCGCTCGTCATGCTCGCCGGCGTCACCACCGCCGCCGGCTTCGCCGTCCCCCGGATCGGGCCGCCGGCGGTCGACAATCTGCGCGCGTGGAAGCGCTACCGGCTCCTGAAGCCCCTCTGGGCGGAGCTGCAGACGCTGCGCGCGCCGACCGAGGGGATCATCCGCTGGTGGGACCCACCGGTCGTGCGCCTGGCACGCCAGGAGATCGCCATCTGGGACGGCGTTCTGGCCTGCGCGCCCTATCTCGACGACCAGGTGCGCACGACCGCGTACACCGAGGCCGTGGCGTCGCTCGCCGCCGAGGGCGCCTCCGGAGCCCGGTCACCGCACCAGGCCACGGTGGTGGCCGAGGCGGCCATGCTGGCCGCGGCCCGTGTACAGGTCCTCCAAGACGGTCGCGCGGAGGTACCGGCGAGAGCGGGAACCCTGGAGTCCATCTCCAGACCGCAACGGATGGTACTGCTGTCGCGCGCGCTGTCCTCGTCCCCGATTGTCGCCCGAGCACGACGGCAGGCCGCCGCCCGTACGGCCGTCGGCCGTGACTGAGACTCCCGCTCCCCGCAACAGAAAAGAGTGCACCCTATGTCGTCGTCCGCCAGAACCGCCTCCCGCCGTACCGCGGTGGTCATCGGAGGGGGCATGACGGGCATGCTCGCCGCGGCCGTGCTCGCCGACTTCGCAGACGTGCGGATCATCGAACGCGACGTGCTGCCCGACGGGCCACACCCCCGTAAGGGACTGCCGCAGGCCCGTCATGCCCACGTGCTCTGGTCCGGCGGCGTGAAAGCCCTCGATGACCTCCTGCCCGGCATCGTCGACCAACTCGTCGACCAAGGCGCCCACACACCGCGCATCATGGCCGACCTGGTGTCCAAGGCCCCCTCGGGGCAGTGGTTCCGCAGATTCACCCACGCCCGCCACACCAACCTCCTGTGCAGCCGTGACCTCCTCGACGCGGTGATCCGCACCAGGGTTCTGCGCGACCACCGCATCACCCTCCTCCAGGAGACCGAACTGCTCGCTCTGCTGGGCGACGGGGACCGGGTGACCGGCGTCCGGGTACGCGCGGATCAGTCCGAGACATCCCTCCCGGCCGACCTGGTGATCGACGCGAGCGGACGCGCCAGCCGTGCCCCGGTCTGGCTGCGGGAACTCGGACTCCCCGCGGTCCAGGAGCGTACGGTCGACGCCGGTATCGGCTACGCCAGCAGGATCTACCGCGCACCCGGCAGCGCCGCGGACGGCTTTCCCATCGTCAACGTCCAGGCCGATCCCCGCCGGATCCCCGGCCGGGGCGGTGTCATCGTGCCCATAGAGGGCGGCCGATGGCTCGTGACGCTCTGCGGATCCCGCGGCGGGCAGCCCAGCAGTGACAACGACGCGTTCATGTCCTTCGCCCTGAGCCTGCCGCACCCCGTCATCGGTGAACTGCTCGCGAACGCCAAACCCGAGACCGACGTCATCACCACTCGTAGTACCGCCAACAAGCGGAGGTACTACGAGAAAGCCGCCCGCTGGCCCGAAGGCTTCGCCGTGCTCGGCGACGCCGTCGCCGGCTACAACCCCGTCTACGGCCACGGGCTGAGCGCCGCCGCGCAGAGCGTGATCGCCCTGCGCGGCGTCCTGCGGGAACAGGGCCTCGGCGCAGCCGGTACCGCCCGGCGCGTCCAGAAGGCCGCGGCACGGCCGGTCGAGAACGCCTGGAGTCTGGCCGTGGGCCAGGACGTGTTCTACCCGGACGCCAGCGACCAGCCGCCCACCCGGCTCGAACGGACCCTCGCCGCCTTCGTCGACAAGGCCGTCGACGCCGGCTCGCGCAACCCCCACGCCCTGCGCATCCTGCTGGACGTGATGAGTATGGAAAAGCCACCCGCCCGACTGCTCATGCCCGACATGCTCGCGCTGGTCTACCTCGGCCGGAAGACGCCGCCCCTGGAAGGCCCGCCCCTGACACCGTACGAGCGCGAAGCCGCCTCGTGACGGGTCGGCCGCTTCCCGCGCGGGACCGCCCGCGCAGGAAGCGGCCGGCTCAAGGCGCCGTCAGGAGCCGGCGGCGAGCCATGGCATCGGGTCGGTGTACGTTCCGTCGACGAGTACCTCGAAGTGGAGGTGCGGGCCGGTCGACAGGCCGGTCGAGCCGACGAAACCGATCACCGTTCCGGCGTCGACGCTCTGGCCCGAGGTGACCTGAAGGGCCGACAGATGGTTGTACGTCGTCTCCAGCCGTCTCCCGCCGATGGTGCCGTGATCGATCACGATGCGGTTGCCGTAGGCCTTGGTCATCGCCGCGAACACGACCTGCCCCTGCCGTGCGGCGGATATCGGAGCCCCCTGGGCCGCCGCGAAGTCGACGCCCGTGTGCAGCTTGGTCACACCGGTGAGCGGGTGCTGGCGTGTGCCGAAGGGTGAGGTGACCACGAGAGAGGTGAGCGGCGGTGCCAGCACCGCACTCGCCGCCCCGCTGCCGGAACTCCCGCTCTCCACCCGGTCGTACGTCTTGTAGCGCGGGAACAGCGCCTTGACCTCGGTGACGTAGGTCCGTGCCTTCGTGGGGACGTGCCCCGCCCGGGTCACCTCGTCCGTGCCCACCGTGTAGGCGGCGAGGGTGAGATCGAGGGGCTCTCCGGTGACCGTTCCACGGGATGTGAGACGGGTGACCTTCTTGGCGAGAGCGCAGTCCTCGCGGGCGAGCGCCACGATGGCGTCCACCGGGTCGCGGGGCGAGGAGCGTTTGTTGCCGTCCTCGTCCTTGCCCCAGGTCCGCCACTGCGCGTCGGTGAACCCGGCGATCCCCGTCTCACCCGAGAGCGTGGCGAAGTCGGTGTCCCAGCTGGAGCGTTGTTCGATCTGGGCCGCGAGGACGGACGGCTTCAGAACCGTGCACGTCTTGGCCGCCGCACGCAGCCAAGGGACGTAGGCATCCTCGACGTGCTCGGCGACCGCGCCGTCCGCGACCACCGCGCTGTTCGTGTTCGGGTCCGGCGACAGAAGAGTGGTCAACCGGCCCGTCGCCGTCATGAACACGGCGACCCCTAGCACGGCGGTCAGCCCCGGCAGGACGAGCAGCGTGAACGGTCCGGGGCGGCGTCTGCGCCGGGTGCGCGTGGCCCCGGGCTCGGGTGGCGACTCGGGGGTCCTGATACTCACCAGGGGACGCTAGCGTTTCGTCCGCCGGACTTCAGGAGGAGCAGAGGCAAGGTCACGTGCCCGTTCGGGCAGACCGCGACGGGCGGCGAAGCCCGTCGCGGCGCTCACGTGGCCCTTCCTCGGCCCGGAGCGAGCGCGTCGATCCACTCACGCACGGCCCGGGCCGTCGTCGGGGCGTTCTCCTCCAGCACACCGAGATGGCTGCCGGGGGCGTCCACCGTGTCGTGGGGGAGCGGCCAGGACGACCGCCACCGTTCCGGCATGTCCGGCAGCGGCTCGCAGGCGCGCACCAACAGGGTGGGAACCCGCGTGGGTCGAGGGTCCCAGCCGCGGAACATACGGGTGTACGCGCCCAGCGCCAGCAAGGTCAGATCGTCCACCGCGCTGTCGAACCGCTCGCCGACGGCTGCGGGGATCCGGGCGGGCAACGCCAGCAGCCAGGGCTCGGCTTCCAGTTCAGGGGTGACGTGGTACGAGTCCACCAGCACGAGTCCGGCCGGGGGCGCGCCGTCGGCTGCCAGCCGGGCGGTGAGCGCATGGGCGGCCGAACCGCCCATGGAGTGGCCCACGACGACGTAGGGGCGATCGCCGAGGTGCCGCCGGACGGTCGTGGCGTGCAGTGCGGCCAGCGTCTCCAGGTCCCGTGCCACGGCGATGCCGGTGTCGACGCCGGGGTGGCGCAGTTCGAAGACGTCCCGCTCGCCGTCGAAGGGGGCGGCGAGCCCCGCGTACCAGGGCCGACCGAGGTTGGTGGCGAAGCCGGGAACGCAGACGAGTGCCGGACCGTCCGCCCCCGAGGCCAGTCGCAGCGGCGGTAGCGCGTGCCGGGCATGCTCGTCGTGGCCGAAGGTGGGTGCGGCGAGGGACGCGCTCACGAGGAGGTGCATCGCGGAGACGACGTCGCCCGTCTCGCAGACCCGCCGGTAGAGGGTCGGCAGTGACCTGCCGGTTGCGCGCCGGCGCTCGACCGGCGGGACGTCGGGGCGGGTCGGCTCATGACGCCGAGCGCCCTCCAGCGGCCCGGCGGCAGCGGCGTCGTCGGCCAGGGCGCCGCTCAGCTCGGCGTACACGTGATCCGCGAGCCGCTCCGCGCTCGGCCAGTCGTACGCCACGGTGGCCGCCAGCGGGATCCCTGCGAGCAGGCTCAGCCGGTTGCGCAGCAGGACGCTCATCAGCGAGTCGAGACCCAGCTCCGGGAAGTCACGGTCGACGGCCTCGGCCTCGGCATGACCGAGCACCGTGGCGACCTCGGCGCGGACCAGTTCCACCAGCGCGGGCGCCCGCTCGGACGACGGCAGTGCCGCGAGGCGCTCCCGCCAGGCCCCGGCGACACCCTCCGACTCCACCACCCCCTCTTCCCGCCCGCCCACCACTCCGTCAGCCGCCGCGGACGAGGCCGTCGGCCGGGCAGGGCGCAGCAGTCCCCGCAGCGGCGGCGGAACCGGTGTCCCGGCGGGCAGCGCTGCCGGCGAGCGGTCCAGCGGCAGTGGTGCGAGGACCGGCTCCGCGTCGCCGAGCGCGGCGTCGAACAGGGCCAGCGCCTGTTCCGGGGAGACCGCCCGCACCGCCCCGCCGTGCACCCGGCCCGCGCGCGCCGCCATCCCGTCGTCGTCGGCCCAAGGGCCCCAGGCCAGGGACAGCGCGGGCAGGCCGAGGGCGGTGCGGTGACGGGCGAGTGCGTCCAGGAAGGAGTTCGCCGCCGCGTAGTTGGCCTGGCCGGGATTGCCCAGCAGCCCGGCGGCCGAGGAGAACAGGACGAACTGCGACAGCGGCAGATCCTTCGTGAGCTCGTGCAGCTGCCAGGCCGCGTCGGCCTTCGGCCGCAGGACGGCCGCCAGCCGCTCGGGGTTCATCGCTTCCAGCACGCCGTCGTCCAGGATCCCGGCCGTGTGCACCACGGTGCTGAGGTCGGGCCCGAACTCCTTGATGAGGGACGTCAGTTGATCCCGCTCGGTGATGTCACACGCCACCAGGTCCACCCGCGCCCCCGCTCCTTCGAGCGCGGAGCGCAGCGCCTGCGCCCCCGGCGCCCGCTCTCCCCGCCGGCTGACGAGCACGAGATGCCGTACGCCGTGCCGATCGACCAGATGCCGGGCCAGCAGCGCGCCCAGGGAGCCGGTGCCGCCGGTGATCAGGACGGTGCCCCGGCCGAGGGAGTCGTCCGCCGCCGCCCCGGGCGTGGTCGCGAGCCGAGGGATACTCAGCAAGCTGTCCCGGATGGCCAGTTGGGGTTCGCCCGTGCCGAGGGCGGCGGGCAGCAGCCGTAGCGACTCGGGCCGGCCGTCCACATCCACGAGCGTGAGCCGACCGGGGTACTCGGCCTGCGCGGCCCGCAGCAACCCCCAGACCGTCGCGGCGGGCAGGTCCGGCGCCGCGTCGGCGGCACCACGTGTGACCACGGCCAGCCGCCCGGAACCGGCGAGCCGCGCACGCAGCGGATCCAGTGCCCGTACGGCCAGCGCGTGGGCCGCGGCGGCGGGGTCGGTCCCCTCGCCGGCGCGGGCGGACAAGGACACCGCGACCACCTCCGGAGCGTCCGCGGACCCGGACGCCGTGTCCCGCTGCGGCAGGAAGGCGGCCAGCCCCAGGTCGTCGGGTTCCCCCACCGCGACGGCAGGTCCCTCGCCGACAGCCGGAACGCCGGTCCACCGCAGCCTGTACAGCTCTCCGACCGGGGCGACACCCGTCTTCGGCACAGGTCGGGTCGTCATCGACTCCAGCCGGGCCACGGGCGCACCCGAGGGCGTGGCGAGGTCGAGGCCGACCGTGTCCGGGCCGGTGTTCCTGATGCGTACGCGCAGTGCCGTGGCCCCGGCCGCGTGCAGCGTCAGGCCCTGCCAGGCGAACGGAAGCCGGGCCGGTCCGTGGGGCGGCTCGGCAAGCAGTCCCGCATGCAGGGCGGCGTCCAGCAGCGCCGGGTGGAGGGCGTGACGCCTGGCCTCCGGGAGCGACACCGGGCCGACTTCGGCGAACAGCTCCTCGCCTCGCCGCCACAGGGCCGTGACGCCCTGGAACGCAGGCCCGTACGCGAGACCGGTGGCGGCCAGCCGTTCGTAGGCGCCGGTGAGATCCACGGGCGTGGCATCGGGCGGCGGCCACGCGCCGAGCGGGGCCGGGCGCTCCAGCGCACCCGGAACCGCGGGTCCGAGCCGACCGGTCGCATGGTGCGTCCAGGCGCCGAGCGCACCGGACTCCTCCGGCCGCGCGTACACGTCCGCCGTGCGCCGCCCGGCACCGTCCGGCTCTCCCAGGGCCACCTGGACCTGGATCCCCTCGTCGTCGGCGGCGGGGAGGAACAGCGGGGTGAGAAGGGCGAGATCCTCCAGTACAGCGACACCGCACGCGTCACCGGCATGGAGCGCCAGGTCGGCGAACGCGGCCCCGGGCACCAGGGCGTGGCCGCCCACGACATGGTCGCGCAGCCACGGCTGGGCCGCGCCGGACAGCCGGCCACCGCACAGCACACGCTCCGTGCCCGGCACGGTCACCGTCTGGGTGAGCAGCGGATGGCCCGCACCGGCTGCCGCGTCGGCGGTGGGCTCGGACAGCCAGTAGCGCTGCCGCTGGAAGGGATAGGTCGGCAGGTCGGCCCGCCGGGCGCCGCTGTCCGCGTACACCCGTCGCCAGTCCACCGGCACGCCGTGGACATGGAGTCGACCGAGCGCGTCGAACAGCGTCCGCGGCTCCGGGGCGCCCCGTCGGGCGGCGGCCGTGAGCAGCGGGTCCTTGCCGCTCTCGGCCAGAGCCGTCGTGGCCTGGGTCGTGAGGTGCGCGTCCGGCCCGATCTCGGCGAACGCGGTCACCCGCCCGTCGTACGCCAGCCAGTGCAGGGCGTCCCCGAACCGCACGGCTTCGCGGGCGTGCCGTACCCAGTACTCGGCCGACCGCACATCGTCTCCGGCGGCCAGGCGTCCCGTCAGCCCCGACAGCACCGGGATGCGGGCCCGACCGTACGTCAGTCCGCCCACGACACGGCCGAATTCGGCGAGCATCGGGTCCATCAGCGGGGAGTGGAAGGCATGGCTGACCCGCAGCCGGACCGTACGGCGTCCGAGCGCGGCGAAGCGCCGGGCGAGCGCGAGGACGGGTTCCTCCATGCCGGAGACCACGACCGCCCGCGGGCCGTTCACGGCAGCGATCGCCGTCCCGTCGGTCAGCTCGCGGGTCACCTCCACCTCGGTGGCGTCGAGCGCCACCATGGCTCCGCCCTCAGGCAGCTCTCGCATCAACCGACCCCGGGCCGCGACCAGTTCGACGGCGTCCCGCTTCGACAGGATGCCCGCCGCGTGCGCCGCCGCCGCCTCGCCGATCGAGTGTCCGGCCAGGAAGTCCGGCCGTACGCCCCAGGACTCCAGCAGCCGGAAGGCGGACACCTCGAAGGTGAACAGGGCCGCCTGGGCGAAGTCCGTACGATCCAGCAGCGCGCTCTCGGCAGTGTCCCAGAGCACCGAGCGCAACGGCCGTTCCAAGTACGCGTCGAAGAGCTCGCACAAGGCGTTGAAGCTGTCGGCGAAGACCGGGAAGGCCTCGCACAACTCACGTCCCATGCCTGGATGTTGGGCTCCCTGACCGGTGAACAGCAGGGCCGACCGGACGGCGGAGTCCGCCGTGCGCGGCGCGGCCGTCGCCGCCAGGGCGTCCAGGGCACTCAGCGTCCCCGCGCGGTCGTCGGCGGCGACGGCGGCTCGGTGGGGGAGCGCGGCCCGGGCGGTGGCATGGGTGAACGCCACATCGACCAGAGCGAGTTCGGGGCGCTCCCGCAGTACGGCCGCGGTCCGTGCGGCCTGCGCCCGCAGCGCGGCCGCATTCGCGCCGGTCAGGAGCAGCGGCGGTGTCGCCGCGCCGCCCCGGGAGGGTACTGCGGCGACCGTGCCCGCCTCGGCCTCCTCCAGGATCACGTGCGCGTTGGTCCCGCCGATGCCGAACGCCGACACCGCCGCCCGTCGAGGCCGGCCGGGCACGGGCCGCCACTCTTCGTCCCGGGTCAGCAGCCGTACGGCGCCCGACGACCAGTCCACCCGTGGCGACGGTTCGTCGGCGTGCAGCGTGCGCGGGAGCCGTCCGTGGTGCATCGCCAGTACGGTCTTGATGACACCGCCCACCCCGGCCGCCGCCTGGGTGTGCCCGACGTTCGACTTCAACGAGCCCAGCCACAGCGGCCGTTGGGCGGCCCGGTCCTGCCCGTACGTGGCCAGCAGCGCCTGCGCCTCGATCGGATCGCCGAGCGCGGTGCCCGTGCCGTGCGCCTCCACCGTGTCCACGTCCGCCGGGGACAGTCCCGCGTCGGCGAGGGCCGCGTGGATCACCCTTTGCTGCGCGGGTCCGTTGGGGGCGGTCAGCCCGTTGGACGCGCCGTCGGAGTTGACGGCCGAGCCGCGCAGGACGGCCAGGACCGGATGACCGTTGCGTCGCGCGTCGGACAGCCGCTCCAGCAGAACCAGCCCCACGCCCTCGCCCCAGGCGGTGCCGTCGGCCGCCGCGGAGAAGGGTTTGCAGCGCCCGTCCGGTGCCAGCCCGCGCAGCCTGCTGAACGCGATGAACGGGCCGGGCGAAGCCATGACCGTGACCCCGCCCGCGACGGCCAGTGAGCACTCGCCGTCGCGCAGGGACCGTACGGCCGTGTGCATCGCCACCAGCGACGACGAACACGCGGTGTCCACCGTCACGGCGGGCCCGCGCAGCCCCAGCGTGTAGGCGATCCGGCCGGAGGCGACGCTGCCCGCCGAACCGAGGGCGAGATGGGCCTCCAGTTCGTGTCCGCCGCGCTGCAGGAGGCGGCGGCCGTAGTCGGCGTGCATCACGCCGACGAAGACACCGGTGTCGCTGTCGCGCAGCCCGGACGGGTCGAGGCCCGCCCGTTCCAGCAGCTCCCAGCCGGTCTCCAGCAGCAGCCGTTGCTGAGGGTCGGTGGCCAGTGCCTCGCGCGGCGACATGTTGAAGAAGGCCGCGTCGAAGTCGGCCGCCCGGTGCAGGAAGCCACCCCTGCGGGTGAGGGAGGTGCCGGGCCGGTCGGGGTCCGGGTCGTACAGGTCGGCCGTGTTCCAGCCACGGTCGGTGGGGAAGTCCGAGGTCGCGTCGGTGCCGTCCGCGACGAGCCGCCACAGATCCTCCGGGGACTCCACGCCCCCCGGATAGCGGCACGCCATGGCCACGACGGCGATGGGCTCCCTGGGCTCGACGCGGGGTCCGCCGCCGGACGTGCGCGCGGCGGCGGGCCTGCGGTCGCCGTGCAGCGTGTCGCGCACCAAGGCCGCCGCGGCAGCCGGTGTGGGATGGTCGAACACCAGCGTCGCCGGCAGCTCGAGACCGGTCGCCGTGCCCAGCCGGTCGCGCAACAGCACACCGCCGAGCGAGGTGAGTCCCTGTGCCGTGAAGGGCAGTGCGGGATCGAGCGACTGCGCGGGGACGTCGAGCGTGCGGGCGGTCTCGTCGAGTACCAGGTCCAGTACGGCGTCGGACGCGGCCGTCAACCGCTCACGCAGCGCCGAGGACGCGGCCGCGCGTTCGGTGGCGAGCCGCTCCGTCAACTGCTCGGCGAGCGCCGTCCGGAGGATCTTGCCGGAGGGCGTACGGGGGATGACGGGGGTCGGGTAGATCTCGTCCGGCACCTTGAACCCGGACAGCCGCTCCCGGCAGGCGGCGAGCGCCCGCGCCGTGTCGAACCCGTCCGGTCCCGGGACGACGAAGGCGACGGGTACCTCGCCCAGCACGTCGTGCCGTCGGCCGACGACAGCGGCGTCGGCGATGTCGGGACGGGCCAGCAGTACGTGTTCGACCTCGGACGGGTTGATGTTCTCCCCGCCCCGGATGATGAGTTCCTTGACCCGGCCGGTGACCTGGAGATGGCCGTTGGCGTCGAGCCGGCCCAGGTCCCCGGTGCGGTACCAGCCGTCGGAGAACGCCTTCGCGGTGGCGTCCGGACGGTTGTGATAGCCCGTCATCAGTCCGGGACCCCGGACCCAGATCTCCCCGTCGGCCCCCTCGGTGGCCTCGGCACCGGTGGACGGATCGGTCAGCCGCACCGAGAGCCCCGCCAGCGGAGGCCCGCTGGAGGCGTCGTCACGGGGTCCGTCGAGCCGCTGGACCGCGATCTTCCCGCAGGTCTCCGTGGAGCCGTAGCCGTCGAGCAGGGGAACGGCCAGGACACGGCCGACCTCCGCCTTCAGCTCAGAGGGACAGGGTGCGCCCCCGGTGACGCACAGGCGCAGCGACGAGGACACCGGGGCCGCCGTCTCCCGCAGCGACTCCAGCAGCAGGCGATAGGTGGCGGGCACCCCGGCCAGAAGGGTGAACGGCTCGGCGGCCAGTGCCTGGGCGACGCTCGCACCCGGGGCGAGGAGGCGTGCGCTCGCACCGACCGCGATCACTCCCGTCAGGCACAGCGAGTGCGCGAAGGCGTGGAACATCGGCAGGGGCCACAGCAGTCGGTCCTCCTCCCGCAGCCCGTGCGCCGGTACGTAGGCCGCCGTGACCGACCACAGGGCGGCACGCTGGGTGGAGACCACGCCCTTGCTCTCCCCGGTCGTGCCCGAGGTGTAGAGAATCCACGCCGGATCGTCGAGACCGAGGTCGTCCCGGGGCGCCACACCAGGATCCGTCCCGGCCAGGTCCTCGAAGGCGAGCGCGTCGGCGGGCAGGTCGCCCGTGCCGACGACGGCCACCCGTAACTCGGGCCGCCCGGACGCCAGTCGCGCGACCCGGGGGGCGAGCGACTCCTCGGTGATCACCAGGACCGCGCCGCTGTCGTCGAGGAAATACCCCAATTCCTCGTCCGGCGCGCCGGGGTTCAGCAGCACGCCGATGGCCCCGGCCCGCAGCACCCCGAGACAGCTCTCCACGAGCTCCACCCGATTGTCCAGATGGATCGCGACCCGCTCCCCGTGCCGCACCCCGAGCCGCGCCAGATGCCCCGCCAGCCGACCGGTGCGCTCCTCCAACTCCCGGTAGGTGACGGCGCGGCGGTCGTCCTCGTAGGCGGTCCTGCCTCCCCGCCGAGCCGAGTGCTCCCTCAGAGTGCCGGCCAACGCACGCATCAACTCGCCCTGGAACTCGGCCATTTCCCACCCCTACGACTTCGACCGCAGACCACTCGCCGTAACCGTACGTCAGCCGAACCCCCGTTCAGCAGCGCTGCAATCCGGCGGCGCGTCGGCCGCCGCTCCACACCATCCCGCCTCCGACATTGCGGAGGCGGGGCCTTCTCGTTCAGTCCGAGCCCGGACCGGCGATGCGTTCGACACGCGGCTCGGCGAGCCTGGCGTAGTCCGCCCCGGACATGGCCAGCGAACGATCAAGGCGGGCGGCGTTGAAGTAGAGACACGGCCGCGCGACGACGTCCGGATCCGCGACGAGTTCGAGTCCGGGGTCGAAGCTGAAGGGCAGAACGGTGCCCGGGACGGCATGGGCCAGGCGCTCCGCCGTGGCGGCGTCGCAGAATCCGACGTAGCGGGCCGCGAACAGCGTACGGATGGCGTCAAGGTCCACACGCCGGTCCCCGGGGACGACCGCGAGCACGTGGCGAGTGACCCGCCGGTCGATCTTGACCATCAGGACGAGGCACTTGGCGGCTTCGGACACCGGGTGCCCGCGCAGTGCGCTGACCGTCTCGGTGGTGCCTTCCGGTTCGTGGTCGATGAGTTCGTACGAGGTCGCGGTGCTGTCGAGCAGGCTGATCAGACGCTCGTAGGTGCCGTTGTCCGACATGGGGACTCCTCGATGTGGGTGGTGCGGTGGGTACGTTCGATGTGCTGTCCCCAGTACGTTCCGATGACCATGAGCGCGGCGCCGAGGGCGGCGAGGACGGTGAACCCTTCGCCGCCGAGGCAGACGCCCACCACGACCGCCCAGACCGGTTCGGTGCCCAGCAGCAGACTGGCCCGGCTGGCCGAGCTCTTCTGCACCGCCCAGGTCTGGGCGAGGAAGGCGAACACGCTGCAGAACAGGGCGAGATACACGAGCTGGCCCCAGACCGCGGCATCGACCCGAGTCAGCGTCGGCAGGGCGCTCGCGGCGGGCACGACGAACAGCGCCGAGCCGACACCCGTCTGGACGGCCGTGAGCTGCAACGGCCGCACGACGCGGCCCTTCGTGAGCCGCCCCACGAGCGCGACATGCGCCGCGCGCACCACCGCGGCGGCGAGCATCAGCAGGTCGCCGGCCCCGGGAGTGTGGAAGCCGCTGCCGGACATGAGCAGGGCGACGGCCACCAGGCACACACCCGTGGCGGCGAAGAAGCGCGGAGGCAGCCGCCCGTCGTCCGTCGTGCGGTCCAGCAGCGGGGTGAGCACGATGGTGAGGCTGATGATCAGTCCGGCGTTGGCCGCGCTGGTGTGCGCGACACCGTACGTCTCCAGAACCAGGACAGCGGCCTGAGTGATCCCCAGCACGGTCCCGACACGTACTTCGTCGCGCGTGCAGCGCTCCTTCCGGCGACGGGCGGCGACGAGCGCGAGGCAGGCGATCGCGGAGATCGCGTACCGCGCGAACAGCACCACCAGGACCGGCAGGGCATGGGTGGCCGTCTTCGCGGCCAGGTAGCTGGAGCCCCAGACGATGGCGACAAGGAGAAGCACTGCGTCAGTGCGGCGGGTGTGGAACACGCCCCTACGCTGCACTGTTCCCACCCTGAAGCCAAGAACGATGTTCTTCAGCGAACCTGAAGCATCACTACACTGAGCACGTGAATGAGCGGCAGTTGCAGATCTTGCGGGAGCTCGGCGAGTCGGGAAGCGTCACCGCCACCGCCGAGGCGCTCTTGATGACGCCTTCGGCCATCTCCCAGCAGTTGCGGCTGCTGCAACGCTCGATCCCTGTCCCTCTCACCGAACGTGACGGCCGACGGCTGGTGCTCACCGATGCCGGGCAAGCCCTGGCCCGTGCCGCGATCGAGGTCGAGACCGCGATGGCCACGGCACGGCATGCGATCGACGAGTTCGTCGACCAGCCGGACGCGGGCGTGTCGGTGGCGGCCTTCCACAGCGCGGCCTCCGCGTTCTTCCCGCTCCTGCTGCTCGGCCAGGCAGGACCTGGACGCCCGCGGCTCTCGCTCGCCGACGAGGACGTCGCGCAGGACCACTTCCCCGGACTGACCCGGGACTACGACCTCGTACTCGCCCACCGTCTCGACCAGGCTCCGCCGTGGCCGGACACGGTCACCGCCGACACGCTGCTGCGTGAACCGCTGGACGTCGCCCTGCCGGCCGGCCACCCCCTGACCGCCAAACGACGTCTGACCCCGCGCGACGTCGCGGACCAACCCTGGATCACCGTTCACGACGGGTTCCCGCTCATGGCCACCATCGACGCCATAGCGAGCGCAGCGAACCGACGGCTCGACATCGTCCATCGCATCAACGAATTCTCCGTCGTCGCGGAGGCAGTCGCCGCCGGAGGTGGCCTGGCGCTCATGCCCCGCTGGACCACACGCCCACACCCCGCACTCGTCCTCAGACCTCTCAGCGGCGTGCACACCCGGCGCCACATCGACGTGCTCCACCGCCCCGAACGCGCGGCACGAAGAGCCGTACGCACGGTGCTCACCGAACTCCACCGGGCAGCGGCGACGATCCAGCGACGGGACGGCAACACGGTCCCGGCGTGAAAGCGACGCCCGCGACCGGACCGGTCAGGATTCGAGAAGCGCCGGCGGGCGAGCCGCGGCTAGCGTGACGGCCAGGTCGGCAGCGACCGCCACCGCGAACGCTCCGACGCGGAAAAGTGCAGACGTTACCCTCGGAGCTGGTCGGATCCAGCCAGGCGACGCCGACGGAGTCCGCGAAGGCGGCCCCACTCGACAGATGGAGACACGATGAGCATGGCCCCGAGGACGGACACGCAGTCGCCTGCGCCGCACGTTGCCGACAGCCACGATCTGATCCGCGTGCACGGCGCGCGCGAGAACAATCTCAAGGACGTCAGCATCGAGATCCCGAAGCGCCGGCTGACCGTGTTCACCGGCGTGTCCGGCTCGGGCAAGAGCTCGCTGGTGTTCGACACGATCGCCGCTGAGTCGCAGCGACTGATCAACGAGACGTACAGCGCCTTCGTGCAGGGCTTCATGCCGACACTGGCGCGGCCCGAGGTCGACGTCCTCGACGGACTGACCACCGTGATCACCGTCGACCAGCAGCGGCTCGGCGCCGACCCCCGCTCCACGGTCGGCACCGCCACCGACGCCAACGCGATGCTGCGCATCCTCTTCAGCCGGCTCGGCAAGCCGCACATCGGCTCGCCCAAGGCGTTCTCCTTCAACGTCGCCTCGATCAGCGGAGCCGGCGCGGTCACCATGGAGCGCGGCGGACAGACCGTGAAGGAGCGCCGCAGCTTCAGCATCACCGGCGGCATGTGCCCGCGCTGCGAGGGCCGTGGCTCGGTCTCCGACCTCGACCTCACCCAGCTCTACGACGAATCCAAGTCGCTCTCCGAGGGCGCGATCACCGTCCCCGGCTACACAGGGGGCGGCTGGAACTCACGGCTCTACAGCGAGTCGGGCTTCTTCGACCCGGACAAGCCGATCCGCAAGTTCACCAAGAAGGAGCTGCACGACTTCCTGCGCCGCGAGCCGACCCGGATGAAGATCGCGGGCATCAACATGACCTACGAGGGGCTGATCCCGCGGATCCAGAGGTCGATGCTCGCCAAGGACCGCGAGGGCATGCAGCCGCACATCCGGGAGTTCGTGGACCGCGCGGTCACCTTCACCACCTGCCCCGAGTGCGACGGCACCCGGCTCAACGAAGGGGCCCGGTCGTCGAAGATCAAGCGGATCAGCATCGCCGACGCCTGCGCGATGCAGATCAGCGACCTGGCCGAGTGGGTCCGCGGTCTCGACGAGCCGTCGGTGGCGCCGCTGCTCACCGCACTGCAGCAGACCCTCGACTCGTTCGTGGAGATCGGGCTCGGCTACCTCTCGCTCGACCGGCCGGCGGGCACGCTGTCCGGCGGTGAGGCGCAGCGCGTCAAGATGATCCGCCACCTCGGCTCCTCCCTCACCGACGTCACCTACGTCTTCGACGAGCCCACCATCGGCCTGCACCCGCATGACATCCAGCGGATGAACGACCTGCTGCTGCGACTGCGGGACAAGGGCAACACGGTGCTCGTCGTGGAGCACAAGCCGGAGACGATCGCGATCGCCGACCACGTCGTCGACCTCGGCCCCGGCGCCGGTACGGCGGGCGGCACCGTCTGCTTCGAAGGCACCGTCGAGGGGCTGCGGACCGGTGGCACCATCACCGGCCGCCATTTCGACGACCGGGCCGCCGTCAAGGAGACGGTGCGCAAGCCCACCGGCACGCTGGAGATCCGCGGCGCGAGGACGCACAACCTGCAAGGCGTCGACGTAGACATCCCGCTCGGGGTGCTCGCCGTCGTCACCGGCGTCGCCGGATCCGGGAAGAGCTCGCTCGTGCACGGCTCGATCCCGGCCGGCGAGGGCGTGGTGTCGGTCGACCAGGCCGCGATCCGCGGCTCCAGGCGCAGCAACCCGGCGACGTACACCGGTCTGCTCGACCCGATCCGCAAGGCGTTCGCCAAGACCAACGGTGTGAAGCCGGCCCTGTTCAGCGCCAACTCCGAGGGCGCCTGCCCCACCTGCAACGGCGCCGGCGTCATCTACACCGACCTCGCGATGATGGCCGGCGTCGCGACCACCTGCGAGGAGTGCGAGGGGAAGCGCTTCCAGGCCTCGGTGCTCGACTACCACCTCGGCGGCCGCGACATCAGCGAGGTGCTCGCGATGTCGGTGACCGAGGCCGAGGAGTTCTTCGGCGCCGGTGAGGCGGCGACGCCGGCCGCGCACAGGATCCTGACCCGGCTCGCCGACGTCGGCCTCGGCTACCTGACCCTCGGCCAGCCCCTCACCACCCTCTCCGGCGGCGAGCGCCAGCGCCTCAAGCTGGCCACGCACATGGCGGAGAAGGGCGGCGTCTACGTCCTCGACGAGCCCACCGCCGGCCTGCACCTCGCCGACGTCGAGCAGCTGCTCGGCCTGCTCGACCGGCTCGTCGACGCCGGCAAGTCGGTCATCGTCGTCGAGCACCACCAGGCGGTCATGGCGCACGCCGACTGGATCATCGACCTCGGCCCCGGCGCCGGCCACGACGGCGGCCGCCTCGTCTTCGAGGGCACCCCCGCCGACCTCGTCGCAGCCCGCTCCACCCTCACCGGCGAACACCTCGCGAGCTACGTGGGCCCCTGACACACGCCCTCGCTCGACGGTGCGCTCGACATCAGCCCCTGATCACGCAGAAGGGGTGCCCGGCTGGATCGGTGAAGACCCGCCATCTGTCCCCACCCGGCTGGTGCTCCGGCTTGGTCGCGCCCCATTGCAACAGCAGGGCCTCCGCCTCGTCGAGGTCATCGACCGCGAAGTCGAGATGGCTCTGCTGGGGCCCGGCCTGGCCCGGCCAACGCGGAGCCTGATAGTCATCGACCCGTTGGAAACCGATGGCGAGCCCGTCCTCGCGGGTGACGCCGGCGAAGTCACTGTTGGATTTGGGGTGCAGCTCAAACCCGGTGGCTTGCTGATAGAACGCGGCCAGCGTCTCTGGATCGGCGCAGTCGAGTGTGATCGCCGTGAGCTTCATCTGCAGGGGCATGGCAACTCCGTAACACCCGTCATGCTGTGAGTCCGAACTCGTCCGGCGTCACACCGTAGGGATCAACTCCCCACTCCGCGACCTGATTTACGTCAACGCCGAGCCGCGGTCGAGAGCGGCGGCCTGTGACGGGGCCGCCTCGGTCACCTCGTCAACAGAAGGCATTTCGGTGCCGCCGGTCGCGCTCGGCTCCGCACCAGTGGGTGGCCTGCATGAGTCCGTGCGGCGGCGGGACTACCGTGGTCGGGGTAAGGGTGTCATCACATGACGGCCGACTCCCGGGTGGCGCGATGTGTTGGAGTGCGACGGCCGACCTGGCCGCCGGTGCCGGGATCGGCGCGGTCGGGGTGGCCTGTGTGGCGCGGGTGCGGCGGGTCCGTGATCTGCCGCTGGCCGCGCTGCCGTTGATCCTCGGGGCGCATCAGATCGTGGAGTCCGTGGTCTGGGACTCCGGCGGGGGGACGGGCCCGGCGACCGTGGCCTGGGCCGTCATCGCGCTGCCTCTGCTCGCGGTGTGGGTCCCGGCCGGTGTGATGTGCGCGGCGCCCCCGCACGCCCGGCGCAGGCTGACGGTCCCCCTGGCAATCGGCCTCGTGACGGGCGCCGCCCTCGCGTACGCGCTCGTGACCCGTCCCGTGCGAGCGGAGGTCCGCGGCCACACCCTCGGCTATTTCGTGCACCTGAACCACCCCGAACTGCTCGTCGCCGGCTATCTCCTGGCCACCATCGGCTCCCTCCTGCTCTCAGGTGACCGTGGACTTCTGCTGCTCGGGGCGCTGATGGGCACGGGCGCGCTGATCTGCTGGGTGCTGTGGGAGCTGGAGTTCGTGTCGACCTGGTGCGCGTTCGCGGCGGTGAGTTCGGTGGCACTGTTCGCCTGGGTGCGTCGGCGCCCGGCCGGGCCGGACACGGGGCGCTGATGGGCACGTCGTGCGCGGCCCGCACGGCCGTCGGCGTCGTTCAACCGATCGGTTGAACGCGGGTTCCACCGCCCGCGCGTCCTGCGCTGCGTACGGATGACGCGCGGCCTCACCCCACGGCGCCAGAATCGCCACTGACCATGGCGCCGCGTTCGACCCGCCGAGGTCCTCACCCCCATCAGAGAGGCCCCACAGAGTGTCCAGTTTCCTCAGCAGACGACGTGTACTTGCCACCGGAGCCGGTGCCGCCGCCCTCGGCCTCGGAGCGTTCGGCGCCGCGGCCGGCCCCGCTGCCGCTGCCTCGTCCACCGGTTCCCGGCGGGCTGGCGGGGCCGAGGAGACCAGGACGCTCGACGAGCTGTACCGGGCCGCCCTGGCGGACGGCGGCAAGCTCGTCATCTACGCCGGCGGAGACACCCCGACACAGCAGGACGGCACCAAGGCCGCCTTCCTCAAGCGCTTCCCGGACATCGACCTGAAGCTCGTCGTGGACTACAGCAAGTACCACGACGTCCGCGTCGACAACCAGTTCGCCACCGACACCCTGGTCCCCGACGTCGTACAACTGCAGACGCTCCAGGACTTCACCCGCTGGAAGGAGCAGGGCCGCCTGCTGTCGTACAAGCCGGCCGGATTCTCCCGGGTGTACGACGGCTTCAAGGACCCGCACGGTGCCTGGGTCGCCATCGGTGCGATCGGCTTCAGCTTCCTGTACGACGTCGCCGCGGCCGGCGCGGACGCCCCGAAGACCCCACTCGACCTGATCGACCCGAAGTGGAAGGGGAAGATCGCCTCGTCGTACCCGCACGACGACGACGCGGTCCTCTACCTCTACAGCCTGTACGCGCAGAAGTACGGCTGGGACTGGGTGGCCGCGCTCGCCCGGCAGGACGTGCGGTTCGCCCGGGGCAGCAACTCCCCAGGAGACGCGGTCTTCGGCAAGCAGAAGACGATCGGTATCGGCACCGCGGGCGCGCTGACCTCCCCGGCCACCTCTCCCGCGAAGTGGGTCGTCGCCGACGGACACCCCTTCATGGCCTGGGGCCAGCGCGCCGCCATCCTCAAGCGGGCCAGGAACACGACGGCCGCCAAGCTGTACCTCAACTGGCAACTGTCCACCACCCAGCAGCAGTCATCCTTCAACGGCTGGTCGGTACGGACCGACGTCACGCCCGCGGCCGGTCTGAAGCCGATCTGGGAGTACCCCGACGCCCACATCGACGGCTTCCCCCGATTCATGGCCGACCGCGCGGCCGTCGAGCGCTGGAAGCAGACCTTCGCCCTCTACTTCGGCGAGGTGAAGGGCGACCCCACGCCGGGCCGGCCCGGCCTGCACCCGGGGGCGTAACCGCTGGTGGGGTCGCTGGTCTCCGTACCCCGGTCCGAACGGAGACCGGCGGTCCCGCTCTTCACATGGGCCCTACAGGCGACGGATAGACTCGGACGCCCTGTCCGACTGGATCAGTCCGCCCCAAGGGGATCTGCCGTGCCCGACCGCGCTCCACCGACCGCCCGCGGCAACCGGCCCACCCTGGAGAGCGTTTCGCACCTCGCCTTCTTCCTCGTCGTCGGCGCCGGACTCGTGCGCCTCGCCCAGCTCGAGATCCCCCTGTGCTGGTACATCGTGACCGTCAGCGGGCTGCTGGCCGTGACGTACGCGGGCGGGCTCGCCCACTGGAACCGGCTCGGCCCGCTCGGCCGGCACCTCTGGATCCCCCTGCTGCTCCTGCTGTGGACCGCCCTCGTCTTCCTCGCGCCGTCACCGCTGACGACGGCCTACGTCTGGTGTGCCGTCCCACTGGCCTGTGCGGCCCTGCGCGCGCTCGGCCGCCGCTCCGCGATGGCCACGGTGGGCGTGATCACCTTCGTGCTCGTCGACGCACTCGTCCAGTCCACGGGCCGGTTCGACCCGGAGGTCGTCCTCGTTCCGGTGGCGGCCGTCTGGGGCACCGTCGCCCTCTACCGCGGCCAGCAGCGGGACGCCGCGATCCGCCAGCGCCTCGTCGAGGAACTGCGGGACACCCGGGACACGCTCGCGCGGCAGCAACGCCAGGCGGGCGTACTGGCGGAACGCACCCGCATCGCCCGCGATCTGCACGACACCCTGGCCCAGGAACTCGCCGGCAGCCTGATGCTGCTCCAGGCGGCCGAGCGCGACTGGGACGCGCGGCCGGAGGTGACACGGACCCGTGTCCGTGCCGTGGCCGACGGCCTGGGCAGCAACCTCGCCGAGACCCGCCGGATGATCCGGGACCTGACCCCGTCCACCGTCGCCGAGGCCGGCCTCGAAGGCGCGCTGCGGCTGCTGTGCGCCCGTTCCCGTCAGGAAAGTGCCGCCGCCCGGGTACGGTTCCGCTCGCTCGGAACGCATCAGCCCGCCCTCGACGACCAGGCCGCCACCACCCTGTTCCGCATCGCCCAGAACGCCCTGGCGAACGTACGCGAACACGCCCACGCGGTGAACGTAATGGTCACCTTCCACCGGCACCCCGATCGCGTCGAACTCGAAGTGAGCGACGACGGAGTCGGTTTCGACCCGGCCGCCACGTTCGCGGGCGAGCGCTCGCCGGGCGCCCTCGGGACGGACCGCGGATTCGGCCTCTCGGCCGCGCGGGCACGCCTGCGTGAGTGCGGGGGCGACCTCGACGTCAGCAGCGCACCCGGCCGGGGTACCAGGATCCGGGCCTCGGTGTCCGCGCGGTCCCGGCCGCGGCCGGTCGAGCCGTCGTTCACACCGGCGACCGCCCGATGACCGCCGCACCGCTGCGCGTGCTGATCGCCGACGACCACACGGTCGTACGCGCCGGACTGCGGGCCCTGCTGGAAGGTGAACCCGACCTCGACGTGATCGCCGAGGCGGGCAGCGGCGAGGAGGCGGTTCGTCTGGGGGCCCGGTTGACCCCGGACGTCGTGCTGATGGATCTGCGGTTCGCCGGACCGGGTCAGGGGATCGACGGCGTCGAGGCGGCCCGTCGGCTCGGCACCCGGGCGCCCGGCGTGGCGGTGGTGATGCTGACCAGCTACGCCGGACGGGCCGATGTCGTCCGCGCGTTGGAAGCGGGTGCGCGCGGCTACGTACTCAAGGCGGGGCCGCCGGAGGAACTGTTCCAGGCGGTCCACACCGCGGCCGCGGGCTCCATGGGACTCGCCGCGGCGATCGTCGGCGAACTCGTCGGCCAAGTGGTCAATCCGGACCAGGACTTGAGCCATCGCGAGATCGAGGTCGTCCGGCTGCTCGCCGAGGGGCGCAGCAACCGGGCCATCGCCGAGGCGCTGTACCTCAGTGAGGCCACGGTCAAGACCCACCTCGTGCGCGTCTATCGCAAACTCAGGGTCGACAACCGGGCGGCGGCCGTGTCGGAGGCCGTGCGCAGGGGACTGCTCGAACTCACCTGACACGCAAGGCGTCCGACGCGGCCGAGGCATCCTCTCCGCGCCCGCGCGGACCGTCATGGGCGGGCGCGGAGAGGGATGGCGCGGTAGGGCCAGGTCCTGTCGGCCTAGGAGCCGGTCCCGGTGGTCACGTCGGACACCGTCCACCGTTGGTTGGAGCCGGAGTTCGGCGTCCAGATCGTGACGGCGGATCCGTCGGCGGTGGCCTGGCCGCCCACCTCCAGGAGCCTTCCGGTGGCGGCGTTGACGAGGGTCCAGGTGCCGTCACCGGTCGTTGACATGATCCACTGTGTGGCCGTGTCACGAGGTCCTGTGTCCGTCTCCAGGACCGGGGCGCCGTCGCGCACGGCCAGCCGCTTGCCCTCCACCGGGTTGGTGAACACGTACCGCTGCCGGTTGCCGGTCTGGCCGCTGACCTGTCGCAGCTGCCACCGCTGGTTGGTGACCGTGGCCGCGTCCGTGCTCGCGGTCTTGATGACGAGCTTGCCGCCGTCGTCCGCGACGGTGAGCGCCTTGCCGCTCTGTACGCCGGTCAGGGAGTAGGTGTGGCCCTTCTTCAGCAGAGCGGCGTCCTTGGCCACGCCCGACACGCCCTTGACCACGAAGGAGGTCACGGACTGGGCGGGCACGGTGAAGGTGGCCCGGCGGTCGGTGACCGTGACCGGGGTCTGGCGTGCCAGCTTGCCGTCGGCGCTGGTCACCACGGGAGTCACCGTCGCGCCCCGCGCGATGTGCCCGAACTTGGACAGGTCGATGGTGACCGTACGCGCGCTGGTGGTGCTGTTGACGTGGACCACGGTCGCCCCGTTGCCGCTCTTGGAGACCGCGGCGGCGCTGTTCGTGTCGTCGGTCTTGATCAGCCGGTCGCCCGGCTTGATGTAGTGGGTGAAGTTGCGGGCGGTGTCGAACTTCGTGTTCGTGTAGATGGGGCAGGTCGCGAGGGTGTCCGCGGAGGTGCAGCTGAACGGGAGCTGGATGCTGCCCCAGTTGCCGCCCTTGGCGGACTCACCGCCCGGCTTCATGTTGTCGTAGTCCTCGACCGGCTGCCAGAACACCCAGGCCTTGGGCTCGAGTTCGCGCAGGTCGTCGACCATCTGCTGGGCCAGACCCAGGCCCGGCCGCATGTCCGTGAAGCTCTGGCCGTCGCCCCAGTCGCCCTCGACCTCGCTCATCCACAGCGGCTTGTCCGCCGCCTTGGCCAGGTCACGCACGCTGGTACGGCCGCCGGTGCCGTAGGTGTGGACGTTCATCTGGCCGACGAGGTCCCGGACGTCCTGGGGGTAGGAGTTCCAGTTCTGCGTGAAGATGCTGGGGTTGGTCTCGTCCATCGCGGAGATCTTCGTGCCGGTCTTCGCCTTCGCGAGGGCGGGGGCCAGTGCGCGGATCACCTGCTGCTGGAGCTCGGGGCCGATGTGTGCCCCCTCCTGGCGGCCGCCGACCGGCTGCCCGTCGGCGCCCAGGCGCGTACCCCAGTAGTTCGTGTTCGGCTCGTTGAACGGGTCGAGGGTGTCGACCTTGATGCCGTGTGCCTTCTCCAGCCGCTTGGTCGCGCCCGCCAGATAGGCGGCGAAGTCGTCGACGGAGCCGGTCTTGAGCTGGTCGGCGGAGGAGTTGAAGCCGCCGGAGACATAGCCGCTGTTGGTCATGAACCAGGGCGGTGAATTGCTGAACGTCTCCCAGTGGGTGATGTCCTTCTTGATCCGGTCCACCCACCAGCGCTGGGTGGCGTCGGCGTTCGGGTTCCAGTCGGCCGCGTCGTCGGCGCTCCACCAGTCGGTGTCCGTACGGGTGGTGCCGTCCGGGGCCTTCCACCAGCCCTCGACCGCTCCGCCGGCCCGCAGGTAGTTCTTGACGTCGGGGGCGTTGCCGCCGCCGATGTTGTAGCGGGCGATGTTCAGATTGAGGCCGTCGTCGCCGAACAGGAGCCCCGCGAGCTTCTCGCGGATCGGTGCCGGGTAGTTGCCGGTGGCGTTGGCGAACCAGACCAGACTGGTGCCCCAGCCCTCGAAGCTCTGCTCCTTGTACGAGGGATCCGGCCGGACGGTCACGGACGCGGCCGCCGCCGGCGCGGTCTCCGCGCTCGTGGGCGGGGCGGTGACCAGGGCTGCCCCGGTGGCCAGTGCGGTGCCTGCGATGGTTCCCAGAAGCCGTCTTGTGCGGGTACGGCGTGCCAACGTGTGCTCCCAACTCGTGTGTGGTCGCTGCGATGGACCGGCGTGCCCCCCGCGCGGGGGGCACGCCGGCTAACCCTCGAACGGGGGCCGTGCTCGCTGTCCGAGGGCTGTCAGAGGGCGGGCTGCCGCAGTACGGCGACGTCCCGGGGGGCGAGGACGACGGTGCCGTCGTCGTCCGTCCGGCCGACCAGCAGGTCTCCGGAGACTCCGGTCAGCGGCACCGTCTCGTCGGTCCGGTTGACCAGGAACAGATAGCGGCTGTCCGCGCTCCGGCGCACGATCAGCTCGACGCTTCCCCGCGCGCCGTCCGGCAGTTCACTGTGCACACCGGCCGGGGCGAGCAGCTTCGGCAGCAGCGTGGTGAGACCGTCCGTGCCGAGCCGGGTGGAGACGTACGCGGCCGAGCCCTGGCCCGTCGGGCGCCGGGTGACGGCGGGGCGGTCGGCGTACGTGCCGCCGCGGTAGTGCGCCAGCACCTCCACCGCCGGGTCGGTGACGCTGATCCGGTCGGTCCACAAGGTGCCCGTGGCGGTGCCGTCCACGCCGTCCAGGTCGACATCGGCCGTCTCGCCGTCGAGCAGCGGGCCGAACTCCTCGATGCGGATGCCGAGCAGCTCGCGCAGGGCGCCCGGGTAGCCGCCGAGCCAGATGTGGTCGTTCTCGTCGACGACACCGGAGAAGTACGTGGTGATCAGGTGGCCGCCGTTCTCGGCGTACCGGGTGAGCTCCTTGGCGAGCGGGGCCGGCATGACGTGCAGCACCGGCGTGATCAGGACCTGGTAGCGGTCGAGTTCGGTCTGCGTGGTGACGACGTCGGCCCGGATGCCGAGGGCGAGGAGCGCGGAGTACCAGTCCAGCGCCTCCTGCCGGTAGCTGAGCTGGGCGGTGGGGTGGGAGTCCTGCTCGCTCGCCCACCACGAGTCCCAGTCGAAGACGATGCCGACCCGGGCCGGCTCACGCTCGGTCCCGGCGACCGGAGCGAGGGTCTTGAGGGTCTGCCCGAGGCCGGCCACCGCACGGAACAACTCGCTGTCGGCTCCGGCGTGCGGGACCATCGCCGAGTGGTACTTCTCGGCGCCGGCCGCGGACTGGCGCCACTGGAAGAAGCACACCGCGTCGGCGCCGTGGGCGACGTGCACCAGCGAGTCACGGGCGAGGTCGCCCGGCCGCTTGGCCACGTTGATCGGCTGCCAGTTGACGGCGCTGGTGGAGTGCTCCATGAGGAACCACGGGCGGCCGCCGGCGATGCCGCTGACGAGGTTTGCGGAGAAGGACAGCTCGTCGCGGTCCTGCGGGCCGGGCACCACGTAGTGGTCGTTGGAGACGAAGTCGATCTCGGCGGCCCAGTCCGCGTAGTTCATGCCCTTGGTGTTGCCCATCACCATGAAGTTGGTGGTGACCGGAACAGCGGGTGTGAGCTCGCGCAGGACGTCCCGCTCCGCGCGCAGGTAGTCCTTCAGCACGTCGGAGGAGAAACGCTTGAAGTCCAGCTGCTGGGTGGGGTTCGGGTGGGAGGCGGCCAGCCGGGGCGGCAGGATCTGCTCCCAGTCGCTGTAGCGCTGGGACCAGAACGCCGTGCCCCAGGCGTGGTTGAGGGCGTCGAGCGTCGTGTAGCGGGCGCGCAGCCAGTCGCGGAAGGCGCGGGCGGCGTCGTCGGAGTAGTCGTAGACGTTGTGGCAGCCCAGCTCGTTGGAGACGTGCCAGGCGACCAGCGCGGGGTGGTTCGCGTACCGCTCGGCCATCTTGCGCACCAGGCGCAGCGCGTGCTCGCGGAAGACGGGGGAGGTGGGACGCCAGTGCTGGCGCGCTCCGGGCCACAGGGTCTCGCCGGAGGCGGTGACCGGAAGGATCTCCGGGTGCGCCGTGCTGAGCCAGGGCGGCGGGGAGGCGGTGGCGGTGGCCAGGTCGACCCCGATGCCTCCCGCGTGGAGCAGGTCCATGACCTCGTCGAGCCAGCCGAAGTCCCACTCGTTCTCGGCGGGCTGGATGCGGGCCCAGGAGAAGATCGCCACGGAGACGATGTTGACGCCCGCCTCCTGCATGAGCCGGATGTCCTCCTCCCACACCTCGCGTGGCCACTGCTCCGGGTTGTAGTCGGCGCCGTAGGCGAGGCGGGGGGTGGGATCACCGTCCGGCCCGTGCCGCAACTGGGACAGGAGGGTGGAGATCATGGTGGTCCTTCCGGTTACTGCACGGGGTGGCGCGAGGTACGTGGTTGCTTCCCGGCGGCCGCCGCTGAGCGCCTGCTGCTCAGCGGCGGCTCCCGAGGGGAATGCCGGCTACTTCGAGACGGTGAAGCCCTGCTCGTTGCCGTACTTGACGGAGGCGTCCTGCCAGCTCTTCAGGCCGTCGGCCAGCTTGGTGCCGGAGATGTAGGCCTTGCCGACGGTGTCGTTGAAGATCGAGTTGGCGTACTGCTGGAAGGGCAGGTACGACCAGTCGCTGGCGACGTTGGCGGCGGAGTCGGCGAAGATCTTGTTGGCTTCCTGGCCGCCGAAGTAGTCGAACTTGGTGTTCTGGAACTCGGTGGACTGGAGCTCAGCCTTGGTCGCCGGGAAGGCGCCCTGCTTGATGCGGGTCTGCACACCGTCGCCGGAGTTGGCGTACTCGACGAACGCGTAGGCGAGTTCCTTGTTCTTGCCCAGCGCGGGCAGGGCGAGGGAGCTGCCGCCGTTCTCCGCGCTGGCCTTGTCGCCCTTGGTCCACTGCGGCATCGGGGCCGCGCGCCAGTCACCGGAGGCGTTCGGCACGCCGGAGACGAAGTTGGCGGGCATCCAGGCGCCGGTGGTCAGGGTGGCGATGGTGCCGTCGCCGAGGCCCTTGTACCAGTCGTCGGTCCAGCCGTTGATGGGCGCGACGAGCTTCTCGTCGATGAGCTTCTGCCAGGTGTCGGTGTACTTCTTGGCGCCCGCGTCCCCGAAGTTGACCGTCACCTTGGTGCCGTCGACCTTGTAGGGGCGCGAACCGGCCTGCCACAGCATGCTGGTGGTGAAGCCCGCGTCGCCGGCGTCGTTGGCGATGTAGACCTTGGGGTCGGCCTTGTGCAGCTTGCGGGCCGCGTCGACGTACTCGTCCCAGGTGGTCGGGACGGCGATCTTGTACTTGTCGAAGACCTTCTTGTTGTAGAACATCGCCATGGGGCCGGAGTCCATCGGCAGGCCGTAGACCTTGTCACCCTCGCTCACGGCGTTCCACGGACCCGGGGTGTACTTGGCGGCGAGCTTGTCGGCGCCGTAGGGGGCCAGGTCGCTGAGGCCCTTGGTGAGGGCGTACTGGCTCAGCGCGAAGTACTCGACCTGTGCGACGTCGGGGACGCCCTTGCCGGCCGCGATGGCGTTCGACAGAGCGGTGTAGTGCTTGTCACCGGACCGGTCGCTGACGAGGTTGATCTTGACCTTGGGGTACTTCTTCTGGAAGTCGGCGGCGACCGTCTTCAGCGTGGGCTCCCAGGCCCAGACCGTGACCGAGCCGCCCTTCTTGAGGGCAGCCTGGATGTCCGCGGCGGAGACCGCCTTCGTGCCCGAGCTGCTGTCGTCGGAGCCGCCGCAGGCGGTGGCCCCGAGGGCGAGGACGGAGAGGAGAGCGAAGCCGCGCAGCAGGCGGCCGGTGGTTCTGCGCATGGAGGTGCTTCCACTTCTTCGTGGGTGGGACTTCTTCATGGGTGGGGCAGGTTGAGGGTGAAAGAGGTGAGGCTGCGGGGGGTGGGGGCCTGAGGGCGGGCTATTCCTTGACGCTTCCGGCGGCGAGCCCGGACTGCCAGTACTTCTGCAGCAGCAGGAACGCGGCGATCAGCGGCACGATGGTGAGCAGCGAACCGGTGATCACCAGGTTGAAGATCACGTCGCCACCGATCGTCTGGGCCTGGGAGTTCCAGGCGTCCAGGCCCAGGGTCAGGGGGTACCAGTTCGGATCCTTGAGCATGATCAGCGGCAGGAAGTAGTTGTTCCAGGTCGCGACCGTGGTGAACAGCAGGACGGTCACGGTGCCGGGCGCGAGCAGCGGCATGGCGACCTGGAAGAAGGTGCGGATCTCGCCCGCTCCGTCGATGCGGGCGGCCTCCATCAGCTCGGTGGGGATGGCCTCGCTGGCGAAGACCCACATCAGATACAGGCCGAAGGGCGAGACGAGCGAGGGGATGATCACCGCCCACGGTGTGTCCGTCAGTCCCATCTTGCTGAACATCAGGAAGGTGGGCACTGCCAGGGCGGTGCCCGGTACGGCGACGGCACCGATGACCACGGCGAAGACGGCGCGCTTCCCGGGGAAGTTGAACTTCGCCAGCGCGTAGCCGCCCAGGATCGCCAGGAGGGTCGCGCCGCCGGCGCCGAGCACGACGTACAGCAGGGTGTTCAGCAGCCAGCGGACGAAGATGCCGTCGTGGTACGTGAACGTGTCGTGGATGTTTTCCCAGAGGGCGAACTTGTGGCTGAACCACAGGCCGGACGACGTGGCGAGCCCGTCCTGGGTCTTGGTGGCGCTGATGACCAGCCACACCAGGGGCACCACGGTGTAGAGCATGATCAGGCCGGTGAGCACGGTCAGCAGGACGCTGCGCTTGGGGCGTCCGGGACTGTGCTTGCGCCGTGTGCGCAGTCGGGGCGTGTTCTTGGAACCGCCGGACTCGGCGGACGGGGGCGGGGAGGCGGTGGTGACGGGGCTGCTCGTGCTGCTCATCGGGTCACGCTCCCTTGCGCATGCCGCGGAGCTGCACGACATAGGCGATGACCATGGTGATCAGCCCCATGATGATGGCGACCGCCGCGGAGTAGTTGTGCTGCTGTCCGTTGAAGGACAGTGAGTACGTGTAGTAGTTCGGGGTGTAGTCCGTCGTGATGGCGTTGCGCGCCAGCGGCCGCAGGATGCTCGGCTCGTTGAAGAGCTGGAAGCTGCCGATGATCGAGAAGATCGTCGCGATGACCAGGGCGCCGCGGATGGCGGGGAGCTTGATGGCCGAGATGATGCGGATCTGCCCGGCGCCGTCGATCTCCGCGGCCTCGTACAGAGAGTTCGGGATGACCCGCAGCGCGGAGTAGAAGATCAGCATGTTGTAGCCCACGAACTCCCAGGTGACGATGTTGCCGATCGACGCCAGGACCAGGTCCGCGGAGAGCGGGTCGGGCAGGGTGACGTCGAAGGCGCTGTTGATGTCACCCACCAGACCGAACCGGGTGCCGTACATGAAGCCCCACATCAGGGTGGCGACCACGGCGGGCACCGCGTACGGCAGGAAGATCGAGATCCGGAAGAAGTTCCTGCCGTACAGACGGCCGCTGTCCAGTGCGAGTGCGACGAGCAGGGCGATCCCCAGCATGATCGGCACCTGGATCAGCAGGAACAGCGAGACCCGCTCCAAGGAGGACCAGAACTGGTCGTCCTGGAGAGCCTGCTTGTAGTTGTCCAGGCCGACGAAGGACGTGCCCCCGATGAGCTTGTCACGGAAGAGGCTGAGGTAGATCGAATAGGCGATCGGAGCCAGGAAGACGAAGGCGAAGACCACCGCGAAGGGGCCGATGAACCCCCATCCTGTCCAGGAGCGGCGGTCCCTTTTCGGGGGCCGGTCCGGGCGCCGTGCCACGCCCGCAGGGGGTTGAAGCGTCGTCATGTCGTTCCTCGCTCGTCCTTCTCGGAACCGGCGTCTCACGCCGTCGCGATGTTTACGTAAACATGCCGTCCCCCTTCGCGTCGAGGGCTGTTATGTTTACGTAAACATCTGATGGCGGCATGTCTACACTGCGCCAATGTCGGTGGTCAAGGGTCGTCTGACGAAACGGCGACCCGGGTAACAAAGGAGACGGGTGGACACTGCGGACAGTGCCTCGACGGGGACGGAACGGTCCCGCGGGCGCAAGGGAAAACGGGCGGTGGGTCGCGCGCAGACCGCGTCCATGGCGGATGTCGCACGCCTGGCCGGGGTCTCCTCGCAGACGGTTTCCCGCGTGTCCAATGGTTACGCGGGTGTGAACGAGGAGACCCGTGAACAGGTGCTGGCGGCGATGAAGCAACTGGGCTACCGGCCCAACAGCGCCGCCCGGGCCCTCAAGCGCGGCGAGTTCCGCACCATCGGCGTCATCACCTTCAACCTCTCCACCACGGGCAACATGCGCACCCTGGAGGCGATCGCCACCTCCGCGGCGCAGGAGGGCTACGCCGTCACCCTGCTGCCGGTCGCCGTGCCCACCCAGGACGAGGTGCGCGGCGCCTTCTCCCGGCTCGGGGAACTCGCCGTCGACGCCGTCATCGCCATCATGGAGGTGCATCTGCTCGACGCGGCGACCATCTCCCTGCCCCCGCACGTGCAGGTCGTCGTCGCCGACTCGGACGCGGGCGACCGCTACGCGGTGGTCGACACCGACCAGGCCGGGGGAGCCCGGGCCGCCGTACGCCACCTTCTGGACCTCGGCCACAGCACGGTCTGGCATCTGGCCGGCCCCGAGGAGTCCTTCGCGGCACAGCGCCGCACCGATGCCTGGCACGCCGCCCTGACCGAGGCGGGCCGCGTCCCGCCGCCCCTCGTACGCGGCGACTGGTCGGCGGAGTCCGGCTACCGCGCGGGCCTGCGGCTCGCCGACGAGCGCGACTGTACGGCGGTGTTCGCCGCCAACGACCAGATGGCACTGGGCCTCCTGCGGGCCCTGCACGAACGCGGCCGGAAGATCCCCGACGACGTCAGCGTCATCGGCTTCGACGACATCCCCGAGGCGGGCTCCTTCCTGCCGCCGCTGACCACGGTCCACCAGGACTTCGCCGAGGTGGGACGCCTGTGTGTCGAGGGTGTCCTGCGGCGGATGCGCCACGGCGGACCGGAACACGGCACCACACTCGTCCCCACGAAGCTGGTGGTGCGGGGGAGCACGGCTCCGCCGGCCGGGGATGCGTGAGGTCCCGTACCGAGAGCCGAGCGGGAAGGAGCGGCACTGAGCGGCAGGAGTTGCTGCCGTCGGACAGACGGGCGCGCCGCAGCCTCCCGCTGTCATCGCCTTCCAGGGACTCGACCGTGACGCCGCACCGCAGGTCGACGCCGTTGTCGCGCTGCATCTGCGCCGCGACCCCGCCGATCACCGCGCCCAGCGCCCCGGACAGCGGGGCCGGGCCGCGGTCGAGTACGGTCACCCGCAGATCCAACGCGCGGCAGGCGGAGCGACTTCGCAGCCGGTGAACCCGGCACCGATGACCAGCACCCGGCCGGGCCCGGCCACCAGCCGCTGCCGCAACCCTTCCGCGTCTTCCGGTGTGTGCAGCGCGAACAGCCCGTCGAGCGCGGCCTCCGCCTCGTTCGGCCACGGGCGCGCCCGCACGCCGGTGGCGATGAGCAACCGGTCGAATCCCACCTTCGTGCCATCGGCCAGCAGCACCTGCTTGCCGCTCAGGTCGAGCCCCGTGGCCGCGACTGCGAACCGCCAGTGCGCGTCGAGTTCGTCGCGGCGGGGCAGTCCGGTCCGCCGCGCAGGGACCTGGCCCATGAGGACCTGCTTGGACAACGGCGGCCGGTCATAGGGTGCGTGAGACTCGTCCCCGATCACGGTCAGCGTGCCGGTGAAGCCCTCCTGGCGCAGCGTCCGACCAGCCCGCAGGCCGGCCAGGGACGCCCCGACGACGATGCGTCCCGTACGCCTGAACGCCTCTCCAGGGTCGGGAGCGGTCATCTGCGTGTCGGGCACGGGCTTGCGGACCCGGGTGTCGTCACGGTCGAGGAGGATGGCCTGGACCGGGCAGGCCGCCGCGGCCCGCACGATCTTCTCCCGCTGCGCGTCGTCCGGATCGGTGTCGTACATGCGTATCCCTGGCACCGAGTGAGATCCACGACCACCTTCATGTGGACGCCCCTTCCGAGCCCTGCGGATCGGCCGTTTCGTCCCGGCCCGTCCGCCCGCGCACGGATGTCGTCATGTCTGCTCTTTCAGCGGATCACGGGACGACCGGGCCCGCATCCCGCTGCGGGTCGACGGTCCCGGCGGGGTTCTTTCCCCAGACGAAGATCTCGGTGCTCGGGAGACGTTCGGAGAATCGGCCCGACGGGGACACCTCCCGCAGCAGGAGACGCACGTCCGACTCGAAGGTGGCGCGGCGCGCGCCGAACAGGTGCGGAGCCGAGAACGACATCGAGAACACCCCCGCGACGACGTCGTCGCACGTGCGCTCAAGCGCCTGCCCGCCGGGGACGACATGACGCCGAGGACCGGAGAATCCCGCGCGCGCGAGTACCGCGGCCTCGCCGCCGGGCGTGCCCTGCGGCAGCACCCCGCGCCCGGCGCGTCGTACCGGTCCGAGGTAGTGCCTGACCAACTCGTCCATCGCCGCGTAGGGCACCGCCGGATACGGAAGACCGTCGACGGATCGACGCTCCGTCTTCAGATCCGAGATGTGCACGAAGGCCCCGCCGGGCACGAGCATGTCCCTGATGGTCGCCGCCACCAGATCCCGGTCCATCCAGTGGAAGGACTGGGCGAAGGTCGCCACGGTGAACGTCCCGAGATCTGCGGGCAGTTCCTCGGCCCGGACCCGCACCCACCGCGACGTGCCGCTCACCCCCGCCTCGGCGGCTCCGCGCGCCGCTTCGGAGAGCATCCCGCTGTCCGGGTCCACACCGACGATCTCACCGAACAGGTGCGCCAGACTCAGTGCCAGGGTGCCCGGCCCGCATCCCACGTCGATCAGGCGCCCCCGACCGTCGAGTCGCAGAACCTCGGCGAGCACTTCCGCGAGACCGGGTGCGTACGGGAGCCTTCCGCGCTGGTAGTAGGGGGCCGTCCCCGAGAACAACGTGTCGTCCCACTCCCAGCCGACGACCACCGCCACCCGCCACCCTTCACACAGGCACAGCATTGCCCGACGGCGGTCGCCGCACCCGTCAAGATAGCGAACGCACGGATTGCCGGATCACCGATTTCGCGCGCCCGACCCCCTCTAGGGACGTCGGCCAATGCTGTCGACCACGGCGATCTGCTGGAGGCCCTTCGTTTCGAAATATGGGTTGGTGTCCTGCCACTGACCGTGCACCAGCTTGGTTGTGACGCCTTTCAGCCGCATGCCCAGATAGACATAGGTGTTGCGGTCGAAGAGGAAAGTGAAGTCGATGCCCGGGTAGGACACCCCGACTCCGGGTCGGCCGAGGATGTCCACCTCATCTCGGTCGACGCGCACCCGCGGGATGTCGGCGAGCGCCTCGAACGCAGCAGCCTGAAGCCCTGGCGGCATCACTCGCGGTCCCTGCATGAGCAGACACGCGTCGAAAAACGCGCCTTGGTCCGTCTGTGGACTGCTCTTCTGTCCGTGGCGGAGCACTTCGAGGAGTGCGGCAGGGTCGGTGGGCAGCTTCTTGAGCTTGGCGTAGACGGTGGGCGGCCACCGCACTTCATGCTTACCGAGCGGCGGGTCGTGGTGGACTTTCCCGTACTCATGCCGGAGAGAGGGCTTGGAGCCGTCGACCGACATCCAGCTCTCGTCCGTCCAGGTACGCGTCCTGCCGCCCTTCTGTGGTGTCCGTTCGATGTAGGTCTTGGTGTAGAAGAACTGGTCGTCGCGCGGGATGGGCAACCGGCTGTGGTCGGCTCTCGAGGCGTCCGCAGCCTTCTGGAGGATCTGGGCCGCGCTGAGCGTGGTGAGGTTCGGCGTGCTCGCGTTGTCACCGTCTCGCGTGACCGCGACGGCGATACCTGCCGCGGCCGCGGTGGCGGTGCCGACGAAGGCGCCGCGCAGAACGAGGCGCCGGGACAGTCGGCCTCTCGTGCTCTGGCGCGTTTCATGGTCGATGGCGCGCAAGAGGCGGGCCCGGGCCGCAGTGCGGGCCTGTGGGGTGAGCTGGAGGTTGTCGGCTTCCCATTCCCGCAGCTCAGTGAGGTCATCCATGATCGTGCTCCTTTTGGAATGCAGCCGCGGAGGGGACATCCTGGGCGCCCACTGTTTTGCGTAGTTGGGCACGTGCCCGGTGCAGACGTGAGCGCACGGTGCCGATGGGAATGCCCAAGGACTCCGCGGTCTCCGCGTAGTCGAGGTCACCCCAGGCGACGAGGAGCAGCACGTCACGGTGACGGGCGGGCAACTTCGCGAGCGCGCCCGCCAGCACTCCGGAGAAGCGCTCGGCGCTGACTCTCTCGGCGACCCGGTCCTCCATGGGCTCGCCTTCGTCGCTCTGCCCGCTGGATGCCAGGGAGGCCGCACGTGACATCGCACGCAGGCGTCGGGCCTCGGCTCGCCGGTGGCGTCCGACGAGGTTGGTCGCTATGCCGTACAGCCATGGACGGGCTTGGGCCTGCGAGAGGTCGTAGCGACGGCGCTGCTGGAACGCGATCACAAACGTCTCGGCCATCAGATCGTCGGCCGCATCGACACCCAGCCGTCTGGCCACGTAGCGGTGGATGTCGTCGGCGTGGCGGTCGAACAGCACGGCGAAGACGTCCGGCGTCTCCCAGGACTCCTTGACGACCGAGGCGTCGGAGGCGGGCTCGTTGTCATCCAGGGCGCCGTGCCGGACAACGATGCCCGGCGAGAGCGTCACCGGTTGTCTCTTCGGTTCATGTGCTTCCCCTGAAGTCGTTCGCGTGGACAACAGTGGTTCGCCGATGACGTCGTACGAGTTCCACATCCGCGATGTGACGTGAACCACATGCGACTGACGCCGTCCGCCTGGCTCGTCCTCGCTCTGACCGTCAGCTACCGGCCTACGTAAAGTCCGAGTACGCGAGGTGAGTTGCGCAGACGCGGCATCGGAAGAGGTAGGCCGTGGGCTGGCCGTCCTTGTCCAGAGCGCTGAGGTGTCGCTCCACTTCGTCCGGAGACCGTCCCCAGCCGCCGGCCTCCTGTCGGAGCGTCTCGATCGCGTCGGGACGGGCCGCGAGTTCGGCGGCTCCGACCGCGCCGAGGAACGCCGTGCCGTCACCGCAGTGGAAATACCACCGAGGTTCCTGCCATCCGGGAAAACCCGGCGTACGGCCGGCCACCGCCACGAAGACCTCGATCGGTACGTCGTCGTCGACAGCGCCTCCCGTAAAGGTGGCCTCGTAGCGGCCGGCAGCCGTTCCGTCGGCGATGCACCATGGGCAGAGCCGATCGGCGAGGTCGTCGACGGAGTAGACGGGGCCCGCGTAGATGTATCCGCGTGCCTGCCCGCAACACACGCACGTCGTGTCGGACGATACGACCGCGCCCGTGGTGATGGGATCGGGATGGTAGGGGAATTCCGGCAGCGGCTCTGTCACAACCGGGGACGGTAACAGCTGTCGCGGCCACCCGGGCAGAAGGCAAAGCCCGAGCTCAGCCGGGGGTTTGAGCGGCCGACCGCCGAATTCGCTGGGTAAGTCCAGGGACGCGCCCGTATGTTGGCGCCATCACGCATGAGGCAGAGCGGGAGGTCTTCGTGAACCGTCGGAGCGATGCATCGAGCCCGGAGCCGAACAGGGAGCCGAATCCGAACCCGAACCCGGTTGGACGTGAGTCCTCCCAGGACATCTGCCGCTGCTTCGACCCGGTCCACTCCCAGCCGCGCGCTGACGTCGGCTTCCACACCGAACGGCAGGACACCTCGGCCCCCGGCTGGCAGCATCTGCTCGCGCTCATCGACGAGGCGGCCGCCGACGGCCGGGAGGAGTTCCGTCCGCTCAGCGAGCTCAGCCCCCAGGAACGGCGGCAGATCGTCACTCTGCCGCCGACCATCGCCAAGCTGACGGCGGTCAAGCACCTCATGCTCTACGGCAGCAACCTCGTCCGCATCCCGCCCGAGATCGGGGCGATGACCAGCCTGGAGGAGTTCACCCCGTACACCTCCTACCGACTGCACTGGTTCCCGTACGAGATCACCAGATGCGCGCGGCTCACCAGGAGCACGGTGAGTACGCGCACTCTGTTCGGCAACTACAAGCTGCGGCCGCCCTTTCCGCGGCTTCAGCCTGCCGAGACTTCGGTCGCCGGACTCGATACCGGCGACCTGGACCCACGCCGTTGGGGCACGACAGCCATCTCCTCATGCAGCGTCTGCGACCGAGCGGTCGAGCTCGGCGGGCTCCACCCGGTCTGGATCTCCTTGGGGGTGGCCACGGACGTTCTGCCCCTGCTGGTCAACGCGTGTTCGGCGCAGTGCGTGGCCGCGCTTCCCCCGCCACCCGAGGGTTACGTCCGGTCCGCGCACACAGGCGGCCCGTTCGGGCAGCCCTCGGCCGACCGGGACTGACCGGCACACGGCCCGGTCAGTCGATCCGCGCCTCGCCGTACGGCACCAGTCGCACCGGCCCGAGCAGCCCGTACGCCTGGCGCGCCGTACCGCCGTAGACCGCGGGGTCGCCGACCCGCAGCCGGTTGGAGAGCGGGGTGGCGACCTCGACCTCGATGACATTGACCCCGCGTCTGAGCACGCCGCCCAGGTCCACCACCGGATGGATCTGGTCCACGGGGTCGAGGCGGTGGCCGTTCACGGTGACCCGGCAGGTGTCGGTCACGGTGCCCAGTTCCAGGCGGGCACCGTGACCGCCGGTCCACCCGCCGTCGAGGGTGACCGTGGTGCGGTAGCGGCCGATTCCGGAGACGTCCGCGAGCTCGGTGATCTGCGACCAGGGAAGCAGCGCGTCGAGGGTGAGGTCGTGCTCGACGACGGTGGTGCGGTAAGGCGTGTCGCCGGGCCGCCAGTCCTGGACGTGCAGCTGCCAGGAGGCGAGATCCCTCGGCGCGGGCACGGTCTTGAGTGTCGTCCGCACGGTGCGGCCTGAGGACAGGACGGTGCTGTACGTGCCTGCCGTGGCCGCCCGGACGGTGAGTCCGGCGTCGGTGAAGCGGACCTCGTCCGCCTCGCTGCCGACCGCGTGCGGACGGCTGCCGGCGCGGTCGCCGAAGAGACCTGGGCGGCCGAGGGCCAGGATCAGGGTCTCGGCGGGCTGGAGGGTGACACGAGCGGTGACGGTGTCGCCGTCCTCGGTGTAGCGGGCGAGGCGCTCGGCCTTTCCGGTCCACGGGTCGAGTAGGTAGGGCACGGCGCCCGCGGTCGTGCGGCGCAGGGTGACCTCGTGGTCGATCGCGGCCACCGGCGGTTTGACGGTCTCGGCGTGCTTGCCGTTGCAGAGGTAGTAGTAGTCGACGCCGTCGGCCACGCGGTGGGCGTTGAGCAGGGTGGAGGAGGTCGCGTAGCGGACGTCGGGTGCCACCCCGAGGTCGGCGAGAGCGGTCGGGACGGCCGACTTGTCGGCGACCTGGCGGACCAGCGGCTGGGCCAGCAACTCGGCCACCACGGAACGCAGTTCGTCGCTCTCGCCGCTGTCCGGGACGCCGGATGGCACGACGGTTTCCCAGGCGCCGAGCAGCACGACGGGCAGTCCGGCGCGGGCGAGGCGCAGCAGGGCGCGGGCGTCGGACAGCGCAAGGGTGACCGTGGAGCCGTAGAAGAAGTCGCCCTCGACGAACAGGGCCTTGTACGCCGGGCCTTCGGGTGCGAGGCGCCCGTGGCGCACGGTGGCGGCGGGCAGGTCGAGCAGCGGCCCGCTGAGGAATTGGTGGGTCCAGCCCTGGGGGATGCCCGTCGCGGTGAACCAGGAGGCGCCGATGCCGGTGGCGGTGTACCCGGTCTGCCGGAACACCGCGACGTCGATGCGCGGGCGGCCGGTCTGCAACACCTGGTGAACCCGGCCCAGGTACCCCGAAACGTCCGCGACGTGCCGCCAGGTCGGATGCCGCGGGCCCCAGGACTCTCCATAGCCGACCGTCCCCTTGTAGGGGGTGAAGGCGGCGTAGCCGGGCCAGTTCACGCCCGGCAGCTCGGCGTAGGAGAAGCCGTGGACGACCGTCTGGTTGACCCCTGCCGCATAGGCGCCGCCCATGGTGCGCAGGAACTTCTGCCAGGTGGTGTTGTACGCGCCGCCGGCGTAGGCGCCCGCCTCGCAGGACAGCACGGTGTGCCCCGCCATGTCTCGGCCGCCCGCCAGGCAGCGGTAGTCGTCGAGGTTCTTGAAGCCGAGGGACTCGCCCTCGGGGATGTCCAGGAGCGCGGCCGAGGCGATCGCGTCGGTCTGCAGCCCGTAGGGCTGGGATCGCAGTTCGAGGCCGTGGGAATGGGCCCAGGTGCGCAGGGCCGTCACATGGTGCCGGTTGAAGAGGTCGGACACCGTTTCCCAGAAGTCGTGCCGGATCTGTCGGGTGACGGCGGCTTCGAACGCGAAGACCTGGCTGCCGTGGTTGAGGATCACGACGGGCAGCAGCGGCAGCAGGGAGCGGCCGGTGTGGGCGAGGAACGCGTCCGGGAGGCCGGGCGTCCACTGGAGGCCGTCGGTCTCCAGCTCGATGGAGTCCTCGAAGAGCGCCCCGCCGGAGACTTTGAGCAGGCGCCGGACGGTGGGGGAGAGGAGGTGGGCCTCCCAGAAGTCGGTCACCGCGCGTGTGCCGGCCGGGCTGAAGTGGTCGACCACGTACGCGGCCGGGGAGGTGTGCGGGCCGCCTTCCGGTGTCTGCCCGGAACCGCGGACCCAGTAGGACACGATCACCCAGCTGCCGCCGTCGGGCGCGGTCCAGGTGAGCGTGCCGTCGGTGACGGCGCCGGTGAGGTCCCGGACCGAGTCCAGGTCGAGCCCCGTCTCCTTGCGGGTGGAGTTCGCGGTGTTCACCCGGGCCGCCTGGACCAGGAGCAACTCCTGGCGGGTCACGTCCGAGGCGGCGGCGTAGACCGGGGGCGGCACCGGACCGGAGAAGGCGGATCCCGCTGTCAACGTGGCTGTTCCGTAGGAGAGTTCCTTGACCGCCGCCTCGCTGTCCGGTGTGATGCCGGGGACCGCCGCCGGCCAGCTGGGGCCGATGGTGAGATCGACGGTGAGGCCGCGCCGGGCCGCCTGGCCGAGTGCCGCCTCCACTCCCGCCACCCACGAGGCGCTGCCCCAGCCGTGCCGCGCGGTGTCCAGGACCGCGGAGTCCGTGACGCTGTGATGGACCGCGGCTATCTCGGCCCCGCCGAAACCGGCGTCGGCGATCTGGTCGATCTCGCGTCTGATCTCATCGGGCTGCACGAGGCCGTCGGGCCACCACCAGCGGAACTTCGGCCGCACGGCGCGCCCGGGCGCCGCGAACGGCGGCCCGACGGGGGTCGAGGCCCCCGCCACCGCGGGCAGGCTCCAGTCGAACGCACCGGCCGCGGCCGTGGCGACGGCGGCTCCGAGGAGAGCGCGGCGGGGAAGCCCCGAGCGGTGGGCCGGGGTGACGTTGCTCATGGATCTCGTCCACTCTCTCGGAGGGCAGCACAAACAGGACCCCTTCGGGCCCACGCTTTTGAATCGTTTAAATCCTCCGGGAAGCTACGGCCCCGGATCGGAGAGCGTCAAGATCCGTGCACACTTCGACCACGGTCGCGTCAGGTGGCGTGGGTGAGCTTCGCAGGCGGACATCAGGAAGTTGTCAGGGTGTGGGAAGACCCTCTCGCCTCCCTTCTTCCCGGGCGCGGGCGCTTACCATCGGCCGGGTGTGCGCACATGTGCTGGTCGCGGAGGACGACGAGAAACAGGCGGAGCTGATACGCCGCTCACTGCTTCAGGAGGGACACACCGCGAGCGTGGTCCACGACGGCGGGGCCGCGCTCGACGAGGTACGCAGACACAAGCCCGACCTCGTCGTCCTCGACCTGATGCTGCCCGTGATCGACGGCTTCGGCGTATGCCGGGTACTGCGCCGCGACGACGACATCCCCGTCCTCATGCTCACCGCCCGCTCCGCTGAGGAAGACATCCTGCTCGGCCTGGAACTCGGCGCCGACGACTACATGACCAAGCCGTACAGCCCGCGCGAGCTGATGGCCCGTATCCGCACGGTCCTGCGGCGCAGCGGGCGCCCGGCCGATGAACAGGACCGGGCCGTACGGGCCGCCGGAATCACCGTCGACCCGGTCCGGCACGAGGTGCACTGCGACGGCGCCCGCGTGGAGTGCACCCCCGGCGAGTACGAGATCCTGCGCGCCATGACAGCGGAACCGGAACGGGTCTTCTCCCGGCGGCAGTTGCTCCAGTGCACCCGCGGTATCGACCGGGCCTCCACCGAACGGGCCATCGACGTGCACATCATGAACCTGCGCAAGAAGATCGAGCCCGACCCTCGCCGGCCGGTGCGGCTGCTGACCGTGTTCGGCGTCGGCTACAAGCTCAGCGGTGGGCGCGGGTGAGCTCCGGCATACCGCTGCGCAAGAGGCTGCTCGTACGGCTGATGATCACCTCGGTGCTCATCGCCCTCTGCTCGGTGGCGGCGACGGCGTGGCTGGCGGTGCAGACGACGACCCGCGCCATCCAGGAGGAACAGGGACAGGTCCTCGCCGACGACACGGACATCCTCCGGCAGCTCAGCGGATACGCCGCCACCCACCCGAGCTGGGCGGGCGTCCAGGACACCCTGCGCCGGCTGGCGGCCGCCAAGGGGCGACGGATCGCGCTGACGACGGCGGACCGTACGCCGATCGCCGACTCCGCCAAGTCCCGCACCGCTCTGCCGCCCGGGGCCGCCGCCACCGTCGACCCCCTGCACACCGACACCTACTCGGAACCAGGGGCCCAGCTCAGCGGTGTCGACCCGCGCGCGGTGGGGCCCTACCGGCTGACGTCCCTGGAGCGGGCACGGCTGGGCAAGCTGGCGACCGTGCGGCAGAAGTGCGCCGCGCGCAACGGCGTCGACACCACGATCACCTGGACGCCGAGCGGTAGGCCCGTCCTGTCGGACGAGAACGGCATCCTCCCGAACTCGACCGTGCCCGACGTGTGCGCGGACGGACAGCTCAACACGCTGACCCACACCGAGGAGACGGCGCTGACCCGGCTGGCGAGCCTCGCCGGGGCGTGCCTGCGGCGCGAGGGCGTTGTTCTGCTCGAGAAGGGGTTGATCTCTCTGGAGTTCTCCAGCCAGGCCCCGCAGCCGCAGTTCGCCCTGGGGAGGGAGGACCCGGTCGGGCATCCCACGGCGATCGGGGTGAAGGGGAGCGAGTGCGTCGCCGAAGCGCGTCGCGAGCAGCTCGACCCCGATGTCGCGCCCGTCGCCGAGCTGTTCCTGGGCACGGGGGACAGCACCCTCCCGCACTTCGACATGTCGAACGCCAACAAGGCCAAGATCGTCGGAGTCACCGGTCTCGTCCTGGCCCTCACGGTGGCCGTGACCGCGCTGGTCGCCACCCGCCTCGTACGCCCGCTGCGCGCCCTCACGCAGGCCGCCCAGCAGCCGTTGGAACAGCATGTACGGGTGCCCGTCACCACCCGCGACGAGACGGGCATCCTGGCGGTCGCCTTCAACGAGCTGACCGAGCGCCGGGAGCGGATGGAGGCCCAGCGCAAGGCGATGGTCAGCGACATCGCACATGAACTGCGTTCCCCGCTCACCAACATCCGCGGCTGGCTGGAGGTGACCCGCGACGGCATCGTCGACCCCGACCCGGAACTGCTCGCCTCCCTGCACGAGGAGGCGGTACTGCTCCAGCGGGTCATCGACGATCTCCAGGACCTCGCGGCGGCCGACGCGGGCACTCTCGCGCTGCACCGCGAGGCGGTCCGCGCCGACGAGCTGCTCGCACAGGTCGCGGCGGCGCACCGGGTGGGAGCGGAGGCCGCGGGCATCCGGCTGCGGACGGGGACGGACGGGACGTCCGCGCCGACGGGGAGCGGGTCTGCGTGGATCGACGCGGATCCGGTCCGGATGCGGCAGGCACTCGGCAATCTGGTGTCCAACGCGATCCGGCACACACCGGACGGCGGCACGGTCACTCTCTCCGCCCGGGCGGAGGAAGACCAGGTCGTCCTCGAGGTGGCCGACACCGGCAGCGGTATCGCCGCGGAGGATCTGCCCAGCGTCTTCGACCGGTTCTGGCGGGCCGAGAAGTCCCGCAGCCGGCGCACCGGCGGCAGTGGGCTCGGCCTGTCCATCGTCCGCCAGCTCGCGGCCGCCCACGGGGGTACCGTCGGGGTGGCGAGTGAACTCGGCGCCGGTTCGGTCTTCACCCTGAGGCTGCCCGCCACGGACCCTCCGGTCGACGCGGACGGCGTCCGCTGACCTGCGCAGGGTGGTGGTGGCGGTACCAGGATCCGCGTTCCCCCGTACAGGAGGGATCTGGTTGCCCCGGCGTCCTGGGAGCACTGTGGTCCCATGAACACCACCAGGATTCCGGGGGCCAGAATTCGTGTCACGCCCCTGCGGTCGCTCGCGGGACGCACCTATGTCCCGCGCCGCGGAGGAAGTGGAAGAGGCGCGGAGAGGTCACGAGGTTCGGAAAGTCAGGTTCCAGCCGTCCAGGTGGCCGGGGCCGACGGTGAAGATGCCGGGTGCGTTGTCCATGACGCGGAGCCTCCAGGAGCCGTCGGCGGAGGGTGCCGAGGCGTCGACGGTGCGGGTCGCGCGCGGCTGCGCGCCGGTGTCCCGGGCGGAGTCCTTCACCAGGGCCCTTCCGGCGGATCAGGCTGATGACCTGGGCGCCGATGAAGTCGTGGACGAAGTCGACGCGAAATGGGCCACTTCCCGACCGTGGGAAGTGGCCCGTGCGGAGTTCCTCACCGGAATACGTTGTCGGAATCGTCCCAGATCGAGGGCTCGCTCGGCGTGTACTCCCGCGGGACCCTCGACGAGGTCTGGTACATCGCGTCGATCTCGGCGGCGAAACGCCGTGAGATGGCGTCCCGGCGCAGCTTCATCGACGGAGTCAGCAGACCGTTGGTCTGGTCGAAGGGTTCGGGGAGAACACGGAACACCCGGATCGACTCGGAGCGGGACACGGTGCTGTTGGCCGCGGCCACGGCGCGTCTGACCTCCTCCCGCAGCTCGTTCTCCTCCCGTGCGTCGCGTGCCGACGCGCCTCCCTTGGACCAGGCTCCGCGCCAGTGCGCGAGGAATTCGGGATCAAGAGTGATGAGGGCACCCACACAGGGCCGGTTGTCGCCCACGACAACCGCCTGATGGATCAACGGGTGGACGCGCAACCGCTCTTCGAGGGCCGCGGGAGCCACGCTCTTGCCGCCGCTCGTGATGATGATGTCCTTCTTGCGGCCGGTGATGGCCAGATACCCCTCGGCGTCGAGGTGCCCGAGGTCGCCCGTCGCCAGCCAGCCGTCCTGGAACGCGGCGTACGTGGACGGGGGATCGTTGACGTAGCCCTGGAACACCGAGGGACCCCACACCAGGATCTCCCCGTCCTCGGCCACCCGGATGTCCGTACCGGGCAGGGCGCGGCCGACCGTTCCGAACTTCTCGCGCCCCACGGGGTTGGCCGTGATGCCGCCGCTCGTCTCGGTGAGCCCGTACCCGTCGTGGACGAAGATCCCGATGCCCGCGTAGAAGAGGGCGAGTTCACGGTTGAGGGGGGAGCCGCCCGAGACCGCGCCGCACACTCGTCCCCCCAGGGAGGCCCGCAGCTTCCGGTAGACGGTCTTCTCGTAGAGGGCGTGCTGCAGGCGCAGGTCGAAGCCGGGGCCGGAGCCCGTGCCCAGTCGTTGGCGTTCGGTGGCCGCGGCGAAGTCCTTCGCCGTCTGGACGGCACGCTCGAACAGGGCTCCGCGGCCCGTCCGTTGTGCGGTACGCAGGAAGTTCTTGTAGATCTTCTCGAAGACGAACGGAACGGCGTAGAGATAGGTCGGGCGGAAGGAGAGAAGCGCCGCGGAGAGCGTCTCCGCACTGAGGTCGGGCTCGTGCCCCAACAGGATGCCGCCCCGCAGACACAGCCCTTGGACCATGAGGCCGTACACGTGCGAGAAGGGCAGGAAGGCGAGGATGGCGGGCTGCTCACCAGGGGGAGCAGCCGTGTGTCTCCAGCCCGCGAGGAGGGTGTCGCAGGGGCTGGCGAGGTTACGGTGGGTGAGGGCACAGCCCTTGGGGTGCCCGGTCGTCCCGGAGGTGTAGGCGATGACCGCGGTCGAGTCGGGCAGCACGATGCGGCGCAGCGAGTCCACCGTCGTCGTCGGGATCGCCCGGCCCCGCTCGACCAGCTGTGCCAGGGCCCCGGTGTCCAACTGCCAGACGTGGCGCAGCGACGGGAGCGACGCGCATGCCGAGCCGACCGTCATGATCCCCTGCTCGTCCTCGACGACCACGGCGACACAGCCCGCGTCCTGGAGGATCCACGCGACCTGCTCGTGCGACGAGGTCGGGTAGATCGGCACGACCTCGGCGCCGACCGCCCACAGCGCGTAGCTGAGGACGGTCCACTCGTAGCGCGTACGTGCCATGACGGCGACCCGGTTGCCCGGACGCAGGCCGGACACGACCAACCCCCGGGCCAGATCGACTACTTCGTCCCACAGCTCGGCCGCGGTCACCGTCGTCCAGATGCCGGGATCGTCATCGAGACGGCGTGCGATCTGCGGCAGATCCGGCTCGCGGCGAGCCGTTTCGAAGAGACTGTCGGCGAGTCCACCCTGCATCACTGGCGCAGCCGGTGAAGGATTTTCGAACGCGTGCATCGCCGCTCCAGAATTCTCCCCGGCGCGACCCCACCGAGAGGCTCCGGTGCCGAGGATTCACGAATCTAGCCCAGACCGGCCACGACTGTGTCGGATTCACGCAGCAGTTCGTCTACCGATGAGGTTACGGTCGCGTCAGGGACCTCCCACGCTCGGAAGTCGGTCATGGATGAACTCGGTGCGCGGCCGGGCAGGGGGTGGTCGTGCGGTGGCGCGCGACCACCCCCGGTCGGGAAGGTCAGGACGGCGCGGACGGGTTCCCCGCGGCGGCGGCAACGCCCGCAACAGCCCCGACAGCGGCTGCGATCCGGCCGCCTGGGAGACGAGCAGCCGAGCGCTCTCCGTCGTGACGGTGCTCGCACCGGATCAGCCGGAGCCACCCGAACGGATCCGCCGCCTTCACATCCGCACCCACCACTGGTCCGCGAACCACCGAGCAGGGACGGCTTCCGGTCATGCGCAACTCAGGAGAGCCTCCCGGGAGATGAGGGCGGTCGAGCCCGGTGCCGTACACGCGTGGGCACCCGCGATCGCCCCGAGCCGGGCGCACTCCCGTACGTCCCCGCCGGCGAGCTTGCCGTACAGGAAGCCGCACACATACGCGTCGCCCGCGCCGTTGGAGTCCACCACCGGAGCGGACGGGACGGCCGCCGGAATGTGCCGTGGATCGGGGCCGCCGTCTCTGGTGAGGACGTAGGAGCCGTCCGCGCCCGCCGTGGCGACCACCGTGTGTGCCCGCCCGGCGCGGAGGATCTCCCGCATCAGCGCGGGGGCTTCGTCGCGCACGCCCGCCGCGCTGAAGAAGATGAGATCGGACCGGAGGGCGAACTCCCGATGGTGGTCCGCGAGGCCGTCCCAGTCGTGCAGATCGGTGGAGACGGGGACGCCGAGGTCCTCGATGTCGTCGTAGAGGAAGCGCCCGAAGTTCATGATGGAGACGTGGACGTGGCGGCTGCGCCGCAGCCGCGGTAGGTAGAAGTCCCGGGGCATCCGCAGATCCGCCGGGTCACGGCCGTCGTAGAAGGACATCCGACGGCCGGACGCGTCCACCAGGTTCACCGCGCGCCGCGTTCCGGCGGGGGAGACCAGCGGGAGGAACTCGACACCACCCTTGGACATCCGCTCCCGCACCTGTGCGCCGATCCAGTCGTCACCGATGCAGTCGAGCAACCCGACCTTGAGGCCCAACGCCCGTGCGCCGAGGGCGACGTTCCCTCCGGTGTGACCGGGCCACTCCTCGATCGGGCCGACATGGACGGAGTCGGCGAGCGGGACGGGCAGGGAGTCGACGCGGACGATGGTGTCCACGCCGGTGCCGCCGATCACCAGGACGTCGTATGTCCCGTACTCGTCGTATGCGCTGTACGGGCCGTGGTCGCCGGTCCGGTTGTTTTCCGCGTGCTGTGGGATCACAGATCCATCTGCCCTCTCCTTCCCCGCCGCCTCCAGTATGGCGGGCCATCGTGAGTGGGTGCTCTCAGAGGTCGACCGGCGACGCGTCGTCGCCGAGCCGGGGTTGGACCCGGGTCAGCAGCCGCTCCTCCAGGACGGTCGCGTAGATGGCGGCTTGCGTGGTGGCAGGGTGGTTCGGCGGCCAGATCCCGCGGCGGAAGACGCAGCGACGGCCGCGGAAGAGCACTACCGCGGTGGCGACGACCACGTTGTCCGCGGCATCGGACACGGCTTCGCCGGTGAGTGACTCGAACTCGCCGCCCCGTCGGTCGCAGAGATCCAGTACAGCCCGGCGGGCGGACCGCAGGAACACGTCCGTGTATTCCTGCGGCCCGCCCCAGTCGGCGTGGTGGTCAGTCACCGCAGTTGTGCATCGCGCTGTCGGTGGAGGCCAGGACGACCTCACCGCCGCCGGCGGGAAGGACGAGGTGGACCCCGTTGACCTTGAGGCCGGAGTCGGCGCCGGTTGAGAGCAGCTGTTCGTTCACGACGAGCCGGCCACCTCCGACGAGCGGGATCTCCGTGTTGGGATCACCCGACAGCGTAACGGGAACTCCCGCGATCCTCAGGGTGAGCGTGGTGCTGCCCGTGGCCTTGCCGCATTCGCTGTGGGAGGTCGCGGTGAGCCCGGACACCTCGATGACCGGCACACCGGGTAGTCCGATGCGGGCCTGCGTCACCGTCGAGGTCGCCGTGACCTTGCCGGGGGCGAGCGTCGTGGTGACCTTGGGGCACAGTTTCTGCACCGACAGCAGGAGCGAACTGTACTCGGCCGAGCACGGGGTGCCGGTTGCGCTCGCGTCCGCCGTGCGGACGGTTCCGGTGTCGGGCTGCGGCTCGATCTCCAGGAGCGGTACGCCGATGAGAGCGACGTGCGCCGAGAGGCCGTAGGCGCGGCCCGTCGCGTACTGGAGCTTCAGCTGTGCGGAGGTCTCGGAGGCCAGGTATCCGGCGTCACCTGCGAAGGCCGCTCGCAGCGGGACGGTGGCGGAGTCGGTCAGCGGCTGGTCCACCGACGCGACGGTGCAGGTGGCGGTGCCCGTGTCGCCCGTCGTTCCACTGCACGTCTGTTGGTCTGCACCGGTACCGAGGACGAAGCGCACGCTGCGCCCGGGCACCGCGTCTCCGTGGAAGTCGGTGAGCTTGGCGGCCAGCTGGGCCGGAGTGCCGTTGGCGAGGTGCGTCACGCCGGTGTAGGCGAGTTCGGTCGGTGAGGTCAGGCCCAGTTCGGCGGACGTGCTGGACGGGTTGTAGTCGTCGTCACCGCTGAAGGCGGCGGCCACGGGCGCCGCGTTCGACGTCCCCTGCGGCTGGTCGACCGAGGCGATGGCGCAAGTGGCCGTGCCCGACGCTGTGGTGGTGCCGGTACACGTCTGCTGCGTGGCTCCCGAACCCAGGGAGAACCGCACGGCCCGCCCGTCGACCGGCGTCCCGAAGTTATTGGTGAGCTTGGCCGAGAGGCTGACCGGGGATCCGTTCACCGCTGTGCCGGCACCGGTGTAGGTGAGGGCCGTGTCCACCTTGTGGGGCTGCTCGGGACCCGTGCAGTCGGCGGCCTGGAAGCAGGGCAGGAAGTAGTAGGCGGTGATGATCCCGAACGGCCTGCCGTCGCCCGAGCGCGGATCGTTGTGGGTGACGTACACGACGACGAGGCTGGCGTCCGTGTTCGTGCAGATCACCCGGTTGTCCGGGGCAGGCACGCAGAAGCCCTCGGTGCCGACGGTCTCCTGGATGTCGTCGTGGTCAGGCACCACCCCGTGTTCCAGGATGTGCCGCCTGCCGAAGCCGTCCACGGGTGGGTTGCACTGAGGTGTCTTGCAGTCGCTCTGTCCCTCGCGCAACGGGATGTCGTTGCCGGCCGTCCCCCGGAAGGAGTCGACGACGGTCCAGTCGATCATGTTCGGATTCGGATCACCGGGATCGGCGGACGCGGTGGCGGGCACCACCAGTGCGCCTAACAGCCCCAGCAGCAGGACGAGTACGGCGGATGACAGACGTCGGTGTGCCCGGCCGCGTGCCGGGGCACGCGCGAGTGTGCGCCGGGGGTCATGAAGAACCGGCACGGAATCCCCTCCTTGTGACCGGGCCGCCCCATGACGGTCCGGCGTCCCCGCGACATCCTGAGCGCCACGGGGGCACCACCTTGCCGCCAAGTAAGGGACATGACAAATGGTTGTCGCGCGACGGCGAGTCCCGTCCGTGCGGGGTAGCCGTTACGCGCGCGCGGGGTAGCCGGTACATGCGTTTGGAGGTCAGCGGTCGGGCTCCTCATCCACCACGGAATCCCTGATCGGCCGCAGCGGCGCAGCCTTCCCGGTGGCTGAAGTTGTTCGGCGGGGACGATCTTGTCGGTTGTGCACCTGCCCTGCCCATCGCTGAGCGTCTTAAGATCACCACTCTGCGTACGAGGGAGCGTGGCATGGCGGCTGGTGGATCGGCGTCCCGGCGGGCGCAGGAAGCGCGGCGGCAGGAGCGGCTGCTCAGAGAGCAGTGGCGGGCGGCCCGGCAGCAGGCACGCCGTTGGGAGGCCGCCGGCGAGGGTGAACGCAGGGTCGCCGCCCAGCTGTTGGTCCTGACGGCGCGTGGGTGGCGATTACTGGTTGACCGCAGGTGGCCGGGAACACGGGCGGCCAACGTGGACATGCTGTTGGTCGGTCCTGGCGGTGTATTCGTCATCGACGTCAAGAACTGGCGCTCCGCACCGGAGACTTCGGGAGGAAGGCTCCACGCTGGCGGCGAGCCCCGCGATGAGCATGCGGCCAAGCTCCTGACCGTGACGAAGGTGGCCGAGTCGGCGGTTGCGTCCTTGGGGGATGTCCCCGGTCGCCCTCCAACCCCTCATGGTTTTCGCGGGGCACCGCGTCGATGCCGGGTTCGGCAGGATCCGGCTACTGGGGGAGCACGAGGTCGGGCCGGTTCTGCTGTCGGAGCGAAGTCGACTTCGCGCCGAATCCGTACGGGCCATCGCCGATCACCTGGAGCGGGTCTTCCCTGAGTACGAGGGATCGTCCGCACCACCGACGGCACTGTCCCCGCCTCAGGCACAGCCCCAAGGAGAGCTGCCCGACGGCTTGTTCGACCTTGACGGACTGCGCGAGGCAGCTCTGGAAGAAGCGCTGCAGGCCCCGATCGAACAGTGGATGACCTTCCTCCACCCCGATCAGGTGGCTCTGGTGCGTCGCAACTGGGCCGGCCCCGCACGGATCAGCGGCCCGGCCGGAACTGGCAAGACCGTCGTCGGCCTGCACCGCGCGGCCCACCTCGCCCAGCGCACCACCGGACGGCTCCTGTTCGTCACCTTCGCCAACAACCTCCCGCGGGTGCAGGCCACCTTCCTCAAGACCATGTCTCCCGCGGTGACCGACCGGGTCGACTTCCGCAGCCTGCACTCCTGGGCCCAGGAGTTCTTGCACGACAGCGGTGTGCCGGTCCGGTTGCACGGAGACAAGGCCCAGACCGCCTTCAGCCCCGCCTGGAAGCACGTCGGCAGGGACAGAGCCCTGACCGAGATCGACCCGGCCCCGGGATACTGGAAGGAGGAGATCGACCACGTCATCAAGGGGCGCGGCATCACGTCCTTCGAGGAGTACGCCGCGGTGCCCCGTCGGCGCCGTCGCGCGAGTCTGCGACGTTCGCATCGGCAGGCCGTCTGGGCTCTGTACGAGGCGTACGAAGCGCTGCGCGTCGAGCGCGGCGTGCACGACTTCAACGACCTTCTCTCCCTCGCCCTGGCAGAAGCGCGGCGTCGTACAGCACACCACCGTTACGCGGCAGTGATCGTCGACGAGGTCCAGGACCTGACTTTGGTCGGAGTGCGGCTCCTGCACGCTCTCGTAGGCGATGTGCCCAACGGACTGCTGCTGGTCGGCGACGGCCAACAGGCCGTGTATCCCGGTGGTTTCCGCCTGTCCGACGCCGGCATCGACATTCGCGGCGACCGCGGGCAAGTGCTGCGCACCAACTACCGCAACAGCAAGGAGATCCTCGAAACGGCGCTCGCGGTTGTCGCGGAGGACTCCTTCGAGGACATTGACGGTCTCCGCACGCCAGGCCGCCGGGACGTCGACCTCACCTATCACGATGGCCAGGTGATCCGTGTCTCGAAGCCGACACCGGCCGAGCACGACCAGGCTCTCCTGGAAGCCCTGCGCGACCTGCCGCCCGGAGCCCGCGCCGACACCGCGGTGCTGTGCCCGTCCATGCGCGCCATCGGCCACTACCATCGGCTCCTCGAACGGGCGGGCATCCCCGTATGCCCTCTGGAGCAGTACGACGGCCGCCCCGTCGACGCCGTCAAACTCGGCAGTTACCGCCGGGCCAAGGGGTTGGAGTTCAAGCGCGTCTACCTCCCCCAGCACGACGCGACCTTGGTGACCGGCTCCCGTACGCCCGACGCGGAAGCCTCCGAAACTGAACGTGAGCGCAACGAGCTGGCCCGAAGCCAACTGTTCGTGGCCATGACCCGAGCACGTGACGTGCTGTGGCTGGGGAGTGTGAACCGGCAGGCAGAGGGGCGATGACGGACAGGACGCGGGGTCCGGTTCGCGCACGCTGAACGCTGGTTCCGCTTTGGTGGGGGCCCTGTTGATCATGCTGCCGCGGTCAGTGGCTTGGAGCCAAGGACTTCTGCTGTGGCAGGCCTGGGTGCGGATCACTGAGGGGCGACGGTGTGCCGGCTGGACGAGGGCACGAGCGTCGGCCTCGAAGGCGCTGAGTGCGGGTCCGTCATGAGCGGTGCTCCGATGGGGTGTTGAGGCGGCCTCGCGGTGGGCCGCCCCCGCGAGTACCCCCTGGGAGAAGCCGACCAAGATCTTCTCCCGGATTTCTCCCAAACGATCATTGGAGACGCAGGAGCGCGCTCGCCCATGTGCCGTGACCGACGGAACGGCCGCCGACCGTCCTGCGTAGCCCTTGACTTCACAAGACCACCGCGCGACATTCCTGACTCCGCATCAGAACCGGGACGCGGAAGACCCGTTGCTTCCCGGGGCACAGCACGCTCGCCCATTCCTTCGCCCGGCTGGAGCGCCCTGCCATGTCCACGAACGCGGACCCTGTGAGACGTACCGAAGCCTCCTCTGCGTACTCCACCGCATCCTCCGGTCCAGGCCCGTCGCGTCGCCGGGTGCTCGGCGCGGCGACGGGAGCCGGGCTCGCGCTCGCGGCCGGTCTGCCAGGTGCCGCGGACGCGGCCGACCTGCCTCTCCTCGGCACGTACGACGTGGTGGTGATCGGTTCAGGAGCGGCGGGGATGACCGCCGCGCTGACGGCTGCGAAACAGGGGCTGAGCTGCGTCGTCGTCGAGAAGGCGCCCACGTTCGGGGGATCGGCGGCGCGTTCCGGCGCGGGCGTCTGGATCCCGAACAACCCGGTGATCCTCGCCGCGGGGGTGCCGGACACCCCGGCGAAGGCCGCCACCTACCTCGCGGCGGTGGTCGGCCCCGACGTCTCCGCCGCACGCCGGCAGGCCTTCCTCGGCAGCGGCCCCGCCATGATCTCCTTCGTCATGGCCAACAGCCCGCTCCGCTTCCGCTGGATGGAGGGGTACAGCGACTACTACCCCGAACTCCCCGGCGGACTGCCCGGCGGCCGCTCCATCGAACCCGACCAGCTCGACGGCAACATCCTCGGTGCCGAACTCGCCCATCTGAACCCGTCGTACATGACCGTACCGACCGGCATGGTCGTCTTCAGCTCCGACTACAAGTGGCTCACGCTCGCCGCGGTCAGCGCGAAGGGCGCCGCCGTCGCCGCCACCTGCCTGGCCCGCGGCACCCAGGCGGCCCTCCTCGGCCAGAAGCCCCTCACCATGGGCCAGTCGCTGGCGGCCGGTCTGCGTGCCGGACTGCTCGCGGCCCAGGTTCCGGTGTGGCTGAACACCCCGCTCTCCGACCTGTTCCTGGAGAACGGAACCGCCACGGGAGCCGTGGTCACGAGGAACGGCACCCCGGGCCTCATCAGAGCCCGGTACGGGGTGATCGTCGGATCCGGCGGCTTCGAGCACAACGCGGCCATGCGCGACCAGTACCAGCGACAGCCCATCGGCACCGAGTGGACGGTCGGCGCCAAGGAGAACACAGGCGACGGCATCCAGGCGGGGCAGCGGGCCGGCGCGGCGCTCGACCTGATGGACGACGCGTGGTGGGGCCCGGCGATCCCGCTGCCCGACCAGCCGTACTTCTGTCTCGCCGAACGCACCCTGCCCGGCGGGCTCCTCGTCAACGCGGCCGGCGCGCGCTTCGTCAACGAAGCGGCCCCCTACAGCGACGTCGTGCACATCATGTACGACCGTGACAGCGGCGCGCCCGACATCCCGGCGTGGCTGATCGTCGACCAGAACTACCGCAACCGCTACCTCTTCAAGGACGTGCTGCCCACCTTCACGTTCCCCGATACGTGGTACACGTCAGGCGCCGCCCACAAGGCGTGGACCCTCGACGCCCTCGCGGCACAGATCGGCATGCCCGCCGCCGCGCTCCGCACCAGCGTCAACCGCTTCAACAGCCTTGCCCTGAACGGCAACGACACCGACTTCCACCGCGGCGACAGCGCCTACGACCACTACTACACCGACCCCGCGATCCTTCCCAACTCCTGCCTGGCGCCCCTGTGGCTCGCCCCCTTCTACGCCTTCAAGATCGTTCCGGGTGACCTGGGCACGAAGGGCGGCCTGCGCACGGACGCCCGGGCACGGGTACTGCGACCGGACGGATCCGTCATCCCGGGCCTGTACGCCGCCGGAAACGCCAGCGCGGCCGTCATGGGCCACAGCTACGCGGGCGCGGGTTCGACGATCGGCCCGGCGATGACCTTCGGCTACATCGCGGCGCTGGACATCGCGTCCGGCGCGGGCGCCTGAAAGGGTGTGCAGGGCTCCAACAGACCGCGGGATGCCCGACCGTGGTCGTGTGATGCTGGCGTCATGACTGATCAAAGCGAGACTGTCGTCGTCCGTCTGCCAGGTCAGGAAAGTCCTGTCGACGAGGGGTTGGCCGCGTTGTTGGCGGCCTACCATCTGCAGACCCAGGCCGAGAAGGGCGAGGCCGTGACCGATGTCAACGGGCTGCCGGACCGCTACCGCGCGGAAATCCTTGGCCCGCGGGCCGCGTTCGTCGACGATGTCGTGCTGGTGGCGCTGAGCGGGGAGACCGCGGTGGGCTGCCTGGTGGCGACCGCCCCTGCCGCCGGGCGGTCGGAGGTCAAGAGACTCTGGACGGACCCTGCCTTCCGGGGCCGCGGCATCGCGTCCGATCTGGTCGCAGCGGCTCTGGCGCACGCCAGGGAAAGCGGAGTCGGCACGGTGCGGCTGTCGGTGTGGAAGTGGCGATCGGGAGCCATCGCCCTCTACGAAAGGCTCGGTTTCACCCTGACCGAGTCATGGGACGAGCGGGAGCAGTTGGTCTGCATGGAGCGCGCCCTGGGAGTCGACGCCGCCGCCTGAGCGGAACTCGCGGGATCCCACGGGAAGCCGGGTGCCGGGATCCTTTGCGTGCGCAGTTGCTTCTCTTGGGTATTACGGGACACGCGAGTCCGCTTCCGTACATGTTGCGCGCCTCCTATGTCGGTGCATGGTTCGCAGGTTTCACATGCTCCGCACAGCCAGAGGAGAACGACCCGTGTTCCGACGTCCTGCCCGTCCCGTCACCGCGGCCGTCGCCGCGCTCGCAGCCGTCGGCGGCCTCACCGCCACCGCGACCGCCGCCCCATCCACCACCGCCGCACCCGCCGCCACATCCACCTCCGCGCACTCGCCCGCGCACGTCGCGCGCCATGTCCTGCTGTTGTCGATCGACGGCCTGCACCAGTCCGACCTGGCCTGGTACGTCGCACGTCACCCGAGGTCCGCGCTCGCGCGGCTCGCCGCCCGTGGGGTCGAGTACACCCACGCGAGGACCACCGACCCCTCCGACTCGTTCCCCGGCCTGGTCGGTCAGCTCACCGGCGGGAACCCGGGCACCACGGGCATCTACTACGACGACGGCTACAGCTCCGCACTCCTCCCGGCCGGGACGACCCACTGCGCGGGCGCCAAGCCCGGCGCCGAGGTCGACTTCACCGAGGACCTCGACCGCGACAAGGACTCCATCGACGCCGGCCAGGGGCTCGCAGGCCTGCCCGGCAGCATCCTCAAGATGACGGGTGCCGCCCGCGACCTCATCGACCCGTCGAAGCTGCCGGTCGACCCCAAGACCTGCAAGCCGGTGTACCCGCACTCGTATCTGAAGGTGAACACGGTCTTCAACGTGGTCAGAAAGGCCGGACTGCGGACCGCCTGGTCCGACAAGCACGTCGCGTACGAGATCCTCAACGGCCCCTCAGGCAACGGCGTCCAAGACCTTTTCGCCCCCGAGATCAACAGCCAGGCGATCGGTTACCCGGCGGGCACGGACTGGACGAAGGACAACGCGGCGACGGAGCAGTACGACGGATACAAGGTGAAGGCCGTCCTCAACGAGATCGACGGCTACGACCACGGCCGCACCCACAGGACCGGCACCCCGGCGGTCTTCGGCATGAACTTCCAGTCCGTCTCGACCGCCCAGAAGCTGCCCGCCTCCGAGGGGCTGACGGGCGGCTACGCGGCGAAGGGTGTCCCCGGTCCGCTGCTGGCCAAGAACCTGGCCTTCGTGGACCAGGAGGTCGGAGCGTTCCTCACCGAACTGAGCAAGGAGCGCTTGGACGGCAACACGACCGTCATCCTCTCCTCCAAGCACGGGCAGTCACCGATCGACCCCAAGGCCCTGACCCGTATCGACGACGGCCCCCTGCTCGACGGCCTCAACGCCGCATGGAAGAAGGCCCACCCGGGCGCCGGTGACCTCGTCGCCCACTCCGTGGACGACGACGCCATGCTCATCTGGCTCAACGACCGCTCGCCGGCCGCCACCGCCTTCGCCAAGGCGTACCTGCTGGCCCAGTCCGGCACCGGCAACGACATCGCCGGCAAGGCCAAGCCGTTCACCACGAGCGGCCTGAAGAGCCTGTACGCCGGTGCCGCGGCCGCCCGGTACTTCCACGTCGAGGCGGGCGACTCGCGCGTGCCGGACCTGTTCGGCATCGCCCAGTACGGCGTCGTCTACACCGGCGGCAAGGGCAAGATCGCCGAGCACGGCGGCGCCCACGCCGACGACCTCGACGTCCCGCTCGTCGTCGCGGGCGCCGCCACCCCGCACGGCGTGCGCGTCAGCGGCCCGGTGGAGACCACGCAGATCGCCCCGACGATCCTGCGACTGCTCGGCCTCGACCCCCGGGCCCTGGACGCCGTACGCGTCGAGCACACCGCGACCCTGCCGGTGCGCTGACGCCACCCCGATGCGCCACCGACGGGACCGCCGCCATGACGGCGGTCCCGTCACCGGGTTCCGGGCCCATGGGACTGTCAGTGCTGGCTGCGAGACTGTGGACATGATCGAGTCGAATGCGAAGGCGGATCTTCTCCGCTCCCTGCAAGCCGCCCGCGACGCCCTGCTGTGGAAGCTCGACGGGCTGTCGGAGTACGACGTCCGATGTCCGCTGACGCCGACCGGAACGAATCTGTTGGGGCTGGTCAAGCACGTCACCGGAGTGGAGCTGGGGTACTTCGGTGACACCTTCGAGCGGCCGTTCTTCGAAGAGCCGCCGCTCTGGTTCACGGCCGACGCCGAGCCCAACGCGGACATGTGGGCCGACGCCGATGAGTCGCGCGACCACATCGTCGGACTCTACCGACAGGCATGGAAGCACTCGGACACCACGATCGAGACCTTCGCGCTTGACGCGATCGGTCGTGTGGCGTGGTGGCCCGAGGATCGAAGAGAGGTGACGCTGCACCAGGTCCTGGTGCGCGTGATCGCCGACACCCACCGGCATGCGGGCCACGCCGACATTCTCCGGGAGTCCATCGACGGGGCGGCCGGGATGTGGGAAGGGAACGACGCCATGCCCTCGGGCGATCGGTCATCGTGGGACAGCCATCGAAGCCGACTGGAGCGCGTGGCGCGGGAATCCGGCCGCGACTGACGCCGCCCCACTGAGCCGGAACGCGCCTTGACATCGGAAGTCAGTTCCACAGGGGAAGGTCGAGCCATTGCCCGAATCCGTCCGGCTTCCCGTTGGTGTAGACGAGGCTCAGCTGGGTGTAGTGCGACTGATCAGGGTGCTTCTTCCAAGGCTGTGGGGCGTTGAGCCGCACGATCACCGGGTACGAGTGGAATTTGCCCGCGGCGCAGTTCGGCCTGCAGTCGTTCACCACGTTGAAGCCCTGGGCCACCGCGGAGTCCTGGTGCCACTGAGACCAGCGGAGCGAGGTGAGGCGGCTGTTGCCGTCACCGCACGCGAGAATGAAGTTGGTGGGGCGCACCTGCGGGTGCCAGAAGCAGTCGACCATCACGGGCCGTCCCGTCGCCGACTGCACGGTGGGCGTGGACGCCGGTGACGGAGACGGAGACGGGTCCGAGGAAGCTGCTCCCGTGATTGATGCGAGCGACACAGCGGCACAGAACGTCACCGCTGCCCTCGCTGTGCGTCTTGGCATGTTCGCTCCCAGTCGCAATCTCTTTCGACCAGCGGCGGTCGGCTCCTCTATCGACGCTACGACGCTGTCGGAGGATGCACCACTCGCACGGAGTGACGCGTCCTCCCTCCCAGCGACGAACCCCGAAGGAGAGACAGCATGAGTACGACCAATCCACGGAGGCGGGCCGCCATGTTCGTCGGAGACGACGACGATCCCCGGCTCGATGCTCCCTCGACCGGCGAAGAGCGAGCCATGCTCATCGGATTTCTCCGGGCCCAGCGGACGACACTGGAGCTGAAGTGCGCCGGTCTGGAGGGGGAGTTGGCCCGACGCTCCGTCGAGCCCTCCACGCTCTCGCTGCTCGGACTCGTACGCCATCTCGCCGACGTGGAGCGCCGATGGTTCCGCCAGGTTCTCGCCGGTCAGGACGCGCCACTACGCTTCTCGTCGCCGGTGGAGCCAGACGGTGACTTCGACGGCGCGGTTCCCGATCCCGACCTTGTGACCGAAGCGTGGCAGGCATGGCGCGCGGAGGTCGCGTTCGCCGACGCCTTCACCAGGGAAGCGCCCCACCTCGACATCGCGGGCGTGGACGCATGGCGTGGGACGGTGTCGCTGCGCTGGGTACTCATCCACATGATCGAGGAATACGCCCGTCACAACGGACACGCCGATCTCCTCCGTGAACGCATCGACGGGGCGATCGGCGTCTGAGGAGGTGATCTCGGGACTTGATCCACACACCAAGTCGGCCGTTGCGCCTGGCGTGACGCGACATTCACCTGGCCGGGAGCCAAATCCTCCCCTTCGAAACGCAGGTCGATCGTCCCCGCGCGTGCCTCGCCGGCGCCCGCCCGAATGCCGAAGGCGCGGAGCGGCGCCGCGTTGTCCCACTGTTCCCGGCAGTGGCGGAAGTACGCCGCGACACCCTCGCGTGTGCTGCGACCGCCGTCGAGCCGGCGGGCGAGCGGCTCATCCTCACCCGCGAGGTGCGCCTCCACGTCGTCCGGGCGCAGCGGGGACAGAGTGATGACTCCGTCGGACAGCGTCACTTCATGCATCCGGCGTTTCCTGACCCCGGAGCCGCTTCGCACCATCGGCTTCCGTGGGCCCGCACCGAGCTTCGGTACTGCCGCGACCTCCAGCGCAAAAGCCCGCAGTCCCGACTCGTCGTCGCATGACGGCAGAGATGCCACTACATTTGGTGTCATGACTGCCATCACTCTGCGGATTCCCGACGCCATGGACAAGGCGCTGCGCGACGCCGCAGCCGGCGCCCCCTCCCTGAACGACTACATCCTGCGAGCCGTGCGTCGGCAGATGACGCTGGACGCCGCCCGTCGGCTCGCCCGGATCGAGCCCCTCGATCTGGGCGGCGAGGGCGACGCCCTGTGACGATCCAGAAGGGCGATGTCTGGGACGTCGACACCGGCAAGGGAAACCGCACGGTCCTCGTCGTCAGTCTTGACGGGCTGGCTGATGCGTACGGCGCCGTGGTAGCCCTCGTGCTGCACGCCCCGGCAGTGCACCCCGACACGGCGATGAGCGTGCGCCTGATCACCCCGGTCGACGCCTCGGTCGTCGCCGTCAACCTGCTCCAGCTTTCCGCGGCGCGTTTCGAGACGGCCACCCTGCTCGGCAACATCGGGACCGAGCAGCAGGCGCTCATCGACAACGCACTGCGGGCGGTCCTCGACCTGTGACCGAAACCCTCCCGGGGGTAGCGGAGCCGGCCGGCCAAGCCCTGCACGTCCAGGCGCGCGGCCCGGCGGCTCAGCGTGCGTCCGCTGGACCTCATGGACGCCCCTGCTCGGGTATACGATCAAATGGTGCGCGGTGAGCAGGGCGGATTGCCTGTGCGGCGTCTTCCTGAAGGGCCGCGCGCCTGGGAAATGGGAGCCATCGCCTCTGGCGCAGGCCCTGGCGTCCGCCGGGAACCCCGGCCCTGATGAGCGCCGCGCAAGGAGTGCTCATGACCAGTCCACACGAGATCGATCCGCGCGCTCTCGATGATCCGCGCAACGTCTATCCGACCGACGAAGAGTTCTACAGGAGCGGGCGCCCGGCCGACGCCGCACTGCCGGAGGACCGGCCCCGTGGAGGAGCGCCCTCGACGCCGCTGAAGCGGCGGGGGACGTGGGCGACCGTTGCGCTCGTCGCCTGCATCATCCTGCTGATCCTCGTCGGGATCGCACTGTTCCCGTGAGTGATCGGGAGCCGCCGAAAGTCACCGTCACAAGGGAGACCCCGGAAGGGGCGGGAGCCGGACACTCGGACCGGCTCCCGCCCCCGAAGGGGACCGCTCAGGTGCGGTAGGCGTAGTACGCCGCGTTCGGGTACGACGCGATGATGCTCGCCACCGACCTGTTGTAGGTGTTGGTGGAGTGGTACGTCACGTACGGCACGCCCTGCGGGCTGCGGTAGGTGACGATCATGCTGTGGTCCTTGGACCCGTCCTTGTTGAAGTCCATCTGCAGGACGTCACCCACGTCCAACTGGTAGACGTTGGCGAGGCTGGTGACCCGCTTGGACGACAGGGCGAACCACGAGAACTCGTTGACGCCGACGAACGAGTCCGACTGGATGTCGGAGTTGCCGAACCACTTGTGGAAGTCGTCCGTGTAGCCGGGGACGTGCTTCCAGCCGCCTGCCTTCAGGGACTGGCTGACGAAGTTGGTGCAGTCGCCACCGGCACCCTGCCCGTTGAAGTTCGGGTAGGCCGAGTTGTAGTTGTTCCAGTACTTGGCCGCGTACGCCGCCATCGCCTTGTAGTCGTAGCCGGAGGCCGAGAAGTTCTTCGGCTTGGCCGGCGCGGGCAACGTGGTGACGGAGCGGGTGGCCGTGGGCGGAGCGTCGTCGGCGGCCGTCTTCGGCGCGGCGACGAACGTGGTGGCGGCGACCTGGTTGACCGCGACGCCGTCGTCCGTGTCACGGATGCCGGTCAGCTGCCAGTCGCCCTTGCGATCGGCCTTGAACGTCAGCTCGTGGTGCGCCTGGAAGCCGGTGGTCTTCGGCTCGTTGCCCTTGACCTTCTCGTAGGTCAGCGTCGTCGTCTCGGTGACGTTGACCGTGGCGTGACGTCCCTTCAGCCGCGTACGGTCCAGCGAGACGCTCGTGTTGGCCGAGCTGTACTTCTCGCCGAGCGACTCCAGACGCGACTTGCGGCCCCGCAGTTGCGACAGTGCGGACTTCTCCTCGCTCGAAAGCGTGGAGGACACCCGCACGTCGCCGGAGAACCGCGACGACAGTGACGTGTTCCGACTGGTCTTGCCGCTGTCCACCAGGGCGTCCGTACGGTCGGTGAAGACCGCGTCCGCCAGCCGTTGGAAGGTGGCTTTGGTCGACGGATCCACGGCAGGGTCGGCGACAGTCGACGCGCCCGCGGTCCAGTTGGGCAGCAGCGCGGCGCCGGCGACGACCGAGGCGGCCGCCGCCGTGACTATGGTTGCCCGTCGCCGCTTACGGCTCAGTTTCCTTGATCTCAATGATGTTCCCCTCTACGCCGGTACTCGATACCGGGAGCCGCATCCTCGCACGGCATGTGTGGCTCCTGTGAAGGGGGTTGCCGAAGTGGCCCAACCGCAACACGCGACCCGTCGAGGGGGCCATCGCCCCCCTGCCTGCCCCGACGTCGCGCCGCGCGTTGTCGTCCTGACACCGCTCACCCACACCGGGGCGAAGTCGGCTGATTCGCTGCCCCGCGAGGGCAGCGCCCCGCCGCCATTTCGACCCGGTGGTCTCCGGCTCCGCGTTCCGTACGCCGACCTCCGCAATGTGCCGTACGGCGAAGGGCTGTTGGCGACGGCGGGGACACGCGGGTTGTGCGTCTCAGGAGGTGACGCGCGCGAGGAAGTCGCGGATGTACCCGGCGATTTCCTCCAGGTGGCTCTCCAGGGCGAAGTGCCCGGACTCGAGGAGATGGATCTCGGCGTCGGGCAGGTCGCGTTGGAAGGCGCGGGCTCCGTCCGGGCCGAAGATCTCGTCGTTGGCCCCCCATACGGCCAGCAGTGGCACCTGGCTGTCGCGGAAGTACTGCTGCAACCGGGGGTAGAGGGCGACGTTGGTCGGATAGTTCCGGAACAGTGCGAGCTGGATGGCGTCGTTGCCGGGACGGTCGAGCAGTGCCTGGTCGATGGTCCAGCTGTCCGGGCTGACGAGGCTCGGATCCGCGACCCCGTTCAGGTATTGCCACCGGGTCAGTTCGAGGGTCAGGGCCCCGCGGAGGGGGGCTTCGTTCTCGGGCGTCGGGTTCTCGGCGTAGGCGAACAGCCCGTCCCAGAACGCCTTGACGAATCCGTCGGTGTAGCCGTTGCCGTTCTGCGTGATGATCGCGGTGATGCGCTGCGAGGACCGCGTGGCGAGCCGCCAGGCGAGGGGCGCTCCGTAGTCCTGCGCGTAGACCGCGAACCGGTCGACGCCGAGCTGTTCCAGCAGGCCCGCGGTCACGTCGGTCAGAGTGTCGAAGGTGTAGTCGAACTCGTCGACCGTCGGCATGGCCGACTGTCCGAATCCGATCATGTCGGGCGCGATGACGCGATACGTGTCGGCGAGTGCCGGGATGAGGTTACGGAACATGTGCGAGCTCGTCGGGAAGCCGTGCAGCAGCACGAGCGCCGGTGACCGCGGGTCTCCGGCCTCTCGGTAGAAGACATCCATGCCGTTGACGGTGGCGGTGCGGTGATGCACGACGCTGCTCATGCCAACCTCCAAGGTTACTTTGAACGGTTAGCCGCAGTCCAGCATGGAGAACCTAACCTGTCAAGTCATCTTTGATGGTTAGACTCGCTGAGTCGGCAGCCCCGCACTCCTGGAGCCCCCGTCGTGGGGCTCACAGATCCAGCAGGACGTCAGTGGCCGGGATGCTGCAACACGGCAGCACTTCACCCGAGACGGGATCCTCCAGAGGCTGCGTCGTGTACTCGACCTGACCGGTGAGCAGGGGAGTGGCGCAGGTATGGCACACCCCGGTACGGCAGGACCAGCGCGTGGGGACCTCGCATGCCTCCGCCAGCTCCAGCAGCGTCGCGTACCGTTCCGACCAGCCGGTGGACAGACCGCTGCGGGCGAAGGTCACCAAGGGCCCCGTGCCCCGGGGGCCAGGTGGCTGGTGAGGAGGTCCGGAACCCGTCTGGGTGATGCCGGGGTTGATGGCCGAGAGCGCACCGAAGACTTCGGTATGGATGTTCGAACTGCTCAGCCCCGCCCGCTGGAGCGCGGATGTCACCGTCGACATGAAACCCTCGGGGCCGCACAGATAGGCGTGCGCATCCGCAGGGATGCCGAGCTCCCGGATCCCTTCGCTGGTCATGCGCCCGTGGGTGATGCCCGGCCCCACGGCGATCTCGAGATCCGGTGCGGTGTAGTAGATGAAGGCGCGGGCGTGCGGCAGGCGGGCCAGGAGTCGCCGGGCCTCTTCCGCGAAGGGCTGCTGTCCCGGATCGCGCGCGGTGTGCACCCACCACACGGCGCGGGAGCTGTGTTCGAGAGCCAGTTGGTGCAGCATCGCCAGAACGGGCGTGACGCCGATGCCCGCCGAGAACAGTGCCACGGGCGTGTGGTCATCGGCCAGCACGAACGTCCCGCGAGGGGCCGCCGCTTCGATGACGTCGCCCGCGTGCAGATGGGTGTGGAGGTAGGAGCTGACCTTGCCGCGGTCCTCGCGTTTGACGCTGATCCGGTACTCGGCGGCACCGGGGGCGGAGGACAGCGAATAGGAACGCACCAGGCCGGGCCGGCCCTCCTCGGGGATCCGCACGGTCAGGTACTGGCCGGGCGCGGCCGGGGGCAGCGCCTGCGAGTCGGTGGGTCGCAGGACGAACGAGGACACCGTGGGGGTCTCCGGTACGACCTGGGTCACGCGCAGCTGCTTGAAGCCCCTCCAGCCCGGCGCGGCGGGTGCCGGGGCAGGCGGCTGGTCGAGTCGGTCGCGCATCTCCTGGAAGGACTGCTGCCATCCGGGGCTGAGCGCCTCGATGGTCAAGGCGGCACGCAGTTTGGCCGGGTCGGGGTCCGGAAGATAGAGCAGGGCGTCGGTGTCGGCGACGGTGAGGGCGCCCCGGCCGGCGCGGGTCCGGGTGATCGGGTCTCCGGCCCGGACCCGGCCCTCGGTGATGACGCGGAGGTAGAAGCCGGGGCGGTGGTGGGCGACGAGCAGGGAGGCCATGCGCGGTTCGTTCAGGCGCATACCGACGCGGTAACAGGTCACGCGTGGCTGGGTGACCTCGAACTCGGCCTCGCCGATGCGGTACCGGTCACCGATGCACACCTCGTCGTCCGCCAGACCGTCGACGGTGAAGTTCTCCCCGAACTGGCCGAACTCCAGATCGTCGCGCTCCAGGACCTTGCGCCAGTACGCGTAGGACTGCGTCTGATAGACGAGGACGGCCCGCTGCTCCCCGCCGTGGCCCTGGAGGTCGCCCTGGCCGTCACCGTCGATATTGAGGCGGCGCACCATCCGGGGGCCGTCGACGGGATGCTTCCACGCTCCCGTGTGTACCGTCCTGTCGCGCCAGCGCACGTCCTTCGGCCGTCCCACGTTGACGGAGAGCAGAGTCGCCATCTCGTCCTCCCGGTGCGGCGCCGCCGCACGGCGAAGTCGGTCGCCTCAGCATGCTGCTCGGTGATCCGGCCGATCGGAACCCGGCTTCGTGGGTCATGCGTACGTTTCCCTCCGGCGCGAGAGGCGAAGAAGCCTATAAAAAGGTACAAAAGTAGTGTGAGCAAGAATCCTGAAACCCCGCAAGACATGGAGAAATGGGCTGACCGGATCCGGACGGTCTCCTCGACTTCCGATCCTCAGGCCGCCCGCAAGCTGGCCGGTGACATCTACCGTGCCGCACAGGAAGATCTCGACGCCGAACGTGCCCGGGCGGAGTACGAACGCGAGGAATGAGCCTGTCCGTCCCGTCGGCACAGCACGCCTCACGGTGAGGGGGCGACCTTCGCCGTGGGGCGACGCTCGGGGCCCGTAGGGCGCGGCCTGTCAGTGGGAGAAGACTTCGTCGGTCCCCAGGCTGCGGTCGACCCCGTGAGGCACCACCTGCTGGCCCGGTTCGAGGTGCAGTCGTTCACCGTCGAGGCGGACCTCGACCTTGTCGGGCTCGAACGAGACCAGGTCGCCGACGCGCCCGACCTCGGGGTAGGCCTCACGGTACGACCACGCCGCCTTCCTGGCCTCGCCGATGTCGTAGTAGTCGGCCAATCCCTTGTAGGGGCAGAACGTCCGGCCCTCGACCGGCGTCAGTTCCTTCTCCTGGATGTCCTCGCGCGGTACGTACCACCGCGGTGCGAACCCGGACTCGTAGAGCACCACCGGACGGGTGGTCCGCGCGATCATCGTGTCCCCCGCGTGCACCTCAAGGGTGCGGGAGGTGTCGCGGATGTCGATGCGGTGATAGGCGTCCGCCGCGTGCCCGAGGATCCGTTCGTCCTCCTCGTAGAAGGCGTCCATGGCCCTCCAGGCGAAGGCGACACGCCCCTCCAGCTCGTCGGCGTACGAGGGGAGCCCTGTGAACTGCCACGCCGCACGCTCGGTGCGATGGTCGCCGACGCCCACGGTGAACCAGGACGTCTCGCCGAGCTCGCGGTGCTGGGTGGTGCGCCCGCTCGCCTCGAGAACGCCGGAACGAAGCGAGGAGAGCGGGAAGTAGGCGACGGGGTAGCGCCCCGGCTCGTGCAGCAGTACGACGTCCTCGCTGTCCGCGATCCATTCCCCGCCGAACCTCACCCTCATCCGGCGGCGGAGCCGCTCCGCGAAGAGCAGCCGCTCCGGCAACGGCTCAGGGGTGAGGAACCTGCCGAGCGCTGTGGAGGAGAGCGGTCCTTGCTGCCAAGACAGTCCCATGACCGGTTCCCTTCTGCGACTAATGAGTATGAGAAGCGTAAAACCGTTAGGCAGCTCCTGCAAGCGGGCGTGCTCGCCAGTGTCAAACCTCGACCTTTGCCGATTGAGTCGTGGTATCCATTGACATGGCTAATGGATAACATGGAGCTGTGGGCATTCGAGTGGGTATAGATGGGCTTCGGGCGGCGGGGTTCCCCATGGGTGGTGAACCGCTCGTCGCACTGGACCTGGCCGACACGCTGATGACGGTGACCGAACCGGCCACGGACCTCATCGGGACCCAGGAGGCTTCGGCGGCCTGGTGGGCATTGCAGTCCGGAAGCCTGCCGCCCGGGCCTGTGCCCGACGCCGCGGCCGTGCGCCGGCTGCGTGCGGCAGTTCGCGACGTCCTGGACAGTCACCTGGAGGGCCGCGCCGCGCGGCCCACGTCGGTGGACGACATCAACGCCGCCGCGGCGGCGGCTCCCGTGAGCCCTCGTCTGGTCGTGACGGCCGACGGCATCAGGGGCGAGGAACGCTGGCACACCGAACACGGCGGGAACGCTGCGCTGGCCGTCATCGCCGCGGAGACCATCGGGCTCCTCGCCGACAGCGAGCGGCTCGGGCTCCTGCGCCGCTGCGCCAACCCGGCCTGCTCGATGCTCTTCCTCGCCGAGAACAAGCGGCGCAAGTGGTGTACCAGCAACATCTGCGGCAATCGCGCACGGGTCGCCCGTCACTACGAACGGACCCACACCGAAGGAGCCGGCGGCGTCTGACACGCGGAGCGGTCGTCGGGCGGGGCGGGCAGGGCCGAGACGGACGTACAAGACGAGACGGACGTACAAGAGCCGACAGGAGTGACGACGAGCCCCAGCGGACACGCACCGGCCGGATGCCGCCGCGTGCCCACGCCGTGAACTCCTCGCCCCGTGACCCCGGACTCCCTGTCCGGCGCCCAGTTGTGCGCCGGTCGGCTTATGCGCTGGTCGGTGCCGCCTGCTGCACGACCTCGAAGGACCACAGCGTGGACCCGCTGGCCGCCGGCTTGGGGCGCTCCCCGCTCGCCGCGTCTCCGCCCTGGTGGGCCGCCTTCATGGGGCCCTCCATCCAGGCCTGGAAGGACTCCTCGTCACGCCACCGCGTGTACACGAGGTAGCTGTCGGTGCCTTCGACGGGGCGGAGGAGTTCGAACCATTCGAATCCGTCGGAGTTCTCCACGGCGTGGGCACGCGAGGCGAAGCGCTTCTCCAGCGTCTCCCGCTGCTCGGCCGGGACGGTCAGTACGTTGATCTTGACTACGCTCATGGCCCCATCCTGCCGCACGGCGCTCCGGGGAGCCGACCGGCTTCGCGTGTGTCAACGTCCCGGCCGTTGGTGGCGGATGCGCTGGGCGACCTCGCTGTTCTCGGTCTCCCACCAGGGACGTACGAGTTCCGATGTCTGGGCCGCTCCCGGCGCGGGCGTCGCCGGGACCAACTCCGCCTCCAGGCGGCGGTCCAGTACGACGGTCTCGGCGCGTTCGGTACGGGCCCACTGCACCAGGATCGCGAGGAGGAAGGGCAGTGCCACCAACTCGGCGATGCTGATCATCGCGCCACCGCCCAGCTGCTGGTCATGGAGCACATCCGGCGCCCAGGACGGCGCGTGACGCAGGTACCAGGCCCCGGCGATGAGCGTGCCGTGGGTCATCACGACGATGCCTGGTACGGCGTCGATGATCCCGTCGAGGAACACCAGCGCCGCCCGGACCGGATGGGTGCACCACCTCGGCAGCGCCGCCTCGCGGGTGAGCATCGGCATGACGAACAGGCTGCCGGCGAGCAGCAGGTGCAGATACATCACCTCGTGCAGCCAGTCGTCGCGCAGGGCGGTCGCGAAGTACGGCGTGAAGTACACCGTCAGTTCCGTCGCGAGCACCAGGGCCGTGCTGACCAGCGGGAAGGTGAGCAGGCGTACCAGCCGTCCGGTCAGCGCCCGCTGCACACGCCCGGCGGCACGCTCGGGCAGGGAACGCAGGGCCAGCCGCAGCGGATCGCCCAGGGCCAGCCCGAGCGGTGCGATCAGGTCGAGGAGGACGTTCTGGACAGCGGCCGGCCAGAACAGCGCGTGGTCGTACACGGCCAGCGCGGACATCGTGGCGACGACGAGGGTGCCCAGGCCGAGCAGCGCGAAGGCGCCGACGCGCGGCAGGGGCCAGTGCTCGCCGCGGCGTTTCAGACGCAGCACGCCCCAGCCGTACAGCGCGCCCAGGATGACGACCACCAGCAGCGCGGGCACGTCCAGTTGCCATGAGGTGAGGAGTCGCCCCACGGTGAGTTGTGGTGGATTCCCCATCGCGTTCTACCTCCACGGCATGCCAGATCTGCCGAGGCACTCTATGTCGCGCTCGACCGGCCCCGGTCGCGCACGCACCGGACTCGCCCGCGGTCACACCGAGCTCATACCCGGCTCATACCAAGCACGACGGACGCCTTTCGACCTGCGCCGACGCACGTCGACGTGCCTCGACGCCCGACCACTGGGCTCGTGTGTGTTCCGGACGGTCTGGACCGTCCGGAACACACACGTCGCCAGAGGCAGCGGCGGGCGGGCCTACCTGGCGAGTTCGGCCGGTTCATCGAGCCGTGTCAGTTTCCGCGGGTTGGCGATCGCGTGGATCCGTGAGTACCACCGCGGACCTCAACACCTTCTTCCGCTCGCTGGCCGACGGCCGCCTGCTGCGGGCCGAACAGTGGCGGGAGATGCGGCAGACCGTGCGGCGCACCGACGACCCGGACGATGTCGCGGAGCTGCCCGAGGGTACCTACGGCCTGGGCCTGCGCGAGATCCCGCTGTCCTGCGGCGGCCACTACTACATGCATGAGGGCGACGGATTCGGCACCTACACCCGCCCCGCAGTGAGCTCGGACGGGCGGCGCGCGGTCACCATCTCCGTCACCACCACCTCCGGTATGCCGGACCTGCCTACGCTCAACCGGGCCACCGGCACCCTGATCGACCACGCGCTGTGCGCCGCCGGCCGGTAGGCACGGCGGGCGCCGCGCAACGGCATCACGCCGACCGACACCACTCCGACCGACACCATCGAAGTGGTGCGCCGTCAGCTCGACGGCCGTCGGTTCTGGTCGTCAGATCAGTCGTCCTGTTTCCATGACCCGCTGGGTCGGCCGCTCACGCAGCGCACGCGGAGTTCGACCTTGCCCGCGGTGCCCTCGAACCTCACTTCGGCGTGTTCGCCGGGCCCCGCGTCGGCGCGTTCGACGCCGAAGCCCTGGGCGGGGGCCCAAGACACCAGCCGCACCACCGCCCCGTCGCACTCGGCGATGACCGTCCCGCGCGGAGTGGAGAACACCTCCTTGAGCGTGGTGGCGGAGGGACCTCCCGTGGACGGTGAGGGCGTCGGAGTCGGTGCGTGCGACGCCGTGCTCGGGCCTGCCGATGGCGAAGCCGTCGCCGCGGCGAGTTGCCGCTCCGCAGGCTCATGGGCTGGTCACCCCCGCCGCGTCGAGGGCCAGCCACACCCGGTCGCGAGTGAGCGGGAGTTCGGTGAAACGCAGGCCCGTCGCGTCGCGCAGGGCGTTGGCGAAGGCCGGGGCGACCGGGTTGAAGGGGCTCTCGCTCATCGACTTGGCGCCGAGGGGACCGATGGCGTCGGCGGTCTCCATGAAGTGGACCTCCGTGCGCGGGATGTCGGCGTACTGAGGGAGGCGGTAGCGGCGGAAGGCGGCCGTCTCGACCTCGCCGCGGGCGTCGACGCGCACGTTCTCGAAGAGCGTCGCGCCCAGCGCCTGGGCCACACCGCCCTCCACCTGGCCGCGGCACTGCATGGGATTCATCACCTTGCCCGCGTCGGCGGCGTGCACACTGCGCAGGATGCGGATCTCGCCGGTGCCGGGATCGACCGCGAGCCGGAACCACTGCGCGTTGAAGGCGACCGAGCGCGGGGTGCCACCGAAGTGCCCGTCGGCGGCACAGGTGACACCGACCGCCCTGGCCGCCTCGTACAGCTCCTTCAGGGCCAGGCGGCCGCCCGGATGCGCCACCGCCTCCTCCACGAGCCGGCAGTCCGCGCGCGGGACGCGCAGGGTGGCGGCGGCGAAGTCCAGCAGCATGTCCGCGAGGGCACGGGAGGCGCGCAGGGTGGCCTTGCCCGCGACCACCACGCCGGTGGAGGCGAAGGCGCCGGTGTCATGCTTGACGACGTCCGTGTCGGACTGGCGGACGGTGATGCGCTCGACGGTGGTGGTGAGTTCACCGGCCGCGATCTGGCGGTGCACCGTGGTGGTGCCGTTGCCGAACTCGGCCGTGCCGACGGCCAGTTCGAAGGTGCCGTCGGGCAACAGCGCGGCCCTGGCATCGGCGATGTGGCCACCCGGCGGACCCGTCGCGATCATCGCGAGCGCGGCGCCCTCGCCGACCAGCCAGCCGTCCGGGACGGGCTCGGACACAGGCTCTTCCTGGGCACGGCGGACGATGCCGACGCACTGGTCGAGACCGTAGCTGGCGATGTGCAGGTCCTCCTCCTCGCCGCCGGCGGTGATCATCGGCTCTCCGGGCCCGATGATGTTCTTCGCCTTGAACTCCAGCGGGTCCAGGCCCACTCGGCGGGCGAGTTCGTCGAGGGCCGACTCGACCGCGAACATGACCTGCCCGAGTCCGTAGCCGCGGAAGGCGCCGGCCGGCACGGTGTGGGTGTAGACCGAGTAGGCGTCGACCTTCTTGTGCGGGGCGCGATAGACCGCCATCGACTCGCCGACGCTGTGGAACATCACCGCGGGACCGTGATTGCCGTACGCGCCCGTGTTGGAGACGACCCGCAGTTGCAGCGCGGTCAGGGTGCCGTCGCGGCGGGCTCCCGCCTTCACGCGGATCGTGAACGGGTGCCGGGTGGTAGCCCCGTAGAACTGCTCGGCCCGCGTGTACTCCAGCTTCACCGGGCGGCGCAGCCGCAGCACCGCGAGGGCCACGATGTCCTCGACGAGCATCTCCTGCTTGCCGCCGAAACCGCCGCCGACCCGGCCCGCGACCACCCGCACCTGCTCCGCAGGGAGGTCGTACAACGCGCACAGGGCGCGCCGCGTCAGGAACGGGGTCTGCGAACTGGTGCGTACGTTCAGCCGGCCGTCCTCGTCGAACCAGGCGACGGCTCCGTGTGTCTCCAGGCTCGCGTGCTGGACACGCTGGGTGCGGTAGGTGTCCTCGTAGACGGTGTCGGCCTCGGCGAATCCCGCCTCGACGTCACCGATCTCGCCGTGTGCCTCACCGACGACGTTGTCCCGGGGGCGGGCGATCCGGGCCGTCGCCGCGTCCTTGTCGTGCACGACCGGAGCGCCCGGCCGCATCGCCTCCTCCGGGTCGAGGACCGCGGGCAGCACGTCGTACGTCACCTCGACGAGGCGGCAGCCCTCCTCCGCCGCCGCCTCGCTGTCCGCGACGACGGCCGCGACGCGCTGGCCGATGTAGCGGACGGTGTCGTCGAGGACGCGGGTGTCGTCCGGATCCTCCTCCGGGTGCTCGTGACGGGCGGTGGAGAAGTGCCGTTCCGGCGCGTCGTCGTGGGTGAGGACCGCGTGCACGCCCGGCACGCGCAGGGCGGCGGACGTGTCGATGGCGAGGATGCGGGCGTGGGCGTGCGGGGAGCGCAGCAGCTTCATGTGGAGCATGCCGGGGATGTCGACGTCGAAGGTGTAGCGGGCGGTGCCCGTGACGACCTGCGGTCCGGCGGGGGCCGGAAGGTTGCGGCCCACAGCCTCCCCGGCCGAGGGAGCCTCGGCGTGACAGACCCCTCGTACGGCGTCCTCGATGGCCCGGTAGCCGGTGCAGCGGCACAGATTGCCCTTGAACGCCCGCGGAAGATCAGCCAGTTGATCGTCGTCGAGGGCCGCGGTCGTCATCAGGAACCCGGCTGTGCAGAAGCCGCACTGGAATCCCTGCGCGTCCAGGAACTTCCGCTGTACGGGGTGGAGTTCGCCGTCCTCGGAGGCCAGGCCCTCGACCGTGGTGACCTCGTGGCCGTCGGCCCGGAAGGCGGGGAAGAGGCAGCTGTGTACGGGCTTGCCGTCCACGTGGACCGTGCACGCGCCGCAGTCGCCCGCGTCGCAGCCCTTCTTCACGCCGAACCAGCCGCGCTCACGCAGATAGGTCCGCAGGCACTGGCCGGGGCGTGGCTCCTGTGTGAACGGCCGGCCGTTCACCTCGATCCCGAAACTCACTGCGGCTCCTCACCGTGGGACAGCTCGCGGCGGATGTCCTCCGCGTACCGGAACGTCATGTGCCGCCGCCATGCGGGAAGCCCATGGATGTCGTCGAACCACTCGTCGTCGGTGACGGCCGCGTCGATCGCCGCACGCAGTCCGTCCGCCGTCGGCGGCAGCGGGAACCACAGCCGGACCGGGCGGACGGTCGAGGCGGTGATCGTGATCGCGAGGGAGTGGTCGCCCGGGTCCAGGGTGCCGATGACCAGTGCGCCGGAGCGGCCGAGCCCGTACAAGGACGCCTGCCGGAACGCCGTACGGCAGGCGAGGGCGCGGGCGGGCACGGTGACGGACCGCAGCAGCTCGCCCTCGGCCAGGACCTTGCGGCCCGCGCCGGTCACGAAGTCCACGACGCGGACCCGGCGGCGTACACCGTCCTGGGCGTGCAGCAGGCACTCTCCGTCGAGGGCGGCGGTGAGGGAGATCATCGGGCCGGCCGGGAGGGAGTTGCAGAGGTTCCCGCCGACCGTGGCCATGTTCCAGATCTTGAAGGAGGCGAGGAACGCGCGGCAGCACTGCTCGAACAGGGGTGCCGCCTCGGCCCGGAGCTCCCTCGCGAACCGGGACAGCTGGGCGATCGTGCAGGTAGCGGCGATCTCCAGGGAGCCGTCCGGGTGCGGCTGTATGGGTGTCCAACCGGTCCGGCTCAGGTCCACCAGCCGCCGCAGGTGCGGCTGCGGCTCGGAGAACAGGTACGTCCCGCCGCCGAGCCAGGCGTCGCCCGGCCGCCAGGGCGCGGGATGCCGTGCGTCCCGTATCTCCACCACGGTGTTCAGGTCCATGAGCGCCAGTGAAGCAACGCGAACGGGCTCCGGACGACTGGTTCACGACACGGAAACGCCGAGTTTTCCGGCGGGTGTCCTGGAGGATCGACCAAGAGGCATACCGCTCGACTCACCTTGCACTTACGATGCGATCACTCGCATGCACCTGGTGAATGTGAGATGCCGGGCACGCACCCTCGTGCCCGGCTGCCGCACAAGGAGCCAGAGCACATGCACGTCGACCACCTCCTCAAGGACGAGTCCCTGGGCCTGCGCCTGCTGTGGGCCGAGGAACCACAGCTGACGAGGGAGATCAGCGGGGTGACCGCCACCGACCTGGAGGACCCCGCCCGCTTCGTGCGACCCGGCGAGGTCGTGCTCAGCGGACTGGTGTGGTGGACGGCCGAGGGCGGGCGGGACAAGGCGGAGCGGTTCGTGGCCGCGCTGCGGACGGCGGGCGCCGCCGTACTGCTGGCGGGCGAGGAGACCCACGGCTCGGTGCCCGACGATCTCATCGAGGCGTGCGCGCGGCACGGCGTCCCGCTGGCTGCGGTCCCGGCCCACATCATGTTCCGCGCGATCACCGACACCGTGTACTTCCAGCAGTGGGGCGAGCTGAACCGCCGCCACGCGCTGCCCGAGAACGTACGCGTCCGGCTGAGCCGACTCGTCGCCCAGGACGCGGGCCCCGACGCGATCGTCGCGTCCGCCTTCGCCCACGTCGACCGGGCCACCGCGTATGTCTTCACACCCGCCGGGCGGACCGTCGCGGCCACCGCGGGCGCGCGGCCGGTTCCGGCGCGGGAGGCCGTCGCGCTGCTGGCCAACGGCGCGGGGATCACGGTGTCCGTCGACTCCGATGCCGTCTCGCCGTACGAGCGCTGGCACCTGTATCTGCCCGAGCCCGGCGGTACCCCGCCGCGCATGCTGCACGAGATCGCCGCGATCCTGGCCCGCTGCCAGGAGTCACGAGCCCGGCGCCGGGCCGCCGAACACCAGGCTGCGGACGATCTCGGCACCCTGCTCTGCGCACCCGGCGCCGAGGCCACCGCCGTGGAAGCAGCGCTGCGGACCTGCGGGCTCCCGGCCCAGGGCCCCTACCGGGTGATCGTCGCCGAGACGGGATCGCAACGGGCGGGACTGGCAGAGGGGGCGCTGACGGAGACGGTCGCCCACGCGGGGCCGGGACGCGCGTCCGTGGGGCGGCTGCCGGACGGCACGGCGTTCGCGGTCGTACCGGAGACGGCAGGCGACGCAGGGGGATGCGCGGAGTTCTGGCCGCTTGTCGCCGCCTGCGAGCCGTCCGTCCCACTGCATGGCGGTATCGGCTCGCCTGCCGCCGGGCCGCAGGACCTCAACGGGGCGCTGGCCGAGGCCCGTTACGCCCTGGCCTCGGCCCGCACCACCGCCCCCGACTCCTCGTCAGTCGTCGACTCCTCGTCCCTCACCGGACTCGACACCCTGCTGAGCGGCATACCCGCCGAGGTTCGCACCGCCTACAGCCGCACCGTCCTGGGTCCCCTCCTGGACACCCGGAACGCCTCGGCCGCCGCCCTGCTGAAGACCCTGGAGACCTTCCTCGCCCACGACGGCTCATGGGCCCGCACGGCGGAGGTCCTGCACCTGCACGTCAACACCGTCCACTACCGGATCCAGCGCATCGAGCACTTCACCGGCCGCGACCTGTCCCGCCTCTACGACCGCCTCGATCTCTGGGCCGCTCTGCTGTGCCGTACGCCTTCGGTTACGAGCGATCCACGTGCACGCTCGTCGACTTCACCCGCGCGGTGACCGTGACGCCGACCGCGAGGTCCAGCTCGTCGACGGCCTCCCGGGTCACGAGCGACACCACCCGGTGCGGCCCTGCCTGGACCTCCACCCGCGCCACGACGTCGTCGACCGTCAGCGCCGTGACGATGCCCGTGAACGCGTTGCGCACCGACGTGGGCGGGCCGCCGCCGGTGCCGCGTTCGTCCTCGACCGCACGCTCCCGCGCGAACCGGGCCAGCCCGACGCCGTCGATCACCCGGTTGCCCGAACCGTCCCGCCCCATGGGAAGCCGGCCCCCGTCCGCCCAACGGCGCACGGTCTCCGGACTCACCCTCAGCAGGCGCGCGGCCTGGCCAATGCTGTACGACGGCACACCGGCACCCTAACCGTGTCACTGCCCGCGCCCCCGCGCTCCTCGGATCCTCGCCGACGCCCCGGCCGAACGTCGGCCCGAGGGTGCGGTGAGTGCCTACATGCGCAGCATCCGCTGTGTGATCTCCCGGTACTGCCTCAGCGCGTGCCGGAGTTCTTCCGGCTGTGTCCCGGGGTCCTGGTCCTGCCAGGTGGCGTGGAGAGCGCGCCGCCGTTCCGCGAGGGTGCTCATGAGCTGGGCGGTGACCGCGTCGAAGGCGGTCTCGGCCTCTTCCAACGCCTCGCGTGGGCTGTCGGCGAAGGTGTTGAGGGCGTGTTGGAGGCGATGGGTGAGCTTGTCCCGTTCGTCCGACGGGATCAGCGGCTCGGGGCCCGGCGTGCGACGCCCGGTCGAACCGGGCTGCTTGTCCGGGGGCTGCTGGGCGCGTGACTGGTCGTACATCATCGAGTGCCACTTTCCTGTACGTCGTACCGGCCGCGTCGGTTTCGTCGCCCTGGGCGGGGCCGCGCTCCGCACCGCGCTGTCAGTCAACGCCGGGCAACCGGCGGTGTCAACGTGATGTCCACAGGGGCGAGTTCCGGCGGCTGGGCAGCGGTTGAGGGGCGAAGGGAACCGGGGCGGCCCAGCCGTGACCCCGGTCGTTCAGAGGACGCGGCCGACGGCCCCGGGTGCGGTCGCGCCGCCCGGGACAGGAGTCAGAAGAGCGCCGCCCGTGATCTGACGGGATAATGGCGAGCACCATGGCTGGGATCGAGGAGAGCGGCCAGGGGTCGACCGTCGACTGGGTCGATCCCATGGGTGACCCGTTTCTGCGCACGCGGTTCGCCCCGCCGGCGAGGCCCGTCACCTTCCTGCGGCGGGAGCGGCTGGTCGAACACTTGGACAAGGCGCTGCTGACCCCGCTGACGGTCGTCAACGGAGCGGCCGGGGCGGGGAAGACCCTGCTGGTCGCCGAGTGGGTCACTGGGCTGGCGCAGCCCTTCGCCTGGTTCACCGCGGACACGGCGGATCAGCAGCCCGGGATGTTCTGGGCGTACGTGCTCCAGGCCCTGCGGTCCTCGGGCGTGCCGATCCCCGGCGACATCCGCTGTCCCGCCGACGCGAGCCGGGTGGACCGCACACTGCTGGCCCGGCTCGCCGCCGAGCTGAGCGGACGCGACCGGCCGGCGATCGTCGTGCTCGACGAATACGATCGCGTCACCGCTCCGGAGATCGCGGAGCAGCTGGAATTCGTCCTGCACCATGCCGGACCGGGAATGTGCCTCGTCCTCGTCACCCGCACCGAGCCGCTGCTGCCGGTGCACCGTTACCGGGCGGCCGGTGACCTGACGGAGATCCGGAACGCGGAACTGGCCTTCACCCCCGAGGAGGCGGCCGTACTCCTGGAACTGCACGGCCTGCGCCTGCCCCCGCACGCGGTGGGGGCGCTCGTGGACCGCACTGGCGGATGGGCGGCCGGCCTGCGACTGTGCGCCCTGGCCGCGCGGGAGAGCCCGGATCCGGAGAGATACCTGAAGGAATTCGAGGCCGGGCGCAGTACGGTCGCCGACTACCTCCTGGCCGAGGTGCTCAAGCGGCGCACGGCCGAGACCCAGGCCCTCCTGCTGAGGGTCAGCATCCTGGAGCGCCTCTGCCCCGATCTGGCCAACGCGATGACGCAGCGCACCGACGCCGAGCCCATTCTGGCCGAGCTGCACCGCGAGAACGCGTTCGTCGAGGACCTCGGATACTCGTGGTACAGGCTCCACCCGCTGTTCGGGGAGATCCTCCGGGCGCATCTGCGGGAGCGCTGTCCCGGACTGGAGTCCGAACTCCACCGGCGGGCCGCCCGGTGGCTGCTGCGCTCCGGATTCCTCCCCGAGACGATCGCCCATGGCGCCGCCGCGGGTGACTGGGAGTTCACCGCCGGCGCCTTCGTCGACGGCCTGGCGATCGGACAGCTCTTCACCGGTCTGCGCCGTGACGAGTTGACCGAGCTGTTCTCCCGGATGGGACCCGAGGCCACGAGTCCCGCGACGGATGTCGTCCGAGCGGCCCGGCACCTGTCCCAGTGCGACCTCGACCGCGGTCTGGCCCGTCTGCACCATGCCGAGGCGAGCCTGGCCACGGCCGTGCCCGACGCGGCCACCGACGTGCCAGGCCCGGCGGCGGCACGGCTGAGCTGCGCGCTGCTGGAGGCTCTGGCGGCCCGTCTGGCCGGGTCCCCGCTCCAGGCGGAGAGGGCCGCGGAGGCGGCCGAGGAACTGAGACAGGCGGTTCCCGCCCACCTCTTGGGGCAGCATCCCGAACTCATCGCTCTGCTGCTGACCCACTTGGGCTCGACGCGCCTGTGGGCCGGGCGTTTCGAGGACGCCCGCACCGCGCTGTCCGCGGCGGCGAGCTGCCCCGGCGGGGCCTCGACGGCGCTTCCACGGGAGGAGTCGCTGGGCCACCTGGCGCTGATCGACTACCTGAACGGCTGGCTCGGCCGGGCGGAGCGCAAGGCACTGGCGGCGACGACCGACTCGGAGCGCTTCGGTCTGTGCGGGGCGTCCGGCTCGGACATCGGGCGGATGGTCCTGGCCGCGGTGGCCGTCGACCGGAACGAACTGGATCACGCCCAAGCCCTCCTCGACGAGGCGGTCGGTTCGCGCCCGGCGACGCGGGACCCGGTGCCGGCCACGGGCCGGTCCCTCGTGACGGCACGTCTGCTGCTGGCCCGAGGCAAGACCCGAGCCGCCCTGGCGGCGATGGACCCGGCGGTCTCCACGGACGTGGCATCACCCTGGGCGCAGGCTCATGCCGCCCTGATCGCCTCCGCCGCCCACCTGGCCGAGGGCCGGCCGGACGCGGCCGCCGAGGTACTGCGACAGGCGCCGGACGACCAGCCGGCCTGTGTGGTGGAGGCCGCGCGGGCCCAGCTGGCGGCGGGCCGCCCCGCCGCCGCACTCGGCCTGCTCGACCGACTGCGTGCCGAGGGTCCGGCCGGTCCGGCGGTGACCGTGCGGGCCACGCTGACCCGGGCGCATGCCGCACTGGAGGCGGGTGACTCCGCCGCCGCGCGCAAGCTCGTGGGCCAGGCGCTCCTGGAGGCTCGGCGCGAGCGGCTGCGGCGGCCTTTCCTCGAGGCCGGACCGTGGATCCGACGTCTCCTGGGCACGGCGCCGCTGCAGCCACTGGCTGCGGGCTGGTTGACGCCGGGCGAGGCGCCCCGGCTCGAAACGCCCGCACCGCTCGTCGTGCAGGAGCTGAGCGAACGCGAACGCGACGTTCTCCGGCGACTGGCCCAGATGATGTCGACGGAAGAGATCGCGGCCGACCTCTGCGTGTCGGTGAACACGGTCAAGACCCACCTCAAGAGCGTCTACCGGAAGCTGGCGGTGAACCGGCGCAACGAAGCGGTCCGCCGGGCGCGCGAGCTGCGACTGCTGTGAACCCGTGCCGGTGACCACCCTCGCCCGTCACGGGTGAGGCGCGGGACGAGCCGTTCGGATGCGATGGGAGGAGTGGCACCACGCACCTCCCGACCGGGCGGGGCGCCCGGAGCATCCCGAATCCGGCGATGCGGCCGATGCCCCTCGTTCCGGTGCGCCGAATCGGAGAGAAGGTCTTGATGTCCCGGACCGAACCCGCCGTACCCTCAGCGGCCGACGCCGGCCACCGGGAGCAAGCCGACTACACCGGTGGTGTCTACGGGTCCATGCTCGCCGCATCGGTGGTGATCGGCACCGGTACGCTGGGCTCCTTCCCGCACGTGGAGCTGGCGGTGTTGCTCTTGGGCACCGGCGTGGCGTTCTGGATCGCGCACGTGCACGCCCAGCTGTTCGGGGCGCGTCTGGCCCGGCAGGCCCTGGACCGGCGGACCGTCGTCGAGGTGTGCCGGGCGGAGTGGCCGATCGTCAAGGCCGCCGTCCCGCCGACCGTGGCCGTGGCCGTCAGCCCGCTCCTGGGCCTCGGCCTCCAAGGCACCTTCTGGCTGGCGCTCGCCGTCGCCGTGGCCGGGCAGGTGGGCTGGTCGGCGGCAGCGGCACGCCGTGCGGGCGCCTCCTGGCGCCTCACGGCCCTCACTGCCTCGATCAATCTGCTGCTCGGCCTGCTGATCATCTCGTTCAAGCTCGTCCTGACGCATTGAAAGGTCGTTCGGAGCCCATGCGCTACGAGATCCGTATCGAGGGGCACATGACGGAGACGCTGACCAAGGCGTTTCCGGAGATGGATCACGTGGTGATGTCCGGTCAGACCGTCCTGTTCGGCCCCGTTGTCGACGAGGCGCACCTGTACGGGCTGCTGGCCCGCTGCCAGTCGCTGGGCCTGCACGTCATAGAGATGCGCCGGCTGCCGGAGTGACCGGGCGTAGGCCGTCCGGGGCAGGGACGATCACCCGCCGGGGGTGACCCGGCAGCGGGCGCCGCGCGGGACGCTGACCCGGTGAAGTCTCCGCACACCGTCCCGTCGGCGGTCCGGCGACGACCCGTTCGGCCGCGTCAGGACTCGTCCGCGTGAGGAGGAGCCATGACCGAATCGCGTGGTCAGGCGCCGCGTACCGAACCCGGGCCAAGGCCCGAAGGGCCGGTCTCCGCGCCGTCCGTCGACCCCGAGGAACTGCTGGCGGGACTCGGCCGCTCATGGACCTGGATCCTGGGTTCGGCGATCTCGACGCTGGTGCCGGGCATCCTGGTACTGGTGTGGCCGGACGAGACCCTGCACATCCTGGCGGTACTCATCGGCCTCTACCTGGTCGTGACCGGGGTGTTCCGCTTCGTGGCGGTCTTCGGCCGCGATGAGCACGGCGAGCGACTCCCCGGGGTGCTGCTTTCGGTGCTCTTCGTCCTGGCCGGGGTGCTGTGCCTGAGGAACCCGCTGCAGACCATCGCCGCGCTCTCGCTGATCGTCGGCATCGTCTGGCTCGTGTCCGGCATGCTGACCGCCTACACGGCCATTGCCATGAAGGCACTCCCGCACCGTGGCGTCGTCTTCTGCGCCGCGGCGCTCGGCATCGTCGCGGGAGTCGTCGTGCTCGCCCTGCCGACCGAGTCCGCCCGCGCCCTGACCCGGCTGCTCGGCCTGTGGCTCGTACTGCTCGGCCTGATCGAACTCGTCCTCGCCTTCGCCTGGCGGGCCGCACTGCGCCGCGCACGCGCCGCGGACCCGGACGGCTCCGCCCAGTCGCCCTGAGACTCCGCGGAGACGTTCACCCGTCCCGGGTGAGGCCGGACGAACCTTGCCGTGCGCATGCTGAATCAGGTGGGACGACTGCCGGGCGAAGGCCCGGGATGGAGGAGCGACATGAGCACACAGATGTACCTGGCGTACGACTACCCGCTGCTGAGCGTCTTCTGGAGCATGCTCTGGTTCTTCCTGTGGATCATGTGGTTCATCCTGCTCTTCCGGATCATCATCGACATCTTCCGCGACGACGAACTGGGTGGCTGGGCCAAGGCCGGCTGGCTCCTGTTCGTCATCCTCCTGCCCTTCCTGGGTGTCCTCGTCTACGTGATCGCCCGCGGCAAGAACATGGGGCGCCGAGAGGTGAACCAGGCCCGCGCGCAGCAGGAGGCCTTCGACTCCTACATCCGGCAGGCGGCGGGCGGCGGCACCAGCAGCGTCGACGAACTCGCCAAGCTGTCCGAGATCCGAGCCCGTGGCGACATCACGGACGAGGAGTTCCGCAGGGCGAAGGAACTCGTCCTGAGCGGTCAGGGTCCGTCCAGCGGCTCGGGCACCACCACCTCCGGCCAGTGAGCACCCGCCGGACGAGGCGACGCCGGGCAGCACGATGTCACCAGGCGGCACGTTGACGGCAGGACCGCTCACAGGTGGAGGGTGAACCAGGTGGTCTTGCCGTCGTCGGTGGGTCGTACGCCCCAGTCGTCGGCGAGCGCGCGGACGAGGACCAGTCCGCGCCCGGATTCGTCGTCCTCGGCCGCGAAGCGGGGCTGGGGCAACTGCGGGCTGTGGTCGCCGACTTCGACCGTCAGGTCCAAGGCGGTCCGGCACAGGTGCAGTCCGATGGGGCCCTGGGCGTGCTGAACGGCGTTGGTGAGGACTTCTGAGAGCAGCAGCCGCGCGTCGTCGGCCTTGGTGGCGCAGCCCCACGATGTGAGGGTCTTGCTGAGGAAGGCTCGGCCCTCGGGGACGGAGTCGGGGACCGCCGGGAGGTCGAGGGAGACGGCGTCGAGCGGTGCGTCGGGCAGCCGGGTCAGCAGCAGGGTGACATCGTCGTTGTGGCCCTCGGCGTCCGGCAGCAAGGTGGTCAGGACGTGGTCGGCGGCCACCTCGAGGTCGGGGGCAGTGGTGAACAGGTCGCTCAGCGTGCTGGTGAGCTGGGAGAGCTGGTCCTCGATGTCGCTGCCGGGGGTTTCGATCAGTCCGTCGGTGTAGAGCACCAGGGTGGCGCCGGGCGGGATGACCGCACTGCACTGCTGGTAGAGCACATCGCCCACGCCGAGGGGCGCGTTGACGGGCGCGGGCAGCGCACGGGCGCCCTCGCCCGGGGTGGCCACCAGGGTCGGCAGATGTCCGGCGGAGCAGATCGTCACCGCGCCCGCGTCGGCCGCGATCACCAGGTAGCAGCAGGTGACCAGTTGGTCCGGGACGTCGAGGTCGGCGACGGCCGCGTCGAGGGCCTGCATGAGCTGGCGGGGCTGCATACCGGTCTTGGCCAGGGCGTGCGCGGCGGAACGCAACTGGCCCATGACGGCGGCGGCTTCCAGTCCGCGTCCCATCACGTCGCCGATCAGGACGCCGACGCGGCCGGCGCCCAGCGGGACCAGGTCGAACCAGTCGCCGCCCACCCCGGCCCCCTGGGTGGCGGGACGGTAGCGGCTGGCGGTCGTGAGACCGGGGATGGCGGACGGAGTGCCCATCAGACTGCGCTGGAGGGTCAGCGCGATGTGCCGCTGCTGTTCGTAGAGGACGGTCAGCTCGGCTTCGGCCCGCTTGCGATCGCTGATGTCGCGGACGATGGCACAGGCGCCGATGACCTCGCCGTCGGGGGAACGGGTCGGCCACAGGGTGATGTCGACGTCGAGGAGATCGCCGTGACGGGTGACCCGCAGTGTCTCGAAGTGCTCGATCCTTTCCCCGTTGCGCAACCGGGCCATCAGGAGGTCGATCTCGTGGCCGTGGTCGGGCGGGGCCAGCAGGGACACGTGGCGGTCCATGACCTGGGCGCGTGTGTACCCGTAGAGGCGCTGGGCGGCGGCGTTCCAGTAGGTGATGTGCCCGTCGAGGGTCTTGGCGAGGATCGCGTCCTGGGAGGACTCGACGAGCGCGGCCAGCTCGTTGATGCGTTCCTCGGCCGCCTTGCGGTCGCTGACGTCGCGGACGGCGGCGGAGACGAGCAGGCCGTCGGTGGTCTCCAGGGGGCTGAGGCTGATCTCGACGGGGAACTCGGTGCCGTCCTTGCGCAGGCCGTGCAGTTCGAGTCCGGCGCCCATGGGCCGCACCTGGCGGTTGTCGGTGTAGCCGGTCCGGTGCGCGGTGTGGTGGGTTCGGAAGCGGTCGGGTACGAGCAAGTCCACTGTTCGGCCGAGGAGTTCCTCGCGGCCGTAGCCGAAGAGCGCTTCTGTTTGGGCGTTGACGAGTCTGATCGTTCCGGTGTCGTCCACGATCACCATGGCGTCCGGCGCCGCCTCCAGCAATCCCCGGAACCGGTCCTCGGCCGCCTTGCGGTCGCTGACGTCGCGGACGGCGGCGGAGACGAGCAGGCCGTCGGTGGTCTCCAGGGGGCTGAGGCTGATCTCGACGGGGAACTCGGTGCCGTCCTTGCGCAGGCCGTGCAGCTCGAGTCCGGCGCCCATGGGCCGCACCTGACGATTTTCGGCGTAGCCGGAGCGGTGCAGTGAGTGGTGGGTTCGGAAGCGGTCGGGTACGAGCAAGTCCACCGATCGGCCGAGGAGTTCCTCGCGGCCGTAGCCGAAGAGCGCTTCGGTCTGGGCGTTGACGAGTGTGATCGTTCCGGTGTCGTCCACGATGATCATGGCGTCGGGCGCCGCTTCCAGGAGCCCCCGAAACCTGTCCTCGGCTCCTCCCGAAGGGGTACCGCACTCCCCGGCACACGACGTCGACGCCGAGCAGCCGGACACCGAACCCGGTGCGGCCGAAGCCGAACTGATCGTTTCTCCCACGTTCGCCCCCACGGCCCCTTCGCCCCTCACGGACCCGCCGCATGCGGTCGGTCGGGCCATCTCAGCGCACTTGGATCACGATCACTGGGGTATGTCTCATTCTGGCCGCACCGCGGTCGATCGTGTCCGCGGTGAGCGCGGGCTACGTCCGTCTGCCTACATGTTCGGTCGTGAGTCGGCCCTGTCGGACCAGCGACCCCTGGGTCCGGCCGGGCGACGGTGGATCGGCCGTGCGCCGGGACGACCGTCGGGCGATGCTGAAGGGGGTGACGAAGGGAGCCCCATGTCCGAGCGCTCGGATGCGGCCGCCGGGACGGGCCGACGCGGTCTCGTGCGGCGGGCGGCTCCCGGCCTCGCCGTACTGGCGGGCTACCACCGTTCGTGGCTGCGCGGCGACCTGCTGGCCGGAGTGACCGTCGCGGCCTATCTCGTTCCGCAGGTCATGGCCTACGCGGGCCTCGCGGGACTGCCGCCGGTCGCGGGGCTGTGGGCGATCCTTCCCGCCCTGCTGCTGTACACCCTGCTGGGCTCCTCCCGGCTGCTGTCCGTCGGGCCCGAGTCGACCACCGCGCTGATGACCGCCACCGTGGTGGGGCCCCTCGCCGCGGGCGCCCCGGACCGGTACGCCGTGCTCGCCGCCGGGCTCGCGGTCGTGGTCGGGGCGATGTTCCTGGTGGCGTGGGTGGCGCGGCTGGGCTTCCTCGCCGACCTTCTGTCACGGCCGATCCTGGTCGGCTACCTGACCGGCGTGGCGCTCATCATCATCGTCGACCAGCTCCCCAAACTGACCGGTGTCCGCACCTCGGGATCCGAGTTCTTTCCCCAGCTGCTCTCCTTCGTGAGGAACCTGGGAGAAGCCCATCCCGCCACGGTGATCTTCTCCGTCGCGGCGATCGCGTTCCTTTTCGCGGTCGCGCGGTTCCTCCCCGGTGTCCCGGGCCCCCTGCTGGCCCTGGTGCTCGGCACGGTGGCCGTCGCGGTCTTCGGACTCGAGGACCACGGCATCGCCGTCATCGGCGCGGTACCGGCCGGGCTGCCGAGCCCCGGCCTGCCGACGCCGGGAGACCTGCCGCAACTGGTACTGCCGGCACTCGGCGTGCTCCTGGTCGGCTACACCGACGTGATCCTGACCGCGCGCGCCTTCGCGGCTCGCGGCGACGAACTCGACCCCAACCAGGAACTGTTGGCCCTGGGAGCCGCGAACCTGGGCGCGGGCGTGCTGCACGGCTTCCCGGTGAGCAGCAGCGCCAGCCGTACCGCGCTCGCGCACTCGGCCGGGGGCCGCAGCCAGGCGTACTCGCTCGTCGCCGGCGCGCTGGTCCTCGCCGTGCTGCTGTTCCTCAGCCCGCTCCTCGCGCACACGCCGTCGACCGTGCTGGGCGCCCTGGTCGTCTATGCCGGGGTCCGCATGATGGATCTGGCCGGGTTCCGGCGGCTGGCCGCCTTCCGACGCAGGGAGTTGCTCCTGGCCCTGGGCTGTCTGGCCGGAGTGCTGGCCCTGGACATCCTGTACGGCGTGATCGTGGCGGTCGGGCTCTCCGTCGCGGAGCTGCTCACCCGGGTGGCCCGCCCGCACGACGCGATCGAGGGTCTGGTGCCGGGACTGGCAGGCATGCACGACGTCGACGACTATCCACAGGCCCGCACGGTCCCCGGCCTGCTTGTCTACCGCTACGACTCGCCCCTGTTCTTCGCCAACGCCGAGGACTTCAAGCGGCGGGCGCTGGCGGCGGTCGACCGGCATGCAGGTCCTGTCGACTGGTTCGTCCTCAACACCGAGGCCAACGTCGAGGTGGACATCACCGCGCTCGACGCGGTCGACGCCCTGCGCCAGGAACTCGAACAGCGTCACATCGTCTTCGCGCTCGCCCGCGTCAAACAGGACCTGCGCGACGACCTCGACGCCTTCGGGCTGACCGAGGCCGTCGGCACCGACCGGATCTTCCCGACCCTGCCCACGGCCCTGGCCGCCTACCGGGAGTGGCTCCGGCGCGGCGGCCGCTCCCCGGAGAGGGAGACGTAGTCGGCTTCCTCGAAGAGGCGTCGGGTATCGCCCCGCGGGTCCATAGGGCCGATCGGCCCCTTCCGAGGACCTGCGGCCCCTGCACCGCGAACCCCCACGACACGACGCTGGAAGAGGGATCGAGCGATCCCGGTCCAGGAGGTGGAGATCATGCCCCGCACCGTCACCGCAGGCCTCGACGGCTCGCCCGAGAGCCGTGCCGCCGCCGACTGGGCGGCCCGGGAGGCGAAGCTGCGCGGGCTGCCGTTGAAACTGGTCAACGTCTGGGAGCCCGCTCCGGCCCCCATCGCCCAGGCCCCCCTGCTCGGCCCCGAGACCCACCAGCAGTGGAGCGAACGCATACCGCGCGAAGCGGCCGGGGAACTGCGGGCGGCCCACCCGGAGCTCGAAGTGCTCGTCGAGCAGGTCACCGGACGGCCGGCCGAGGTGCTGACCGACGCCGCGAAGGACGCCGAACCGCTGGTCCTCGGATCCCGTGGTCTGAGCGGGATGGGCGGTTTCGTGGTCGGCTCCGTAGGCCTGGCCGTCGTGGCCCACGCCGAGGGTCCGGTCGTCCTCGTACGGGCCGAAGGAGACACCTCGGGCACCGACTCCGGCGTACCGGCCCCGCGACCCGTCGTGCTCGGGCTCGACACCACCGCCCCCGACGACACCCTGATCGGCTTCGCCTTCGAGGCGGCCGTCCTGCGCGGCGCCTCCCTGCGTGTCGTCCACGGCTGGAACGAGCCGCCCTACATCGCGTACGGCATGCCCCCGGACCTGGAACTGAACGCCCAGATCGGCGCGGAGGAGGCCGCCGCCGTGAGCGAGGTGCTGCGGCCGTGGCGGCAGAAGTTCCCGACGGTGGACGTCGTCGAGGACTCCCTGTCCGGGAAGGCGGCCAACCACCTCGTGGACGCCTCCGCGGAGGCCTCCCTGGTCGTCGTCGGCCGCCGTATCCGCCGTTCGGCGCTCGGCGCCCACATCGGGCCGGTCACCCATGCCGTACTGCACCACGCCACCGCCCCCGTCGCCGTGGTCCCGCACGACTGAGGCCCGGCACGACCGATCAACCGACGACACGACCGATCAACCGACACGACTCACCATCAGGCGCGCCTCACCATCCGAGGGGAGACGCCCATGAACGCGGCAGTCGTACGAGCGTGGAGGGAGACTTGTCATGGTGGCGGTGCCCGCGTTCGGGGCCATTTGGGTCATCCGCGAGTCCCGGCCCCTCGTCTCCGGCGAAGGACGGTGAGGACGGTGGAGCTGCCCCTGGTCGTGGGCGTCGACGGCTCGGAGCCCAGCCTGCGCGCCGTGGACTGGGCGACGGACGACGCCACGCTGCGCGGCGCACCGCTGCGCCTGGTGTACGCGTCGCTGTGGGAGCGCTACGAGGGCGCCGCGCTCGCCGAGGGACTCGGCAGGCCCTCGGAGCAGGTGATGGCCGACAACATCGTCGAGGCCGCCGCGCGCCGGGCCCACCTCCGGGCCCCCGAGGTGACGGTCACCACCGACGTCCTGCCCGACGACGCGGCGAGCGTGCTGCTGAACGAGGCGCACACCGCCGCCGCGCTGGTCCTCGGGTCGCGCGGCCGCAGCGGCCTCGCCGAACTGCTGCTCGGCTCGGTCAGCCTCACGGTCGCCGGCCGCGCCGCCTGCCCGGTGATCGTGCTGCGCGGCGACCAGGACAACCAGGCAGGGGCCAGGACGCACCGGCGCGTGGTCCTCGGAGTCGGCGAGGGACCGCACGGCACGGCGGCCACCCGGTTCGCCTTCGAGGAGGCCGAGGTCCGCAAGGCCACCCTGGACGCCGTACGGGCCTGGCGCTGCCCGGCGTACGAGAGCGCCGACGACCCGCTGCTCGAGGGTGAACCGGCCCGTTTGCACGAGCAGCGGGCCGCGGAGACCATGGAGTCGGCGCTGAGCAAGGCCGCGGACGAGCATCCCGCGGTGGATCTGCACCGCAGGACCGCCGAGGGCAGCGCTCGCCGGATCCTGCTGGACGCCTCGGGCGACGCCGACCTGCTGGTCGTCGGAGTCCGGCGCCACCACGGACTCCCCGGACTCCAGCTCGGCCGGGTCGCCCACAGGCTCCTGCACCACTCCACCTGCCCGGTCGCCGTCGTACCGCAACGGGGATGAGCGACTCAGAGGGTCGCCGCGTGGTCGGGGACATACGTCTGCAGATCGCGCGGCGGGCGCACATAACCCGTCGACGGCGGCCGGGGCGGCAGTTTGAGAACCGGTGGCTTCACCTCGTGGTACGGAACGGAGCCGAGCAGGTGGGCGATCATGTTCAGGCGGGCCCGGCGCTTGTCGTCGCTCTCCACGATGTACCACGGCGCCTCCGAGACGTCCGTGTGCACCAGCATCTCGTCCTTGGCCCGGGAGTACGCCTCCCAGCGGGTGATCGACTCCAGGTCCATCGGGGACAGCTTCCAGCGCCGCGTCGGATCCTTCAGCCGGCGCCGGAACCGCTGCTGCTGCTCCGCGTCGCTCACCGAGAACCAGTACTTGCGCAGCAGGATCCCCTCCTCGACGAGCATCCGCTCGAAGATCGGGCACTGGCGAAGAAAGAGCTGGTGCTCCTCCTTCGTGCAGAATCCCATCACCTGCTCGACGCCGGCGCGGTTGTACCAGCTCCGGTCGAACAGCACGATCTCCCCGGCGGCGGGCAGATGCTCGACATACCGCTGGAAGTACCACTGGGTGCGCTGGCGCTCGGTCGGCTTGGGCAGCGCCACGGTCCGTGCGACGCGCGGGTTGAGAAGCTCCGACACCCGTTTGATCGTGCCGCCCTTGCCCGCCGCGTCCCGGCCCTCGAAGACCACCACGAGCCGGGCGCCCTCGGTGCGCACCCACTCCTGAAGCTTCACCAGCTCCGTCTGCAGGCGCAGCAGCTCCCGCTCGTACGCCGCAACCGGCACCTTCGCCTTCTTCTCGTCGGCCATGCCGCCTCCTCCGCTCGATCACGCACACCGATGCCCCGCCCCGCGACACGCCCTGCGACACGCCTCGTGACGCACCTCGATGACTTACGGAGTCACCATGCCCAAGGCCGAACCGCCCAAGGTCGAACACCAGGACAGCACCGTACTGACCGACGACGAACTGCGCACCCTGGACGCCCACTGGCGAGCCGCCAACTACCTTGCCGTGGGCCAGATCTACCTGCTCGCCAACCCGTTGCTGAACGAACCCCTGAGCCCCGCGCACATCAAGCCGCGGCTGCTCGGACACTGGGGCACCTCACCCGGCCTCAACCTGGTGCACACGCACCTCAACCGGGTGATCAAGGCCCGTGGTCTGGACGCGCTGTGCGTGTGGGGGCCCGGACACGGCGGGCCCGCGGTCCTCGCCAACTCCTGGCTTGAGGGGACCTACAGCGAGACGTATCCGAGCGTCTCACGGGACGCGGGCGGCATGGAGCGGCTGTTCCGGCAGTTCTCGTTCCCCGGCGGTGTGCCCAGCCATGTCGCGCCCGAGACCCCGGGCTCGATCCACGAGGGCGGTGAGCTCGGCTACTCGCTGGCGCACGCCTACGGGGCCGCCTTCGACAACCCGGACCTGCTCGTCGCCTGCGTCATCGGTGACGGCGAGGCGGAGACGGGGCCGCTGGCCGCGTCCTGGCACTCCAACAAGTTCCTCGACCCGGTCCACGACGGCGCCGTGCTGCCGATCCTGCACCTCAACGGCTACAAGATCGCCAACCCGACCGTCCTGTCCCGGATCCCGGAGGCCGAACTCGAGGAGCTGCTGCGCGGCTACGGCCACGACCCGATCCACGTCACAGGCGACGACCCGCACGAGGTCCACCGCGCGATGGCGGGCGCCTTCGACCGGGCCCTGGACAGCATCGCGCTGATGCAGCGCACGGCCCGCGCGGACGGTGTGCCCGAGCGGGTGCGCTGGCCCATGATCGTGCTGCGCACCCCGAAGGGCTGGACGGGACCGGCGGAGGTCGACGGCGTGCCCGTCGAGGGCACCTGGCGCGCCCACCAGGTACCGCTGGCCGCGGTCCGCGAAAACCCGGAACACCTGCGGCAGCTGGAGACCTGGCTGCGCTCGTACCGTCCCGAGGAACTCTTCGACGCCGAGGGGCGCCCCGTCGCCGACGTCCTCGCCGGCGTACCCGACGGCTCGAAGCGACTCGGCGCCACCCCGCACGCCAACGGCGGCCTGCTCGTCCGTGATCTGCCCCTCCCGTCCCTCGACCGCTACGCCGTTCCCGTCGACAAGCCGGGCGTCACCCTGCACGAGCCCACCCGGATTCTCGGCGACCTCCTCGAACAGGTCATGAAAGACACCTCCCAACGCCGGGACTTCCGCCTGGTGGGCCCCGACGAGACCGCCTCCAACCGGCTGGGAGCCGTCTTCGGCGCCAGCGGCAAGGCTTGGCAGGCGCAGACCCTCCAGGTGGACGAGCACCTGGACCGGCACGGCCGGGTGATGGAGATCCTCTCCGAACACCTCTGCCAGGGCTGGCTGGAGGGCTACACGCTGACCGGCCGGCACGGGTTGTTCTCCTGCTACGAGGCGTTCGTGCACATCGTCGACTCGATGGTCAACCAGCACATCAAGTGGCTCAGGACATCGAGGGAGCTGGCGTGGCGCGCCCCGATCGCCTCCCTCAACTACCTGCTCACCTCGCACGTCTGGCGCCAGGACCACAACGGCTTCTCGCATCAGGACCCCGGCTTCGTCGACCACGTCCTCAACAAGAGCCCCGAGGTCGTACGGGTCTATCTGCCGCCGGACGCCAACACCCTGCTGTCGGTGGCGGACCACGTGCTGCGCAGCCGCGACTACGTCAACGTCGTCGTCGCGGGCAAGCAGCCCTGCTTCGACTGGCTCTCCATGGACCAGGCCCGCGACCACTGCGCCCGCGGCGCCGGGATCTGGGAGTGGGCGGGCTCGGCGAACGGGGACCGCGAACCGGACGTCGTCCTCGCCTGCGCGGGTGACGTCCCCACCCAGGAGATCCTGGCCGCCTCCGACCTGCTTCGGCGCCATCTGCCCGAGCTGGCCGTCCGCGTCGTCAACGTCGTCGACATGACCCGGCTGCTGCCACGTGACGACCACCCGCACGGGATGCGCGACTTCGAGTACGACGGGCTGTTCACCACCGACAAACCGGTGATCTTCGCCTACCACGGCTACCCCTGGCTGATCCACCGGCTCGCCTACCGCCGCGCCGGCCACGCCAACCTGCACGTACGCGGCTACAAGGAGATGGGCACCACCACGACCCCGTTCGACATGGTCGTCCGCAACGACATGGACCGCTACCGGCTCGTCATGGACGTGATCGACCGCGTCCCCGGCCTCGGCGTCCGCGCCGCCGCCGTCCGTCAGCAGATGGCCGACGTCCGCAGCCGCCACCACACCTGGATCCGCGAACACGGCACCGACCTGCCCGAAGTCGCCGACTGGACCTGGAGCGGCTGAGCCCTCACCCCGCACCGGCCGACATCCCGTACCCCGTAAGGGAGTTCAGCGCCATGACCGTACGCACCGGCATCGACATGAGGGCGGCCGACGGCCGATGAGCGCGGAGCCGAACGGCATGGCCCGCGTACCCCGTGCGCTGCGCGGGACGCGGGCCGTGGTCCTCGACACCGACGGCGTCATCACGGACTCGGCGCGGCTGCACGCCGCCGCGTGGAAGACGGCCTTCGACGCCTTCCTCCGTCCACGCGGCGAGCGTCCTTTCGACCCGCACGAGGACTATCTGCGCCACGTCGACGGCAAGTCGCGCCTCGACGGAGCCGCGGCCTTCCTCGAAGCCCGGGGACTGCGGCCGTCCGACGCGGAGATCCGGGCCGTCGCCGCCCACAAGGAACGGCTGTTCACCGAGCGACTGCGCGCCGGGGGCGTGGACGCCTACCCGGGCACGGTCCGCCTGCTGCGGGCCCTGCGGTCCACCGGGATCCCGCTGGCCGCGGCCTCCGCCTCCCGGCACGCGGGCGAACTCCTCGAACAGGCGGGAGTGCGCGGTCTCTTCGACGTTCTGGTGGACGGAGGGGAGGCGGCCCGGCTCGGTCTGCCCGGCAAGCCCGACCCCGCTCTCTTCCTGGAAGCGGCCCGTCGCCTCGGGGTCCCCGCCGAACAGGCCGCCGTCGTCGAGGACGCCCTCGCCGGGGTCGAGGCCGGGCGACGCGGCGGATTCGGGCTCGTCATGGGCGTCGACCGCGCCCGCACCCCGGCCACCCGGGCCGCCCTGATGGAGCACGGTGCGGACCTGGTGGTCGAGGACCTCGCGGAGTTGCTCACACAGAAGGAGGACTGAGGGTGTCCGACTGGACCTGGGCGTACGAAGGCTACGAGCCCGCGCAGGAGCGGCTGCGCGAGGCGCTGTGCACCCTCGGCAACGGCTACTTCGCCACCCGGGGCGCGGCTCCCGAGTGCGCGGCGGACCCCGTCCACTACCCGGGCACGTACGCGGCGGGCTGCTACAACCGCCTCACCTCGGACGTGGCCGGACACCGGGTCGAGAACGAGGACATGGTCAACCTCCCCAACTGGCTGCCACTGCGCGTGCGCACCCCCTCCGGGAACTGGCTCACGCCCGACACCCACAAGCTCCTCGACCACCGCCTGACCCTGGATCTGCGCGCGGGCACACTGGAACGCACACTGCGCTACGAGGACGAGCAAGGCCGGTGCCTCGCCGTACGGCAGGTGCGCCTCGTCCACATGGCCGACCCCCATCTGGCCCTGCTGCGCACGGAGTTGACGGCTCAGGGCTGGTCCGGGGAGATCGAGGTCGAGACGGCGCTCGACGGAAGGGTCGCCAACACCGGAGTGGAGCGCTACCGCTCCCTCGCCTCCCGGCACCTCACGGACGTCCGGACCGGCACCGCGGCGCCGGACAGGATCTGGCTGGAGTGCCGGACCAGCACCTCCGACATCAGGATCGGCCTGGCGGCCCGCACAGTCACCGACGCACCCGCCCAGGCCGTGGACGCACACGAGGACGCGCGGGCGGCTCGGCTGCTGCGGCTCTCCCTGTCCGACGGCCGGACGGTCACGGTCGACAAGACCGTCGCCCTGCACACCTCCCATGACCCGGCCGTCGAGGAGCCGGAGCACGCCGCCCTCGACCGGGTCGGCCGCGCCCCGGACTTCGCGACCCTGCTGCACTCCCATCGCACGGCCTGGCAACAGCTGTGGCGCAACGCCGAGTTGGACGTGCCGAACAGTGCGGGCCCGGTGCTGCGGCTGCACCTCTTCCACCTGCTCCAGACGCTCTCCCCGCACACCGCGGAGCTGGACGTCGGCGTGCCGGCGCGCGGTCTGCACGGCGAGGCCTACCGCGGACACGTCTTCTGGGACGAGTTGTTCGTCCTGCCGTACCTCAACCTGCACTTCCCCGAGGTCTCGCGCGCCCTGCTCACCTACCGCCACCGCCGCCTCGAGCAGGCCTGCCGGGCCGCGGCCGACGCCGGGCACACCGGCGCGATGTACCCGTGGCAGAGCGGCAGCGACGGCCGGGAGGAGACCCAGCAGCTGCACCTCAACCCGCTCTCGGGGCGCTGGCTGCCCGACCACTCGCGGCTCCAGCACCACGTCGGCTCGGCGATCGCGTACAACGTGTGGCAGTACTGCGAGGCGAGCGGTGACACCGAGTTCCTGCACACCAAGGGCATCGAGATGCTCGTGCAGATCGCCCGCTTCTGGGCCGGCCTCGCGGCGTACGACGGGACGCTCGGCCGGTACCGGATCCGTGGCGTCGTCGGCCCCGACGAGTACCACGACGCCTACCCCGGCGCCGAGTGGCCGGGACTCGACGACAACGCGTACACCAACGTCACCGCGGCCTGGGTGATCGCCCGCACCCTCGATGTCCTCTACGACCTGCCCGAACTGCCGCGCCGGGACCTCTGTGAGCGCACCGGCCTCGACGCGGCCGAACTCGACGGCTGGCAGGAGGTCTCCCGGAAGCTGTATGTGCCCTTCCACGCCGGGGTGATCAGCCAGTTCGAGGGCTTCGGCGCACTGGAGGAGCTCGACTGGGACGGCTACCGGACCCGCTACGGCGACATCCGGCGGCTCGACCGGATCCTGGAGGCCGAGGGCGACAGCGTCAACCGCTACCAGGCGTCCAAGCAGGCGGACGTCCTGATGCTGGGCTACCTCTTCTCGCCTGCCGAGCTCGGCGGGCTCTTCCGCAGGCTGGGGCACGAGGTGGACGACACCGTCTGGCGGCGCACCGTCGACCACTACCTGCGCCGCACGAGTCACGGCTCGACGTTGAGCAGCCTGGTGCACGGGTGGGTGCTGGCCCGGGCGCGGCGCGCGGAGGCGTGGACGTTCGTACACGAGGCCCTGGCCGGGGACGTCGCCGATCTGCAGGGCGGCACCACGGGGGAGGGCATCCACCTCGGTGCCATGGCCGGCACCCTCGACCTCGTCCAGCGCTGCCTGACCGGTCTGGAGACCAGGGGCGGCGCGCTGCGGTTCGATCCGGTGCCGCTGCCGGAGTTCTCCGAGTACGGCTTCGCCATCCGCTACCGAGGCCATCGTGGCGTACAACTGCGCTTGACAGCAGACCAGTTGTTGCTGGCAGTGCCCGCCTCCGACCAGGATCCGATCGACGTCGCCCTCGCGGACCGCACCGTGTCCGTGGCGCCCGGGGAGTCCTGCACTCTCACCCTGCCGGACCAGTGACCGGAGGGTCCCGCGGGTCGCCAGGCAGTACGGTGAGGGCAGGCGGACTGGTGTGCGGCCTCTTGTCCGCCGAATGGGCCGGAGGAAGCGATGGGCGCGGACACACGCGGGGGATCCGAGCAGCATCTGCCCAAACTTCGGCTCGACGAGCTGCTGGGCGAGCTGCAGGTGCGCATCGACGCCGTCCGCGGCACTCGGGACCGCCTGCACAGCCTGCTGGAGGCCGTCCTGTCGGTTGGACGGGAACTGGACCTGCCACAGGTACTGCGCAGCATCGTCGAGGCCGCCGTTGTCCTGGTGGACGCCGAGTACGGGGCGCTGGGCGTGATCGGTGGCGACCGGAAGCTGTCCGCGTTCATCACCGTCGGCATCGACGACGAGCGGCGGTCCGAGATCGGGGCGCTGCCCAGCGGGCACGGACTACTCGGCGAGCTGATCCGGCACCCGGTGCCCCTGAGGCTGCCGGAGCTCTCCGAGCACCCCGAGTCGTACGGCTTCCCCGCCCACCATCCGCCGATGCACTCCTTTCTCGGCGTACCGATCCGGGTGCGGGACGAGGTGTTCGGGAACCTGTACCTCACCGAGAAGCGCGACGAGCGGGAGTTCGATTCGGAGGACGAGTCCGTCCTGGCGACGCTGGCCGTGGCCGCCGGCGTCGCCATCGAGAACGCGCGGCTGTACGAGGAGACCAGGCTCCGCGAACGATGGCAGCGAGCCAGCGGGAAGGTCACCAGCGTCCTGCTGACCGGCGCGCCGGGCGCGGAGGTGCTTGAGCTGATCGTCGACGAGGCGCGAAAGATCGTCTCCGCGGACATGGGGCTGATCGCGGAGCGCGTGGTGGGCGAGGAGGAGCTACGGCCGGCGCTGGCCGTCGGGCTCGGCGCGGCGGAGCGCGGTGGTCTGGTGATGTCGGCCAGAGGCGGTTTCGTCGGGGCCGCGCTCAGCTCCGCGGAGCCGGTGGTCAGCGCCGACATCGAACACGATCCCCGTGTGGGCGAGGGTGAAGCACAGTGGGCCGGGCTCGGACCCGTCGTCGCGGTGCCGCTCGGTACCGGCGGCACGGCGCGGGGCGTGCTGCTGCTGGGGCGGTTGCGGGGCGGCACACCGTTCGGCGACGCGGACACCGGACCGCTGCTCGGGTTCGCCGACCAGGCCGCACTGGCGCTGGAGCTGGCGGAGCGACGGCGGGACGCGGAACAGATCGCGTTGCTCCAGGACCGCGACCGCATCGCCCGGGATCTGCACGACCTCGCCATCCAGCGGCTCTTCGCGGCCGGCATGACACTGCAGAGCGCCCAGCGCTTCATGGAGCATGCCGAGGGCATGGAGCGACTGACACGGACCGTCGACGACCTCGACGACACCATCAAGATCATCCGGTCCACGATCTTCGGCCTGCGGACGCACGGCGGGCCGGGCCGGGACGGCAACGGTCTGCGCGGCCGGGTCTCCGAGGCGGTCACGGCCTCGACCACGTCGTTCGGGTTCGCGCCCGCGCTGCGGATCGAGGGGCTCGTCGAGACCGAAGTCCCCGGCGACATCGCCGACCACGCCGTCGCGGTGCTCGGCGAGGCGCTCAGCAACGCGGCCCGGCACTCCGGGGCGCATGCCGTGGACGTCCGGCTCCAGTGCGCCGGTGGCGAGTTGACGCTCACCGTGACGGACGACGGCTGTGGGGTGCCGGCCGACGTGCGGCGCAGCGGCCTGAAGAACATGGAGGACCGGGCCACCGCCCTCGAGGGCGTACTGACGCTCGGCGAACGGCCCGGGGGCGGTGGCACACGGCTGGTGTGGCGGGTACCGGTGAGCGCACCCGGCGCGGACCCGCGGGGCGGTCCGGCGCGTCGCTGAGACTGCCGGCGACCTGTGCGACCTGTGCGGCCGGTGTTCTGCGGGTGCGGGTGCTGGGGGCCGGCCGCGTCGGTCCCCGCGGCGCTGAACAGGTGTTCCCTGGGGTCAGCGGCTCTGGTGGTCGGCGGTGCCAGGGTGCTCCAGCTGGCTGGCCAGGACCGCCGCCTGCACCCTGCGCTGGACGCCGAGTTTGGCCAGCAGCCTGGAGATGTGGTTCTTCACCGTCTTCTCGGACAGGTACAGCTTCTTGCCGATCTCACGGTTGGTGAGCCCGTCCCCGATCAGCGCGAGGATGTCGCGCTCGCGGGGCGAGAGGCCGGCGAGTTCGGGAGCGAGTGCCGGGGCCTCGGTGGGGTCCGCGCGCAACGACCGCATCAGCCGGGCGGTCGTCATGGGGTCCAGCATCGACTGGCCGGAGGCCACGGTGCGTACCGCCGAGACCAGATCCGAGCCCTTGATCTGCTTGAGCACATAGCCCGCGGCACCTGCCATGATCGCGTCGAGCAGGGCCTCCTCGTCGTCGAACGACGTCAGCATCAGACAGGCCAGCTCCGGCATCTGGCTGCGCAGCTCCCGGCAGACGCTGATCCCGTCGCCGTCCGGCAGGCGTACGTCCAGGACGGCCACGTGCGGTCGCAGCGCCGGGCCGCGCACCAGCGCCTGCTCGACGCTGCCCGCGTCTCCGACCACCGAGATGTCCGGCTCGGCGTCCAGGAGATCGGTCAGACCGCGGCGCACCACCTCGTGGTCGTCCAGCAGGAAGACCCGGATGGGGTTCTGTTCCGTGAAGGTGCGCGCCTCGGCCATGACGACCCCTTGTTCGGTTTCAGTACCGGACTGTGGACCACGAGCCCGCTGTGACGACGATCATCACCCTCCGGGGCCGAAGCCACTAGGGCCGACCGGCCCAACTTGACCGCGGCCGTCGCATCGGCCCCGGGTCACCGCTCAGGTCCGAGGGCCGGCCCCGTGAGCTCGAACTCCACGTCCACCACCCCTTCGACGGCTCGCACCAGGCGCGCGGCCACGGGCACCAACGAGGTGTCCCGGACACGCCCGGCGAGAGTGACGACCCCGTCGTGCACCTGTACCCGCACCGGTGACGACGGCGCACGGAACAGATACGACACCACCTCGCGGCGTATCTCCTCGGCGATGTCCTCGTCGTCCCGCAGGAACACCTTCAGAAGGTCGCCGCGGCTGACGACTCCTTCGAGCAGGCCCCTGTCGTCGACGACGGGCAACCGCTTGACCTTGGCGTGCGCCATCGTCCGTGCGGCCTGCGCGAGAGTCGCGTTCGCCCGGACGGTGAATGCCGGGGCCGTCATCAGGTCCTCGGCGGTCACGGCGCCGGCCTTGGCGAGATCGGAGAGCCGCCGCAACTGCGTGTACCGGTCCGGATCGCTGTCGCGGAACTCCTCCTTGGGGAGCAGATCGGCCTCGGAGACCACGCCGATCACCCGGCCCTCGCCCTCCAGGACGGGCAGGGCACTGACCTTCCACTGCTCCATCAACCGCACGATCTCCTTGAAGTTCGCCTTGCGGCCGACGGCGGCGACGGTGTGGGTCATCACGTCGCTGACGATGTGCGGGCTGCCGTGCACGGTGACTCCTCGCTGGATGGCGACGCGGTCAGCGAAGACTTCCGCTGCCGTAGGGCGCGTACATGTCCAACAGCCGGGTCCTGGCCGATCGCAGCCGGCGGGCGACCGTGTCTCCCACCCACTGGCTCACGGCCATGCCCAGCGCCGGATCGGCCAGGCACATGGCGCGTACGACTTCGGCGTCGAACTCGTACGCGCGCACCGGGCTGGTCGCCTCGGCGCCCAGATGCCAGGTGTGCGGTCCGAACAGCCAGGACCAGCCGACGAGTTCGTTGTGCCCGACGGTCTCGATCACGACCGCGCGGCGGCCCGGCACACGCATGTCGAGGGCCACCGTGCCGGTACGGACGATCCAGAACCGGTCCGCACGCCGTCCCTCCTCGAACAGGCGGGTTCCCAGCGGGAACGACACCTCCCGGGCGGTGTGCATCAGTCGTTCACCGTGCTCGGCGGGCAACGCCCGCAGCGTGCTGGAAGCGGTGGAAGCGTTCATGATCGTTTCCTCTTCCTAGAGCTCCTCTTCCAGGAGCGCGACCAGGCCACTTCCAATCTCCTTCTCGGGACCCCGCTTCCACCATGGGCCGAAGGGCCCCTCGGCAGGGCCTGCCCGGCCCCTGCGCCCGGGGCGGCCCGGTACGAGACTTGAGGGGAGAAGGGGAATCCACCGGCATGCGCGCAGGGAGGTGCGGACCATGCTTCGACACGTCGCCGCGGGGATCGACGGTTCTCCCGAAGGCCTGGCCGCCGCGCGCTGGGCGGCCAGAGAAGCCCTGCGCCGAGGCACGGCTCTGCGCCTGGTGCACGCCTGGGAGTGGCAGCCGCGGCCGGCCCCGACCGTGCCCGCGGACGTGTCGCAGCGGTCCTGGGCCGAGGACATGCTGGCACAGGCGTCGGACAGCATGCGCGCCGCGCACAGCGGCCTGCAGATCATCACGCACTCGGTCGCCGACGCACCGGTCGAAGCCCTGCTCGCGGCGGCCGCAGGGGCAGATCTGCTGGTCCTCGGCTCCCACGGGATCAGCGGCGTCGCGGGCTTCCTGACCGGGTCGGTGTCCCAGCGGGTGGTCGCGAGGTCACCGCGTCCCGTGGTGCTGGTGCGGGCGGGGGAGTGCACCGCCGACGAGCACTTCTCGGCGGTGGACGGGATCTCCCCCGACGAGATACCCGAGACCCCGTACCGCGATGTCGTGCTCGGCCTCGACACGGACCCGCCCTGCGACGAACTGATCGAGTTCGCCTTCGACGCCGCCCGACGCCGTGCCGCCCCGCTCCGCGTGGTCCATGTCTTCAGCGGTCCGTCCCCCTACGCGGCGATCGACAGCCTCGCCCCCGAGAACGACCCCGGGCTGCGCGCCGAGCACGAGCGTGCCGTGGTCGTGACGCTTCGCCCCTGGCGCGAGAAGTTCCCCGCGGTCGCCGTGACCGAGACCGTCACCGAGGGGCGCGCGGCCGACGAGCTGATCCACGCCTCGGCCGGCGCGGCCCTCCTCGTGGTGGGACGCCGGGTGCGCGAGACCCGGCTCGGCACGCACCTCGGCCCCGTCGCGCACGCCGTACTGCACCACGTTCCCTGCCCCGTCGCCGTGGTCCCGCACGCCTGATCAGCCCCGGAGGACGAGTGAGAGACGACCAGGCGAGCTGTGTCTCACGTGGTCTTGCGTCGCCACTGCGGTCCGGCCTGGTCCCACTCACGACCCCACTGGTCGTAGCGCCGCTGGTCGAGCCGCCACCGTGCGACGCGCCCGGCGGCGAAGGCCAGGCCGCCGAAGGCGACCCCGGCCGCGGCGCCGAGCGAGACTGCCTCGGCGTCGGCCGCCGAGGCGGTCGGTGGCTGGGTGGTGAGCTGCTCCTTGCTGTTCAGCCAGACGACGACCTTCGATCCGACCCGGTGGCCGTAGTCCACCAGGGCCCTGCCGGTATGGGTCGAGCCGTCCGCCGCCGTCCAGCGGACCGTCGCCCGGACACGGTCGTAGGGCGTGTCCACCCCGATCCCCACCGCCCGGGCCGTGCTCGAGACGAGGACGGCCTGCACCGCGTGCCGCTCGTGCCGAAGCCGCGCGAACGACGCGTCGGCGGCATGAGCGGTCAGCAGCCCGGTCAGGGTGCCGCCGATCGCGATGACCAGCCACACGGCCAGCACGATCCAGGCCTCGACGACGTCGTCGTGCCGGCGCAGGGGGTTGTTCCGCCAGCGCCACAGCAGCTGCCTCATACGCTCGGTCCTGCGCATCCGACCGCACCTCCTCGTCGTCATGGACCGGACGGTCGCGTCGGGGAATGCGCGGCGGCAGAGGCCGACCGGGCGCCGTCGCGGTCCCGTCCGGTCCCGAGATGGGGACCGACCGGCCCAAGCGGACAACGACGGTCACGCTCAGGCTGGACATACGAGGTCGATCCATGCGCGAACAAGGCCGTCGAGCGGCGTACCACCATCGTCGGAGTCGACGACTTCGACGGCAAACGCTGGTGGCGCCGCAAGGGGCGCCCGCTCGCCGTAGTGCCCCGCGACCGGCATCCGCAAGAGCCAGGAAGGGATCGTCATGAAAGCACTCGTGTTCCACGGTTCCGGAGAGTCCGCGTGGGAGAAGGTCACGGACCCCGGAATCCAGGATGCCACCGACGCGATCGTCCGCGTCGACGCCGTCACGATCTGCGGGACCGACCTGCACATCCTCAAGGGTGACGTACCGGAGGTGCGCCCCGGCACGGTACTCGGACACGAAGCCGTCGGGGAGATCGTCGACGCGGGCGGCGATGTCCGTACGGTCCGCCCAGGTGATCGTGTCCTGGTCTCGTGCATCACGGCGTGCGGCCGCTGCCGCTACTGCCGGGAAGGCGTGTACGGGCAGTGCCGCGGTGGCGGGGGATGGATCCTCGGCCACCTGATCGACGGCACGCAGGCCGAGTACGTCCGCGTACCGCATGCGGACCTGTCGACCCATCTGCTGCCGGGCGGGGTGGACAGCAAGGACGCCGTGCTGCTGGCCGACATCTTCCCCACCGCCTACGAGGTGGGCGTGCTGAACGGGCGGGTACGGCCCGCGGACACCCTCGTCGTGGTCGGAGCGGGGCCGATCGGGCTCGCCGCGATCGCCACGGCCCGGCTGTACACCCCCGGGAAGATCATCGCCGTGGACCTGGCCCCGGCCCGGCTGGACGCCGCCAAGAGCCTCGGCGCCGACGCGGTGGCCGCGGCGGGGGAGGAGGCGGAGCAGTTGGTCGCCGACCTCACCGAGGGCCTGGGGGCCGATGTGGTCATCGAGGCGGTGGGGGTGCCCGCGAGCTTCGAGGCGTGTACGCGCATGGTGCGGCCCGGCGGGCACGTGGCCAACGTCGGCGTGCACGGCAAGCCCGTGACACTCCACCTCGAAGACCTGTGGAGCAAGAACGTGACGATCACCACCGGCCTGGTCGACACGTACTCCACGCCCACCCTGCTGCGCATGACGGCCGCCCGGCAACTGCCCACGTCGTCCCTGGTCACGCACACCTTCCCGTTGGACGCGATGGAGAAGGCGTACGACGTCTTCTCTCGGGCCGCCGACACAGGCGCGCTCAAGGTCGTCCTCGGCGCACCGCAGCACGACGCCCTGACGGTCAGGACGCCCTGACAGGAGGAAGCGCCATGAGTGAACAGACATCGCCGAACGCCGTGTCGGCCACCGCGGACAGCGCGGACAGCGCGCGGGGCGACATCGGTCGCCGTATCGCCCGACGGCGTGAGGAACTGGGGCTGACCCGGGAGGAGACCGCCTACAGGGCGGGCACGGCGCCCGGCTACGTCCGCTACCTGGAGGAACAGTCCACCGCCACTCCGGGCCCAGGCGTTCTCATCAGGCTCGCCGACGTCCTCGAGACGAGCGTCGCGGCCCTGCGAGGTGGCGAGGCGGACCTGCCACCCGGGACCGGCCGAGCCGCCCACCACGCGCGGCTGATCGAATTGAGCGCGGAGGAGTGCTGGCTGCGGCTGTCGACACACGGCGTGGGAAGACTGGCGACAGAGACCGCCGAAGGGCCGCAGATCGTCCCCCTGAACTACAGCGTCGTCGACGGTGCGATCGCCTTCCGGACGGCACCGGGCACGACTTCCGCCAAGGCCGTGGGAACCGACGTGGCCTTCGAGGTGGACCGCGTCGACGAAGCGCTCAGCCAGGGCTGGAGCGTTCTCGTGCGGGGCCGCGCGAGGGCCGTGACGGACGCGGACGCGGCGCGCCGGCTGGAGGAACGCGCGTACAGCGATCCGTGGGCGGGCGGCGAGCGGTCCCTGTGGGTGTGCGTCGATCCGGTCGACATCACCGGGCGCCGGATCGAGGTGCCCTGACCGTCGGCATCGAGGGGCGTCGCTCTTCGGTCGTCCCGTGCCGGTGGGCCCTCTTCCCGGCGCCCGCCGCCTCACACGCTGAAACGCGTACCGCTGTACCCCGTGAAGGTGGGACCCGGCGATGAACGCCAACGACGGCTTCCGTGAACTCGACCGCGAGGAATGCCTGCGTCTGCTGGAGCGGGCACCGATCGGCCGGGTCGTGCACACGCGCCACGCCCTGCCCGCGGTGCTGCCGGTCAACTTCTGCCTGGACGTCGACTCCGCGGTACTGATGCGTACTTCCGCCGACTCGGAACTGGCCGCCGCGGTCGACGGCGTGGTGATCGCCTTCGAAGCGGACGAGGTGGATGCGGCGGCGCACTCCGGCTGGAGTGTCGTGGTCACCGGCCGTGCGGCGGTGGTGACCGATCCCGTGGAGCACGGACGGCTGGCCCTGACCGGCCCGCGCTCATGGGTGGCCTCACCCGAGGAGGTCTTCATCCGCATCGAGCCCGAGTTGGTGACCGGCCGTCAACTCGTCGCAGGGCTCGCCGCGTACTGAGAGGTCGGCCGAGGTGTGTTCCGGCACCGCGAGCTCTCGCACCGAGCCCTCGCGTCGAGCCCTCACGCCACTGACCGGATCGTTCCGGTACCGGCCTGGATCAGGCCTGCGGATCCGATATCCGGCCAGGTCAGAATGGGAGGCATGAACCGAGCGCTGATCGTGATCGATGTCCAGGAATCCTTCCGAGCCCGCGCGCTGTGGGAGCAGATCGCCAATCCGAAGATCGCGGAACCGGTCAACCGGCTGGTGCGACTCGCCCGCGCCAACGGCGACCTGGTCGTGTGGGTCCTCCACACGGAGCCCGGCAGCGGCGGCGTCTTCGACCCGGCCGAGGGGCACGTCCGCCTGCTGGACGAACTGGAGCAGCCGCAGCCCGGTGAGCCGGTCCTGCACAAGACCTCCCACAACGCCTTCACCACCACCCATCTGCAACAACTGCTCACCGAAGCGGGCGTGCGCGAGCTGACGGTCTGCGGCATCCGTACCGAGCAGTGCGTGGAAACCACCACCCGGGTGGGAAGCGACCTCGGATACCGGATGGTCTTCGTCACCGACGCCACGACCACCAATCCGATCGGTGACCTGAGCGCCGACGCGATCATCGAGCGCACGGAGGCCGTCCTGCGCGACCGGTTCGCCCGGATCTCCACGGTGGCCGAACGGGAGGCGGAGCTGGGAGCATCCCAGGCGTGAGCCATGTCGTCTTCGTCCTCGTACCCGGCGTCCACCTGCTCGACCTCGCCGGACCGGCCCAGGTCTTCAGCATGGCGGGGGACTTCGGACAGCCCTACCGGCTGAGCTACGTCGCCGACCAGGAACAGGTGTGCAGCGCCCAGGGCCTGCCGCTGGCCGCCCACACCCAGTGGCCGGAGCTGAGCGCCGACGACCTGGTGGTGGTGCCGGGGTGGAGGGCGTCCACACTGCGCGGCGGCCCCGAGCTGGGCCCGTCCGTGCTGGAGCGGCTGCGCGCCCACCACACCGCCGGGGGCGCTGTCGCCAGCGTGTGTGCCGGGGCCGAGGCCCTTGGCCGCGCTGGGCTGCTGGACGGGCGCAGGTGCACCACGCACCACCACCTCCAGGACGAGCTGGCCGCCCGCCACCCCCGGGCGATCGTGGTGCGGGATGTGCTGTTCACCACCGACGACCGGGTGGTGACGTCGGCCGGCATCGCCAGCGGCATCGACCTCGCGCTGCACCTGCTGGCCGTCCGCCACGGTCCCGCACTCGCCGCCCAGGTGGCGCGGGACATGGTCGTCTACGCCCGCCGCAACGGCCACGAGCCGCAGGCCAGCGCCATGCTCCGGCACCGGTCCCACCTCGACGACGCCGTCCATCGCGCTCAGGACCTCATCGACGCGCGATTCGCCGAACCACTGCCGCTCGCCTACGTGGCCGCCAGCGTCGGCGTCAGCGAACGCACGCTGACCCGTATGTTTCACCGCGCCACAGGCGGCCTGACGCCGCTGCGCTACCAGCAGACCCTGAGAGTGGAACGCGCGGAGCACCTGATCGGCCACGGCACGACGGTGGAGGCCGCGGCCCGCGAGGTGGGCTTCCAGGACGTTCGGATGCTCCGCCGGCTGCGTTCCCGGGCGCCTTCCGAGGCGGCGAGGTGAGCTGTTCCGGCTCGGCACCGCCTCGCATGACCCAGGAGATGACCCAGCCGTGGCGGACGTGCCAGGTAGCGCCGTCGGTGGTCGCCCCGCGCAGGCCGTGCAGGGTGTCAGGGCCGGTGAGCGCGGGGAGGCGGGAGTCCCGCAGAGAGGCGAAGGCGAAGGTGCGCGCCGGGTCCCAGTCGGTGGAGTGGCGCAGACGGCGGGCGAGTTGCGCGAAGCCGAGCGGGGCCGCGGCCATGACCCAGGCGTCGGGTGCCTCGGCAGTCAGCCTGCTGGCGGGGCGCAGCCAGGATGCGGCGGTCTCCGGCCAGTCCACCGACGCGAGGACCCTTCCGCCACGCGCCTCCCACGCGGCTGCGAAGGCTTCGGCAGCCGCCAGGGAATCCGTATCGCGGCTGTGGCCGATGGTCACGGTGTCGATCCGTGACTTCGCATCGGTCAACAGGCCGATGAGGGTGGCGAGTTCGGCCTCCGTGTGCGGCGTGGTCGCGGACAGGTCGCCGGACCCGGCCAGCTCGGCGGCGTCGATCAGGGGTGAGCGGGACCGCTCCCGCTCGGCGCGGATGCTCATGACGAGGCGCTGCTGCTTTCCTGGGTCGTTTTCCAGCGGGCGTACTCGTCGGGCAGGCAGACCGCGCAGGGCCGGTATCCGGCCGCGATCGCGGTGGCCTCGTCCGGAAAGAACACGCGCTGCTCGGCGTAGTGGCCGCGGGCGATGGCTCGCAGGGCGCAAGGGCAGTCGAGGCGCCCGTAGAGGCGCCCGCGCCGGTGTCCGCCGAGTGTGCCCGGCGTGCCGCTCCGGCAGGGCTGCCCGTCCGGGCCGAGCAATGTGTACGTGCGGTCCGCGGCGGCGGGCGTCATCGATCTCGATCCCTTCCTGTCCAAGGTCACCAGTGGTGTTGCACCTCCAACCTTGCGGCTTGTGGATCGCCTTGCCCGGCGGGATTCGGACGTCATGTTGTGAAGAGGGCGGTGCCCTGGCGCCGACGGCGACCGCCGTCCACGACAGGGGTGGGGCCCTCGGCCTCCGCGTTTCCTAAAAGGCCTGGGTTGTCGGGGTTCCCGCGACGAGGCGTCGGACGGCCTCGACGACCGCGTCGCGGTGCTGTCGGGTCTGCTCGGCCGCCTGGTCGTTGGTGGCCATGGGGCTGGTGGGCATCCATGCGTTGGCGAGGGCGAGGGTGAAGACGAGCAGGTCTTCGGGGGTGAAGGCCGCGGTCAGCAGGCCGTCGGTCTGCGCCTGGGTGATCGCGGCGGTCTTCTGCCGCATGGAGGTTCCCAGCCCTTGCGGCTCGTGGTCGGTGCCCGAGCGTTCGAGGCGGTGCCAGGTGGCCAGCCGGAGCTGGTGCGGGTTGGCGAGGAGGAAGTCGAACAGGCGGCCCGCGTAGCCCGGCAGGTCCTCGGGCGTGAAGGGGACCTCGTCGAGGACGCGGGCGACATGCGCGTCCATGACGGCGTCGAACAACTGCTCCTTGTTGCCGAAGTACGTGTAGATGAGGGCCTTGTTCACCGCTGCCGCGGCGCCTATGCGATCCACTCGGGCACCGGCGATGCCGCGGGCCGCGAACTCGTCCGTCGCGGCTTTGAGCAGGCGGGCCTTGGAGGCCTCGGAGTCCCGGGGGCGGGCCGGGGGTTGGTGCTGGGGCATGACCCCAGAGTAGTGCAACTAACTGTTTATTTGACACACCTCACGACCGGCCGCACTATATAAATGACTGTTTAGTTAGCAGGGCTCGGCCCTGCGGTTCCCAGCGCTGCCCCCGCGCACCACCCACTTCTCCAGCCAGCGCCATCCCGGAAGCGAAGACACCTCATGACCAAGACCTGGCTCATCACCGGCAGCTCCCGCGGCTTCGGCAGGGCACTCGCCCGCCACGTCCTCGACAACGGCCACCGCGTCGTGGCCACCGCCCGCCGCCCCGAACAGCTCAAGGACCTCGTCGAGCGCTACGGCGACCAGGTCCGCGCCGTCGCCCTCGACGTCACCGACCCGGCAGCCGCCCGCGCCGCCGTACAACGGGCCCTGGACGCCTTCGGCAGACTGGACGTCGTCGTGAACAACGCCGGGTACGCCGACAGCGCCGCCATCGAGGACATGCCGGACGAGGACTTCCGGGCCCAGATCGAGACGAACCTGTTCGGCGTCGTCAACGTCACCAAGGCTGCCCTGCCCGTACTCCGCCGCCAGGGTTCCGGCCACTTCCTCCAGTTCTCCTCCATCGGCGGACGCGTGGGCGGATCACCGGGCCTGAGCGCCTATCAGACCGCGAAGTTCGCGGTCGAAGGCTTCTCCGAAGTCCTCAACGCCGAGGTCGGGCCCCTCGGTATCAAGGTCACCATCATCGAGCCCGGTGGTTTCCGCACCGACTGGGGCGGCTCGTCCATGACCGCTCTGCCCGTAAGCCCCGCCTACGAAGAGACCGTTGGCGCGATGAACCGCTACCGCGAGCAGACCGCCGCCACCTGGCCCGGAGACCCGGTCCGGGCAGCCAAGATCATCACCGACCTCGTCGGGCTCGACGAACCGCCGCTGCGCCTGCTGCTCGGCGCCAGAGCCGTCGAGATGGCGGCCGACGCCTCCCGTACCCGTGCCGCCGAAGCCGAGCGGTGGGCCGACATCAGCCGCTCGGCGGACTTCCCCGCGGGCGAATGACGGCGACGACGGATCGAAGTACGCCCAACGGGACGGGAGTTGTGACTCATGACGTCGTCGACGGCGGGGTGGCGGCGGTCGCCCGGCCGGAATCGGATGCGGAGGGCTGCGTGCGGACCACGGCTTGATCGCCTCGCGGTCCGAACAGGTGCAGGATCTCGACGGCGCTGGCGTTCGCCGGACCGAACCAGTGCGGTTCTCTGGTGTCGAACTCGGCCACTTCGCCCGGGCGGAGTGTGCAGTCCCGCTCTCCGAGGATGAGGCGCAGTTCGCCCGCGAGGACGTAGAGCCACTCGTAGCCGTCATGGGTCACCAACACCGGCTCGCGGGGAGCCAGTACCTGCTTGAACACCTGCACCCGACCCGGGTACTGCGTCAGAGGCACAAGGACGCTGCCGTGACCCTTGCGCAAGGGCTTGAGATGCACCCGAGGATCACCGGTGGCCGGCGCGGCCACCAGTTGGTCGAGTGCGACGCGGTGCGTACGCGCGAGCGGGATGAGCAAGTCCAGAGTCGGGCGCCGCTTGCCCGACTCGAGACGCGACAGCGTGCTCACCGACATTCCGGTCGTCGCCGAGAGCGCCTCCAGCGTGAGCCCGCGGTCCCGGCGCAGTGTGCGTAGCCGGGGGCCTATGCCGTCGATGATCTGTTCCAGCTCCGCGTCCATGGGGTCCAGTTTGCAGCCTTCGCAAATTCGATGGGCGGCGGGTGCGGTCCGGCCTGAGCCTTGCCGGGCAGCCCCTTCCGGACGTGAGAGGTACCAGGTGACCGCGACCACCCATCCCATTAAGCCACTTGACCCCATTCAGCCCGTTCTGAGCGCACGCAGGCGCTGGACGGTGCTGGCCGTCTGCTGTCTGAGCATGTTCCTGGTGGGCCTGGACACCACCATCGTCAATGTCGCACTGCCGGCGATCGGGCACGGCCTGGGCATCGGGACCCGCAGCCTCGAATGGACCGTGGACGCGTACACGCTCGTCCTGGCCAGTCTCCTGATCTCCTCCGGTGCGCTGGCGGACCGGTTCGGACGCCGACGGGTGTTCCAGGTCGGCCTGGTCGTGTTCGGTGCGGCCTCGCTGGTCTGCGCGATCGCCCCTTCGGTGGGCGTGCTGATCGCGGCCCGCGCCGTCCAGGGAATCGGCGCCTCGATGCTCAGCCCCGTGGCTCTCGCGATCGTGGTCAACGCGATGCCCGACCCGAGGGAGCGGGCACAGGCGATCGGCGTCTGGGCGTCGGTCTTCGGACTCAGCATGGCCGCCGGCCCTGTCACGGGCGGCGCCCTCATCGCGGGTTTCGGCTGGCGGTCGGTGTTCTGGATCAACGCGCCGGTCATCGTGGCCGCCCTCGTGCTCAGCGCGCTGTTCGTGCCGGAGTCCCGGGCGCCGCGAGCACAGCGGCTCGACCTCCCGGGGCAGGCCCTGCTGACCGTGGTCATCGGCGTCTGGGTCGGCGTCCTGATCGAAGGGCCGCGCATCGGTTGGGCGTCGGTTCCCGCGCTGATCGCGTACGCGATCGCCGTCGTGGCGGCAGTCGGATTCGTGTCGGTCGAATCCCGCAGGAGCGAACCGCTGATGGATCTACGGCTCTACCGGCATCCGGTCTTCAGCAGTGCCGTGCTGGGCGCGGTGGCGGTCTTCGTCGCCCTGAACGTGACGCTCCTGCTCAACACCCTCTACCTGCAACACGCCCGAGGATGGACACCACTGGCCGCCGGGGTGGCGACCTTGCCCATGGCGGTCGGAGCGACCGTCTGCGCACCCCTGTCCGGCCGCCTGGTCGGTCGTACCGGACCGCGGCTGCCGCTCGTCCTGGCCGGCGGTTTCATCACGGTGGGCGGACTCTGCCTGGTCGGGCTCGACCAGCACACGAGCGTGCTCCTGCTCTTGGCGGCCTACTTGCTCATCGGCGTCGGGTTCGGCTTCGCCAACGCGCCGATCACCAACACCGCGGTGAGCGGACTGCCTTCCGCCCGTGCCGGCGTGGCCGGAGCGATCACATCCACCGCACGCCAGCTCGGCTCCGCGCTCGGCATAGCCATCGCCGGCGGCCTGGTCGCGGGCACCGACCCCACGGGACTCGCCCGCGCGTCCCGCCCGGGCTGGATCCTGGTCGCCACCTGCGGGCTGTTCCTGCTCCTCGTGGCTCACGCGGCACGGCCGAAGAGGGACACGAGTCGCCCCACGTCCCCGCTATCGCGGTGAGCCGACCGAACCAATATCTGTGCCCGTGAAGTGAGAAAATGACGGAAGGTGCGGCGAGTTTTCCTGCATCGACTGTATCGGCTGTATCGGCTGTATCGACAGGCGTGCCGGGTATTTATCGCACACGATCGATCGCAACGTGCTACTGTAGATCTCAGTTGCAGTTGTGGTTCCCGAAATCTTGCAAGTGCCCTCACCGGCTTCATCTGCTGGTGGCGCTCTTTTTCGGCTCCGGCGAATTTTCCGGCGGGATAATCATCGCGGCGACGCGGAGTGCGCACAGTGCGAGACTCCGAACACCGTCCCGAAGGAGATTTGACATGGCTGCCGGTACCGTGAAGTGGTTCAACGCGGAAAAGGGCTTCGGCTTCATCGAGCAGGACGGCGGCGGCGCGGACGTCTTCGCCCACTACTCGAACATCGCCACCCAGGGCTTCCGTGAGCTGTCGGAGGGCCAGAAGGTGACCTTCGACATCGCGCAGGGTCAGAAGGGCCCGACGGCTGAGAACATCGTTCCCGCCTGACGCTGACACGTACTTCGCAGCTGGGGCCCGCACCTTGGGGTGCGGGCTCCAGCTCGCCGCTTTCCGGGGCGCAGCCGCTCCGTCAGGGCCGTGGTGATGTCACCCACGGCGTGATGCAGGGGCGCCGCGGCCCCGCCCCTGGGGAAGGCTCCACCGAATCTCCCCCTGGGGATGCTCGACCCCGACGCTCCGGATGTAAATCCGCCAAGGCCTCACTCACTGAATGCCCGATCTCACTGTCGAGATCGCGCCGCGCCGGTCTCTTCGGCGGCGTATTCCGCGAGCATCACCTGCCGATCCGGTTGATCCGACTGATCCGGTTGATCCGTCAGATCTGACCGATCCGATCTGACCGACCGATTCGGCTCCGCAACATTTTCGGCTCGTTCTTGCGATTCTCTGCGCTGTTCATTCGCTGCGGGAATTCCTTGATACGCGCCACATCAAGGAAGGTTCCACATGAACCGCACGCGTACAAATGATCGTTTCCCCCGCACCCGAACCCGCGCCGGAAATTCAGGTTCCCAAAGGGGCGGCAGCCGCTTCGGGTCCGCGTCCTCCAGCCGCTCCGGTGCTCCCAACCGTGCGAAGGGTTACGGGCGTCAACAGGCCATGCCTCAAGGTGAGTTCGCGCTGCCGACGACGATCACCCCCGCGCTGCCCGCCGTCGAGGCGTTCGCCGATCTCGCCCTGCCGACGCCGCTGCTGGCCGAGCTCGGCCGCGCAGGCGTGACCGTACCGTTCCCGATCCAGGCGGCGACCCTGCCGAACTCCGTCGCGGGCCGTGACGTACTCGGCCGTGGCCGCACCGGCTCCGGCAAGACCCTCGCCTTCGGTCTCGCCCTGCTGGCCCGTACGGCCGGTCGGCGCGCCGAGCCGCGGCTGCCGCTGGCCCTGGTCCTCGTACCCACCCGAGAGCTGGCCCAGCAGGTCACCGACGCTCTCATTCCGTACGCCCGTTCCGTGCGAGTGCGTCTGGCCACGGTGGTCGGTGGGATGCCGATCGGCAGGCAGGCCAGTGCGCTGCGCGGCGGGGCCGAGGTCGTCGTGGCGACACCGGGCCGGCTCAAGGACCTCATCGACCGTGGCGAATGCAGTCTGGACCAGGTCGACATCACCGTCCTCGACGAGGCCGACCAGATGGCCGACATGGGCTTCATGCCCCAGGTCACCGCGCTGCTCGACCAGGTGCGCCCCGAGGGGCAGCGGATGCTGTTCTCGGCCACCTTGGACCGCAACGTCGACCTCCTGGTCCGCCGCTACCTGACCGACCCGGTGGTCCACTCCGTCGACCCGTCCGCGGGCGCGGTCACCACCATGGAGCATCACGTACTTCACGTGCACGGCGCGGACAAGCAGCGGACGACCACCGAGATCGCGGCACGCGAGGGCCGGGTGATCATGTTCCTGGACACCAAGCACGCGGTGGACCGGCTGACCGAGCACCTGCTGAACAGCGGCGTACGTGCCGCGGCCCTGCACGGAGGCAAGTCCCAGCCGCAGCGCACACGGACCCTGGCCCAGTTCAAGACCGGGCATGTGACGGTGCTGGTGGCGACCAATGTCGCGGCGCGCGGGATCCACGTCGACAACCTCGACCTGGTCGTGAACGTGGACCCGCCCAGCGACCCCAAGGACTATCTGCACCGGGGCGGCCGCACGGCCCGCGCCGGCGAGTCCGGCAGCGTCGTCACGCTGGTGACGCCTCAGCAGCGACGCGACATGAGCCGACTGATGACTGCAGCCGGCATCACTCCCCAGACCACCCAAGTGCGCTCGGGTGAAGCCGAGTTGAGTCGCATCACCGGCGCCCAGGCCCCCTCGGGGATCGCGGTCACCATCACCGCGCCGGTTGTGGAACGTCCTCGGCGTGGCTCCTCTTCCGCGTCCCGGGGCCGGCGCGGCCGTACCGGCGAGGGCCGGTCCACCGGCGAGGCGGCACGCCGTACGCCGCGGCGGTCGTCCGCGGGCACAGCGGCGGCCTAGAACCTTCGTGATCGGAAACCCCCACCCACCCATCCAGGAGGACCCCTTTGACGCTGGCTCAGACGCAGCAACGCCTGGTCGGTTCCGTTCCCGCGACCGTGTGCGACGCACTGGACACATCCGGACCGAGGGTTGGTGACGACATGACCGTCGAGGTGGCCCTCTTCCTCATGGCCAGTGCCCGGGTCGAGTACCTGCTCTTTTGCGACCAGGACGAACACTGCACCGGCTCGGTCACGCGGGCCCAACTCGCCGCGGTCCGTGACAGCCCCGCCTACACGGACCGGATCCGTGTACGGGACGTCCTCGGCGTCGGCGGACCGCACGGCCGCGGCCCGGGTGCCCTCGCCTTCACCGTCTCCCTCTGATCCGGCTCATCGTTCGGTATCAGCCCCGTTCCTCCCTCTCCTTTCTCCCTTCCCTGCGAGGCATCATGCGCTGCGTCATCGCCCGGTTCCCCTTCGACCTCACCAAGAGCGGGGTACTTGCCTCCATGAAGGGCGTCAAGCCGGAGCCCATCACGGGGGAGTCCGTGCTCATCGGCCGCCGCCACTACCCCGCCAAGCAAGTGGGCGTGGTCATCACCAGGCAGGACCCCCGTGACTTCACCAGCGGGGAAGTCACCCGGGCCATGACGCGCCTCGGCTTCACCTGCCGCGGCACCCATGAGCCCACCCGTGAGTCCGCGACCGCTGTCCGGGCCCTTACGCCGTTGCAGACCGCGTCGGCGCTGCTCGGCAGCCCCGCGCCGCTGGGACTGTGAGAACCGGCGGAAGCTGACACCGGGACAGCGAGGGGGCCCTGCCGACGCGCGTCGGCAGGGCCCCCTCGCGTGTCACCGTCCGGCCGACGGCTCCCGGCCGACCGGTGCGGTCCGGGTGCGGTGCGTCACTGGTCGGAGTAGCTGAAGTCGCCCACCGTCCAGGCGCTGACATCCTTGATCGCGACGCGGTACATTCCGCCCGTCTCGGGAATTCCGACGCTGCCCTGGAGGATCCGGGCGAGGTGGAAGTGCAGATGTGTGGGGGCCCCGCCGGGTTCGGGCCGGCCCACTGTCCGGTCAGCGGAGAAGACGTCGGAGAAGGGACCCAGACGGTCCGAGTCCTTCAGGACCTCCGACACGCGCTCCCTCCATACGCCTTCGGGAGCCAGCCGCCCGGTGATGACGGCACCGCCGACCACCACGGTCAATGACATCTGATTGCTCTGCTCGGACTCCACCAGGGCGCAGAGGTCCACGAGCAGCTCGTCAGGGTTCGACATGAAAGCCGATTCTATTCGGTGCGCGATTCGGGCGCTGGAGTCGGCCGACCGCCGAGCCCCTGCTGCCACCTGCCCATATGGCCCGCTTGGCGGAGAATACCGATGCCCTGGGCAACCTAAAATCTATGTTTGTCAGAGTAGACATTGGGCTGTTGCGTGGTTAGTGTTTCTCTCGTAGTGCAGAAGTTCGCAGGTCGGGGTGGCTGAGGAGTCTCGAAGCCGAGCTGTCCGTAGGACGGTGACGAGACCGCCCGCCACGCCACCTGGCAAGTGAGTTGATTTCAGCGGAGGTACGGAAGGAGCCGACGCCATCGGGATCACCCGGCCGACATGCACGAGGTCGGGTGCCGCAAGACCCCGGAATGGAAGGTGGTCCCCGGTCAAGCATCCGCGAACCCCGCATTCCCGCCCCCTCACAGGGGCCAGGTAGCGGAAACAAGAGGTCGGCAGAGCAGTGGTGCCGACAGATGGTGTTCAATTTCCTTCGGGGCCCTGGTGCCGTACGGCATCGGGGCCCCTCGACGCGTTGCACAAAGAGGTGAAATGACAGCAGATACTCCACTGAGTGGTCGCCTGGACGACGACGACTACCCCGCGTACACGATGGGCCGGGCCGCCGAGATGCTCGGGACGACTCCCGGCTTCCTCCGGGCCATCGGGGAAGCCCGCCTGATCACTCCGCTGCGCTCGGAGGGCGGGCACCGGAGGTACTCCCGGTACCAACTCCGGATCGCCGCCCGTGCCCGCGAGCTCGTCGACAGGGGGACCCCGGTCGAGGCCGCTTGCCGCATCGTCATCCTCGAGGACCAGCTCGAGGAAGCGCAGCGCATCAACGCCGAGTACCGTCGCGCCGCGAACGAGGTGTCCGACACTTCCAGTTCGGGCTGAGCGCGGACGGCCGCGTGTGGAGGATCACCCGTATGGGGCATTCGCCTCGTCGGCGCCGGGGCGGCCAAGCAACTGCTGGCCGCTCCGGCCGTTTGGGCTGCTGGGGTCACAGCGGAGGTTGGCCGCCAACCGGGTGATGCGCTGGACCGAGAGCTCGGCGAAGTTCGAGCGGGCGACGATCGCGGTGGTCTCCCCTCGCCGGCGGAGGCCGCACAGATCGCGCTGGTCCTGGCGCGAGAGCTGATGGAGCCCGCGTTGGGCGGTGGCGAGTGAGGCGAGGCCGGCCGTGCCGAGCAGGGCGCGGCGCCGGTGCCGGGGCATCGTCGGCGTCGTAGCCGAGCAGGATTCAGTGGGGCTCCTGGAACAGGTGAACAAGTTCGTAGGTCGACAGCAACGATTCCGGGGCGCCGTCGAGCACTGCGGCGAGTTTCCAGCCGAGGTTCTGGGCATCCTGGACGCTCGTGTTCAGGTTCTGTCCGCCGGTCGTGCCGGGCGGACGCCGCCGTGAGCAGTGGGTTCAGGGGCGGCCGAGGGGAGTCGGGCGGGTGAGTACCACGCCCAGCAGGGACGCCTGGGGGACGTAACCGAAGTGGCGGGAGTCCTGGGTGCGGGCGGCGTCGCCCCGGACGATCAGGGAACCGGGCGGCACCAGACCGCCGTCCGGGGCCCCGACGATCTCGCGCACGTCGGGCGGCACGGTATCGCCGGGCAGGGCGGAGACCCGCTTGACCAGCCAGGCCAGTGCGTCGTCGCCGTCGCCGAACGGGACGGGGTTGCGGAAGACCACCGCGTCGCCGCGCCGCACGCGCGTGGTGCGGCGGACCAGCAGCCGGTCGCCGTCCGCGAAGGCCGGGGTCATGCTCGACCCGGTGACCCTGATGAGGGCGAGGCGTGAACGCAGTACGCGTACGGACAGGAGCAGCATGCCCGCGCCCGCCGCCAACGCCACCGTCGTCCGCCCCGCACCCGTCATGGGGCCGCCTTCCGTTCCGGGCGGCTCATGTGGCCGCCTCCGTGGTTCTGTCACGGTCGCCGCGCTCGGCGTAGCCGGCGGCTTGGAGGCCGAACAGCCGGGCGTAGTGCCCGCCGCCCAGGGCCATCAGCTCGTCGTGGGAGCCGAGTTCGGCGATCCGGCCGTCCACCAGCACCGCGATCGCGTCCGCCTCGCGCAGCGCTCCCAGGCGGTGTGAGACCAACAGCGCAGTCCGTCCCAGGCGGTGGCCACTGAGCGTGCGGTGCACCTCGTGCTCGGCCTCCGGGTCCAGGCCCGAGCTGGGCTCGTCCAGGATCAGCAGATCGGCGTCGCCGCGCATCAACGAGCGGGCCAGCGCCACCCGTTGCCACTGGCCGCCGGAAAGGGTGACCCCGGGGGTGCCGTCCTCCTCGTCGAGGTGGACCCGGCTGAGCTGGGTCTCGTACCCGTCGGGAAGGCCGCACAGGGTCGCGTCGATGCCGGCGAGCCGCGCGCTGTCGCGGATGCGCTCCAGGTCCTCGCGGTACGGCAGATCGCCGATGCCGATGTTCTCGGCCGCCGAGAGGTCGTACGTCATGTAGTCCTGGAACGTGACGCCGATCCGGCGGCGCAGCTCGGCCACGTCCATGGTCCGGATGTCGGTGCCGTCCCAGAGGATCGCGCCGCGTTCGGGGTCGTAGAACCGGCAGAGCAGCTTGATGAGGGTGCTCTTGCCGGCGCCGTTGCGGCCCACCAGGCCCATCGCGGTGCCCGCCGGGACGGTCAGGTTCACCCCGCGCAGCACCCAGGGGCCGGAGGTGTCGTAGCGGAACCAGACGTCGCGCAGTTCGATGCGTCCGGTGAGGGCCGGTGCGGGGGCCTCGCCCCGGGGGAGGTCGTCGGGGGTGTCGAGCAGGTCGAGATAGTGGCCGAAGAGCCGCACGCCCTCCGCGGCCGATCCGGCCTGGAGCACGATGCCGGTGAACGCCCCCTGCACTCCCGCGGCGGCGGCGATGAACAGCGTCACATCACCGATCGTGAATCTGCCGTGGGCCGCGCCCGCGACCACCACGACCGTACCGAGCCCGGCGACCAGGGCGTTGAGCGCGGCGAAAGCCGACTGCACGAGTGCGCCGCGTCGGGCCACCGCGAGTTCGGCCTCGGTGGCGTCGTTCAACGCGCGGATCAGCCGGCCGTGCAGGAAGCCGCCGAGGCCGAACAGCCGGATCTCCTTGGCGGCGCGGGGGTCGGTCAGCAGCGAGCGGTAGAAGAGATGGCGGCGCAGCCGGGCGGAGGTCAGCTCCCAGACCACCACCTGGCGGCGGGCCAGCGACAGCCGGGCCAGCAGTGCGGCGGCGCCGACCAGGAACAAAAGGCCCACCATCGGGGGCCAGACGGCGAGCAGGGCGCCCGTGAAGCCGCTGAGCGCGGCCACCGAACGCACGGCCTCCTGGGTGAACATGGTGACGTTGTGCGGCGCGTCCTCCGAGGCCTGCTGGGCGAGCCGCAGCCGGTCGTGGAACGCGGGATCCTCGAACCGCCGCAGTCCCCGGAACTCGTCGACCTTGGCGAACAAGGTCCGTTCGACTTCGACGACGAGGCGTCGGCGCACCAACTCATCGAGATATGCGGCCAGTTGAAGAAGGACGGCGGAGAGGGCGCCCAGCGCGGCCGTGGCGATGCCGAGGGCGACGGCGTGCCGCGCGTCGGCGTGCGCACCGCGGCCGAGTTCGTCGAAGAGCAGCTTGGCGAGCCAGGCGGCGGCGGCCGGCGTCACGCCGACTCCCACGGTCACCCCGAACAGCAGGGAGGCGCCTACGGGTGTGGCGCGGAACTGGAGGGCGACCGCCGCCCACGCGGCGCGGGCCCGCAGCCGGTTCCCCGGAGGCGAAGCGGCCTCCGGGGAACCGGCGGGTGGGTCGGAGTGCGTCATCAGCAGGTGTTGCTGCGCTTGGTGCACACGCCGTTACAGGCGAAGCGGTACTGGTGTCCGCTCTTGCAGTAACAGAGCTGACCCACCTCGGGGACGCAAGCCCCCGCGCGCTGCTCGTCGAGTACGAGCCGCAGCAGCCGGTCGCCCATCGTGCCGATCATTCGCCTCATGACTACCTCCTGGTCGCGCGACGTGATGTGACGGGATGGGATGGGGGCTGGGTCAGCAGGAGCCGTCCTTCACGCAGGGGCCGTTGCAGCTGAAGACGTACCGGACGTGGTTCGTGCACTTGCAGAAAGTGCCGTGCTCCGGGACACAGGCGCCGGCCCGGTCCTCCTTCAGCAGCATGCCCAGCAACTTGTCGCCCATCGTGCCGATCACACGGGTCATCACGGACCTCCCTCGTAGGGTGAAGACCGGACCAGGGGTAAGGTCCGGCCGGAGCAGAAGTTATGTTGCGATGCCAATTGAGCGCAAGAGTGCGGAAGTTGACTGAATGCTTCCAGTTTCGTCTGGGGGGATCTGGGCGAAAGTGGCCACTGTTGCTCATGTCGACTTGGGGCTACATTGCCTCTGGTCCAGTCGTCCCGGGAGGTGAGAGCTGCTCGTGGCCTATGCCCTGCTTGCCGTCAGACTCCTCGTCGGCATCGTGTTCGCGGCATCCGCGACCGGAAAACTACGAGGCGCCGCGGCCTTCCGCGGCTTTGAGGAATCCACCCGCTCCATGGGCGTTCCGGCCCGCCTGAGCCGCCTCGTGGCGGTGGCCGTGGTCGTGGGGGAGTGCGCCGCGGTGGTGCTGCTCACCCCGGGGCCCGGCGGCGCGCCCGGCTTCGTCCTGACCCTGCTGTTGCTCGCCGCGTTCACCACCGGAATCGTCCGTACGCTCCGCAGCGGAACCAAGGCGTCCTGCGCCTGCTTCGGCGCTTCCACCGCGCCGATCGGCCGCCGCCACGTGGTGCGGAACACCGTGCTGCTCGCCCTGGCCGTGTTCGGCCTGGCCGCCGCCCTCGCGGGGACGCCGGCGCCGACCCAGGCGGCGGGCGTGCTGATCGCGGCGTTCGGCGCGCTGGTGGGCGCCCTGCTCGTGATCTTCACGGACGAGCTGGGCACGCTGTTCGACGACGGCGCCCCACGCACCTCGGGACGCGTCCGCGGATCAGCCCCGTAGGCGATCCGGGCAGGCGACCCAGTAGGCGACAACCCTCCCGATCTCCCGGGTGGTTGATGTTCACGCACCACCGAGGCGGCCACCGCGACGCACCCGTCGCAGCCGCCGCAGCACCACGGCGCGCGGCACACTCGTGCGGCGTCGCGCCGTCGCATCCCGCGATCCGATGGGCGGACACCCCGCCCCACGATGACACGAGACCCCGGAGTCACCCATGCCCTTTCTGGTCACCGCCGTCGTCCTCATCGCCGTGCTCTGTCTGCTGAACCTGCTGCTCACCTTCGGCGTCATACGCAAACTCCGCGCCCAGGCCGACGAGAAGGCCGACCGGGTGGCGGACGGCCTGATCATCCCGGCCGGTTCCGCCGTGCCCGGCTTCTCCGCCGTCACCACCGCCGGTGAGCGGATCACCCGCGAGGGCCTCGGCGAGACCATGCTGGGCTTCTTCTCGCCCGACTGCCGGGCCTGCAAGGAGCGGCTGCCGCTCTTCGTGGAGCAGGCGCGCACCACGGCCCGCGCCACCGGTCGCAGCGTCCTCGCCGTCGTGCACGGCACCGACGAGGAGGCCCGCGAGCAGGTGGCCGCGCTGTCCGAGGTCGCCCACGTCGTGATCGAGCCGGGCGACGGGCCGCTCGGAGAGGCCTTCGACATCACCGGGTACCCGGTCTTCGGCCTGATCACCGTCGACGGCACCCTCAGCGCCACCGCCTTCGACCCCGGTCGCCTGCCGGCGCCCTCTAAAGCCGCGGTCTGACCCCGGGGACCGCCCCGGGTCAGGACGGACCGACGGGCCTCGCCGCGGTGACCAGGCTCGGCTGGAGCCGGCGGGCGGCGTCGAGGTGGTCGGCGGTCCAGATGATGCGGACGGCCGTGTCCGTCGCCTGCCCGTGCTCGTCGCTGAGGTCGCGGCGGAGGGATTCGACCAGCTGTGCCTCGGCCGCGGGGTTGCGCGGCAACGGATCCCGGACGGAGGTGTGGTGCCCGAGACCGGCGGCCAGATCCCGGTACCAGCCGGAGATCTGGCCGGCGGCACTCAGCAGGACGAGGCCCGCTTCCGCCCGGTTCGGCTCGCTGCCCGGTTCGCCGTGGCGCCGCCACAGGCCCAGGACCGCGTCCGCCGCGAGGCGCAGCCCCACGATGCCGGTCACCAGGGTGGTCATGTCGGCCAGGGGTACCGGTTTGGCACCGCGCTCGGCCAGATAGCTGCGGAACGCGTCGTCGAGCCTGCGCGCGGCCGCGGCCGCTTCGACGCCCTCCCGCAGCGCGACCTCGGCAGACGCGGGCGCGGGGGCGGTGCCGCAGTGGCCGATGGCGTACTGCACGGCGCCCGCCAGATACCGGGCGCTGTCCGTGTACGCCTCGGCGAGCGCCCGGTCGACGGCCGCCGCGGCGCCGCGCGGCCAGAAGAACAGGCCCACCAGCACACTCACCGCGCAGCCGAGGGCGATGTCCTGGATCCGCAGCAGCACGATGTGCCAGTCGGGGTTCTGACCGATGTTGAACAGGATGACGAGGGTGATGGTGAAGGACGCCTGACCGGCGGCAAAGGAGATGGCGGCGGGGGCGATGCCGGCGAGGAACACGGCGAGGGGCAGCAGGAACCAGAGCGCCGTGCCGTGGTGGCCGATCAGTTGCAGCAGCCCGGTGCCGATGATCGAACCCGCGAGGGTGCCGGCCAGGGCGCGGACCGCGTTCTGCCCCGTGTTGAGAGCGTTCGAGCGCAGCACGGACAGGGTTCCCAGGAGTACCCAGAACGAGTGCTGGACGCTGGTCACGTTGGCGAGGCCGACCGCGATGCCGAGGCCGAGTGCTCCCCGCAGGCTGTTGTGCAGCCAGACGGACCCCGGCTGAAGGTGGGCGGCGGCTCGCTCGCGCGCCGCCGCCAGCGGTCGGGTCACGGCGTCGGGCTCGCGGCCCAGCAGGCTTTCGAACCAGCTGCGGCGTTCGGCGGCCGCCGCCAGGGCCACGTTGTCCGCGATCTGCAGCGTCGCGAAACCCAGCTCCTGCGCGCGGAACGAAAGGTCCAGCGCTCCGATGACGGGGTGCACCTGCGAGGGCGTGCCCGCGCCGCCCCGGCGCACGGGCAGCCGAGTGGTGGCGTTGCGCTCCATGTCGGCCATGGCCTTGCGCAGCGTCTCCGAGGCTGCGTGCAACGTGTCCGGTGAGTGGCGCGGGGCGTCGAGCAGCGCGGCCACCTCGTCGAGTACGGCCGCGGCGGCCCGGCGTACGGACCGGGCGTCGATGTCGCAGGCCGGTCGATCGTCGAGCGGGGGCGCGCTGTCGGCCAGGATGCTGCTGAGCCAGGTCAGTTCGTCGACCAGCCGGACGAGGGCGCGCGAGCTGGTGGACAGGCCGGTGGGGCGGTACGGGGTGGCGTCGAAGACGGTGCGCAGTTCGGCAGCGGCGGCGGCGGCCTCCTCGGCTCTGGTACGGCACTGACCAGTGCTCGGCGCGGCAGGGCCGCCCGCCAGGAGGGACGCGTCGGTGCGCAGTTGCCCGGCGGCCGCACGGCAGACCCGGGCGGCGGGTGCGCTGAGGGGGTCTCCGCTGGGACGAGGCCACAGCAGGGTGACCGCGAGCATGGCGGCGGCTGCCGCGAGGCCCGCTCCCGCGAGCCGGGCGGGAAGCTCCGCGAACGGGACGGGCGAGGTCACCGGGAGGATGAAGGCCAGCAACAGTGCCGTCGAGGCGCCCGCGAGGACGGAGCTGACGACCCCGGAGAACAGCACCAGGAAACCGATGACGACCATGGCGGTGACCGCGAGCCAGGTCGTGTCGGCCACGAGCGTACCCAGACAGATCAGGACGGCCCAGGCCACCGCGAGGCCGAGATGGGCGCGTAGCCGCTGCACCATCGGACCGGTGAAATCCACGAGCAGCAGCATCGAGAACGCACCGAACGCGGCGAAGGTCGCCATCGTCGGTGACCCGATGACCTTGCTGCACAGGGCGAACAGCGTGGGCATGACGAGCGCCGTCCGCCCGGCACGCCGGGTCGCCGCCAGCTCGGGATCACGGTCGCGCAGCCACGACACGACCGACCCGGGACGGATTCGACTGGATGTCCGCACGTGCCCGGCCACCTCCTGTCGACAGGTCTACGCCCCACCGAGTGTGACGTCACTTCCGGAGCGATGTCACCCGAACACGATCCCTGCTCATGATCCACCCGGGCGGGGCGTGCCCGCACCGGGTGGATCACCAGGTCGTGGCGACGGAGCGGAGCGCGGTCCAGGTAGCACCCTCGTGGGCGTAGTCCATGGTCAGGCGCGGTGGCAGTTCGCGCGGGCGCCGAAGACCGTCGTATCCGTGACGATACGAGGAAGTCATCAACTTGAGGGCGCCTGCGGCGGCGCTGTGCGCTGGCCTTCGGCAACCCTGGACAGTCCGTCCCGCCCCTGGACCTGGCTGGCTATCGGGCGGCCCCTCCCTTGCGTCGCCCGTCCGCAGGTCGGTTGGCCCCTGGGTGGGGAGATCCACTGAATAGGTCCAGGGTCAACCCGGAGCAGGGGCTGGGGAAGTTCAAGGCTCTGGCCGCAGCCGCGTGAACAGGCGATGGCATGTGGGATGGGTCCCTCACCCTGTCAGTAGGCTCCCGATGTGGCAGATCACGGCATTGAGTTCCCGGTCTTCCGACTTCATGTTGTGCCAGCGGTCCTCGCTCTTGCGAGTCCCTCGTGGCAGCGCGATGTCTGGCTGCGGCCGGAGGAGTTCGAGGACCTGGACTACGTGGTCACCGTTCTGTTCGACGACTTCTGCAACGCGGACGATCCCGCGGTCGTGGCGCCCCGGACGAGGTCTATCTAGATGCTCCAGCCTGGTGCAACGTGATCGCAGTCGCGGGCAGGTTGGCTCAGGTGATGGTTACCAATGACCTCCAGGCCGCAGCTCTCCTGCATGGACGACTCCCCCTTCCTCACGACTAGAGGCTCGCTGAAGGGGCGTCGACGACTGAGTGAGAATGCGAGTGCGGAGGAGTCCGAACGCGCCTCGGCCATACATCGCTCTCTTGAGTGTTTTCACCCGGTTCACGTGACCTTCGACGATTCCGGAACTCCAGGGGAGGGTGAGTCCCGCGGTGACGGCGTCGAGGTCTTCGCGGAGGAAACTGGCGAAGCCTTTCATCGGCTTCGGTGCGTCATGTTCGGCCTGCCGGATCCACTCCAGCAGAAGGAATCCGCGCCGGTGGCGGACCAGGTCGGCGAACGTCCGGGCGAGATCGCAGGCCCGGGCGATGTCCGGGCAGGCGAGCCGGACTTGGAAGAGGCGCTCACCCTGGCTCTCGGTGAGGGTCTGCGGGCATTGAGGTATGCCTTGAACGGTTCCAGGACGCCGTTGGGCCGGCGCTCACGGGCGGAGGCCAGCAACTCCTCCGGGCCGGTGCCGCGGAAGCGGCGCACGGTCTTGCGGTCGAGGTTCAGCCGACGGCCGATGGCGCTGGTTGTCCAGCGTTTCTCCAGCAGGCGGTGGATGTCCTCGTAGCGGTGGCGGGTGCGTTCGATGATCTGAGTGCGGGGCAGTTCCGCGGGCGGTAACAGCATCGGGGCCACCTCAGGCACGTCGGCCACCGTCTCCTCCTCGGTGTGTTTGCGCAGGCAGTAGCGGTGCTGGTGGCAGGTCTTCTCCATCGCGGCAGACAGGCTCTGGAGCAAATGCCGGCGGTCCGCCACTTCGAGGGCGCTGGGGGCGGCTTCCTTGACCGCCTTGGTGTGGGCGGTGGCCCGGTACCTGCAGATGATCTCTGCACCGGGGTGGTCCTTGAGCCAGGCCTCGAACGTCTCGGAGGTGCGGTCCGGCAGCACGTACACGACCTGGCAGGCCTCGACGTCGACCAGCACGGTGCCGTAGGTGCAGCCCCTGCGGAAGGCGAACACATCCACCCTCAGCACCCGCGGCGCGCGGTCCGGCACCGTCGGCGCCGTCAACAGCCTGAGCAGCCGGGTCCGGTCCGCGACCAGCCGCAGGCGGCGGCACAACCGCGCGGCCGGACGTCCGCCGAGTTCGATTGCGATCGACCGCAGCCAGCCCGTCAGCCCGGTGCTGGAACGGCGGTACCGTGCGGACAAGCCCAACACCTACTCGACGAACGTCGTGCGGGAACAGCTTCTCCGGTCGCAGAAGTACCGGCGAACCCGCAGCCGGACTGTGACCCGACTGGTGTCCGGATGCCGTCTCAGGGGCGGGAACGGGTGTTGAGGAACCGGTGGAGGGATGCCGTCATGCCCGCCACGAAGGAGTCACGGCTCTGTTCGGGGAGCAAGTCCAGGGACAGGTAGGGATTGAGGTCCTCCAACTCGACGAGGAGTAGTTCGCCTTCAGGGGTGCGGCAGGCGTCCACGCGCTGGATGCCGTGGTCGAGGGTGTTCCAGTCGATGAAGCGCCGGGCGAAGGCGAGGTCGGCGTCGAGGGGTTCGTAGGGTTCGAGGACCCAGCGCCGCTCGGGGTCAGGGGCATGGAGGGCGTACTGGAAGGCGTCGTCGACGTAGTAGAAGGACACCTCGTAGCGGAAGTTGATACGCGGCTGGACCAGGATGTCGCCGTAGGCGAGGCCGCCCAGATGTTCCGGGGGCACGAAGGTCAGGCCGATCGAGTCCGCGCCCGCCTTCGGCTTGACCGCGTACTGGTCGGCCTTGGGCAGCAGGTGCAGGTCTTCGGGCCGGTCGATGGTCGGGATGACCGGGTATCCGGAGGCGGTCAGGTCCAGCAGGTACTGTTTGCCGGCCATGTCGCCCCGGCCGGACAGCGGGTTGTAGATCCGGGTGCCGCGGGCCGTCGCCTGTTCCCGAAAAGCGTCGTAGTTCTTCTGGTAATGCAGTACGGGCCCGCTGTTGCGGACCACGACTCCGTCGAAGGCGTCCATCAGCGCGGTGGCCTCCAGCGGGTGGCACAGGGCGATGTCGAAGGCGCCGCGCAGTCGGGAGGTCAGGAAGATGTCCTCGTCGCAGTAGCGCCGCCCCCTGGCTTGGTAGGCGAGGTCGGTCACGAACAGAACGCTGCGGCGGTCGGGCATCGTGTATCTCCTCAGGTGGTGCAACGAATCTTCAGGGGCGTGGGTGTGTGACCGGGCTCGGCGCTGCACGCGCGGCGTCCGTGCCCAGCCGCCCCTGAGCGACGCGCCACGGGTGTCGTCAGCCGGGTGGTGACGCGGATTGTGGGTCCGGGACGTGGACCAGGCCGACCTGCTCGCAGGCGAGGGTGAGACCGCCGACGACGGGATGGCAGCGATGCCTCGCGGCGACAGCGGGTTGCTGCTCTCGTCCCGCGTGATCCTCTTCCTTAGGGCGTCTCGACTCACAGCGCGTGATGGGAGAGGGGTACGGCTCTGTTCGGAGGCCTTGAGTGCAGCCGCTCAGGATCACGAGCTGAGGAACCCGAGGACTATCGCCACGAACTCATCGTGGTACTGGAAGATCCCGCCATGTCCGGCATCCGGGTAGAGGGGGACGAGTTCGCTCCTGGGCAGGCGTGTGGCCAGGTCCAGTGTGTTCTGGCTCGGCACCATTCGGTCGTTTTCACCGTTCGTCACGAGAACCGGTTGGCGAATGACCGACAGGTCCGAAGGCTGCTGGCGTCCCCACCGTTTGATGGCTTTCAGCTGGGCGCGGAACGTCGGCACCGAGATGGCCTTGTCGTGGTCGTGAGCGCGCTCCTTGAGCCGTCGCAGGAAGGCACGGCCAGCCCGCCGGCCGACGGCGGTCTCGGTGAAGAAAAGGAAGAGCTTGGGATCCTGGCGGGTCAGGGCGCCCTTGAGTGTGGCCCGGAGGGTGAGTGACGGGACCTTGTCGATGCCGGGGCCTCCGGCGGGGCCCGTGCCCGCGAGGATGACCTTGCGGACGAGGTACGGTTCCCGCTCCGCGATGACCTGCGCGACGAAGCCGCCCATCGACAGGCCGAGCAGATCGACCTGGTCGAACCCGAGGGCTTGGACGAACAGAACCGCGTCGTGGGCCATCGCCTCGATCGTGTCTGGTGCCGACCCGCTTGACCCGCCCACCCCACGGTTGTCGAAGGCGATGACCCGACGGTGTGCGGCGAGTCCGTCGACGACGCGGGGGTCCCAGTTGTCGAGAACCCCGGCCAGGTGCACCAGGAGAACGAGCGGCACGCCTTCCGCGGGGCCGAGTTCCCGGTAGGCGAAGTCCACACCTTGGACGGAGACGGTACGGGTCGGCGCGTTCGCGTACGACGACGTCGAGTGGGAAGGAGAATTCCGCGATGTGGCCATGGTCAGGCCCTTCTGGTGGCGAGGTTTCGGGGGCGCTTCTCGTTGCCGCACGGCGGTCGCGGTGCTGGCGCTTCTTGTCGGCCGGGGCTGCCGGGCAGGACTTGACTCACGTGATCTAGCCGACGGCCTTGCAGGCCTTCGCCCGCGGTGCCGCGAGGTACTCCAGCTCTTCTCCCGTCGGCTCGCACGCGAACACGGTGTCAACGACGGGAGGGATCCTGCCGGCCTCGATGAGAGGGGTGAGCTCACGCAGTCGGTCCACGCCGGCCTTCATGAACAGGAACGAGTGCGACACGCCGCGGCGCCGGGCCCGTTGGCGTGACCGGCATCCGCGTCAGGTCGTCTCGGTGCACCGCGATGAGTTCGGCGAACGTGCCGACGCGGTCTGTCGGGCGAAGACCTCGTCGCCCCCTCCCTGAACCGCGTGACGGCCGCACCCACTTCGACCACGATCCCGGCCAGGTCGTTGCCGAGGACGAACGGGACGCGGTACGGCAGAACCGCCTTCATCTCCCCGTCCCGGATCCTGTGGTCGAGCGGGTTGACGCCCGCGGCCCGGATCAGGACCAGCACGTCGTGCGCACCTACCTCCGGGGCCGGGACGTCACCGACACGGCTGTCGGCCTTGCCGCAGTAGCGCTCCACCGTGAAGGCCCTCATCGTCGTCTCCATGTCTTGTCCACGAACGGATGGCGGTGCCGTTCATCCGGCGTCCGACTTCTCCGGCTGACGGATGCGATCGGGGTGGTATGGACTTTTTTGTTCAGGTGGGGGTCTGTCGAGGAGCCGGGGCCTGGCCTGGACATGCATTTCGCCGGCCCAGGGGTGCGACTCATTGAATTACATTCGTAATGCTAAATGTTCGACGGATGTACCGCAACCTGATGCGCGCCAGGTGCCGCGGGCGGAGCGGGGGTGTCCGTCCAGCCGTCTCGGGAGCGCCGATGGTGTCGGCCGCTGTGGGTCCAGTGGGCTGGTCACTCTGCGGTTCCGGCGTGATCATGCTCGCTGTCCAGCAGAGTGAGGGCGTTGCGGATGCCTTGTTCGAGGAGTTCGTCGGCGAGCTGGGTGTCGCCGAGGGCTCGGGAGAGCTGTAGCGTCCCGGCCATCATGGCGTAGGCGCTGAGCGTCCTGGTGCGGGCCGAGGCCGGATCGTCGGGTGCCAGGCGGGCGGCGATCCCGTCCGCGACGGCGAGTACGCCGTCGGTGTACGCCTGCCGGGTCGGGTCGGCGCAGCGCGTGATCTCGTCGAGCAGTGCGGCGGAGGGGCAGCCCCACTCGGGGCTGTCGCGGTGCTGGGTGGACAGGTACCAGCGCACGATCTGTTCGAGTCCGGCGCGACCGGGTGCCGCGTGCGCGACGATGGTGGCGTTCTGCGCCTCGAGTTGATCGGCGACCGCGGCGGCCACCAGCTCGTCCTTGGATGTGAAGTGGGTGTAGAACGCGCCGTTGGTCAGTCCCGCGTCCTTCATGAGTGTCGCGATCCCTGAGCTGTCGATGCCGTCTCGCTTGAACCGGCGGCCGGCGGCCTCGATGATCCGCTGCTTGGTGGCCTGGCTGTGCTCTTTCCTGTATCGCACGCATCCTCCTCTGCTTGCCGTAGGGGCTGGCCGCCCTCCGTAGGTGTCGCGCAGCACATTGTATTGTGAACGTAATTCAATGACTCCGGGTGTCAGGGGGGCTCGACGGGTGGCGGTCGCGCCCCGGCGCTCTCGCGTGACCCTTGCCGGCAACCCCCTTGCGGCACCGGCTCCTCCTGCATAATATTATGTACGTAATTCTATCCCGGAACTCCGTAAGCTGCCGCCTCGTGATCCGCGAGGTGCTTCCCGGGTGATCCGGACGCGTCGCAAGACCTGAGGGCATCCCCTCTGTGGCGACTGGTCTTCGCGGAGATCGACGCAGGCGGTGGCGCGAAGGGTGACGCTGCGGCCGAGCGGGGGCCGGGTGCTGCCGGGTGGACCCATGACCTGGTGCGCTGCGGAGGCTCCATGTGCCGGGCGCGGCGAGGAGGGCTCCGATCCGTGCCCCCGGCCCCTCTGAGCCGTGTTGCGCGAGTGGTTCCGCGAGTGCGGTCCACGGGGATGGCCTGTGAAATGTCACGCGCCCGCCTGCAAGAGAAGGGCAGTATGAGTACGTATCTGGCAGACAAGTCCGAGGACCTCACCGTCGAGGGCCCCTCCGCGCGTTTCACCTACCGGCGGATGGGTCCGCAGGGCGGCGTCCCGCTGGTCCTGCTGAACCGCTTCCGCGGGACCATCGACTGGTGGGACCCGGAGTTCCTGGACTACCTGGCCGCCGACCACGACGTGATCCTGTTCGACAACGTCGGCGTCGGCTACACCGACGGCGAACCGCGCGACTCCCTAGAAGGGTTCGCCGAGGGGGCCGTCGAGTTCATCGAGGCGCTCGGCCTTGCGTACGTGGACCTGCTCGGCTGGTCCCTGGGCGGCATCGTCGCCCAGCGTGTGGCCCTGCGTCGTCCTGAGTTGGTGCGCAGGCTCATCGTGGCCGGCAGCGGCCCGGCCGGCTGGGTCCCGGGCGCGCCGGACTTCAGTGAGAAGGTCCTGGGCATCATGGCCAAGCCTGACGCCGACCTGGAGGACATGCTGTTCCTCTTCTACCCCGAGACGGAAGCAGCCCGCGCCTCGGGCCTGCGGCACTTCGACCACGTCTCGACCCGGCTCGCCGCCGGCGGCCCTCCGGCCTCCGAGGCGGCGGCGCAGGGCATGCTCGCTGCGGCGGGGGCTCTTCTGGCGGCGCCCTTCGAGCAGGTCAAGGCGGAACTGGAGGCCATCAGGCACCCCGTCCTCTACGCCAACGGCCTGGAGGACGTCATGATCCCCGCCCACAACTCCTATGTCGCGGTCCAGCACCTCGAGAACGCGACCCTCATTCTCTACAGCGGTGCCGGTCACGCCTTCCTCTTCCAGTACGCCAAGGCTTTCGCCAAGCAGGTGGCCGACTTCCTCGCCGCCTGACCCGCGCCGCTCCGCCGTCTGCCGCGAACGACGCGGGTGCGGTGGTCGGCTGCCCATGCTGATGCCGTCTCGCAGTGATGCGAGGCGGCACCTCTTTGTTTGCCCGTACGGCCCCACCGGGAGGCCTGGTCGGGGGCGATGCGTCACCGGTGGCGTGCTCCCGCCGAGACGGCCCCTGCGCGGACTGTTGCCCTGCTGGGTATGCGTATGCCTTGCACCTTCATAGAATTACGGTCATAATCTAATGGTCGCGTGATGCGGAGGGCGTAACCACTCGGAGTTCCTGCTCCCGTGGTCCTGGCTGCCCCGCGTGCTCGTCGACCCCCGCAGGCTGTAGCCGCAGCCGGGAGACGCAGGTGACCGCTCCGCGCCCCCTCCTTCAGGAGGAGTCGGGGCCGGCTCGCGGAAACCCCCGCACCGAAGGGCATGACCATGAGCGATTCGCAAGAAGTCAGAGATGGCGTGGTGACGTCATACAAGGACGCTCCGACCCGCACTGTTGCCGCCGGAGGGGTGACCTTCGCCTATCGTGACCTCGGTCCGCGGTCCGGCGTTCCGGTGATCTTTTTCAACCACCTCGCCGGGGTGCTCGACAACTGGGATCCCCGGGTCGTCGACGGTTTCGCCGTCAAGCGCCGGGTCGTCACGTTCGACAACACCGGCATCGGCGCCTCCACCGGTTCCACGCCGCGCACCATCCAGGAGATGGCGAAGGGCGCCGTCACCTTCATCCGGGCGCTCGGGTTCGACCGCGTCGACATCCATGGCTTCTCGATGGGCGGCATGATCGCCCAGGTGGTCGTGGAGAGGGAACCGCAACTCGTCCGCAAGCTGATCCTCACGGGCACTGGTCCCGCGGGCGGCGAGGGCATCAAGAACGTGACCAGGCTGTCCAATCTGGACACCGTCCGGGCCCTGTTCACCCTTCAGGACCCGAAGCAGTTCCTGTTCTTCACGCGCACCGCCAACGGACGCCGCGCCGGAAAGGAGTTCCTGGCCCGGCTGAAGGAGCGCACCCGTGACCGGGACAAGGCGATCCGGCTCGGGGCGTACCGTGCCCAGCTCAAGGCCATTCACCGCTGGGGAGTGGAGCGGCCTCACGACCTCTCCGGTATCAGTCAGCCGGTGCTCGTCGTCAACGGTGAGGCCGACCGGATGGTCCCGACGCAGAACTCGGTCGACCTGGCGCGGCGGGTGCAGAACGGCGAGCTGGTGCTCTACCCCGACGCCGGCCATGGCGGCATCTTCCAGTTCCACCAGGAGTTCGTGAAGACGGCTCTCGAGTTCCTTGAGCGCGAGTAGTCGCTTCTCGGTGGAGGCGGGCGCGCGGTACGGCGAGCGCCGAGCATCCGTCGGACGATCTGAGTTTACTTTCTTATACTCAGCAAGTAGCGTCCAGAGCAGCACACCAACGCAGCCGCGCAGCAACACCCGGCACACGGCGCAGAACTTCTCACACCCCCTCTCAGCACACGGATCAGAGCAGGAGCATCACCATGGCAGTAAGCCCCGAGGCGCAGCAGTTCGCGCAGTTCCTCGCAAGCGTCAGCGCCAAGTCCGCAACCCCCGGTCTGGACCTGGCGATCATCCGCGACATCGTCGACTCCAACCACAAGGCCGCCACCGAACCCGAGGGCGTCACCTACGCCGAGGTCGACGCCGGCGGTGTCCCCGCCCTCTGGGCCATTCCCGAGAACGCCGACCCCGACAAGGCCCTGCTCCACTTCCACTTCGGCGGCTCCGTCACCGCCTCCATGCACTCCGACCGCAAGGCGGCCGGCCACATCGCCAAGGCCGCGGGCGCCCGCTCCCTCGTCGTCGACTTCCGCCTCGCCCCCGAACACCCCTACCCCGCCCAGCTCGACGACGCCGAGACCGCCTACCGCTGGCTGCTCTCGCAGGGATACGAGCCGCGGAACATCGGCAGCACCGGCCACTCCATCGGCGGCACCCTCGCCGTCATGCTCCCCCTGCGTCTCCTCGCCAAGGGCGAGGCCACCCCCGGCGCGATCATCAGCGTCTCGCCGTGGACCGACCTCACCATCTCCAACCCCGCCGTGGACGCCAACGAGCCGACCGACAAGATGCTCAGCAGGGCCACCCTCGAACTCTTCCGGGGAGCCTGGCTCCAGGAGCCCGGCCTCGACTTCGCCGACCCCGCCGTCAGCCTCGTCCACGCCGACCTCACCGGCCTGCCCCCCACCCAGGTCCACTACGGCGAGTACGAGACCCTCGCCGAGGACGGCGCCCAGCTCGCCCAGCGCCTGGCCGACTTCAAGGTCGCCACCGAGGTGCACCCCATGCCCGAAGGCCAGCACTCCTTCGTCCTTGGTGCCGGACGCGTCCCCGAGGTCGACCACGCCGTCCAGCAGATGGGCAGCTGGCTCCGCACCCACCTTGGCAACTGAGCCGAGTACGAGCTCACCGCTATATCGATCGCCAAGACAATCGCCAAGAGAACCACCGAGAAGATCACGCAGAAGGCTGACTGACATGAAGGCATTCGTCGTCGAGAAGTACGACAAGGACGGTGTGCGCGCTGCGGAAGTGCCCGAACCCGCCGTAGGGGACCGCGACGTTCTGGTAAGAGTGAGCGCCACCAGCATCAATCCGCTGGACAAGATGGTCCGCAACGGGGAGTTCAAGCAACTCCTGAAGTACAAGCGCCCCTTCGTGCTCGGCCACGACGTGGCGGGCGTCGTGACGAGGGTCGGTTCCGCCGTGCGTCACTTCAAGGCCGGCGACGAGGTCTACGCCCGCCCGCGAGACCTGAGGATCGGAGGCTTCGCGGAGTTCGTCGCGATCCACGAGGACGACGTCTCGCCCAAGCCGGAGTCGCTCACCTTCCAGGAGGCCGCCGCGGTCCCGCTGGTGGCGTTGGCCGCCTGGCAGATTCTTGTCGAACGCGCCCACGTGCAGCCGGGACAGAAGGTGCTCGTCCACGCCGGTTCCGGGGGTCTCGGCTCGACGGTTGTCCAGCTCGCCAAGCACCTCGGTGCCACGGTGGCCACGACCACGGGCCCCGGCACCGAGGAACTGGTCAAGACCCTTGGCGCCGATCTCGTCATCGACTTCACCAAGGAGGACTTCTCGAAGGTGCTGTCCGGCTACGACCTGGTGCTGGACTCCGTGGGCGGGGCGAACCTCGAGAAGTCGCTGACCGTGCTGAAGCCCGGCGGCCTGGCCGTCAGTGTCGTCGGCCCGCCGGACGCCGGGTTCGCCAAGCAGCTCGGCGCCCCCTCCCTCCTTCGTGTGGTGATGAACGCGCTCAGCCGGAAGATCCGCAAGCAGGCCAGGGCACTGGGTGTGCGCTACGAGTTCCTCTTCATGCGGGCAAGCGGCTCCCAGTTGCGCGAACTCGCCGGTCTCTACGACAGCGGGCGGCTGCGCCCGGTCATCGACCGGGTCTTCCCGTTCGACCAGACGCTCGACGCGATGGCGCATGTCGAGCAGGGCCGTACCAAGGCCGGCAAGGTCGTCGTCTCGATGGTCCCCGAGAACGACTGAGAAGGGGCCGACCGCAGGCCATTCGTCCCCGCCCCTCACCGGAGCGGGGGCGAATGGCCTGCGGTCGGCGACCCCACGGCGGCCACGGGCTGAGCCGCGGTCGTCGGTCTCAGGGCGCCCGTTCGGGGCGCCTCACGTTTCCACCTGCTTGAGGAGCTGACGGAATGTCGGTCAGGGTGGTGCGGCTCGGCAACTGCGGCCGCCTCGCGGCGCGTTGTCGCGTCGAGTTCGGAAACGCCCGAGTCGCCGGGCGGCGCTCCTTCCCCGCGCCCGATCGTGATGCCCCCCGTTGTGGAGAGCCCGCCCGGGGACCAGTGCCGGCCGGGCGCCGCCTCGCCCGCACCCGGACATCGTCAGGTCGGCTGGGTGCGGGCGTCGTCCGCCGCGCGTCGCCATGCGGGAGTGCGGTCCTTGTCGACCAGGGCCGCGCGGACGCCCTCCAGGAAGTCCGGCGTCCGGATGACCGTGCGTGTGAGGGCGAGTTCGGTGTCCAGGCACTGGCGCAACGTGTGCTGCCTGCCCCGGGCCAGCAGGGCGTGGGTGATTTCCAGGCTCTGCGGCGAGGCGGCCTCCAGAGCGGTCAGCGCGGCCGCAGCCCAAGGAGTGCCGAGGTGGTGGAGGCGTTTCTCGATCTCGCCGAGGACCGGGGCGCCGAACGCCCAGTCCACTTCGCCGCGTACCTTCGCCAGCCCACTCTCCGCCACGGGGGAACAGCCGGCCAGGCGGTTCAGGACGACGTCCACCGGGTCGCCGGGATTGTCGGCCAGGGCGTCCGCGACCGCGTCGAGGCTGTCCCCGGCGACGAAGTGTGTGGCCAGCCCCGTGTACAGGGCGTCGGCCGCGTCGAGCCGGTGTCCGGTCAGTCCCAGGTACATGCCGATCGCGCCTGGCAGCCTGGGCAGAAAGTAGCTGGCCCCGATGTCCGGAAAGAACCCGATCCCGGTCTCGGGCATCGCGAGTACCGCCTTCTCGGTGACGACGCGGAAGGCACCGTGGACGGACAGGCCGAGGCCGCCACCCATGCACACGCCGTCGATGAGCGACACGATCGGGACGGGATACGCGGCGATCCGGGCGTTGAGCCGGTATTCGGTGGCGAAGAACCGCTCACTGGCGTCGGCATCGCCGGCGAGGCTGTACTCGCGGATCGTGCGAATGTCCCCACCGGCGCAGAAGGCCTTCGCTCCGGAGCCGGCGAACACTACGGCCGACAGCGGCGTGCCCTCCCACGCGATGAGCGCACGGTCGATGGCGGCGACCATGCCGGTCGTCAGGGCGTTGAGCGCCTTGGGGCGGTTCAGCAGGATCCGGCCGACACCCCGGTGGACGTCGATGACAACGTCGTTCTCTGCGGCGTCAGTCATGGATCGGTACTCCGTACTCCGGGGTCATCACGGCCCGTCCTCGCTGTGTCAGGCGTAGATCTGCGCATACAGATCCTGGATCTCGTCCGAGGTGGGTACGACCGGGTTGTTGGCGGGAGACCCGGACGCGAGCGCCTGCTCGGCCATGAGCGGCAACAGCCGCAACCACTCGTCCTTGTCGATGCCGTGGGTCTGCGGTGTGGGCACCTCAAGGTCCCTGCACAGGGTACGGAGCGCCGCCACGAATTTCCCGGTGGCCCCGGCGTCGCTGTCGCTGTCGGTGGCGGCTCCGAGCACGCGGGCGCAGTCGGCGTACCGGCTCTCGGCCGCGTGCACGGAGAACGCCGTCACGGCCGGGAAGAGCATCGCGTTCGACAGGCCGTGGGCGACGTGGAAGTGAGCGCCGATCGGACGGCTCATGCCGTGGACGAGCGCCACGCTGGAGTTGGAGAAGGCGATGCCGGCCTGGGTCGCGGCGAGCATCATCCCCTCGCGCGCCTCGATGTCCTCCCCGTCGGCGTAGGCGCGGCGGAGGTGGCGGCCGATGGTCCGGATCGCGTTCAGGGCGAGGCCGTCGGAGAACGGGTTGGCCTTGCGGCTCACATACGCCTCGACTGCGTGCGTCAGCGCGTCGACGCCGGTGTCAGCGGTCAGTCGGGAGGGCATCGACAGGGTCAGTTCGAAGTCGACGACGGCGGCGACCGGCAGGAACGCGGGCCCCGTGCAGAGCATCTTCTCGTCCGTGGCGCTGTCGGTGATGATGGTGAACTGGGTGGCCTCGGAGCCACTGCCGGCGGTCGTCGGGACCGCGATGACCGGAAGTGCCGGGCCGAGGTTGGCGCGCGGGGCCTTGTAGTCCCGCATCCGCCCGCCCTGGATGCCCAGCAGGCCGAGGGCCTTGGCGGTGTCCATCGGGCTGCCGCCGCCGAATCCGATCACCGAGTCCGCCTTGTGCTCCCGCAGGACGTCCAGTCCCGCGCCGAGCGAGTCGGTCGTCGGATCCGGGACGGTTTCGGCGAAGAGGCGCGGTTGCAGTCCGGCTTCCCTCAACGTCGTCATCAGCCGCTCCGCCGCACCGGTTCCGGCGAGGAACGCGTCTGTCACCAGCAGGGGGCGGCGCAGGCCCAGCCTCGTGACCACATCGCCCAGTTCACCGGCGGCGCCACGCCCGACGCGCAGGATCCGAGGCAGGGAAAGGCTGGCAATCATGGGGGCCCTTTCAGCAGGAACGGCGGGGCGCGGCGCGCCCACCCCCTCGACTGTGCGCCGCGCACAATGTGCAATCAACCACCAACAATGCACATCAACTGTGCGAAAACGCAGATACGGTGTTGCTGTGCACCCACATTCCCCCATTGAGTCGGACGATCAGGACGAGAGCCCCACCCCGCGGCCGGTCGACTCCCGTCGCTCCGTCGATCCGCGCAAGCTCCGTGCGGACGACCTGCGTTACCTGCTCGCGGTAGCCCGTACGGGGCGTCTGGTGGCCGCCGCCGACGCACTCGGAGTGGATCACACCACCGTGTCACGCCGTATCGCCGCGTTGGAGAAGAGCATCGGCCTTCGCCTCATCGAGCGTGGCACGGAGGGATGGGCCCTGACGGACATCGGAAGGGCCGTCTCGGAGAACGCGCGTGCGATCGAGGAGGCAGTGCACCGCGTCGTCGACACCGTGGCGGGCCAGGACGCGCCGTCCCTGCGCGGTACGGTGCGCGTCAGCGCACCCGACGGCATCGGCACCGTGTTCGTCACGCCCGTCCTGGTGCGACTGCGCCGCCGGCACCCGCAGCTCCAGGTGGAACTCGTCACCGCGACACGGCAGCTCGCCCTGCGCCCGTCCGGCTTCGATCTCGCTCTCGTCATCGGCGTTCCCTCCAGCGGCCCTCTGGTGACCGAGCACCTCACCGACTACACGCTGGGGCTCTACGCCTCCGACGGCTACCTCGCCCGGCACGGCCGACCGGAGTCGGTGGCCGAGCTGCGGGAGCACCGGCTCGTCTTCTACATCGAGTCGATGCTGCAAGTCGGCGACCTCGACATCGAACGCCACCTGCCCGGGGTGAGCCCGGCGTTCTCCTCGACGAACGTCTTCGCCCAGCTCGAAGCCACCGAGCAGGGGGCCGGTATCGGGGTCCTGCCGGCCTTTCTCGCCCGGCGGACGCGGCTTCATCGACTGCTCGCCGACGAGATCGACATCCGCCTTCCCATCACCCTGGCCGTGCGCCGCGAGGCGGTGACGCACCCCGCCGTACGCGCCCTGTGGACCGCTCTGCGGCACGAGGTCGCCGAACGGGGCGCGGAACTGATCCCGGAACGAACGCCAGGTGGCCCCCGGCTCAGCGCATGAACGCGAGAGCGTTCTCGATGCCCTGCTCGAGGACCTCGTCGGCGAACTTCGGGTCGGAGAGCGCGCGGGACAGCTGCAGCGTTCCCACCAGCATGGTGTAGAGCCCGATGGCCTTCCCCCGGGCGGATCGCGGATCAGCGGGCGTCAGGCGGGCGGCGATCTCGTCCACGATGGCCCGCGCGCCGTCGGTGTAGGCCTGCTTGGTCTGGTCACCGCAACGGCCTATCTCGTCGAGAAGGGCGGCGGAGGGGCAGCCCGCACCCCGGTGGTCGCGATGTTCGGGCGACAGGTACTCGCGCACGAGGTCCTCAAGTCCCTCGCGGCCGGGCCGCAGATCGCCGTAGCGCGAGAGCTGCGTGTGCAGCTGGTCGGTCACGACGTTGGCGACGAGGTCGTCCTTCGACGCGAAGTGGGCGTAGAAGGCCCCGTTGGTGAGCCCGGCATCGGACATCAGCGTGGAGACACCCGATCCGTCGATCCCGTCCAGCTTGAACCGCTCACCGGCCTTCTCGATGATGCGCTTCCGCGTCTCCTGCTTGTGCTCCCTGGCGTAGCGCACCACGGGCGTCCTCCATTCGCTGCCTCAAGACCGTTGCCCCGTACACAAGCCTAACCGATTGCCTGACGCACGTAATGTGATAAAGGGTGTCGACAACGACCGGCCCCGTGAGTCACCGCCGAGGTCGAGCGCCCGGCCCCGGTCGGGCGGTGACGTCACCGGGGTTCAAGGTGGAGTGATCCGCGGAGCACTCGACGACGACGCGGACCGGTGCGTCGCAGTCGGTGTGGCGGATGTCCAGTACGGGGCCCTCGGGGCCGAGCGCGTATGCCTCGCCCCACCGGCTCAGCGCCATCAGGGCGGGCCACAGATCTCAGCCCTTACGAGTCCAGGCGATACCGTTGAGGGAGCGGCCGCCCGGCTCCCGGCAGTGACCGGCTTCCTCAAGTGATCGCTGAGGACCGCCTCCGAGAGGCCGATGTGGCGGCGGAGGTCGTCGAACCGGCGGACTCCGTCGACGGCGTCGCGCAGGATCGGCAACGTCCACTTCTTGGCGCATGGCCGGCCTTGGCTTCCTACGTGAGCTGAGGCCGGGCGGCTGCCGGGTCCGCCGATCAACCACACCGTCGACTTCACCCTGGACGAGGTGGAGCCCGGCAGGGCGGTCTTCTCCCTGACGCCGGGGGAGAAGCACTACAACCCGATCGGCAGCGTGCACGGCGGCATCTTCGTCACCCTGCTCGACTCGGCGGTGGGCTGACGGTGAAGTTCCTGCGTCGGATCACCGTGGAAACGGGCACGGTGCGCGCCCTCGGCACCGTCGTCAGCGGAGGGCGCCAAACCGCCCTCGCCCAGGCTCAGTTGGCCGACGCAACGGATCGGCTGCTTGCTCACGCCACGAGCAGCTGCATGCTCTTTCCGGTGCCTGCCTCCTCGGCGTGAGTCCCGGCGGCGAGCGGTCGAGCGTCTCTCTCGAGGGGCGCCGCCTGCTGTGCACGTCGGGTCGGCCCGGCAACCCGAGCAAGGAACGGGGTGCCGGGCCGACGCGTACCGGGGGCCGTGCGGAGCACCCAGGGTGACGACTCCCCGGTGCGTGGGCCCGGTGTCAGGCGGTGAGGGCGGGGTAGTCGGTGTAGCCGGCCGCGCCGCCGCCGTAGAACGTGTTCGGGTCGGGGGTGTTCAGGGCCGCCCCGGAGCGTACGCGCGCGACCAGGTCGGGGTTGGCGAGGGCCATGGTGCCGATGGTGGCGACGTCGGCCACGCCGTCCTCGACGTCCTTGGCGCGGGTCGCGATGTCGGCGCCGGCCCGGTTGAGGAGCAGCGCGGTCGGCCACAGCTTGCGCAGCGTGTGCAGGAGTTCCTCGTCGCCGCCGTGACCTATGTGCAGGTAGGCGAGGCCGAGCGGGGCGAGGGCACGCAGGAGGTGCGGGTAGAGCTCGTGGGGGTCGCTCTCCACGAGGTCGTTGAGCTGGAAGGGGTTGCCGGGGGAGATCCGGATACCGGTGCGGCCGGCGCCGATCTCGTCGGCCACGGCCGTGGCGACCTCCACCGCGAAACGGATGCGGTTGTCGAGGGAGCCGCCGTACTGGTCGGTGCGCCGGTTGGCGCTGGGGAAGAGGAACTGGTTGACCAGGTAGCCGTTGGCCCCGTGGATCTCGACGCCGTCGGCGCCGGCGGCGATGGCGGCCGCGGCGGCGTGGCGGAAGTCCTCGACCGTCGCGGCGACCTCCTCGGTGGACAGCTCGCGCGGCTCGGGCATCTCCTGCATCCCGGACGGGGTGAAGGTGAGGCCCTGTGGCCTGATCGCGGAGGGGGCCACCGGCTGCCGGTGGTGCGGGGTGCTGTCCGGGTGGGCGATGCGTCCGGCATGCATCAACTGGATGACGATCCGACCGTCGGCCGCGTGCACGGCGTCGGTGACCTTGCGCCAGCCGGCGATGTGCTCCTCGGTGTAGATGCCCGGGGTCACCGGGTAGCCCTGGCCGTCGGCGGAGGGCTGGGTGCCCTCGGTGATGATGAGCGCGTGCGAGGCGCGCTGGGCGTAGTACTCGGCGTTCAGCTCGGTCGGCACGCCCTCCGGGGTGGCACGGCTCCGGGTCAGGGGTGCCATGGCCAGGCGGTGCGGCAGGGGGATGTCTCCGACGGTGGTCGGGTTCCACAGGGCGTTCAGCATGGGGATTCCTCTTGCAAGGGGTGAAGGATCGCCGAGGGGCGCGGGGGAGGCAGTCATCACCCCGGCCGGCCAGCCGAGCGAGTGTCGGCGCGATCGTAGAATTACGAACGTAATACTATGTGGGACGGTGCGACGTGACAAGTAGGGATCCCGCGGAACCCGTCCGGACCCTCATGCCGGGGTGGACGGGGCCTGGGCCGAGGGGCTCGGAATCAGCTGCTCGGCCCAGATGACCTTGCCCTCGCGGTTGTGCCGCGTCCCCCAGCGTTCGGTGAGCTGGGCGACCAGGAGCAGGCCGCGGCCGCCCTCGTCGAAGATCCGGGCGCGACGCAGGTGCGGGGCGGTACTGCTGGCGTCCGAGACCTCGCACGTCAGCGTGGACTGAAGGACCATGCGCAGTTGGATGGGGCCCTTGCCGTAGCGGATGGCGTTCGTCACCAGTTCGCTGACCACGAGTTCGGTGGTGAAGGCCATGTCCTCCAGACCCCAGGTGGCCAGCTGGGTGGACGCCTGGGCGCGGGCCTTGGAGACGACGGCCGGGTCGCAGGGCAGATCCCAGGTGGCGACGTGACCGGAGTCAAGGGCTCTGGTCTGTGCCACGAGGAGGGCGACATCGTCCGCGGGGCGGTGGGGCAGCAGCGTGGACAGCAGTTCGTCACAGGTCTCGTCGAGTGAGGCCGGCGACCCGGCGAGAACGTCGTGCAGCAACGCGAGTGTGCGGTCCGGGTCACGTGTGCGGCTCTGGACGAGACCGTCTGTGTACAGCACCAGCCGACTGCCGTGCTCCAGTTCGAACTGGGCCGTTTCGAAGGGCAGTCCGCCCAGGCCCAGCGGCGGGCCGACCGGCAGCTCCGGGAAGTCGACCGTACGTGATGCGAGGGTATCGGCGTCACCGGCCAGGGGAGCCACCACGGCCGGAGCCACGTGCCCGGCGCTGGCAAGGGAGCAGACGCGGGAGACGGGGTCGTAGACCGCGTACAGGCAAGTGGCGCTGATCTCGTCCGCGCGCTCCTCCTCACGCTGCGAGCGGATGACGACGTCATCCAGATGGGTCAGCAGTTCGTCGGGAGGCAGGTCGAGGTCGGCCAGGGTACGGACGGCCGTCCGCAGCCGGCCCATCGTGGCCGCGGCATGGATGCCGCGGCCGATCACGTCGCCCACGACGAGAGCGACGCGGGCTCCGGAGAGAGGTATCACGTCGAACCAGTCGCCCCCCACTCCGGCGCGTGATCCGCTGGGCAGGTAGCGCGACGCCGTCTCGACGGCGGACTCCTCCGGCGTGCGGTGCGGCAGCAGGCTGCGTTGGAGGGTGAGTGCGGTGGATCGCTCCTGCGTGTAGCGACGGGCGTTGTCGATGTTCACCGCCGCTCTCGACGCGATCTCCTGGGCCAGCAGCATCTCGTCGTCGTCGAACGGATCCGCCGTCTGGCGGCGGACGAACTGCGCGAGTCCCAGTGGACTGCCACGGGCCCACAGGGGGACCAGAAGCAGGGAGTGCGGACTCCACGCACGCAGGGCGAGCGCGTGGTCCGCCGATGTCGCCAGCCACGCGGGGACGTCATCCGCCGTGACGCGGAGGGGCTGTCCGTTGGCCAGTACACGCGCCGGCTCCGAGCCTTCCGGGTAGCTGTGGGTCCACCCCGCGGCGCATGCCAGGTCCGGGCAGTCGGCCGAGGCCGCCTGGGCGATGCGGCGCAGGGTCGCGGGAGCGGGCGTCGGGTAGAGGTCCTCCTCCTCGAGGGCGGAGCAGAGCAGGTCGACGGCGGCGAGGTCGGCGAAGTGATCGGTCCCGACATCCGCCAGTTCCTGCGCGGTGACCGCGATGTCCAGGGTCGTTCCGATCCGGGCCCCGGCCTCGTTGATCACGATCAGCCGCCGCTGCAGCCACCGGTCACGTGCACGCTGGTAGGCCGCGACAGCCTGGTCCGACGTGCGGTCGACATATTCGAAGGCCAGCGCGCTCAGAGTGACGGTCGCCTGGCTGAGCAGCTCCTGGGAGTCCGTGACCCGGGTCGCTTCGGCATAGAACTCATGCAGCAGACCCGCGTGCACGATGCGGTAGACGCGCAGGAGCTCACTGATCGGCACTCCGTGCTCGGCGAGACGACAGGCGAACTCGATGGCCGCAGGCGGCGTCCTGACCTCGGTCAGGTCACGGCCGTGGGCGAGGAAGTCCAAAGCGGCGACGACGTGTTCGGACAGCCCGGCCGGAGCCACGGCGGCGATGTCCTCGTACTTCCACACCTCGGGAAACTCGCCGCGCAGGCGTCGCAGCACCGCATCCGCCACGTGATCCGTCCGAGGCATGAGTCCCCGGGCGAGATCGCTGAGGAAGAGATGTACATCGGTCCCCATATTCGAAATGTACCCCTGCCCTGGTAGCAGGGCCGTGCTCCGCGAAGTCCACTGGAGGTACTCCGCCCCCTGGCGGACGGGCCGCGCGCCGCCGCTCACGGTGTGTGATCCGGACGGCGGAGAACAGGACGCAGGGTCTCGATGACACCCGGGTCGTCCACCGTGGACGGGATGGGCTCGTCGTGGCCGTCGGCGATACCGCGCATCGTCTTGCGCAGGATTTTTCCCGAGCGGGTCTTGGGCAGGGCGGCCACGACCGTGACGTCCTTGAGGGAGGCAACGGCACCGATGCGCTCGCGCACGAGCCGGACGAGTTCGACCTCCACCTCGCCCCGTTTGCGGTCGGTGCCGGCCTTCAGCACGACGAAGCCGCGCGGGATCTGTCCCTTCAGCGCGTCGGCGACGCCGATGACGGCGCACTCGGCGACGTCGGGGTGGGCGGCCAGGGCCTCCTCCATGCTGCCGGTGGACAGCCGGTGTCCGGCGACGTTGATGACATCGTCCGTGCGGCCCATGACGAAGACGTATCCGTCGTCATCGATGTGGCCGCTGTCGCCGGTGAGGTAGTAGCCGTCGAAGGCGGAGAGGTAGGACGCGACATAGCGCTCGTCGTCGTTCCAGAGGGTGGGGAGCGCGCCAGGTGGCAGGGGGAGCTTCACGACGATCGCGCCGTCGACGTCCGGGAGCACCGGCTTGCCCGAAGGGTCGACGACCCGGACGTCCCAGCCCGGCAGCGGGCGCGTCGGGGACCCCGGCTTGAGCGGCGCGGCCTCGATGCCCACGGGGTTGGCGACGATGGGCCAGCCGGTTTCGGTCTGCCACCAGTGGTCGATCACCGGGACGCCCAGCAGAGCGCTCGCCCAGTGATACGTCTCGGGGTCGAGGCGCTCACCGGCGAGGAAGAGATGGCGCAGGCCGGACAGGTCGTAGCCGGCGGTGAGCGTGCCCTTCGGGTCCTCCTTGCGGACGGCCCGGAGGGCGGTCGGTGCCGTGAACATGGTCTTGACGCCGTACTCGGCGGCCACGCGCCAGAACTGGCCCGCGTCCGGGGTGCCGACCGGCTTTCCTTCGTACAGGACCGTCGTGGCGCCGACCAGCAGGGGCGCGTAGACGATGTACGAGTGCCCGACGACCCAGCCGACGTCGGAGCCCGTGAACATTGTCTCGCCGGGGCCCACGTCGTAGACGGCCCTCATCGACCAGTGGAGGGCGACCGCGTAGCCGCCGCAGTCGCGGACGACTCCCTTGGGCTTTCCGGTCGTTCCCGAGGTGTAGAGGATGTAGAGGGGATCGGTGGCGGCCACGGGAACGCAGTCGACCGGCTGCGCGGCGGCGGCCAGTTCGGTCCAGTCGAGATCGTCGGGCCCCAACTCCGCCGGTTCCTGCGGGCGTTGCAGGATCACTCTCTTCTCCGGCTTGTGGGCCGCGAGTTCGATTGCCCGGTCGAGCAGCGGCTTGTACGCGATGACACGCTCGCCCTCGATGCCGCAGGAGGCGGAGACGACGACCTTCGGGGCCGCGTCGTCGATACGGAGGGCGAGTTCACGCGGGGCGAACCCGCCGAAGACGACCGAGTGGACCGCGCCGATCCGCGCGCAGGCCAGCATCGCGACTGCGGCCTCGGGGACCATCGGCATGTAGATCACCACACGGTCGCCGTGCCCCACGCCGAGCTGCGCGAGCGCTCCGGCGAAGGCCGCCACCTCTTCCATGAGCCCCGCGTAGGTGTAAGTGCGCCGCGTGCTGGTCACGGGTGAGTCGTAGACCAGCGCGGGCTCCTCGCCCCGGCCGGCTTCGACGTGCCGGTCGAGCGCGTTGAAACAGACGTTCAGCCGCCCGTCGGGAAACCAGCGGTAGAAGGGCGCGTCCGAGGAATCCAGGGCGCGTCGTGGAGGGGTGTCCCAGTTGATGCCTTCCGCCGCCTTCAGCCAGAAGGCTTCCGGCTCTTCGAGGCTGGCGCGGAAGACATCCTCGTACATTCCCATCGCGCACTCCTTTGTGGCTTCGGGGTCGTGCCGCTTTCCGGGGCGCGGCGGCGAACAGGTGGGTGCGGGGCACCCGTATCGCAGGCCGGCCGGCAGAGGCGGGGAGGAGGGCCGGAGCGAGCCGGTCCTGGGCTCAGTTGCCGAGGTGGTGGCGGAGCCGGGTGCCGATCCGGTGGGAGCGGGCGATGTCGCGGGCGGCCGCGAGGTCAGGGCCGGGGGTCGCCGCTATCGCGCCGACGCTCACGAGGAACCATGTGAACTGCTGTATCTGGGGCCGTGCCATGGTGACGCTCCTGCTGGGGTCGGTACCGGGCCCGGCCGCGCCGGACGCTGCCGGGCGGGTGTGCTGGTCTGGACGCTACTTCCTGAGTATCGGAAAGTAAACCCAGGAGCTGGTGGAATCTTCCCTGGACGCGACCGGGTCTCTTCGCCATGACGGCTCTCTTCGCCTCACCGCGGTTGCGGATCGGCGGACTGGGCCCCGAGTTCCTGGCCTGTCAGCACTCGGTATTGCACATGCTGGAAATCTGGGCCGGAATCCTTCGCCGAGGTGACGCTGCCGAGCCACCCGAGGGCGAACGCCGCAGGAACGGACACCAGGCCCGGGGTCTGGAACGGATACCAGTCGAATCTCGCCTCCGGCCACAGCGCGAACTCGGTTCCCGAGACGATGGGTGAGAAGACCGTGAGGAGAGCGCAGAGCAGTAGTCCCCCATAGACGGACCACAGAAGTCCTCTGCGGTTGAACCGGTGCCAGAAGAACGAGTAGATCAACGTGGGAAAGACACATGAGGCCGCGACACTGATCGCGAAAGCGACCAGGAACTCGTTCGGATAGCGGTGGATGGCGGCGGCCAGCGACAGGCTCACCGCGCACACGATGATGGCGGCCACCCGGAGCGCCCGCACCTCTTCGGTTTCGGTGCGGCGGCGCCCGCCTCGCGCCAGTACGTCGCGGGCGAGGGAGACCGCGGCGGCGAACGTCACGCTGGTCACTGTGGTGAGTACGGTGAGGAAGATGACGCACGCCATCAGAGTGATCAGTGTGACGCGCTGTGTCGAACCCTCGCGGAGCACGTCCGAGGCCAGCAGAATCGGGGCCGTCTGCCCGCTGGCGTCGACCGCGCCGATGCCGGTGCCACCCACCAAGGCCGCGGCGGCGAAGCCGGTGGTGACCACGAGGGCGACGAAGACGCCGCCCAGCCCTGTGGCGATGGTCATGGACCGGCGTGCCGCCCGCCCGTTCCGGGACGCGCCGATCCGCAGGATCATAGGAGGCATCACGGCCGTACCGAGGATGAAGACGACGTGATTGCCGAACGTGTTGAGTGACCCGAGGCGTGCTGTGTACGGCCAGAGCCCGGGCTTCAGATAGGCATCGGGCGCCACACTCTTCTTCACCGCGGCCGACAGCAAGGCCCCGGGATCCCACGCGAACTTGCTCAGGGCGAGCAGGGTCATCACCAAGAGGACCGCCAGGGTGATCGGCACCTTGGCGGCGTGCATGAAACTGTTGCCGCGCAGCCCTGTCACCGCGGCGAAGCAGGCGACGAGGCCGCCCATCAGTACCGTGCATATCACCTGGGTGGCATCGTTGGGGAGGCCGATCAGCAGGGCGACGCTGATCCCTGCGGCACGCAGTTGGATGACGAGGAGAGGGACCGAGATGGCCAGTGTCACCGTGCTCGCGGCGATTCTGGGCCCGTCTCCCGATGCCCGCAGGGAGAACAGGCCGCCGAGCGTGTAGTGACCGCTGTTGCGGATCTTCTGTCCGAGGAGCAGCAGCACACCGAGCGCGATCAGACCGTCGAGGGCGTACGTGAACCCGTCGTAACCGAACAGGGCGATCCCGCCGGAGACCGTCAACAGGGTGACGACCGAGATCTGTTCGCCGGCCATGGCCCAACCGTTCAAGGCGGGGGAGAGGGACCGATCGGCGACGTAGAGCTTCTCCGGATCGACCTCGTCCGCGGTGGCGAGGGTGAAGAGCCAGAGCAGAGACACGCCGATGAAGACCAGGAAGGCGACGATCACGGGGCGTCTCGCATCCGGACCGATGGGGTCGAGTACACCCGAGCTCAGGATGTCCATGGTCACCGCTTCACCGCCGGGCCCTGTGGGCGGCGGCGGCCCCCTGATACCTCGGTGCGGGGCGCGTCCCACTTCAGGGACTGCTCGACGGGATCCGACGACCGCGTACTTCGCACCTCGTAGAGCCAGGCACTGGCGACGAAGAGCGCGCACTGGAGGATGCCCCACACCATGCCGAGCGTGAGGTTCCCCGACACCGTCGCCGCCGGAACGTCGGTGAAACAGGACAACACGATGCCGACGGAGAACGGCACCGCGTTCACGACGAGGAAGGCGCGCTGTGCACGGTGTGCGGTCTCGCGCAGGCGGTCCATACCGTGCAGCTCGGCGGCGTGACGGGGTGCCGGCGGGTGACCTGGGGGAGACGGGGGAATGAGCGGGTGCACGCGATCTCCAAGCGGTGGGGCGGACGACCGCGCGGCACGCGGCCTTCCGGGATCGAGATGGTGGGGGTGTGCCCGGCGGCGGCATGGCGACGGCGAGCGGAGGCAAGGGGGCGTCCCGGCCGAAGTGCGGCGCGCGGTACAGGGTGCGCTGCTCGCGTCTGTCGCCGTTCGCCGCACAGGGTGCTGTGCCGGGCGGTCGGCGAAGGAGCGGAGGAGTCAGAGGTCGGGATGGCGAAGTCCCGACAGGACCTCGCGAAAGCAGGCGTGCGCTCACCGGCCTCTTGCGCCGTGATGCGCGCTGCTGCGATCAGGAGGATCACGGACCGTGTGACGAGCTGTCAACAGCCTGTGAGGCATGTGGGGTACGTCACTGTTGCGGCGGGTGTTGGCGTGCGGGGCCGGTCTGGTGCTGACGCGTGGCAGTGGATATGTGCACCCACTTCTAGGTATCGAAAAGTAAACTCAGATCGCGTTAGAATCATGCCCATGACTGCGTGGACCGAACTTGCCAAGGACACCGGTGCGGACCTCCGCCTCGACCGGGACACGTCGAACTGCTCGATCGCGCGGACCCTTGAGATCGTGGGCGAGAAGTGGACGATCCTGATCCTGCGTGAGGTCTGGTACGGCTCGTCCCGCTTCGGTGACTTCGAACGCGTCCTGGGCTGCCCCCGCAACCTTCTCTCGACGCGGCTCCGGATGCTCGTGGCCGAGGGGATCCTGGCCACTGAGAGCTACCAGGAGCCCGGTTCGCGCAGCCGCCCGAAATACGTGATCACCCCCAAGGGCATGGACCTGGTGCCGGCGGTGATGGGACTTCTGCAGTGGGGGGACCGCCACGCTGCCGACCCCGAGGGGCCGGCCGTACTGACGCGGCATCGCGAGTGCGGCGCACCGGTCGGCGTCCAGATCCGCTGCGGAGAAGGTCATGCCGTACAGGCCGAAGACGTCGAGAGTCTTCCCGGCCCCGCATTCCGCCTGAAGCCCCTGGGGTGAGCGGCAGGAAATGAACGCGCCGGTGGCGGGTTCGGTTCTACGGTGTGCGCTCGCTTTGCGCGTCCGAGCGGAGGCGGGCCCTCTGCGTCCGGGCCTGGTGAAGGCGGGCCTTGGTGCGGTTGCCGCAGCGGGACATGGAGCACCAGCGGCGATTGCGGGCGGGCGAGCGGTCCACGAACCGCAGAGCGCACCGCTCCGCGCCGCAGACGCGTACCCGCCGGATCTCGTCGGACAGCAGAAGATCGACGGCATCCTGGGCGATCAGCGCCAGCGCGGCCGCGGGGTCGGAGGTCCGGCTTGCGGTACCGGCCGGCTCCAGGCGTCCGTCCCTGACTGCCAGTTGCAGAGCGGGCCGAGGGGCCGCATCCGCCGAGCGGTTCAGCAGCGTGACGTCGCCCGAGGCGGGCAGCAGGCCGTCGGCGACCGCGAGTACCGCCCGGTCGAGTGTCTCGCGCAGTCGTAGGCCCGACGACAGAACGGCGGTAGCGGCGGGATCCGGGGCGGCGGAACCGGGCGAGAGCAGACCTGCCTCCTGAAGCCAGCGGGACAGGTCACCCGGATTCCTGAGCGTCTCCTCCGGCGTGGTTCGCCACCGGAAGCGCAGCGTGTTGACGAAGTCCAGGCAGATTCGCCCGCCGTCCCAAACCCACAAGTCGTCCGTTGCCACGCCATCATTCTGCACGTTAGCTTAACCCTCTAAGGGGGTTAGTTCGCCGCTGCCGAGGAGACGCATTCAATGGGACAGCCGACGGTGACGACCGGAGTGACGCAGGTGGACGGGGTCCGCCTGCACTACGTCAGGGCGGGGTCGGGCCCCCTGCTCGTCCTGCTCCACGGCTGGCCGCAGACCTCCCTGTGCTGGCGGGAGGTGCTGCCGGAGCTCGCCGCCGACCACACCGTGGTGGCGCCCGACCTGCGCGGCTACGGCCGGAGCGACAAGCCCACGGCCGGCTACGACAAGCGGCGGATGGCCGCCGACATGGCCGGTCTCGTCGAAGCGCTCGGCTTCGAGAAGGCCGTGGTCGTGGGGCACGATCGCGGTGCCCGCGTGGGGCACCGCTGGGCGCTGGACCGTCCGGAGCAGGTGGAGCGGCTGGCCGTGCTCGACATCGTGCCGACCCGGGAGATGTTCCGCCGCCTGGACGTCTCGCTCGCCTCCGGGTACTGGCACTGGCTGTTCCAGATGCAGCCCGATCTGCCCGAGCGGCTCGTGGGCCACGACATCCGCGGGTATCTGGAGTATTTCTTCGAGCGGTGGACCTACAACCGCCATGGGCTGACACCCGACGCGGTCGACGCCTACGTCCGCGCGTTCTCCCGTCCCGGTGCCATGCGCGCGAGCTTCGACGACTACCGGGCCATGGAGCAGGACGTCGAACTCGACGACGTCGACGTGGCCGAGGGCCGTCGTCTGACCATGCCGGTGCTGGCGCTGTGGGGTTCCGTGGGACTGCCGTCCCGCCTGCCCGCGCTGGAGATCTGGCGTACGTACGCGGATGACGTCATTGGTGCCGAGATCCCGGAGTGCGGGCACTTCATCCCGGAGGAGCAGCCGGAGGCCCTGCTGGCGCATCTGCGGGCATTCATGGCGTCGGGAGCGGACCGGTGACGTTCCCGTCCGGCGGTTGAGTCAGGGGTAGGACGCGCCGAGGGGCGGCTCCAACCGCGACCGGCTGGGCCACCCGTCGGTGTGTGCCTCAGGCCGCGACCGGCGCGTCCTCGGTGGCGAGTCCGGCAGCCGGACCGTGGGCCTCGCGTCGCCGGGGCATCAGGAACGCCAGGGCCGCCGCGACGGCGACCGCACCCGCCCCGACCCACAGCGCCGGGACCAGCCCGTCCACGAACAGAGAGGCGGAGCCGTAGCCGCCCTGGGCGGAGAAGACCGCCGCCAGCGACGCGACGCCGATGGCGCCGCCGACCTCGCGGATCGCGTTGTTCGCGCCGGAGGCGATGCCCTGTTCCTCAGGGCGGACGGTGCTCATGACGAGGTTCGCGCTGGGCGCGAAGAACATGCCCATGCCGATACCGCAGACGATCAGTGCGGGCAGCAGGTGGGTGTAGGTCACCTGCGGTTCGACGGCCAGCGCCCACAGCCCGAGGCCCACGGCGTTCAGGGCCATGCCCACCGCGACGACCGGACCCCCGCCGATGCGGTCGGAGAACACCCCGGCCAGCGGCCCGGCGATCATGGGCATGGCGGTCCAGGGCAGCATCCGTACGCCGGCCTCCATCGGCGAGTAGCCGCCGACGGTCTGCAGATACTGGCTGAGCAGGAAGATCGCCCCGAACATGCCCAGGAACATCAGAAGGCTGGCGACGTTGATCGCGCTGAAGGACCGGTGGCGGAAGAGACGCATCGGCAGCATCGGATGCTCGGCGCGCAGTTCGTACAGGACGAAGCCGACGAGAAGGGCTGTACCCGCGAAGAGGCCGCCCAGAACCGGGGTGCTGGTCCAGCCGTCGGTGTTGCCGCGCACCAGGGCGTAGACGATGCCGAACAGGCCGCCGCTGACCAGTACCGTGCCCACGAGGTCCAGACTCGGGTGCGGGCCGTGGCTCTCGTCCAGCCGGAGCAGGGCCAGTGGGATCAGCGCCAGGCCGATCGGGACGTTCACCCAGAAGATCCACTGCCAGGACAGGTGCTCGGTGAGCGTGCCGCCGATGAGCGGTCCGGTGGCGACGGCTATGCCGCTGGCCGCGCCCCAGATGCCGAAGGCCGCGCCGCGGCGTTCGGCAGGGACGGCGGCCGACAGCAGGGTGAGCGTCAGCGGCGTCACGACCGCGGCCCCGACACCCTGCGCCGCACGGGCGGCGATCAGTTCGCCCATCCCGGGGGCGAGAGCGGCGGCGGCCGAGGCGCCGGTGAAGATCGCGAGTCCGGTGGCGAACAGCTTGCGGCGGCCGAAGCGGTCGCCCAGGGAGGCGCCGAACATGAGCAGAACCGCGAAGGTGAGGGTGTAGGCGCTCACCGTCCATTCGAGGTCCTCCAGGCCGCCGCCGAGGTCCTTGCGGATGGAGGGCAGGGCGGTGGTGACGATCAGGTTGTCGAGCGCTGTGATGAATCCGGCGATGCTGGTGATGGCGATGGCCCAGACGGCGCTGCCGGACCGAGTCGGTTGTCTGCGGTGCTCTGTCATGACGTTCCCTTGCTGGGCGTACTGTGCGGAGGGTCTGTGGGCGGGGGTTTCTGAGAGGCCGGCTCTCAGGGGAGCTGGGGATAGAGCACCGAGAGGTCCCCGGACAGTGCCGCCTTCGCCTGGCGGGCCGCGTTGTCCGCGAGGATCTCGTAGGCACCGTCGGCGATGCCGTCGACGGCGATCCGGGCGATGTTGGCCGGGTCGGACTTGGCCGCGTCGATGTCCCGGACCATGTCGGTGTCCATGTAGCCGACGTGCAGTCCGGCCACCCGGATGCCCCGGTCGGCGAGTTGCACGCGCAGTGCGTTGGTGAGCGACCACTCCGCGGACTTGGCGGCGCAGTAGGCGCCGATCTCCGGGAAGCTGACCCAGGACAGACCGGACAGGACGTTCAGGATCACTCCGCCGCCCGCCGCGATCTGGGGCGCGAAGCTCCGGACCACCGAGAGGGTGCCGAAGAAGTGGGTGTCCATCTCCCGGCGGATGTCGGCCGGATCGGCCGTGAGCAGGTCGGCGCCGGTGTTCGACCCGGCGTTGTTGATGAGGACGCGCACATCGCCGGTGGCCTCGGCGGCGGCCGCGACGGAGGCGGGGTCCGTGATGTCGAGCGCGATCGGCTTGGCGCCGGGCAGGTCGACCTGGTCCGGGTTGCGGGCGCCGGCGTAGACGGTGGCGCCCCGGGCGAGCAGTTCGGCGGCGAGAGCCCGGCCGAAGCCCCGGTTGGCCCCGGTGACGAGGGCGGTGCTGGTGGAGAGGTCCATGGGGAGTTCCTGGGGAGTGAGAAGACATGGCCTATTAAATTATGACCGTAATGCTAAGAGGGGGTAGGTGATCGCAAGCGGGCTGCGCTTGCGACGCCTGCGGAATCGCCCCGAGTGCTCTCCCGGGCGCCCGGGCTCTCGAGCCCCCATGGATGAGGGGCCCGCCGTGCGTGTGGCGGGCCCCTCACGCTTCGGACACGCGGAGCGTGCTCAGAGCTTGACGATCATCTTTCCGACGTTCTCGCCCCGCATCATCGACAGGAAGGCGTCCAGGGTGCTGTCGAGGCCCTGCCGAACCGTCTCGGTGTAGCGGAGCTTGCCCTCGGCGAGCCAGCCGCCGACCTCCTGGACGAACTTGGGCTGGAGGTCCAGCTCCTCGCTGAACATGAAGGCCAGGATGTCCGACCGGGTCACGGACAGGTTCCACAGGTTGCGCGGTCCCACGACCTGCTCGTCGTTGTACTGCGAGACCATCCCGCACAGGACGATCCGCGCGTGCAGCCTGAGCGCGCCGATCGCCGCCTCCAGGTGCTCGCCGCCGACGTTGTCGAAGAAGACGTCGATGCCGTCCGGGGCCGCCTTCGCCAGCTGCTCGGCCACCGGCCCGTTCTTGTAGTTGAACGCCGCGTCGTAGCCGTACTCCTCGAGCAGCAGCTTGACCTTCTCGTCCGAGCCCGCGCTGCCGATCACCCGTCCGGCGCCCTTCAGCTTGGCGATCTGCCCGACCTGGCTGCCGACCGCGCCGGCCGCGCCGGAGACGAAGACCGTGTCGCCCTCCTTGATCTTCGCGAACCGCTCAAGGCCGATGTACGCGGTGAGGCCGGTGACGCCGAGCACGCCCAGGTAGGCGGTGAGCGGGGCCAGGTTCGGGTCCACCTTCTGGGCGCCCGCGGCGTCGAGGACGGCGTGGTCGCGCCAGCCGAGGACGTGGACCACGTAGTCGCCGGGCGCGAAACCCTCCGCGTTGGAGGCGAGGACGCGGCCGATCGCGGGGCCGTCCATCGGCGCGTCCACGTCGTAGGGCTCGATGTAGGACTTCTTGTCGCTCATCCGGCCGCGCATGTAGGGGTCGACCGAAAGGTACTCGTTGGTGACGAGGAGCTGTCCAGGGCCGGGCGTGGCGAGGTCGGTCTCACGTAGCGAGAAGTTGGCCGTGGTGGGCCGGCCTTCCGGGCGGGAGTCCAGGAACCAGGTGTGTGCGGTGGTGGGGAGGGGCTGCTCGGGCATGTGGATCGAATCCTTTGTGGTGTGGTGGTGTTCTGGAGAGGATCAAGACAGAAAGGTCTGTCTACTGGACAGACAGGTCTGTCTACGTGGGAGCTGCGAAAAAGGCCGGAGTTGGTCGACGGGGGAAGTGTCGGGCGTTGTCGGCCCGGCAACTTCAGGCAGGCCCCGCGCAGGCCGCGTCGAGCAGAGTGCGCGCCGCCTGTTTGGCGGCCTCGGCGGCCTCGGCGGCACGCTCGACGCGTGTGGCCGCCAGAGTGCCGTCGATGAGGAGGGTGAGCTGGAACGCGAGCATGCCCGGGTCTGTGGCGCCGGCCGCGGCGGCCAGGCCCCGCACCCAGTCGCGGACGTTGCTCTTGTGCTCGGCGGTGATGGTGTGCGCCGTGCTGCCCGGGTCGTACTCCGCCACCGCGTTGATGAACGCGCAGCCCAGCGTGCCCGCTCGTGCTGCCTGCTCCAGCGCGACGAAGAGACCGAAGAGCTGCTCGCGTGGATCATCCCCGGCCGCCAGTGCCGCCGAGCGCAGCTGGCGCCGCCAGCTGTCGTCCATCCGTCGCAAGTAGGCGGCGACCACGTCGTCCTTGCTGGGGAACTGCTTGTACAGCGTGGCCTTGGCGACTCCCGACTCGGCGATCAGCCTGTCCACACCCACGGCGTGGATGCCATGGGTGTAGAACAGCTCGCAGGCCGTGTCGAGAATTCGATCCCGGGCAGGGCGCCGGATGGACATCGTGCTCATGCCGTGTAAGTTAACAGACAGGTCTGTCTGCCCGCAAGCGAAAGACAGACCTGTCTGTACTTAACACGTGATCGACTGCGAGGAGATGTTCTGATGGGCGCCATTGACGGTCTTGATCTCGGCACGTTCGGGGTCTACACCTTCGACTTCGAGGCCCAGTCGGCGGCGCGGATCCGCGAGTCGGTTCAGGAGCTGGAAGAACAGGGCTGGCGGGCGGTGTGGATTCCCGAACTCCTTGGGCGCGACGCGTTCACGCACGCCGGCTATCTGCTCTCCTGCACCGAGCGGCTCAGGGTGGTCAACGGCATCGCACAGATCTGGTCACGCGGAGCCCGGTGGGCGTACGGTGCCGGCCTTCTGCTCGCCGACGCCTACCCCGACCGGCATGTGCTCGGTCTTGGATTCGGCGGCGGGCCGGGTCCGGGTCGGGGCCCGGCGGCCAAGCCCCTGGCGGCCATGACCGCGTACCTTGACGAGATGGACGCGGTCGAGACGCCCAACCCCCTGCCGCAGGCTCCGATGCGCCGCATCATGGCCGCGTACGGGCCCAAGATGCTCCAGCTGGCAGGCGAACGCACCGCCGGCGCGCAGACCTATCACGTCAACGTGGCGCACACCGCGCAGGCGCGCGAGATCCTCGGACCGGACGCGTTCCTGGGCGTCGAGCACGCGGTGCTCTTCGAGTCCGACCCCGACAAGGCCCGCGCGATCGCGCGCGAGCATCTGCACATCTACCTGAACACTCCGTACAACGTCGCCAAGTTCCGTCGGCTGGGCTACACGGAGGAGGAGATCGCGAGCGGCAGCGACCGCATCGTCGACGATCTCGTGTTCTGGGGCGACCTGGACAGCATCGTCGAGAAGCTCCACGCCCATGTCGGGGCCGGCGCCGATCATGTCGCGATCCAGGTGATCGGGATCCGGCCGGGTGAGTCCGCGATGCCGTACTGGCGCATGCTCGGCGAGGCACTCCTGCCTCGGGGTGGCCAGGCCTGATCCGCGGGACGGCGGAAGAGTGCCCTGCCCGTCGACGGGCAGGGCACCCTGCGCCCGGGGCCGGTGCGGGCGCCGACGTCCCGGTTCGTCGTCAGCCGGTCGAGGCGCGGAGGTCCTTTCGGAGGATCTTGCCCGACGCCGACTTGGGTATGACGTCGATGAACTCGACCCGCCGGACCTTCTTGTACGGGGCGACCCGGCCGGCGACGAACTCGATGACCTGGGCCGCGGTGAGGTCGGTCCCGGGCCGGCGGACCACGAAGGCCTTGGGGATCTCCTCGCCGTCGTCGTCGGCGACCCCGATGACCGCGCTGTCGCTGATGGCCGGGTGGGTCAGCAGCAGGGCCTCGAGTTCGGCGGGCGGGACCTGGTAACCCTTGTACTTGATCAGTTCCTTGAGCCGGTCGACGATGAACACCCGGCCGATGCGGTCGACCTGTGCGAGATCTCCGGTGTGCAGGAATCCGTCGGAGTCGATCGTGTCGGCGGTCGCCTCCGCGTTGCCCAGGTAGCCGGTCATCACGTTCGGTCCCTTCACCCACAGCTCGCCCGGCTTGCTCAGACCTGCCGTCGGGTAGGCGACGTCCTGGCCGGTGACGGGATCGACGATCCTGTTGAGCGTGTTGGGTACGGGCCAGCCGCACGAACTGAGCGGCGCGACCTCACCGAAGTGTGCCTGGCCGCCGTCCAGGGGCATCACGTGGCTGACCGGGCTCAGCTCGCTCATGCCGTAGCCCTGGAGTACGCGCACGCCCAGACGCTCGGCCACGGCGTTTCCGAGTTCGGCGTCCAGCGGTGCGGCACCGGACAGGAGGGTGTGCAGCGACGACAGGTCGTATGCGTCGATCAGCGGGTGCTTGGCCAGTGCCACCGCGACGGGTGGCGCTATGAAGTTGTAGGTGATCCGGTGTTCCTGGATGGTGTCCAGGAACGCGGCCAGCTCGAACCGGGGCATGACGACCAGCGTCGCCCGCGCCTGCAGCGCGGCGTTGAGCAGCACGGTCATCCCGTAGATGTGGGAGAACGGCAGCACCGCGAGCATGTTGTCGTCGGACCTCATCCCGAGCAGGGGGCGGATCTGCGCCATGTTGGCCACCAGGTTCCGGTGCGTGAGCATGACGCCCTTGGGGTTGCCGGTGGTTCCGGAGCTGTAGGGCAGCACGGCCAGGTGCGTGGCGGGATCGAAGGAGACCTGCGGAGCCGGGGCGCCCTGGGCCAGCAGATCGTCGGCATTCGGGTGTCCAGTGGCGGTCTCGCCTTCGCCGTCCAGGACGATGAGGCACCCGGGCGTGATCCCCACCGACCGCGCCGCCTCCTGGGCCTGCGGCAGCAGCGCGCCGACGGTGATCAGCATCGTCGCGCGCGCGTCGGTGAGCTGCTTGGCGATGTCCTGGGCGGTGAACAACGCGTTGACGGTGGTCGCCGTGGCGCCGGCCCGCAGAATGCCGTGGAAGGCCACCGCGAACAGGGACGAGTTAGGAGCGAGGAGACCCACCACGTCCCCGACGCCGACCCCACGGGCGGCGAGGGCGCCGGATGTCGCGTTCACCCGCCCGATCAGCTCCCGGTAGGTCGTTCGCGCGCCATCGACGGCGTCGACGAGTGCGATCCGGTCCAGGTCGGTCTGGTCGATGTCCACGAAGAGCATGTCGAACACGCTCACTTCGGGGATGTCGACATCGGGGAACGGGCTGGTGAACATCAAGGGGCTCCACTACTGGTGCTGTTGGTGCTGTGTGCGAGGAACGTCAGGACGCGGGCGGCGAACTCGTCGGGGTATTCGATCTGCGGCATGTGACCGGCCCCGGCGAAGAGATACGTCTCGGCGTGCGGGAGGAGCCGGTGCGCGGAGTCGAGATGACGGGCCGGCAGGACCCGGTCCCGGTCGCCCCAGATGATCAGGGTGGGGCGGGGGTGCTTCCTGACGACGGCGGTCAGGTCCGCCCGCCAGCCGGGCTTGGTGCCACGCACCGTGGCGAGTTGTCGGACGGTCTCAAGCAGTACGGCGTTCGGGTCGGGCTGTCGGGCGATGGCCAACGCATGATCGATCCGCTCCTTGGTGGCCAGTAGCGGGTCGGCGAAAAGCAGGCGCTCGGCCATCCACGCCCCGGCGCGGCTGGTGCGTCGGGTGGCGATACGGCCGAGAACCGGGAGGGCGAGCAGCCGCAGCGGGAGTGCGACCTCGGAGCCGAATCCTGCGCTGTTCACCAGCACCAGCGAGGCGACCCGTTCCGGCTCGAAAACGAGCAACTGCTGGGCGATCGCGCCGCCGAGCGAGTTGCCGACCAGGTGCAGGGGCCGCCGCTCGCCGAGGGCGTCGAGCGTGTCAATCGCTCCCCGGGCCAGCACGTCGAGCGTGGCGGGTTCGGGGGAGCGGGCGGAGAACCCGAAACCCGGAAGGTCCAGGGCGATCAGCCGATGCCCCTGGGCAAGGCGCGGGTACTGCGGGGCCCAGTCCTCGAGACTGCGGCCGATGCCGTGCAACAGCAGCACGGGCGGGTCGGCCGGGTCGCCCTCGACACGGACGCGGGTGCGCCGGCCGTTGACGGAGAGGAAGGCGGGGGTGCTCACGCGGCCGCTTCCTCGGGCGTCTCCGCCGCGCCCAGCACGGCACGGGTGAAGTGCAGCGCGGGGTCCTCGACCGATCGGCCACGCAGCCGCTCACGGTCGAGCGCGTAGTTCTGGTCCACCGTCCAGGGGCCGTGGGAGCCCTGCTGCGGGAACAGGTGCATGGCGCGCTTGATGTAGGCCGCGTCCATTTCGAGGAACGGCCGCCGGGGTTGCGCCGGGTCGTCGACGACCGGTGTGAAGGCGGCGTAGCCGAAGCGGTCCATGTGGGCCAGCATCCGGCACAGGTGGTCGGAGACCAGGTCGACCTTGAGCGTCCACGCGTTGGTGGTGTAGCCGAGCGCGAACGCGAAGTTGGGCACGCCGCTGACCATCATGGCCTTGAACATCAGCCGGTCGTTGAGTTCCACTGGATGTCCGTCGACGTGCAGGGCGATCCCGCCGAACGGCAGCATGTTCAGTCCGGTGGCGGTGACGATGATGTCGGCGTCGAGCTCGGTGCCCGACTTGAGGAGGATGCCGCGCTCGGTGAACCGGACGATGTGATCGGTGACCACGGACGCCCCACCGCTGGAGATGGCCTTGAACAGGTCGGAGTCGGGGACCACACACAGGCGCTGGTCCCACGGGTTGTAACGGGGGTTGAAGTGTGTGTCGACCGCGTAACTCTCGGGAAGCGCTGCGGCGTTGAGCCGGCGGATCAGCCGGCGCATCTGCCGTGGGTAGCGTCGGCTGAGGGACAGGATCAGACGCTGGCGGTTGATGTTGATGCGCCGGGTGATTGCGTACGCGACCGCGTCCGGCAGAAGTCGAAGCAGGGTGTTGGCGATCGGGTCCTTGCGCGGGACCGGCAGGACGTACGACGGTGAGCGCTGCAGCATCGTGACGTGTCCCGCTGTGCCCGCCATCGACGGCAGGAGTGTCACGGCCGTGGCGCCGCTGCCGATGACGACGACCTTCTTGCCGGTGTAGTCGAGATCCTCCGGCCACTGCTGCGGGTGGGCGATCAGGCCGCCGAAGTCCTCGCGCCCCTCGAAGTGGGGGGTGTATCCGCCGTCGTAGTCGTAGTAGCCGGCGGCGGAGAACAGCACGCCGCAGGTGACGTCGAACTGTTCGCCGTCACTGGTCCGTTCGAGTGTGACCGTCCAGCGTGCCGTGTCGGACGAGAAGTCGGCGCGGAGCACCTTGTGTCCGAGGTGCAGGTGCCGGTCGAGGCCGTTCTCGGTGATCGTCTCCTGCAGGTAGTCGAGGATCTCGTGGGCGTCGGCGATCGCGTTGTCCTTGGTCCACGGCTTGAACTCGAAGCCGAAGCTCTGCATGTCGGCGTCGGAGCGGATGCCCGGGTAGCGGAACAGGTCCCAGGTCCCGCCGATCGCGTCGCGGCCGTCGACGACGGCGAAGGTCCGGCCCGGCTGCTTCGTGGTCAGGTGGTAGCCCAGATCGATGCCGGAGATGCCGGCTCCGACGATCAGCACGTCGACGTGCTGAAGTCGCGATGCCGCCTCGGCGGTTCCACTCATGTCGGTTTCCTTCGTTTCGTGAGGTGTGGGCGACGGATCGGCGAAGGCCGCGGTCACTGCTGCGCGATCAAGGACACGAGGCGCGGGACGGCGGAGAGGGCGGGGACGTCGAGGAAACCGGGGCGCTGGTAGGCAGGGTCGGGGTAGGTGTAGTAGCCCTTGCCGGTCTGCAGCCCCAGCAGACCCTGGTCCAGGAAGTTGCCCTTGATGTACTCGGCGTTGGCGCTCATCTGCGCGTCGCCGGTCTCCCCGGCCCAGTGGGCGAGGACGTCGTACGCCGTCTTCATGCCGATCATGTCCATCATGCCCAGCGGCCCGAATCTGGCGCCGGTGTACAGGAAGGTGCGGTCCACGTCCTCGGGAGCGGCGACCCCGTTGGTCACGAGGGTCTGTGCGGCGTTGAGGAAGGGCACCAGCCACGTGTTGACGACGTACCCGTTCTGCTCCTTGCGTACGGGGATCGGCAGCATGCCGATCTCGACGGCGAACTCCGTCACCTCGGTGAGCGTCTTCGTTGTCGTACCGGGGTGCGCCATGATCTCGGTGAAGTTCATCGACCAGATCAAGTTGGAGAAGTGCAGAGCACAGAACTTCTCCGGACGGCCGGTGGCCGAGGCGAAGTCCCTGGGCAGGAACGTCGAGGAGTTGGTCGCGATGAGGGCCGCCGGAGGCAGGAGTCCGGCCATCTCCTCGTACACGGCCGACTTGACCTCCGGGATCTCCGGCACCGCCTCGATCACCAGGTCTGTCTGTGCGACCGCGGAAGCCAGGTCGGTGCTGTAGGTCAGGCGTTCCCTCGTGGCGGCGATGTCCGTGTCGTCGGCGCCGACGACGGACAGGTAGATGGCGGCGTACTGGTCGTGTGCGGCTCGGCACCGCTCGATGGCGTCCGGTGCGATGTCGTAGACGGTGACGGTCTTGCCCTTGAACGCGCTGTGCCAGGCGATCTGTCCGCCCAGCACACCGGAGCCCAGGACGGTCAAGCGGTTCAGTCGGGACATGGAGCTCTCCTCTTCACGACGGTGGGAATGGAGAGGCGAGCGCCGGCAGGGCTTCACGCAGCCGAGTTCATCGCTGCCGGCACACTCGCTCCTTGAGCTGTACCTACACGGGCACGCTCGCCCAGTGCTGTGCCAGTGCGTCGGCGAGTTCCCGCGGGCGCTGGAGTGGCGTCCAGTGCCCGCTGTCCAGCCTGATCACGCCTGTGGCCCTGACAGCCTTCGCGACGGGTTCGGCGTACTCCACGGGTGCGAACTGGTCGTCGGTGCCCCAGAACACGAGAGAGGGGCTGGTGATGTCCACCAGACCGGGCTGCCACTCCTCCCACAGCCGGACCGCGGAGCGATAGAGGCGCAGGATGCTGTCCTTCATCGTGGCGTCCATGCGACTCGCGTTGTCTTCCGCGTGCTGGGCGGGAACGCCGTTGGCGTGGAGCAGTCCGCTCAGCTCCGACGGGTCGAGTGCGGCCATCCACTGCTCTCCGGCCTCGGGGGTCTGCCAGACCTTCGCGAGGTCGTGCCACTCGTCCGCGCCGGCGATCTGGGCGCCCCCGGCGGCCCACGTCCGCACCAGGTCGGGACGGACCGAGGCGACGCGGGAGGTGAGGATGCAGCCCCAGTCGTGGCCCACGAGGTCCACAGGGCTGCCGATCTCCTCCAGCCGGGCGATGATCCAGTCGGCGTACTCCTCCTTCGTGGAGGTGAAGCCGTCCGGCACGGGACTTCCGAAGCCGGGCAGGGAAAGGACGATGACGTCGGTCCGTGTCAGGTGGGCTATGACGTCGTCCCAGACGTGGTGCGTGTCGGGTACGCCATGGACGAATACGGCGGGCACAGGGATTCTCCGTTCGCTCGGTCAGCCGGTGGTGTACTTCGCCGTGCCGCCCGTCAGGTACTTGACGGGCCCGAGACCCTGGGCCTCGGCGCACTGCTCGGTCAGCTTCTGGACGGTCACCGCGTCCAGCACCGAGTGGAACTGTCCGTCCTCGGTGAAGCCGACGTTGGCGCCGTTGATGACGAACAGCACGACCGTGTCCTCGGTGTTGGTCGGAGGCACGGCGAAGGTGTGCACCGACGAGGCGGGCTCGTAGAGGTACGAGCCGGCGGTCTGCCGCTGGTCGGGGTACTCCTTGTAGAGCCACTCGCCCTTGAGGGTGTATCCGTGCACCCCTCCGGTGTGCAGATGGATGGGCAGCTCCACCCCGGGAGCGAAGGTGCCGAGGATCGACCAGATGCCCATCTCGGGGTCGAGGAACAGAGGCTGGAAGCTGATCCCGGGGCCGAGCGCGTCCTTCAACAGGGGGACGTCGTTCACGTTGAGCGTGAGGAGCTCGGTCTGCGGGAGCGAGACGACGGGCACTTTGCTCGCGGTCTGTACTGCGGTCATGGTCTTCCTCCGGTGCGTGTGCGGTGAGTGGGGGTCAGCGGGCGTGGGGGGTGATGATGATCTTGGCGTCCTGCTCGGGGTCGCGGAGCCTGACGAAGGCGTCGGCCACGTCGGCGAGTCCGATCCGGCTGGTGATGAGCGGATCGACGTGGAGTTCGCCGGCGGCCAGGTGTCCGAGGGTCTGGGCGAACTCCTCGACCGTGTAGGAGACGGAGAAGACCAGGTCGATCTCCTTGAAGACACCGAAGGTGGGGTAGAAGGTGTCCTGTTCCATGCACAGCCCGGCGACGACGATCTTCGTGCACGCGGCGGCCCCGCCGAGGATCTGCTGGATGACTCCGGGGACGCCCACGCACTCGAACACCACCGACGGACGGAATGCGGAGTCCGGGAACGTCACCGTCCGGCGGCCGAACCGCGCCGGGTCCGACACGGCTGCGACCGAACGCCAGGAGTCGTACGGCGAGGTCTCGCGCGGGTCGACCACGATGTCGGCGCCGAGCGCGGTGGCCATGGCCCGGCGGGTGGGGGAGAAGTCCGCGGCGATGATCGGGCCGATGCCCCGCATCTTGAGCACCGCGATCACCGCCAGTCCGATCGGGCCGCAGCCGATGACGATGGGCACGTCGTCGGATCCGAGGGCGCCACGGTTGACCGCGTGCAGTGCGACGGCCAGCGGTTCGGTGAGGGCGGCGATGTCGGTGGGCACGCTGTCCGGCACCGGGATGAGCAGGTCCTCGGACAGGAGCATGTAGTCGGCGTAGCCGCCCGGGGTGTCGACACCGCCGAAGCCGAGCAGCACCGGCTGCGGCTGCCGCAGCAGGAACGGCACCGAGACCACCCGCGTGCCGGGCGCGTGCACCCCGCGCGTGCCCGGTCCGTTCTCGACCACCTCGGCGCAGAACTCGTGACCCAGGGAGGTCCGCGCTTCGAGGTCGAACGGTGCGGCGCCGGTTACCGCCTTGTAGCCCTCGATCAGTTCGGAGCCGTGCGTGACAGCATGCAGGTCACTCCCACAGATACCGTTCGCGAGGGTTTTGACCAGCACCTCTCCCGGGCCGGGCCGGGGGATCGGCGTCTCGATCAGTTCGAGTCCGCCCTTGCGCATGACAACAGCAGTCATCGTCATCGATGTGTCCTTGCGGTTGAGGTGTTTCGGAGTGGTGCCCCGGAAGCCGGGGACGTCGAGGGTGCGACCGATGGGCACGGCTGTCCCTGGAGCGGACCCGCGATACGAGGAAGAGGGGCTCGCACCACGACCCGGGATACGGGGTGGTGTCGTAGCAGGGAGGCCCGTTCGTCGGGCTCTCCCGTGAGGTGGTGAACGGTCGTCCGGTGTCAGACGGTTGACTGCCGCTCAGGACGGAACTGCGGATGTGCGGCGGACGCGGGTGCGCAATCCGTGTGCGCACGGTTGTAAGCGGCTGTCCGAGCGAACCCGTGCCGCGTCACGGGAGAACTGCCCGGCGATGGCGGTCCGTTCACTCGGACCGAGCCGACGTCGATCACTCCGTAGGCTCGTTGCGATCATCGCGATCGTCGTGCGGTGGTGCCGGACGGCTCGGTCCGTTGCTGAAGCGCTCATGGCACACCTCGTCGTGTGACTGCCCCGCCTGGGCGGCGGCCGGTGGAGCGGTGCCCGGCCAAGTGACCCGAGCGCGTAGCCCACGTGCTCGTCCTCGCCTGTGGGCTCAAGCGCTAACAGTAAGAGGGTGACTACCATCATGCAAGTAACTAACTGCAGTGATGGAAGTCACCGTTGGATCCAGGCTTTGGGTTCAGGAGGCGTGCTCGTTCCGTCGTTCGAGCAGTGCGCGGAGCCGGTCGTCCGCGGACGGGCCCGGCAGGAACATGGAGTGCTCCTCGTCTATGGGGCGGCCGGTCGTGCGGTCGATCATCAGGGGGTCCACGTCGGCGCCCGACTCCTTGTCCACCACGCGGATGTTGGGCGCCTCCGGCGGAAAGTGCTCAAGGCCGAAGGCGTACAGCGCGATGAGCACCGGGCGGAACGCGTGCCCGGCTTCGGTGAGGATGTACTCGTCCCGCGGCGGCCGTTCGCTGTAGCGGCGCCGTTGAAGGAGGCCCGCCTCGACGAGTGCGCCGAGCCGGCGGGTCAGGGAGTTCGGCGAGATGCCCAGGCTCTTCTGGAACTCGTCGAACCGGGTGATGCCGTGGGTCGCGTCGCGCAGGATGAGGATGCTCCACCACTCGCCCACCCGTTCCAGTGTCAGCGCGACCGGGCAGGTCATGTCCTGAAAGCTCTTCCGTTCCATGATGGAAGTCTACGGACGGTGCGTCGGGGGCCGACGACTCGCGGCTGGTGGGGCGGTGCGGGGAGCGGCGTCAGTGCGAGGCGCTGTCGGCGGCCAGGCCGGAGAGCAGGAGGGTGAGCGCTCGGCCCGTGTCGGCCAGGGCGCCTTCCGGGTCCTCCGCGGTCGCGATGATGTGGTTGCCCTCGCACAGGCAGGCCAGCAGCAGCCGCGCGGTGGTGGCGATCGGTGTGTCCGGCTTCAGTTCCCCCCGGGTGGCCATGACGGTGAGCAGCTGTTCGATCGGCGGCTGGGCGACCGTCTCGTTGATGCGCCGGTACTGCTCGCCCAGGACCGCGGGCGCCTGGGCCATCAGCTCGCGGTGCAGCGGGTCGTCGACGGACCGTCGCAGGAAGGCGAGGGCGAGGGAACGGGCCTCCGTCATGGCGGAGGTGTCCGGGGTCGCTGCGGCCTCCTCCGCGGTCGTGTCACCGAGGGCAGCGACCTGCTGGATCAGCCCGGTGTACAGCTCGGCGAACATCGCTCTCTTGTCCGGGAAGTGGTGGTAGAAGGTGCCCTTGCTCACCATCGCCGCTTCGGTGATCGCCTCGACCGGCGTGCCCGCGAACCCGTTGTCCATGAACAGTCTGCGGGCGGCGGCCGTCAGGTCCGCCCGGGTCTGCTCCGCGTACATCTGCCGCCGGTTTGGCCTCCTCATGTGCGCCATCGTATATTGGATGACTCAGGGTCAATGAATGACTGAGAGTCATCCAATGGGTGTGGTGACAACGCGTCCGGCGGGTCCGTCTGGAAGGTGTGATCGTGGACAGTCGCAGGATCGTCCTGCTGGGCGCTACGGGGTACACCGGTCAGCGAGTGCTCAGGGAACTCCTGAGACGCGGTGCGGAACCGATCCTGGTCGGGCGCAGCCGCGCCAGGATGCAGGCCGTGGTGGACCGCTTCGGGGCTCATCTGCCGGTGGCCGAGGCCGATCTCACCTCGGCTGCCGAGCTCTCGCGGCTCCTGGAGCCGAGCGACGTCGTCGTCTCCACGGTGGGGCCGTTCAGGGATCTCGGCGTGGCGACGGTCACGGCGGCGGCCCGGGCGGGGGCCCACTACCTCGACTCCACGGGTGAGGGGGCGTTCGCCCGGTTCGTCTTCGAACTGGACTCCGTCGCCGCGGTTCGGGGGGCGACTCTGGTGCCCGCATTCGGATACGACTACGTACCGGGCAACCTCGCCGGGGCGCTCGCCCTCACGCGGGCGGGCGAGCGGGCACGGCATGTCGACATCGGCTACTTCATCGCCCGCTCCGGGCACGGGGATCCGTTGCGCTACCGGAGCACCCTGCGGGACGCCTGGACCCTGACCACAGGGGGAACCCGGCAGACACTCGTCGCTGCGGCGGCCGAGGACGGGTTCGCCTACCGCCCGCCACGCCCGGGGGCTCCTTCCCGGCTGGTCGACGAACGTGCCGCCCAGCGCGTCCGCACGTTCCACTACGCGGGTGTGCGGCGCGCGACCATGACCGTCCCGGGCTCGGAGCATCTCGGACTGCCGGAGGTGTTCCCGCAGTTGGAGAGCGTCGAGGTGGGCCTGGGCTGGTTCGGCGGGTGGGCCCGTCCGGTGCAGATCGCGGCCGCACTCCATGCACCCCTGCTCAGGTCGGCACGGGTACGGTCCGCGCTGACCCGGCTGTCCGGGCGCCTCCCGGGAGCGCATCGCGAGCCGGACAGCGACGGACGCTCCCTGGTGATCGCCGTGGCCCGGGACGGCTCGGGCCGGCATCTGGCCAGGACGGCTCTCACCGGACCCGATCCCTACGAGATGACGGGATCCCTGCTGGCCTGGGGCGCCGTTCGGGCGGCGGCGCCGGATGCCGTCCTCAAGCCGGGCGCGCACGGCCCGGTCGCGGCCTTCGGGCTCGACACCCTCGCGCTGGGCGCCGCCGAGGCGGGAGTGCATGAAGTCGTCGAAGCGCCGGACCGCCGCCGATGACAGCGTTCGCGGGCACGGATCACGGCATCGGGGTGCTGAAGCGGACGTCCGTGCGACCGGATGCCGAGTCGATGAACAGGTAACAGGTTGTTCGATCGGGTGCGAGTCAGCCCCCTCGACGGGAGGCGACCGGCCCAGCAGAAAGGAACCGTCCATGGACGAGCAGGGTGAGCGTTTCGACGTCGTCGTACTCGGTGCCGGGCCCGGCGGTTACGTCGCGGCCATCCGGGCCGCCCAACTGGGCAAGCGGGTCGCGGTCGTCGAGGAGAAGTACTGGGGCGGTGTCTGCCTGAACGTAGGCTGTATCCCCACCAAGGCCCTGCTCCGCAACGCCGAACTCGCTCACATCTTCACGCGCGAGGCGAAGACCTTCGGCATCAAGACCGACGGCGAGGTCTCCTTCGACTACGGGGAGGCCTACCGCCGCAGCCGGAAGGTCGCCGACGGCCGGGTCAAGGGCGTCCACTACCTGATGAAGAAGAACAACATCACGGAGATCGCCGGGCGCGGCACGTTCCTCGACCCGCACACCCTCCAGGTGGCCGGCTACGACGGCAACGCCCGCACCATCGCCTTCGACCACTGCATCATCGCCACCGGCGCAACTCCGAAGCTGCTCCCCGGTACCAAGCGCAGCGCGCGCGTCGTCACGTTCGAGGAACAAATACTCGCCGAGGACCTGCCGCACTCCATCGTGATCGCCGGCGCCGGGGCCATCGGTGTCGAGTTCGCCTACGTCCTGCACAACTACGGCGTGAAGGTCACCATCGTCGAGTTCCTGGACCGGGTCGCCCCGCTGGAGGACACCGAGGTCTCCGCCGAACTCGCCAAGCAGTACCGGAAGCTGGGCATCGACGTCCTCACCTCGACCCGCGTCGACGCCATCGACGAGTCCGGACCGCAGGTCCGCGTCACGGTCACCGCCAAGGACGGCACCCAGCAGGTCCTGGAGGCCGACAAGGTCCTCCAGGCCATCGGTTTCGCCCCGAACGTCACCGGCTACGGCCTGGAGAGCACGGGCGTACGGCTCACCGAGCGCGGCGCGATCGACGTGGACGGCCACTGCCGCACCTCCGTTCCGCACCTCTACGCCATCGGCGACGTGACGGCGAAGCTGATGCTCGCGCACACCGCCGAGGCGATGGGGGTGATCGCCGCCGAGACGCTCGCGGACGCCGAGACCATGGAACTGGACTACGCGATGATCCCGCGCGCCACCTACTGCCAGCCCCAGATCGCGAGCTTCGGCTACACCGAGGCCCAGGCCCGTGACCTCGGCCACGACGTCCGGGTCGCCAAGTTCCCGTTCACCGCGAACGCCAAGGCACACGGGCTGGGCGACGCCACCGGCTTCGTGAAACTGATCAGTGACGCGAAGTACGGCGAGATCCTCGGAGCCCATCTCATCGGCCCGGACGTCACCGAACTGCTCCCGGAGCTGACCCTGGCTCAGCAGTGGGATCTCACGGTCCATGAGGTAGCCCGCAACGTGCACGCCCATCCGACCCTGGGGGAGGCCGTCAAGGAGGCCGTGCACGGGCTGGCCGGTCACATGATCAACATGTAGTCAGCAGGCAGGAGGAGGGGCGTACGGTCCCGGCGGGGCCGTACCCCGGACCGCGTCCGTCAGCAGATCGAGCAAGCGGTCCAACTGCTCGCGCCCGTCGGTCGGCGAAGCCGTGGTGAACATGCCGACAAGGGCGATGACGAGGTCCTCGGCGCGGACGTCGTCGCGCAGCGCCCCCACGACCGTACCGGCGTCAAGGATGGCCTGAACCGCGGCGCGGAGTTGTTCGCGCGCCGGTGACGCGGGGCCCTGGTAGGACGCGAGAACCACGCGTAGCGCGTGTGCCGTCTCCCGATTCGTACTGGCGTAGTCGGCGAAGCGGTCCATCCAGCTGCGCAGCGCATGGGCCGGATCCTCCGTGCCGAGCAGGTCTTCGGCGTCGGCACGCAGTTGGGCCAGCTCCTCCTGGTAGATCGCCTCGACCAGTGCTTCCCGGGTGGGGAAGTGGCGGTAGAGCGTCGCGATGCCCACCCCGGTGTCCCGCGCGATCTGTTTCAGGGACACCGGTGCCTCGGACGCGAACGCGATACGCGCGGCGTCGAGCAGGCGGGTGCGGTTGCGCGCGGCGTCCGCGCGGACGGGTTTGGGGGTGTGCAGGCTCGGCATGATGCGGAGGGACCTCCGTGCGCGGTCCGGCTCCGGACCTTTAGAATTACGATCGTAAGCCTAAGTGGGTCGAGTCGGCGACCGCAAGACGGGTGTCGGCGGTGTGTTCAGGGTGTCGACTCGGCGCCGCGGAAGGTGCGCCGGTAGGCGAGCGGCGAGACGCCGATGGCGGCGTGGAGGTGTTCTCGCAGGGAGGTGCCGCCGGCGAAGCCGACCCGGCCGGCGACGTCGTCCACCGGCAGGTCGGTGGTCTCCAGGAGGTGCCGGGCTCGCTCGACGCGCTGTTGGATCAGCCAGCGTCCCGGGCTCAGCCCCACTTCTTCGGTGAAGCGGCGGACGAAGGTGCGCAGACTCATGTGCGAGTGCTCGGCGAGGTCTGCCAGGGCCATCGGCTCGTGGAGGTTCTCCAGCGCCCACTGGCGTGCGGTGGCCGTACCGCTGGTCGTGGCCTCGGGGACCGGGTGCCGGATGTATTGCGCCTGCCCGCCGTCACGCCAGGGCGGGACGACGCACATACGGGCCACCTGGTTGGCGACCTCGCTGCCATGGTCCTTGCGGATGATGTGCAGGCAGACGTCGAGCCCGGAGGCGGCGCCGGCTGAGGTCAGTACGTCCCCGTCGTCGATGAACAGGACGTTCGGATCCAGCGCGACCTTGGGGAACCATGAGCGGAAGAGGTCCGCCACGACCCAGTGGGTGGTGGCCGGCCGCCCGTCGAGGAGCCCCGCGGCGCCGAGAACGAAGGCGCCGGTGCAGATCGACACGAGGCGGGTGCCGGCAGCGACGGATGTGAGCGCCTCCACCACGGCCTGAGGCACCTCCGGGGTGACGGCGGTGGTGCTGAAGGGCGGGATGACGACGGTGTCGGCGGTGCGCAGAGCCTCGGGGCCGTGCTCGGTGGTGATGGAGAAGTCGGAGTTGGTGCGGACCGGGTTGCCGTCGACGGTGCAGGTGAGGACCTCGTAACGGCCATCCGTCGCCCCGAACACCCGGCTGGGGATGCCCAGTTCGAACGGATACACCCCGTCGACGGCCAGAACGGCGACTCGGTGAACGGATGTCATGGCGTGATCCCGTCGATAGTTGGCATTCGCGCCATGGTATCGGACTGCGGCGGCGGCCACGCTGGACGCATGGCGAACGCCGCCGCCAGGCGCGTAACTCGTCAAGCCACCCGCGATTCAACCGAGTTCGGAGAACAGAACCCCGTGAACCCCACAGCACCCGGCCGCCGCAGTGTCCTGGTCGCCGCCCTCGCGGCCGCCGCGGTTGCCGCCGCCCCCTCGGCCGTCGCCGGTCCGCTGTCCCGGGCGCCCGAGAGCGCCCGAGCGGCGCGCACCCCGGTCGGCGGACATGGCGAGAACGCCCGCCTCGCTTACCAGAAGACGGTCGCAGTCCAGATGATGAGGGGCGTTTTCGAGCAGGGTGACATGTCGGTCGTCGGCCGTTTCGTGCGGCCGGACTACATCCAGCACAACCCGCTGGCCCCTGACGGTGCCGAGGCACTCAAGGCCTTCGGTGCCGCCTGGCGGCAGCAGTACCCGGACGCCACGTACGACATCAAGCGTGTCATCTCCGAGGGCGACATGGTGCTCATGCACTCCAGCGTCGTCCTTGTTCCCGGCATCCCTGGAATGGCCGCGTTCGACATGTTCCGTTTCCAGGCCGGGAAGATCGCCGAGCACTGGGACGTGCTGCAGAACGTACCGGCGACCACGGTCAACGGCAGCGACATGTTCTCCACGATCAGCCGCCCGCGGACCGAGGAGCCCGGCCCCGCACGGCTCACCGCGTACAACAAGAGGCTGGTCGGCGAGTTCGTCGACCAGCTCCTTGAGCACAAGGACCTGACCGCCATCGACAGGTTCACGGGCTCGGAGTACCACCAGCACAGCCCGAACGTCCCCGACGGCCGGGCGGGTGCGAAGACCGCGCTGGGCGCCTGCTTCGCGCAGTACCCGCAGCTCACCATCACCCCGAAGCGGATCATCGCCGAGGGCGACCTGGTCGCCGTCCACAGCCACGCCGTCGACGCGCCCGGGGAGCGAGGCCAGGCGGTCGTGGACCTCTTCCGGGTGCGGGGCGGCAGGATCGTCGAGCACTGGGACGCCGTACAGGACGTGCCGGAGCACTCCGCCAACGACAACACGATGTTCTGACGCGAGGAGGAAGTATCACATGTCCGATCACATCACCGTCGAACTGAGCCCGGAAGCGGTCGAGTTCGCGGAGTGGATGGCCGGTCTGGTCGTCCCCGAGTCGGAGCTGGACGCGACGCGCACTCGTGTGGAGAGCGTGCACCTCAGGGCGCGGGAGCCGGAAGGCGTCACGTACCGGGAAGTGGACGCGGGCGGGGTCCTGGGCATCTGGTGCGAGCCGGTCGGCGCCGACACCCGGCACGTCCTGCTGCACAGTCACGCCGGGGGCTCCGTGCTGTCCTCCGCGTTCGTCGACCGGAAGCTCGCCGGTCACATCGCCAAGGCCGCGGGGGCCCCTGTCCTGGTCCTGGACTTCCGGCGGTCGCCGGAGCACAAGTACCCCGCCCAACTGGACGACGTGGAGGCGGCCTTCGACTGGCTGGTCTCCGAAGGGTACGAGCCGGGGAACATCATCACGATCGGCCACTCCGTCGGCGGGTTCCTCGCCGTCGCGCTGGCGATCCGGCTCCGCGACAAGAGGCAGCCGATGCCCGGCGCCATCGTGTCGATCTCCCCCTGGTGCGACCTGGAGATCGCCAACGAGACCATGGAGACCAACGCCGGGACGGACAAGATGCTCAGCAAGAGCCTGCTGGAGTTCTTCCGGGAGTCCTGGGTCGGCGGCACGGGCATCGAGTTCACGGACCCGAGGATCAATCTGAACCGCGCGGACCTGACGGGCCTCCCGCCGACCCTCGTCTCGTGGGGGACCTACGAGGTGCTGGCCGGCGAGGACGAGGAGTTCGCCGTGCGGGTCAGGGACGCCGGGATCGACACGGCGACCGTGGTGGTGCCGGGCGGTCAGCACTCGTACGTCTTCGGCGCCGGCCGCGTTCCGGAGGCCGACGCCGCGATCGCGCGGATCGGCGCGTGGGTCCGCGAGAAGATGAAGATCTGACCGCGGGAGCGCGAACACACAGGGCCGGGGCGGCAGCCGCCCCGGCCCTGTGGAGATCAGGAGACCGCGTCGGTGATCAGAAGACCGGGTTCCAGCGGTCAGTGCCCGCGAGGTACTTCTGGGCCGATGAGTCCGCGGCATCGGTGGTGGTCAGTTTCGGCGCGTTCGCTCCGACTGTCAGGGGTCCCCGGAACCATGTCGACTCATGGGTTGAGGGAGTCGACCTGGCCGCCCACCGAGGTGTTGCGTACCACTGCCTGGGGCCAGGCGTCATCGGTGTTGTGCCAGGGGCGCCCGAGGTGCATCGCCGGCGGTCGGCGCGTTGTTCGTGTACACGTGACTGCCGGTCACCAGGACACCCTGCTCGTCAAGGGCCCGACGCCCACAACCCAGGCCCTGCAGTACACCTGAGGCGTCCGGTGCGACATGCGCCGCGCCACGGCCAGGTGGGCAGCCGCGATGTTCTCCGGACCTTGGCGTGATCCCGTTGGAACTTGGCATTCACGCCATGGCGTCGAGAGGTGGTCTCTCGCCACGCTGGACGCATGACCAATACCACCACCCCCACCATGCGTGCCATCCGCCAGGAGATCCACGGTTCCCCCGAGGTGCTCAAGGAAGTCGAACTTCCCCGTCCCGAGCCCGGGCTGAGCGAGATCCTGGTCGCCGTCCGAGCCGCCGGCGTCAACCCGACCGACTGGTGGAACCGCGCCCAGCCCAGGACCATTGACCGTCTGCCGCTCGTTCTGGGCTGGGACGTCTCCGGAGTCGTCGAGGCCGTCGGTGTCGGCGTCACCCTGTTCAAGCCGGGCGACGAGGTCTTCGGCATGCTGCCGTACCCCCACGGGGTCGGTGCCCACGCCGAGTACGTGACCGCCCCCGCCCGTGCCTTCGCCCGCAAGCCGGCCGGCATCGACCATGTACAGGCCGGTGCTCTTCCGCTCGCCGCGCTGACCGCCTATCAGGCACTCGTCGACACCGCCGACGTCCAGCCCGGACAGCGCGTTCTCATCCATGCGGCCGCCGGTGGGGTCGGTCACCTCGCCGTCCAGATCGCCAAGTCCCGCGGCGCGTACGTCATCGGCACCGCCAGCGCCGGCAAGCACGAGTTCCTGCGTACCCTCGGCGCGGACGAGGTCGTCGACTACCGCACGGTCGACTTCACCGAGGCCCTCTCGGACATCGACGTGGTCCTCGACCCGATCTCGCTGAACAGCGCTTCCCGGGCCCGGTCCCTCGCCGTCCTGCGTCCCGGGGGCACTCTCGTCTCGATCCTGCCGGTACCCGTCGACGCCGACGAACTGACGAGCATCGCCGAGCGGGGCATTCGCTACGAGTCCCTCCTCGTCGAGGCCGACCAGGCGGGCATGGAGGCCATCAGCGCTCTCGTCGAGAGCGGTTCCCTGTGCGCCCACATCGAGGCCACCTTCCCGCTCGCCGAAGCGGCCAAGGCCCACGCTCTGGGCGAGACCGGCCGTACGACGGGCAAGATGGTGCTGACCGTCGAGGGCACCAGGAAGACGGAGCTTGCGGTCCGGGTGCTCCGGGCCGCGTTCGAGGGAGGCGACACGGCCGTCATCGACCGTTACGTGCGCCCGGACTACATCCAGCACAACCCGCTGGCCCCCGACGGCCCCGAGGCCATGAAGGCCTTCGGCGCCGCCTGGCGGCAGCAGTTCCCGGACGCCACGTACGACGAGCTGCGGGTCGTCTCCGAGGGCGACCTGGTGCTCCTGCACTCCAAGGGCGTCCTGGTTCCCGGCAGTTCCGGGCTCGCCGTCTTCGACATCTTCCGCTTCCAGGACGGGCGGATCGCCGAACACTGGGACATCCTCCAGGAAGCGCCGCAGACCACGGCCAACGGCAACGACATGTTCGCCCCCCTCAGTGCGCCGCAGGCCGGGGTGCCGGGGCAGCGGTGGTTCACCGCGTACAACAAGAAGCTCGTCGCCGACTACGTCGACCAACTCCTGGTCCGTAAGGACTTGGCCGCCGCCGACACCTATCTGGGTCCGGACTACCACGAGCACAGCCCCGATGTCCCGGACGGCGTGGCGGGCGTGAAGGCCGGGCTGGGCGCGTACTTCGAGAAGTTCCCGCGGCTGAGCGTGGAGCCGAAGCGGGTCATCGCCGAGGGTGACCTGGTGGCTGTCCACAGCCACTACGTCGCTACACCGGGCGAACGCGGGCGGGCGGTCATCGACCTGTTCAGGGTCCGGGACGGAAAGATCGTCGAGCACTGGGACGGCTCGCAGGACGTGCCGGAGCAGGCCGCCAACAGCAACACCATGTTCTGACGGCCCGCTGGGCCGCAGCGGTCGGGCTGCGGCCCTCGGCGGCATTCCGGGAACGATCCCGCCTTCCAGCCCTCTTCTTCACGGTACGAGGTGTTCGTGCCCCCCCCGCGATCGCACAGAGCAGCGGCACCCTGAACCTTCCCGACGGGGAGCCGATGGTGTGGTCGCCCATCTCGACGACCCTGATCCACGGCGAGCGGGACGCCGTTCTCGTCGATCCGCCCTTCACCATGGACACCGCCCGCGAGGTGCTGGCCTGGGTGGAGAAGACCGGCAGGAACGTCACAGAGATCTACATCACGCACGGCCACGGCGACCACTGGCTGGGTGCTCCCGTCCTGTTCGAACGGTTCCCCGACGCGGTGGTCCGTGCGACGGCCGGGACCGAGGCCCACATGGCGGCCCTGGCCACGCCGGAGACCCGCGGGCCGTTCCCGGACCGGATCCCTACCGCCCCGGTCGAAGTGCAGGTCGTCGGCGAGGAGGGGCTGAGCCTGGAGGGAAACGTGCTCCTCCCGGTCGAGGTCGGTCACAGCGACGGCGACGACACCACGGTGCTCTGGGTGCCGAGCCTGAAGCTGGCCGTCGCCGGTGACGTCGTCTACAACGGAGTGCACCTGGCGCTCTCAGTCTCCTGGCCGGTGCCCCGACTCCGTAGGCAGGTGACTCGCGGGTGCGTAAGGCGGTCACCCGCAAGGCAGGGAAAGGTCACGGCAGTTCGACCCCGGAGCGATCCCTGGCATGACACTGAGGTCCTGGCCGGCCTGCTCCGACGGGTCAGACCCCCGCAGCTTCCCCGCTCAGCGACCTGTCAGCCGGCCCGGCCCGTCGGCCGGGTCGGTGCTCACACCATCCCACCGAGCCAGGAGATCTCATGTCGACGATCGCAGACGCAACAGTTCTGGTGACCGGGGCCAACCGCGGCATCGGGCGGGCGCTGGTCGAGGAAGCGCTGAAGAGAGGCGCACAGCGCGTCTACGCCGGTACGCGCCGGCCCTTCGCCCCCTCGGACGAGCGTGTCACGCCCCTGGCCCTGGACGTCACCGACGACGCGCAGATAACGGAGGCCGCCGAGAAGGTCGGCTCCCTCGACATCCTCATCAACAACGCGGGCATCGGGCTCGCCGACGAATTGGTCGATCGCGCCGTGCTCGAACAGCACCTCGCGGTCAATCTCCTCGGCACGCACGACATGACGCAGGCTTCCTGCCGGCTCTGACTCGTTCCCGGGGGGCCGTCGTCAACTTGGCCTCGCTCGCGGCCTGGGCCGCCGTGCCCGCCTCCGCCGGCTACTCGATCTCGAAGGCGGCCGTGTTCTCCCTGTCACAGTCGTGGCGAGCCCTGCTGGCCGGACAGGGCGTGAGCGTGCACACCGTTCTGCCGGGCCCCGTGGACACGGCTATGACCCAGAGCTTCGACATACCGAAGGCGTCGGCGCAGTCCACGGCGCGAAACATCCTCGACGGGGTGGAGAAAGGGGAAGAGGACATCTTCCCCGATCCCCTTTCGCAATCCCTGGCGGAAAGCTGGCGCGGCGGCGCGATCAAGGCACTCGAACGCCAATACGCGGCGGCGTACATGCCGGATACCCACACCTCGTAGCGGGGATACGGCGGACGGGGGAATCCCGGTGGGACGGCATCGGGCTCCAACGACGGTCTCGTCCCCACCGGGACCGGTCGAGCCGAGCGCTGTCGCCGACGTGGCCGGCTCCCCGAGAACGGCGGAACGTCCGAGGTGTGCAGGGGTAGCGGTCAGCGGCGTCCACTGAAGTCGATGTGGGTGACCTGCCGACCGCGCCCGGCCAACAGGAGACTGCGAGCGCCCTGGACCTGCTCGGTGAGCAGGTCCAGGGTGGCCCGGCCGATCTCGGTACGGCAGTCGAGTTCGGTGACCTGGGCGGCGCGGTGAAGACGGCCGTCAGGCTCATGAAGTGGCGGTGGCCGTAAAGGTGTTCGACCTGCGGGCCGATGGACAGCAGACCGCAGCCCCGGTCGCGGCAGCCCTGGAGGCCTCGGGATCAACTCGCCGGGCTCTCCGCCACTGACCGGCTGCTGTCTGCGCGTGCCAGTGACGCGAGGATCGCCTCACGGCAGACGTCGAGGATTTCGTCGGCCAGTGGAGAGCCGTCCGGGCACGCCCGCGACAGCACGATGGCACCGACCGAGTGGGCCAGTACGTCGATCACCGTGGTGCGGGCCATGAGCCGGTCCGCGTCCGGCGACGCGTCGCCTGCGGCCTGGAGGGCTGCCGTCAGGCTCTCAATGCCGACTGCGAACTCCGCCTTGAAGTCCTCGGGTTGACGTGCGGCGTCGCCGCTGAGGGCCGCGATGGTGCACCCGTCACTGCGCCCGTCGCGATGTTCCCGGGAGACGTAGGACTCGACGAACTCGGCGACGTCCAGAGCTTCTGCCAGCGACGCGGTCCGTGAGAGCCCGTTCGCGGACGCCTCGGCCATCAGGGCGGCCTTGGAGCGGAAGCTCTTGTAGAACCCGCCATGGGTGAATCCGGCCCCCGCCATCAGTTCCGCCACGCCTACACCGTCGTAGCCGCGCTCGCGAAACAGCCGGGCGGCTGTCGCGACGATGTGCGCACGGTTCTGCTCTGCCTGTGCCTTGGTGACTCGCATGTCAGGCCCGTCCCTCCTGTCGACGCCGGGCTGTCCACCATACATAGATGTCGATCGACATCTAAGCGGTTGACTTTTTAGATTACGACCATCATTCTAAGGGTCGCCGACTACAGAAAGGCACGGCCGTGAGTGACACACATGTGACCGCACCGACTCAGTACATCGAGGTCGACGGGGACCGGTTCGCCTACCGGCGCTGGGGGAAGCCCTCCGGCGTTCCGCTCTTCTTCGTCCAGCACTTCCGCGGGGGCCTGGACCACTGGGATCCGCTGATCACCGACGGCCTGGCGGAGGGGCGTGAGGTCATCCTGTTCAACGGTCGCGGTCTCGCCTCGTCGTCCGGCACGCCGCGCAACCGGATGGAGGACATGGCCGACGACATCGCCGCGGTCATCCGGGCGCTGGGGCTGGAGCAGGTCGACCTGCTCGGCTTCTCGATCGGCGGTTTCCAAGCTCAGGAGGTCGCGCTGCGCCACCCCGAGCTGGTGCGCAAGCTTCTGCTGATCGGCACCGGCCTGCGCGGCGGAGAGGCGGCCGCCGACCCCAAGGCGTTTGCGGAGGTCGCGACGAATCCGGTCCCGACCCTGGACGATTTCCTCTACCTGTTCTTCGGCCGTTCGGAGGCCGCGCAGGAAGCGGGCAAGGCCTTCTGGGAGCGGCGTCACCAGAGGGTCGACCAGGATCCGCCGAGCTCGCCCGAATTCATGATGGCGCAGATCGAGGCGGCCCTCGCCTACGCGCCGCTGCGGCCGGGCGAGACACCCTTCGTCTACCTGAACGCGATCACCCAGCCGACGCTGGTCCTCAACGGCGAGGACGACGTGATGATCCCCACGATCCACTCCTGGCACCTCGCGCAGCACATTCCCGATGCCCAGCTGATCATCTACCCCGACGCCGGGCACGGAGCGCAGTTCCAGTACCCCGAGCGGTTCCTGAAGCACGCTGTTCAGTTCCTCGACGAGTAGCGCCGGTGGCGCACGTGCCACTCCTGCGGGCGGTGCCGGTTCGCCATGCCGACCGGCGAACTGCCGCAGTCGTCCGGGCTGAACGAGGGTGAGGGTCCGGCGTCGTCTTCGTGCGGGGCGGACGCCGGGTTCCGCTGCTTCCGTCGTGATCGTGCAGTTCACGGGGACAGGGGGTCGTCGGCCGGCCGGGGCAGGGGGAGCGGTCGCGGATCGCGAACGCCTGCGGCCGGCACCTCGCCCAGGCGTTCGGGGTCGGCGAACTGCGTGAACTCCTCGGAATGTCCACGGACGATCCGGCCCTGGATGCCACCCGAGGGAGTTTGCGCCCGTCATCACCATCGTCCTGCGCGATGTCGCCGACGGTGTCACGGGCGCGGACCGTCTGGTCGACGACCATCGTCGCCAGGCCGGCTGCCCGCGCCCGGCGGGGGTGCGGGGGTGCCGGAGGGCGTGATCGAGGCGCCAGCAGTGAGCGCCTACTATTGCAGTAAGGTCGTAATATAAATGATTCGGGAGCGGGACATGACGACGGATCGGCCGGTGGCGCTCGTGACGGGCGCGTCCTCGGGAATCGGCAGGGCGACGGCGCACGCGCTCGCCGAGGCGGGGTTCGACGCGATCGGGACGAGCCGAAAGGGGGCGGACGGCCCGTCTCGCGGCGGTGTGACGCTCCTCGGACTCGACGTGACCAGCGCTGACTCGGTGAAGAGTGTCGTCCAGCAGGTGATCGAGGAGTTCGGGCGCATCGACGTCCTGGTCAACAACGCCGGGGTCGGGACCAACGGCGCAGCCGAGGAGATCTCGGTCGCGCAGGCGCAGAGCGTCTTCGACGTGAACGTCTTCGGCCTCATGCGTATGACCAAAGCCGTCCTGCCGTACATGCGCGGCCGGGGTTACGGACGCATCGTCAACATCTCCTCCGTGGGCGGGTTCGTCCCCAACCCCTTCATGTCCGTCTACATCGCCTCCAAGCACGCGGTCGAGGGCTACTCCGAGTCCCTGGACCACGAGGTCCGTGAGTACGGCGTTCGGGTGCTGCGCGTCCAGCCCGGCCCCGTCAACACCCCGTTCGACATGAACATGGTGCACGCGGACACACCTCTGCCGTTGTACGCGCGGCAACGGGCCGTCGTCGACGAGGTGGTGGAGGAACAGATGCGCAGCGGCGACGATCCCGCTGTCGTCGCCAAGGCGGTCGTCGCGGCAGCGACCGACCCGAAACCGAAGCTGAGCTATCCCGCCGGCTCGATCGCCGCACGCGCCAGCGTGCTCCGCCGCATCGTCCCCACCCGGGCCTTCGACAAGAGCGTCCGGAAACTCAACCGGATGGTCGACTGACAGCCACGTGCGGGAACTCGCCGAAGGTGCCCGTGCCTGCGGTGAGTTCCCGCACGGCGCACTCGGCGGGAACCGTCGGCGAGCGTTGACGAGGAACATCGGCCGACTCCGTGTGCCGCACGGCGGTGCCGTCCGTCCCGGGTCGTCATGCCCCGGCGGAGGCGGAGGTGTGGCTTGCTCGCAGCGCGACCTTGTCGATCTTGCCGACCGCGTTCTTGGGGATGGCCTCCACCACGATGTACGAGGTGGGACGCTTGTAGCCGGTGAGATGCCGCGCGCAGAGCTTTTGGAGCGCCGCGGGATCGACCGTCACGCCCGGCCGCGGCTGGACGTAGGCGACGACCACTTCGCCCCATTTCTCGTCCGGAATCCCGATCACGGCGGCCTCCAGAACGGCAGGATCGCCCGCCAGCACGTCCTCGATCTCCTTGGGGTAGATGTTCTCCCCACCTCGGATGATCATGTCCTTCAACCGCCCGACCAGGGTCAGGTATCCCCCCGCGTCGAGATGGCCGATGTCGCCCGTGTGCAGCCAGCCGTCGATGACGGTGCGAGCCGTCTCCTCGGGGCGGCCCAGGTAGCCGCGCATGACGTTGGCGCCGCGCACGACGACCTCGCCGTCCAGCCCCTGTGTCACCTCGGCACCGGTCGCGTCCACGATCCGTATCTCCTGCCCGGGGAAGGGCAGCCCCACGGTTCCGGCGCGTCGGGGTCCCGAGACCGGGTTGATCGTGGAGCCGCAGGTTCCCTCGGAAAGTCCGTACCCCTCGACGAGGGGGAACCCGTACCGAGCCTCGAACCGGGCCGGCAGGCCGGCGGAGGCGGGTGCGGCACCGCAGACCCCGAACCGCAGCGACGACGTGTCCGGCTGAACGTCGTCCGGAAGTGCCGCGAGCATGCCGTAGATCGTGGGCACGGCGCTGAAGAAGGTCGGGCGCTCCCGCTCGACGAGGTCGAAGAAGGTGCGGGGATCGAACCGGCCCGCGATGACGACACTGGCTCCGACGAGCAGCGGCGTCAGGACGCTGACGATGATGCCATTGACATGGAAGAGCGGCAGGATCAGCAGGCAGCGGTCGCTCGGCCCCAACTCCAGGGCCAGGCGTCCCATTTCCACCATGGCGTCGATGTTCGCGTGGTCGAGCATCACCCCCTTGGGCACCCCGGTCGTACCGCTGGTGTAGATGAGGAGGGCCAGGGCGGACGGGTCCGGCTGCGGCGCCCCGTCCCACCCCGGAGCCTGTTCGCGCAGGCCTCCGACGGCGAGCGTGACGAGGCCGGCCACGGCTTCCGTGCCGTCCTCGACCACCAGCAGGCGTGCGCCGGAGTCGACGAGCTGCCGGGCGACCTCGCCGTCGGTCATGCTCGGATTGACCGGGGTGACGGTGGCACCGAGCCGCCAGGCCGCGAACAGCAGCAGGACGAACTCCACGCGGTTGGTCAGCTTGAGGGCGACGACGTCACCGGGACCGATGCCGAGGTCTTGAAGGTGGTGCGCCGCCGCGCGGACACGGTTCAGCAGTTGGGCGTTGGTGAGCGCCTGGAGCCCGTCCGAGACCGCGGGACCGTCCGGATCCAGGGCGGCGCGGCGATCGGGCAATGAAGCGAATTTCATGGCGTGCGTACCTGTTTCGGTGGGCGAGCCGGTCAGGGAGCCGAAGAGGCGGAGAGTGGAGCGAGGTGCCGGGTCAGGAACTCCACCTGGTCGCGCGCCAGGGCCTCGAAGGTCTCGCCGGTGTAGAAGTCGAAGTGGCCTGCGGCGTACCGCTTTACCTCGCCGTGGGGTGCGGTTCGCGCGTACCGGAGTGTCTGTGCGGGAGGGGTGACGGAGTCCGTGTCGCTGACGCAGAAGAGGATCGGCATGACGACCTTCTTCGCCGCACGGCCGGGCCGGTAGGCGGCGATGGTCGGGATGACCCGCGCCGCGACCTCGTTGCGGAACGTCTTCCCCTTCGGCACGAGCGCCTGGTAACCGGGCAGCGCGTCCGCAGCGTTCATCAGCGCGGGCGAACCTGGGGAGGCGGCGATGGGGACCATCGCGGGCGCCTTGCCGCGTACCCTGGCCGCCAGATCCCGGGCGAGTACGGGTGTCATCCGCAGTGAGGCCACCGGGCCGAGCGCGAGTGCCGAGGCCAGACCGTCGGTGAACGGACACTGGGCCACGGCCGCGCGCAGTTCGGGATGACGCGAGGCGACGGTGATGGCATGCCCCCCGCCGAACGAGCTGCCCCACACCGCGACGCGCGAACGGTCCACGTCACGGCGGGCCTTGACCCAGGCGAGGGCGGAATCCCAGTCGGCGAGCTGGCGCTTGATCGACAGCAACTGACGAGGGTGGCCGCCGCTGTCGCCGAAGTGCCGGTAGGTGAAGGCCAGGGCGGCGATGCCGGCCTGGGCGAAACGCTCGGCGAAGGCGTCCAGGCGCATGTCACGGGTGGCACCGAGGCCGTGCCCGAGGACGACGACGGGCGGCGAGGCGACGCCGGCGGGGAGGTAGAGCCATCCGGCGCAGGTGCTGTCGCCAGAGGGGAACGAGACGTCGTGACGGACGAAGGGGTGCTGCGTGGTCATGGCCGGCTCACCTCACGGTCGGTCGTCGAGCGGGGCCCGGGCACGCTGCCGTACGCGAGCGCCTCGGCGTAGGTGTCCGGCCGGTAGAGCGGGAGCTCGCCCGTCGCGTCCGTCGTGTCCATGTAGTCGAGCATCAGCTCCTGGCCCTCCCGCGACAGAACTCTGGTGAAGAACTCGGTGCGTTCGACGTGCAGGCCGTCCGCCAGGGACATCGAGCCGCCGAAGTACACCGACCTCTTCGCGGCGGCGACCGATCCCTTCGGTCGGGCGCCGAAGTGCCGGCCGAGTTCGACCGCTCGCGTGACCACCTCGGCCGGCGGAACGACCTCGTCCACCGCCCCGTTGGCGAGAGCCTGAGCAGGGGTGAACGGTTTGCCTTCGAGGATCGCGACGAGAGACCGGTGGGTGCCGATCAGACGGGTCAGCCGCTGGGTGCCGCCGCCGCCCGGAATGATGCCGAGAAGGATCTCCGGCTGGCCGATGAAGAAGTCCCCGTCGGCCATGACCCGCAGATCGCATGCCCAGGCGAACTCCGCGCCGAGGCCCAGAGCCGAGCCGTTGAGGGCGGCGACGAAGATCACTCCGCTGGCGTTCATCTTGAGGAAGGTCGTGTGCAGGGCTTCGAGCTGGAGGGCGCCGCGCAAGGGCGTCCTGCGCGCCACAGGTTCCAGGACCCGGGCCCGGTCCACTCCCTTCGCCACGCGAACGACGGCGGCGGCACCGCGTCGGCCGACGGTAGGGCTCGCGGCGCCCTCCTCCTGAAGCCACCGGACCTCGGCGTGGCTCACGAACCGCTCGGGGTGCGCGCCCGTGAAGACGACGGCACGGACGCCGGGATCGCGGTCGACCCGGTCCACCAGCTCCTTGAGCCGGTCGGCGATGTCGAGGCCGAACACACCGTGCGGTCCGCCGTCGACCCGGACGGTCAGGACGGCTCCGTCGTCCTGGATCTCAAGGTGGCCCTTTTCGGGTTTTCTCATGGAGTCTGCTCCCGTGCTGAATCCGTGGTGAGGGGAGGGCGATGTGAAGGGGAACGGGCGTGGACCCGAGCGGGCGGGATCGCCGCGGAGGTGCTTCGACCCGCCCACGCAGTGGGGGGCGTCGGTTCGGCGGGGATACGACGGCCGGCGGTCCCGTGACCTGTGCCGGCTCCGATGCGTGAGGCTCGGACCTGTTGTGATGAGCGCCGCGAGGGATGCGGCTGTGCTCGCGACGCCACGCCACTCGTGATGTGTATCCTGGCGTCGAGAGCTCATATAACCAAGTTATTTCGTGTGTGGCAACCATCACTCCGGTCGGCGTTACGCTTCCGGTGCGAGGTCGGTTGCGGAGTCGGGTGGATACATGGGAGACGCGTCAACAGCGTCGGCGCCCCTGGGGGTGCCGGAGCGGCTCATCAGGGCCACGATCGGCCTGCTGGCCGAGCAGGGACCATCGGCCATCAAGGCGCGTACGGTGGCGTCCGCCAGCGGTTTGTCGACGATGGTGGTCTACAGCCACTTCGGGGGCATCCCCGAGCTGGTCCGGGCCGTCGCGGATCACGGGTTCGAGGAGCTCGGCAAGACTTTCTCCCGGGTGCCGGTGACCGACGATGCGGTCGCGGATCTCTTTGCCATGGCGCTGACCTGCCGACGGGTCGCCGGTGAGAACCCCCACCTGTACGACTTGATGTTCGGGCTGTCCACTCGTGCGACCTACCGACCGCTGTCGGATGCCGACCTCCGGTTCAGCGGACGCTCACCGGCCTTCCGCAAGGCCTACGCGGTCGTCGCCGAAGCGTGCGCACGGCTCGTGGCTTCCGGCCGGGTGGCGCAGCAGGACCCCGATGTCGTGACGGCTCAGTTGTGGAGTTACGTCCACGGCTACATCACCCTCGAACTGGCCGAGCACTTCGCCGAGTTCGAGGACCCGATGGTGCAGGTACTGCTGCCGATGGGCGTGGGTTTCGCCGTGGGGCTGGGTGACGAACGGGAGCGTGCGCTGGCCTCGCACGAGGAGGGGCTGCGCCTTTTCCGCTCGGCGGAAGAGAGGTGACGGGGGATCGGACCGGCATGCCTCTCAGGTGCCCGGCCGGGAAGGCCCGGTACTTCTGGTGGGGCTGTCGACGCCGGGTACCAGCTGGTCATGCCGGCCCAATGCCTCCACCTCGCGTTCGAGGGTGGGCACGGCTCGGGCCGCGAAACGACGCGCCCAGGGCCATGCGAGGGGTGAATTGACGGCTGCCTTGGCCCAGTTGGCCGCGGCGATCGCACGTGGCACGTACACCCTGCTACGCCGGCGGACGAGTCCGTCGACGATCGCCGCGGCTGCCTGGTCGACGCTCGTGGTGACGTTGCCCGGGTACGGCAGCCGTCTGCGCAGGTCCTGGAAGGAGGGGAGGTCGTCTTCCGCGCCCCGGACGATGTCCGTGTCGATCCAGGAGGGGTGCACCAGGCCGACCGTGACACCGAGATGGGCCACCTCCTGGCGGTAGGCCAGGGTGAGCATCTCCACCCCGGCCTTGCTCGCGCCGTACGCGGCCATCGAGGCCAGCGGCATGAAGGCCAGCGCGGAGGACACGACCATCGCATGACCGCGGCTGCGCTCCAGATGGGGCGTCGCGTACTTCAGGGTCCGGAAGACACCGTTGAGGTTGATGTCCAGAACCCGCTCGAACGCCGCGTCGTCCGTCTGCCGTACGGTCCCGTACGCCGCGACCCCCGCGTTGGCGACGATGATGTCGATGCCGCCCATGGACTGCGCACAGTCTTCGATCGCCGACTTCAGGGTGGCCCCGTCGCGTACGTCGGCCGTTCGCCAGGACGCGTCAGGGCCCAGGGACTGAGCGAGCTCGCGCAGTCGATCGGGTTCGAGCCCGAGTACGGCCAGTCGGGCGCCTCGGGCGGCGGCGACCCGCGCCACCTCGGCCCCGATCCCGCGCGCGGCTCCCGTGACGACCAGTCGTCGGCCTGCCAGGTCTTGTTTCATGGCCCGTAACATAACTTCGTTATTGGGGGAGCGCAATAGGTGGTAGGTGCCGGGGGCGAGCGGGAAGTGTGCGGGTGTGCGTTGGTGGGTCGCCGTCGGTCGGGGCGGGCGGCGAACGGCCCGACGGGGTGACCGACGGACCGTTGCCGGGGGCCGAGGAGTGCCCTCGGGTATCAGGCCACCGGGGTGGCCGGCGGGGTCACACGGCGGGCGTCGCCTCCCCGGACGGCATCCCGGGCACCGGCGGCGGCCTCATGGGGCACTCCGAGGGAAATCTCGCTGACCTCGGACAGCTGCGCGAACTGCTTCGGCGTGAGCCGGACGTCGAGGGCGGCCAGGTACTCGTCCAGCTGGGCGGGGTTCCGCGGGCCGATGATCGGCACGTACGAGGTGGACGCCTGGGCGCCACGCTCACGCAGCCAGGCCACCGCCACCTGGGCAGGCGTCGCGCCGGTCTCCTCGGCGACGGCCAGCACGGCGTCGACCACGGCGGTCTTCTGCTCGGTGCTCTCGGTGTGGATGACCGCCTTGAGGTCGGTCAGCCGCCCCGCGTCGCTGCGCCGGTACTTGCCGGTGAGCAGTCCGCCGCCGAGCGGGGACCACAGGGCGGTGCCGAGTCCCAGGCTCTCGGCCATCGGCAGCAGCTCACGGTCCGCGGTCCGCTCGACGAGGCTGTACTCGACCTGGATACCCGTGATCGGTGCCCAGTTCTTCAGGTCGGCGAGGGTGACGGCACGGGACACCCGCCATGCGGGGAAGTTGGAGAGAGCGACGTGGAGGATCTTGCCGGACGTGACGAGGTCGTCCAGTCCCCGCAGGATCTCCTCCATGGGAGTGAGGTCGTCGGGGAAGTGGACCCAGTACAAGTCGACGTAGTCGGTGCCGAGGCGCCTCAGGCTCGCCTCCAGCGAGGCGACCATGTTCTTGCGGCTGTTGCCCGTCCGGGAGATGCCCGGCTGCGGGGCGGCCCCGTTGGTGAACTTGGTGGCCAGGACGAAGTGGTCCCGGTCGGCTGCGACGAACTTCCCCACCAATTCTTCCGACTCGCCGAACTGGTAGCTGTCCGCCGTGTCGAGAAACGTGCCGCCGGCCTCGGCGAATCCGTCGAAAATCCGGCGCGCCTCGTCCGGCTCGGCGCCGGCGCCCCAGCGGGTGCCGAAGTTCCCCGTCCCGAGTGCGTACTCGGATACGCGCAGTCCTGTCCGTCGTCCGAAGGTCGTGTAACGCATCGGATCTCCTTCGTGCTGATGACCCGTCGAGGTCGAGATGAGCGGTGGTGATTGGGGCGCCAGGCGGGACGGCGGCCCGGCCGAGGCCATCGGGGGCCGCCGGGTGCGTCTGCCGGCGGGCGCGGCGCAGCCAATGCGCCGATCCGCGTACGGCGTGATGCCGGACGTGGCGGGCGCCGTTAAGTAAAACAATCGGTCTACTTAGTGCTTCACCGTAGCTGCCCCGGCCACCTATGTAAAACGATCGGTATCCTTGAGGCTGTGAACGAACCCACCCCTGTACGCCGGCGTCAAGGCCGCGGTGCCCGGGAGCGGATCCTCAGAGCGGCGACCGAGCTGTTCACGGCACAGGGGATCAACGCGACCGGGATCGAGCAGCTGTCGACCGTCGCCGGAGTGTCCAAGCGCACGCTCTACCAGCACTTCCGAAGCAAGGACGAGCTCGTCGTGGCGTATCTGCGGTCGTTGGACGACGACGACCAGCCTCCCGTCGTTCCTCAGCAGCCCACACTGGCGGCGGCGAGCCCTCGCGAGCGGCTTCTGGCCGTCTTCGACTGGAAACCGACGGAGACCAAAACCCCGTTCCGGGGATGCCCGTTCCTGAACGTCGGCGTCGAGGTGCCGGACCCCGGCCATCCCGCCCACGAGCTGGCCGCCGCGAAGAAGAAGAGGTGTGCCCGGAGCCTCGCCGACATCGCGCGGCAGGCCGGGGTCGCCGACCCGGAAACCCTCGGCGAGCAACTGGCACTGCTCTTCGACGGAGCTGCCGCTCGGGGCCTTGCGCTGAACAGCGGTCATGTCATGGAGTACGCACGATCGATCGCGGAGGCGTTGGTGGACGCCGCCCTCGCCGACGCCGGTCCGGGGTCTCCGTGACGAGGTCGGTCGTCCCGTGCGTGACGTCGTCGCGACTCCGTGATGGGTGACCGGCCGGGCTGGCGGTCCCGAAACCACGGGCAGGTCGGTCACGTGGCGCCGGGACGAACGGTCTCCAGCCGCGTGGCGGGCTGGACGAGGGCGCGGGGTCCGGCCGGTCGGCCCGAGTATGCTCAGGCTCTTTGACCGTGTGATGACCATCGGCCGCCGCCTGTTCCTGCTCCCGCTTCCACATGCCTCCTACGGCCGACACCGCGTCCCGCGCCATGAGTCGGGCCCCGGTCTCCTCAAGGCCGACGACCCGTCAGGCCGCTTCTCCCGTCCACGTTCGGCCCCCTCCCGCGCACCGCACGGCGAAGCGGGCATCCACCGTCCAACGGACATGCGTGCTTGTCCGGGCAGGTCAAGCCCTATGCAAGGGGAATCCATGGGTGCCCCCAGGAGTCACACGGTCGTTTACTGCGATGCGGCCCCGGTGCGCAGACAGTCGTGACTGCCCGGCCAGGACCATGAGAGCACTGACCGTGAGCCCCCGCACGCCGCACGCCGCCGCCCGACTCGGACCGCAGTGTTCCAGGACCAGCCCTACGGCGGCGGACCCGAGGGCCATGCCCGAGGTCATCAGCGTGACGAGCCACGCGAACGCCTCCGTGACGGTGCCCGCCGGGGCGAGTTCTCCGCCCAGGACGAAGCTGACGGTCAGCACCGGTGTGAGGAACAGCCCGGTCAGCACCATCAGGCCGGACATCAAGGATGGTCCGGGCAGCAGACGCAGGAGCCCATAGCCCGGTGCCAGGCAGAGGGTCGGCAGCAGGGCGCGCCGCGCGGGCGGGAGCGCCCAGTGGCGTACGGCGCCGTAGGTGAGCCCGCCGACGAGGGCGCGCGCCGAAGGGATTGAGGGCCAGGAGCGCCAGAGCACCTCCGGGCACGCGGTGTTCCTCCGCCCAGGCCACGACGACGACAGTGAGCGTGCCGAGCGCGACGCCCGCGCCGGTGAGGCCGACCAGCAGGACCACGAGACCTCGGCTGCGCAGCGGGCCGAGCCGGTCGGCCTCGTGGGCGGGCGCCCGCCAGGCCTGGGCGGGCTCGGCGGTGCCGATCACCAGCACACCCGCGAATCCCGGCATCGCGGCGGCCCACGAGGCCGTCACGGGTGAGTCGACGGCGACACATCCGGCGACGATCAGCGGCCCGCGCACGAAGATCAGTTCCTGGGAGGCGGAATCCAGGGCGTAGGCCGACTCCAGTTTCTCGTCGGAGACGACCGTCGGCCAAAGTGCCCTCAGGCAGGGCTCCAGCGGCGGCGACGCCACTCCCGCCAGGAACGCGCCGGCAACGACGGAAGCCTGTCGGTCAGGGGCCGCCGCGATGACCAGGAACCCGCAGCCAGCCGGCAGGGCGGCCGGCGGCAGTACCAGGGTCTGGCCGACACGGTCGACCAGACGGCCGAGCAGCGGCCCTCCCACGGCCGTGGCCATGGCGAACGCCCCGACGACGAGCCCGACGAACCCGCACGGCTCGCCTGCCTCGCGCAGGGCCCGCGGGATCGAGACGGCGCCCATTGCGCTCGGCAGCCGTCCGACAAGTGTGCCCGCCGGCAGCCGGGCCCCGTGCGGGCTCCGCAGCAGGTTCACGTACCTCACGAGGTGCCCTCGTCGCCGACGGAAACCGGGACGTCACCGGTCAGGTGCGCGTGCGGCGCGGCCCGGCGCCGGCGGTCAGCCCGGCCTCCTCCGGGGTCACCCGGGCCCGGCGGGCACGCAGGAAGCGCCCCAGGTCGGTGCCGTTTCGCTGCTCACCTGTCATGCGTTCCAGTCCGCGGGCGCCTCGACCGGCGCGGGAGGTATGCGGGGCCCTGTCGCACCTCCGAGCGAACAGCGCTCCCGGGCACGGCTCGGCCTGCCATTCGGCGTACGCGGTGACTTCCGGCTGTTGAGTGAGCCGCAAGCGCGGTCAGCCGGCGAACGCCTCGTTCAGGCGGACGTTGTAGCCGTCTTCTTCCATGAGGACGACGGTGACGCCGAACGGAGAGGGATGGTCCAGTTCGAGCGGGATGAAGGAGTAGTTGACCGCGGCCTGGACGGGAAGGACCAACTCGCCGCCCGGCTGTGGCTCGACGGCGGGCTGCCAGGCGGGCTCGGCCGGGCCGCGACCCGCAGGGGTCTGTTCGGTGTAGGGGAACTGGTGCAGCACATGGCCGTCCTTCGTGGCGTGCACCATGTTCAGACACGGCACCGGGCCGGTGACCGGCAACTGGCAGGCGGTGGCCACGTCGTGGGTCTCCCAGGCGAGAACGACCTCGTCGGCGCCGGCCGCCGCGGCGATGTTCGCGAGCTCGGCGATGCCGGTGAGCGCGTCCTTGCCGGGCTCGGTCGGCCGCACCCAGATCAGGCCGACCAACTCGCCGCGTACCAGCGGCATGATGACCGGCCGTGGCACGGCTCCCTCGGCGAGCCCCGCGGCGTACGCGCTCTTCATCGACTCCACCAGCGCGTCCCACGTCTGTGCATCCATGAACTCATCCTCGTCGCCCGCCTGTGTCCGATCAGGATGACCCTGTCATGCGGGCCGTGCCCTCCGCCAGCGGCTCGGACCGCTCAGGCGGGCGCTCCGGCCAGGACTTCCACCTTGCCGGTGTCGAGCGAGTAGTAGGCGCCGACCACGGCGAGGGCACCCTTCTTCACGAGGGGGGCCAGGTCCTGATTGGAGCGCAGGCCGGCGGCGGTCAGCGTGACCTGCGCGCGGGCCATGGAGTCCACCGGGTCGGCACCGCCCTCGCGGACCGCCTGCTCGTACGCCGGACGCAGGGCCTTGGCGATCGCCTCCAGATTGCCGGGCAGCGGCTTGCCGTCACGGATGGACTTGTACGCCGCCTCGATGGCGCCGCAGCGTTGATGCCCGAGAACCACGATGAGCGGAGTGCCGCTCGTCATGGGCCCGTACTCCACGGAACCCGTGACCACCGGACCGATGGCCTCCCCGCCCGTGCGCATCACGTACAGGTCACCCAGACCGGTGTCGAAGAGGAGTTCGGGCGGTACCCGGGAGTCGATGCAGGACAGGATCGCCCCGAAGGGTTCCTGCTTCTCGGCAACGAACTGGCGCCGGTCCGGATCGCGGTCGGGATGTCGAAGATCGCCGCTCACCCAGCGCTTGTTGCCTTCCATGAGTCTGGTGAACGCCGCGGCGGGCGTGGTCGGCGGCGGTTGCGGCGGAGCGCTGGTCGCCGACGAGGCGGCGCTAGTCGGCGAACACCCCGCAAGCGTGACCGTGGCGGCCATGAGACCGCCGACGAGAAGAACTCTGCGATCGGGATGTCCCGCTCTGTCCATCAGCCCTGGCCTCTCAGTCCGCCGCGACGTCTCCGTACGTCTTGACCAGGGGCGATTGTGCGGTGTGGTGAGGGAACAGGACGGGAGGCACACGCGGGCGCGGGCCACTGCGCCACCGATGGCCCACGGCCCGGAGATCCGGAACGGTCTGGGGCGGAGCGTCACTGCCGGCCGGTCAGATGCCCATCGACGCCATCTCGATCGCCGACCGGTAGTTCGCCGCCGCGGTCACCACGCAGGCCCGATAGGTCCGGTTGTCCTTCACGACGAGGAAGTAGTCCTTGAGGTTCTTCCAGTAGCTGAGGAGGTAGCCGATGCCCGGGAGGAAGCCGGGCGGCCGGGGTACCAGCGCGAAGGCCTCGGAGCACCGGAGGATCTCGCCGGTCGCCTGGGAGAGGACGTCGGCGACGTCGGGGTTCATGTTCCAGCCGGCGGCCAGGTCGGCGTTCCAGATGGAGGCGGCCACCTCCCGCAGGTGCGCCTCCTCCTCCGGGGAGAAGTCGCTCTGGCCGAAGGCGTGCACGGTCGCCAGGGGTGTCGCGGCCGGGGAAGGCGCGGCGGCGGCCGAGGCCGCCGTGCCCGAGACTCCGAGAAGAAGTGCGGCTGTTGTGGCCGCCGCCACCGTGTACGTGGTCCGTCTGCCGCCCATGCTGATCGGTCCCCTCCGCGGATGCGCCCGGGGCCTGCCGCCCGGGCAGCGCCGACGCTGTCATGCGCCGTACATACGGGTCAACGGCGACAATCTGCCAACCGCGGCCGACGGTTGCTTCTTGACGACGGCGCACCCGGACGCCTCCCGAGCCCCCGTCGTACGCCGGCAGGTACGCATCCGTCGGGGCACGCGGGGCACCATGATGGTGGCGGGAACCACCCGTGCGGGCGACGACGTGCGTTCGCCCTGGACGGCCCACCCCGAATGCACGGTGTTCCGAGCGGGGCAAGGACGGGAGTGGCCCGGTTCACATGGCATATCGCGGGCGTCACCGACAGCATGGTCCTCGTCACCGGCAGGCCGAAGGGATCCAGGATGTTCCGCAAGGTGCTGGTCGCCAACCGCGGCGAGATTGCGATTCGCGCGTTCCGCGCTGGCTATGAACTGGGCGCGCGAACCGTGGCCGTCTTCCCCCACGAGGACCGCAACTCGCTGCACAGGCTGAAGGCCGACGAGGCCTACGAGATCGGCGAGCCGGGGCACCCGGTGCGGGCCTATCTCTCCGTGGAGGAGGTCGTCCGTGCCGCACGCAAGGCGGGTGCGGACGCCGTCTACCCGGGCTACGGGTTCCTGTCCGAGAACCCGGAACTGGCGCGCGCCTGCGAGGAGGCGGGCATCACGTTCGTCGGCCCGGACGCCCCCACGCTCGAACTGACGGGAAACAAGGCCCGCGCCGTGGCGGCCGCCCGGGCGGCCGGCGTGCCGGTCCTCGGCTCCTCGGCGCCCTCCACCGACGTCGATGAACTGGTCCGCGCCGCCGAGGACGTCGGCTTTCCCGTGTTCGTCAAAGCCGTCGCGGGCGGCGGCGGGCGCGGTATGCGGCGGGTCGAGGACCCGGCCACACTGCGTGAGTCCATCGAGGCGGCCTCCCGCGAGGCGACGTCGGCGTTCGGTGACCCCACCGTCTTCCTGGAGAAGGCCGTCGTCGATCCGCGCCACATCGAGGTGCAGATCCTCGCCGACGGACAGGGCAACGTCATCCACCTGTTCGAGCGTGACTGCTCGGTGCAGCGCCGCCACCAGAAGGTGATCGAGCTGGCGCCCGCGCCGAACCTCGATCCGGCGCTGCGGGACCGGATCTGCGCCGACGCGGTGCGGTTCGCCCGCGAGATCGGCTACCGCAACGCCGGCACCGTGGAGTTCCTCCTCGACCGCGACGGCAACCACGTCTTCATCGAGATGAACCCGCGCATCCAGGTGGAACACACGGTCACGGAGGAGGTCACCGACGTCGACCTCGTCCAGGCCCAGCTGCGCATCGCCTCGGGCGAGTCGCTGGCGGATCTCGGACTCTCCCAGGAGACGGTCACCCTGCGCGGTGCCGCGCTCCAGTGCCGTATCACCACCGAGGACCCGGCGAACGGCTTCCGCCCGGACACCGGCCGGATCAGCGCCTACCGTTCGCCGGGCGGCTCGGGTATCCGCCTGGACGGCGGCACCACCCACGCGGGTACGGAGATCAGCGCGCACTTCGACTCGATGCTCGTCAAGCTCACCTGCCGGGGCCGGGACTTCAAGTCCGCGATCGGCCGCGCCCGGCGTGCCGTGGCCGAGTTCCGCATCCGGGGCGTCGCCACGAACATCCCGTTCCTCCAAGCCGTACTGGACGACCCCGACTTCCAGGCCGGGCGGGTCACGACGTCGTTCATCGAACAGCGGCCGCACCTGCTCACCGCCCGCCACTCCGCCGACCGCGGCACCAAACTGCTCACCTACCTCGCCGACGTCACGGTGAACAAGCCGCACGGCGAACGGCCCGAGCTGATCGACCCGGTCACCAAACTGCCCCCGCTGCCCGCCGGTGAGCCGCCCGCGGGTTCCCGGCAGCGCCTCGTCGAACTCGGCCCGGAAGGCTTCGCCCGGCAGCTGCGGGAGTCGCCGACCATCGGCGTCACCGACACCACCTTCCGCGACGCCCACCAGTCCCTGCTCGCCACCCGGGTACGCACCAAGGACCTCCTCGCCGTCGCCCCGGCCGTGGCCCGGACACTGCCCGAGCTGCTGTCCCTGGAATGCTGGGGCGGCGCCACCTACGACGTCGCCCTGCGCTTCCTCGCCGAGGACCCCTGGGAACGCCTGGCGGCCCTGCGCGAGGCCGTGCCCAACATCTGCCTCCAGATGCTGCTGCGCGGCCGCAACACCGTCGGCTACACGCCCTACCCGACCGAGGTGACCGACGCCTTCGTCCAGGAGGCCGCGGCCACCGGCATCGACATCTTCCGTATCTTCGACGCGCTCAACGACGTCGGCCAGATGCGTCCGGCCATCGACGCCGTACGGGAGACCGGGACGGCGATCGCCGAGGTCGCCCTGTGCTACACCTCCGACCTGTCCGACCCGTCGGAGCGGCTGTACACCCTGGACTACTACCTCCGCCTCGCGGAGCAGATCGTGGCGGCGGGCGCACACGTCCTGGCCGTCAAGGACATGGCCGGTCTGCTGCGGGCGCCCGCCGCGGCCACGCTCGTGTCGGCGCTGCGCCGCGAGTTCGATCTGCCGGTGCACCTGCACACCCACGACACCGCGGGCGGTCAGCTCGCGACCTACCTCGCCGCGATCCAGGCCGGCGCCGACGCGGTGGACGGCGCGGTCGCCTCCATGGCGGGCACCACCTCCCAGCCTTCGCTGTCGGCGATCGTCGCCGCCACCGACCACTCCGACCGGCCCACCGGCCTGGACCTTGGGGCCGTCGGTGACCTGGAGCCGTACTGGGAGAGCGTCCGCAGGATCTACGCGCCCTTCGAGGCGGGCCTGGCCTCGCCGACCGGACGCGTCTACCACCACGAGATCCCCGGCGGCCAGCTGTCCAACCTGCGCACCCAGGCGGTCGCGCTCGGCCTCGGCGACCGCTTCGAGGACATCGAGGCGATGTACGAGGCGGCGGACCGTATCCTGGGCCGCCTGGTCAAGGTCACCCCCTCCTCCAAGGTCGTCGGTGACCTCGCCCTGCACCTGGTGGGTGCCGGGGTGGCGCCGGAGGACTTCGAGGAGACACCGGACAGGTTCGACATCCCCGACTCCGTCATCGGCTTCCTGCGGGGCGAACTGGGCACCCCGCCCGGCGGCTGGCCCGAGCCCTTCCGTACCAAGGCGCTGCAAGGCCGCGCAGAGGCCAAGCCCGTACCGGAGCTGAGCGCCGAGGACCGTACCGGCCTGGAGAAGTCCCGGCGTTCGACCCTCAACCGGCTGCTGTTCCCCGGGCCGACGCGCGACTTCGACACCCGCCGCCAGGCCTACGGCGACACCAGCGTGCTGGACAGCAAGGACTTCTTCTACGGTCTGCGCCCCGCCAAGGAGTACGCCGTCGACCTCGAGCCCGGCGTGCGGCTCCTCATCGAGCTCCAGGCCATCGGCGAGGCGGACGAACGCGGGATGCGCACCGTGATGTCCTCCCTGAACGGCCAACTGCGGCCGATCCAGGTCCGTGACAACGCGGCGGCTTCCGACGTACCGGTGACCGAGAAGGCCGACAGGGCCAACCCCGGGCATGTGGCGGCGCCGTTCGCCGGTGTGGTGACGCTCGCGGTCGCCGAGGGCGACGAGGTGGAGGCCGGTGTGACCGTGGCCACCATCGAGGCGATGAAGATGGAAGCCTCCATCACCGCCCCGAAGGCCGGCCGGGTGACCAGGCTGGCCATCAACCGGATCCAGCAGGTGGAAGGCGGCGACCTGCTCATCGAGGTCGGCTGAGGCCTGTCACGGTGCACGCGCGCGCCGAGCACGCGTGCACCGTCAGAACCGACCCGGCCGCCCGCCCGATCTTCGACAGGCGGGCGGCCGGCGGCGAGCGGGGTGCCACGGTGTCGCGGCGCGGCGGGCCACGGTGTCGCGGCCGGTCGTGTGCCGACGCTAGAGGCCGTCGCCCACCATGCTCGGTCTGTGGACGAGTAGCTTTGCCACCTCGAACCCCATCTCGGAGACCCCGTCGGCCGGTGGTGGGTGGTAACGCCCGGCGCAGACGGACAGGTTGACGATGAGGTAGGCCTGCCAGCTCCTCCCTACGCCCCGCCGGTCGGCGTAGGCGCGATCGCCGTTGACCCACCAGACGACCGAACGGGCGCCGAACTCGACGCGCAGGTCCACCCAGGCACCCGGCTGGACGGCCTCGTCGCGGTAGTAGCGGTGCCCACCGCGCACATGGTTGGAGAGTTCCAGGAGATCGGGATGGTCGGGGTGGTACTCGAAGACGTCGACCTCCTGGTCTCCGTCCCGCCATGTCCAGATGGCCGGCCAGGCGCCCATCTGCGTGGGGAGTCTCACCCGGGTCTCCAGCACGTCCCCCGCACACAGGAGAAAGCCGTCGTCGCTGTCCTCGGTCGTGAGGAGGCCGGTGTTCCATCTGCCGTCCGGGCGCCGGGTGGCACGGAAGGTGCCGGTGCGGCAGTGGTCGGGGTCGGTGACCAGGTAGTCGAGCTTGTCGTCGTCCGGGTTGACGGGGCCGCCGTCGGGATAGGCCCAGGAATGCCCCGCGACCCACTGCCGCGTCGAGGTGAAGTCCGCGGTGAAGACGACATCGGACACGCGCGGCCTCCTTGATGTCGGCTTTCACGTACGCCACTGGTTCTCCCCCGAGGAGCGCGACGCATGCTCCGTTCACCTCGACCGGCGGGGAAACAACCCTTCGGAGTGAACTCGGAGTGAACGAGGCCCCGGGTGCACTCGGCACCGAGCCGTTGCCCGCTACGAGGCCAACTGCCCAACCACTACGACCGGTTGGGGGAGCTCACGGCATCATGCGTCGGGTGAACCCGACGCATGACACGCAAGACCGGCCCAGAACGGGCTGGGGAGTACTCACCCAACGGGATTTTCGCCTGCTCTGGGTAGGCGAATCCGTGAGCGGGTTGGGCAACAGCGTCACCGGCGTGGCCCTGCCACTGATCGCGGTCGAGGTGTTGGACGCCGACTCCACCGCCGTGGGTCTGCTCGCCGCGGCGGTGTGGCTGCCCTGGCTGCTGGTGGGTCTGCCCGTGGGCGCCTGGGTGGACCGGACGCGCAAACGCCCACTGATGACCGCATGCGATCTGGTGGCCGCCGCCGCGCTGTTGAGCGTTCCGTCGGCGGCGTGGCTCGACGCGCTCACCCTTCCGCACCTGGTCGTCGTCGCGCTGACATGCGGCACCGCGGCGGTGTGCTTCAACACCGCCTACCACTCGTACATCCCGATCGTGCTCGACGGCCGAAACCTCTTGGAGGGCAACGCCAGACTGCAGGGCAGCGAGGCCGCCGTCCGGGTCGCCGGGCCGGGGGCGGCGGGGTTGCTCGCCCAGGCGTTCGGCGCGGTGGCCGGGCTCCTGGCCGACGCCGTGACGTTTCTGATCTCCGTGGTCTGCCTGAAGCGGATGAGGGTGGTCGAGCCGGACCACGCTCCCGGCGCGGAACGCGCCCCTCTCCGACGGCAGATCGTCGAAGGGCTCCGTTTCGTGGGCCGGGACCCGTACCTGCGGCCGATGGTCATCTGGGGTGCCGCGATCAACATGGCACTGATGGGCTACCAAGCGGTGCAGGTCGTGTTCCTGGTTCGCACCGTCGGACTGAATCCGGCCATGGTCGGGCTGTTGCTGACCAGCGGCAGTGCCGGCGGCATTGTGGGCGCGCTGCTGGCCACCGGGTTCACCCGGCGGTTCGGCACCGCGCGCGGGCTGCTTCTCCTCCAGGCCGCCACCGCGCCGTTCGCGTTGTTGATGCCGATGACCACGGCGGGGCCGGAGCTCCTGCTGTTCGCGACAGGCGGCTTCTTCGTCGGAGTCGGCATCTCCGTGGCCAACATCGTGGTCGGCAGCTTCCGGCAGACCTACTGCCCACCGCATCTGCTCGGCCGGGTCGTGGCGACGACCATGATGATCAATCACAGCACCATCCCCGTCGGGTCCTTGCTCGGTGGCGTCCTGGGAGACCTGGTCGGGTACCGGCCCGCCATGTGGATCATGACGGGCCTCGTCGCGCCCTGCTGGCTCATCCTCGTCATGAGCCCGATGCGCCGAGAGCGTGACCTTCCGCAGACCTACGAGCCCGAACAAGCGCAAGCCACGGGCTGACGGGGGCTGATCCCGCGAATCTCCGGGCACGGCACGTGGGTTCACCAGGGCCTCTCCGTGTGGGCGCGGGGGCGTACGTGTGACGGACGCCATAGAGACGCGGAGTGCTGAGCGGACAGGGCTGGTCGTGGAACTTTCCCTACGTGCCCGGATACGGGCCGGTGACCCGGAGGCCTTCGCCGAGCTGTTCGGCGTGCACGCCCGGGCTGTGTACACCCATACCGCCCGGCTGACCGGGGACCGGGGCGCCGCGGAGGACGTGGTGTCCCTGACCTTTCTGGAGGCGTGGCGGTTGCGGGAGAGGCTGAGACCCGACGCCGCCGCTCCTGAAGAGGGCGACCCGGACGCCGAGTCGTACGAGTCGTGCGCGCCGTACGAGCCCTCCGAGTCGTCGGAGGGGGACGGCCTGCGGCCCTGGCTCTACGGCATCGCCACCAACGTCCTGCGCAACACACAGCGCGCCGCCCGCCGGCACCGCGCCGCGCTCGCCCGGCTTCCCGACCGCCCGTCGTACCACGGCACCGTGCCCGACTTCGCCGACGAACTCGTCGGCCGTATCGAAGACACCGAACGGCTCGCCGCCGCCCGCGCAGCGCTCGGCCGGCTTCGCAGACCCGAGCGCGAGGTGTTCGCGTTGTGTGTGTGGTCGGGCCTGAGTTACGCGGCCGCGGGCGAGGCCCTCGGCGTACCGGCCAGCACCGTACGGTCGCGCCTCTCCCGGGCCCGCGCGCGCCTGCGTCGCCTGGCGGAGGAGGAGTTGTCCCGACGCCGGCCGGGACCACCCGGGTCAGAAGAGAAACCGAGACTCCATCCCCCCATCGGACAGGAACCGGGTGGCCGCCCAGAAGCGGCACGGTCGACACAGGAGAAGTACCGATGAACCCCGAAGAGCGACAGGAACTGGCCCGGCTGGTGCCGAGCCCGGGCGACCCGGTTCTGACGAGCGACCGCTACGACCTGCTGAAGGACCACTTGATGCGAGAGATCACTCCGCAAGTCCAGAACACCTTTGATATCCAGGATGTCCAAGGTGCCCAGGACGCCCGGCTCGCCGCGACGGTCGCCACACCGCGGAGGACCGCCGCCCCTCCCGGACGCCGGTTCGCCGTGATCGCCGTACCCCTTGCCGCCGTCGTCACGGCCGCCGTCGTCATCGGCACCGGCATCACCGATACGCGCACCACCGATCCGGAGGCCGTCGACCTCCTGAACCGCATCGCCACGGTCGCCGCCGCGAAGAAGGCCGTGCCCGTCCGCGACGACCAGTACGTCTACATCCGCACCCAGAACTCCCTGAAGATCACGGACAAGGACATCCGGATCTTCCGCGACTCGCGCTGGACCGCCGTCGACGGCAAGCGCCCGGGACTCAGCCGGATCACGGTGCTGCAGGGCCCACCGCCCCGCCCGAGGGACCCGTTCTCCTCGTACGCCAAGGGCACGAGGGACATGACGCTGTACGCCGACCCGAACGTCAGCACATTCCGTGAGATGGAGGCGCTGCCCAACGACCCCGACGCGTTGCTCAAGAAGATCTACGCCGACTCGAAGGGGGAGGGGCAGACGAGGCAGAGTGCGGCGCTGGAGACGATCGGCGACATGCTCGACGGCGCGACGCTTCTCCCCGAGTTGGATGCCGCGCTCTACCGTGCGGCGGCGAAGATCCCGGGCGTCTCGGTCGTCGAGAACGCGAAGGACCTCGCCGGCCGCTCCGGCATCGGCCTGAGCTTCAAGAGCCGTGACGGCCGTGATGTGTGGGTCTTCGACAAGAAGTCCCTCACGTACCTGGGCTCGGACAAGGAGGCTCTGCTCGACACCGGAGTCACCGACAACCGGGGCAAGGAGCCCAGTAACTGACACCGGTCAGCCCGAAGGACGGTCGTCCGGCCCATGCCCCGTCTGCTGACGGCCAGGTCGCCGACCGTCCTGACGGTACGCGCGCCCACTTCGCGAGTTCGTGCGTGTGGGCCGTATCACACGCTCAGCCACGTGGAAAACCGCTTGCTCACCGGCGCCCTCGGTCACATGGGGAGCGAGAGCAGGCGAACCTGTCCGGTGGGCCAAGTCGAATCACGCAGTGGCGTCCACATGGTCCGCAGCGGCATGATCACGGGCCCCTCGGGTTGATCCACTTGGACGTCACCTTCAACCGTGCGCCAGCCGAGTCGCCGGTAGAGCGGGACGAGGGGCGGTCGGCAGAACAGGAGCCCGAACTCGGGCCCCAGCGTCCGTGCGTGCTCCAGGGCCGCCGATACGACCGACCGTGCCAGTCCCTGCCCCCTCAGGCCAGGAGCGACAGCGACTCCGCCGACGCCCACCACCTGTGTGCGCACCCCGCCGATGATCATGGGCAGTTCCAACAGGCCGGCGTGCGCGACGAGGCGGTCCTGCTGCCTGATGCCGAAATGATCCTTCTTGGGCAGCCATGTCAAGCCGGCGTCCGCGACGCCGAAGGGATCGGCGCCGTCACCCAGGATTTCAGCCTGGTCGGTCCTCGTGTACTCCGTGAGCCGCACCACGGTCGGCGATGCGGCGGGCAGGCGATCAGTCATTTCGCCATGATCCTGTTCGTGCCGGTGCCTGGCCACCTCATCGGCCGGAGAGGTCGGTTCAGCCGATCTTGCGAGCCACGCCCCCGTAGAAGCCGATCTCGCCGGAACGTGCCGGCGGCGGGGCGTCCGGACGCCAGAACGGGACCTGGGCCAGGCCGGGCTCAACCAGTTCGAAGCCGTCGAAGAACCGCTCCACCTCGGCGCGGGTCCGCAGGTTCAGCGTGGCGGTGGCGTTGTTGTAGACGGCCTGCGCCTCGCTGCGGTCGGCGAAGTCGCCCGTGGCGTGCGAGAGCACAAGGAAGCTGCCGGCGGGCAGCGCGTCGCGAAGGGCGGCGACGGCCTGGTCGGGCTTCTCCGCGTCGGTGATGAAGTGGAGGATGGCGACGAGGAGCAGGGCGACCGGCTCGTCGAAGTCGATGACTCGGCGGACGTCGGGGTGGTCGATCACGGCCCGCGGATCGCGCAGGTCGGCGAGCACGATGCTGGTCGCACCGGAGCGGCTGAGCAGCGCGTCGGCGTGTGCCTTCACGATCGGATCGTTGTCGACGTACGCGACGCGCACGTCGGGGGCCACCTCGTGGGCGGTCTCGTGCACGTTCGGGGCGGTGGGCAGCCCGGTGCCGACGTCGAGGATCTGACGGACGCCGCTGTTGACGACGTAACGGACGGCGCGTTGCAGGAAGGCGCGGTTGGCCTGCACCCCGATCCGCACCTCGGGAGCGGCGGAGGCGAGTTGGTCGCCGGCCTGTTGGTCGACCTCGTAGTTGTCCTTGCCGCCCAGCAGGTAGTCGTAGATCCGCGCAGGGTGTGGCCTGCTGGTGTCTATCTCCCCGGTGCGGAAGCCGTCCTGACTCACGCTGTGCTCCTCTCGACGACTGCCCCGGCCACCTTGCCCGCGAGCGGCTGACGACAGCTTCGCATATCAACTGCCGTGCCCATGACCGCAGTTACTGGCGCGAGCGGTACCGTCACGGTCGGTGCGCGCGGGATTACCTGAGGTCCACAACGCCGGGCGACATACGGAAGGTCACACGCCCGGAAAAGGCACGTCGGGCCGCTGCCCGTGCCGCGTAGGCGGAAGCGCGGGACAATCGGAGGGTGGGGTTCCGTGGCAGCCGGGCAATCTCCTGGCGAGGGCGGACCGTATATATGGGTATGTCGAGATTTCGGTTCCCCGTGGGCCGTCTCCCGGACGAAGCTCTGCTGTCCGGGCTGGCCACCGGCGACCCGGAGCTGGCCGTCACCTTCGTACGGAGGTTCCAGCACACGGTCTTCGGTGTCGCCGTCGCCGTCACCGGGGACACGCAACTCGCCGAGGACATCGCCCAGCAGACCTTCGAACGTGCCTGGCGGCATGCCCAGATCTACGACTCGCGGCGCGGCTCGGTGAAGACCTGGCTGACGACCATCGCACACAACCTCGCCATCGACGCCGTCCGCGCGCGGCGGCCGGAACCGGTGGCGCCCGAGGACCTCGACGTGATCCTGGGAGTCGTCAGTGACACCCCCGAATACACCCCCGAACAGCATGTCCTGGCCGACGAGGCGTCCTCCCGGCTGCGGGCGGCGGTGGCGGAACTGCCCCGCGAACAGGGCCGCGCGCTGGTGATGGCGAGCATCTACGGCATGACGGCCCAGCAGGTTGCCGACTGGGAGGACATCCCCCTGGGCACCGCGAAGACGCGTATCAGGACCGCTATGGCGAAGCTGCGCACCACGCTCGTGTCCCCGAAGCGAGGCGACCATGTCCAATGACATGACCTGCGAGAAGCTGCGGGAGATCGGCGCCGAACTCGCTCTCGGCATACTTCCGGGACGCGAGCGGGCCGCAGCGGTCGCCCATCTCGACCGATGCGCGGACTGCCGCGAGTACGTCGAGCAGCTGACCCTCGTCGGCGACGGGCTGATCGGACTGCTGCCGGGCTGCGAGCCGCCGGTCGGATTCGAGACCCGGGTGGCGCAGGCGCTGACCCAGGGGACGCCGGCCCAGGACGGCCGGGCGCGCGCCCGCGTTCCGGGCGCCTGGCGCAGGGGCTTCGGTGGCCGGCTTCGGCTCCGGCTCGCCTCCGCGGTGGCCGCACTCGTCCTCGCCGTCGGCTTCGGTGGCTGGGCGGCCGGAACGGCGATCGAGAACGCGGTGGCCGGCGCCTCCCGGTCCGTCGGCGACGAGGCCGACCTGCTGCATGGCGATCTGACCTCGGCCGCGGCCCCCAGGCAGTCGGCCGGCGAGGTCTACGCCCACACCGGCTCCCCGGGCTGGATCTACATGACCGTCGATCTCCCCGGCGCTCGCGACCCGTACAGCGGCTCGGTCTCCTGCCTGCTGGAGCGGCGCGGTGGCGGCACGGTCCGGACGGGCACCTTCACCCTGCACGAGGGCCGCGGGTTCTGGGGCGGCCCGACCCGCGTCGACCCCGCCGCCTTGTCCGGCGCCCGCTTGACGTCGCCCGACGGCACCGTGCTCGCCACCGCCCATCTCACGTCGGGCGGGGAAACGTAGCGACGTCCCCGGCTCCCGGGTGTCCGCAGGAGGGCGGACGAGGGCCGTACGCCGGGAGGGTCGCGCCGAGCGATGCGGCCAGTTCGGTGACCGTCGGCCGGGCCGACGGGTCCATGGCCAGGCAGCCGTCGATGGCCGCCGCGAGCGCGCGGGGCAGCCGGCGCCGCGAGCCGACCGGCGGTGCGCTCACCTCCGGTCGAGGACAGCGGTGGTGATCGCCGTCGGCCGTGCCCTCCGCGGTCCCGCGGGGGTCGAAAGGCGCGTCGCCGCTCGCCACCTCGTACAACGTGATGCCGATGCCCCAGACGTCGGCGGCGGCCGTCAGCGGGCCGCCGTGCGCCTGCTCCGGCGCGCGGTAGCGGAACGTGCCAAGCCCGGCCGCCGGGGCGCGCCCCGGCGGCCGGGCCACACTGAGGTCGAGCACCTTCGCATGGCCGCAGTCCACCACCACGTTGGACGGCTTGAGGTCCAGGTGCAGCAGGCCCCGGCCATGCAGGTAGTGGACCGCGGAGCACAACTGCACGCCGAGGAGGGCCACGTCGCCGGCCGCCGCTCGCCGTCGCAGGCGAGGGACGAGATGGGACAGCGTCTCCCCGGTCAGCGTCTGCAGGACGACGAGCGGCTCCGGCCACTCCAGGGTCTCGTACGCGCGGACCAGATGCGGATGGCTGAAGGCGCACAGCCACCGGCCCTCACGCAGCAGCCGGGCCCGCGGCACAGGCTCGTCGCGACGGTCCGGGCGTACGACCTTGACGACACACCGGCAGGCCCGCTCCTCGCTCCACGTGTCGTACAGGTCCAGCCATCCCGTGCGCATGAGGTGCCGCAGGATCTCGTAGTCCGGCACGGGACGGGTGCCTGGGGCCAGGGGTGGGGGGACCGGTTCCCCCACCGCGGGCGCCCGTACTCGCGTGCGCGCCCCGGTCACGACGGCACCGTCCCCGGCAGCGGGGCGCCCGCCCGGACGGGGCCGGGCACGGCGTGCAACCGGTGGAGACCGGCGTACGCACCGCCGCGAGCGAGCAGGTCGTCGTGGGTCCCGGTCTCCAGGACCCGCCCGTGGTCGAGTACGACGATCCGTGTGGCGTCGCGCACGGTGAGGAGGTTGTGCGAGATGACGACGGTGGTCCGCCCGGCCATCAGGCGGCGCAGCGGGTCCATGACGCGCAGGCCCGATCGGGCGTCGAGGCCGGTGGTCGGTTCGTCCAGCAGCAGCACGGGCGCGTCCCTGATCATCGCCCGGGCGATCGCGAGGCGCTGGCGCTGTCCGCCGGACAGCGTCCGGCCGCGCTGGCCGACCATCGTGTCGTAGCCGTCGGGCAACAGCCGGATGAAGTCGTGGGCGTCGGCCGCGCGGGCCGACGCGACGATCTCCGCATCCGTCGCGCCGGGCCGGCCGTAGGCGATGTTCTCCCGCACCGTGCCGTGGAAGACCAGCGTCTCCTGCAAGACCACCGCGAGGCTCTCCCGCACGTCGGACAGGGCCAGTTCCGGCAGGTCGGTCCCGTCGAGCCGGACCGCGCCCCGGTCGGGGTCGTAGAACCGCAACAGCAGCTTGGCGGCGGTGGACTTGCCGGCGCCGCTGGCCCCGACCAGCGCCAGGGTCTCGCCGGGGGAGACGTGGAACGACACCTCGGACAGGGCCAGGGTCGGCGTACCGGGGTAGCGGAAGGACACGCTCTCGAACTCGACCTCGCCGCGGGCCCGGCCGATCCGGCGGGCGTCGGCGGACTCGACGACCTGGGGACGCTGGTCCAGCAACTCGATGATCCGTTCCGCGGAGGCCGACGCGGCATAGAAGGTGTTGCCGAGGCGGGACAGGTCGCGGATCGGGCTGTAGAGCTTGCCGATCAGGGCCAGGAAGACCAGCAGCCCGCCCAGCGTGAGCTGGCCCTGCGCCAGCTTCCAGGTGCCCAGGCCCATGACGGCGAGACCACCGGACACCTCGATGAGCTCGACCACCGGCCGGTAGACGGCACGGATGCGTGCCGTGGTCATCGAGGCCTGGAACTTGCCGACGTTCTCGCGCTCGAAGCGGCGCTCCTCCCAGCCCTGCCGGTTGTACGCCTGGACCAGGGCCACGTTCCCCAGTGACTCCTCGGCGACGGCGCTGAGCGAGCCACTGCGGCGCCTGCGCTCCCGGGACGCCTCTCTGACCAGCCGGGAGAAGTGCCGGGCGGCGCGCCAGAACAGCGGCACGATGACGAGTGAGAGGAGCGTCAGGTCCCAGCGCAGGTAGAACAGCAGCCCGAGGAAGACGCCCAGCCGGATCACGTTGTAGAGAACGTCCGCCACACCGGAGAGCAGGAACGTCTCGACGGCGTCGACGTCACCCGTGACGCGCGACAGCACGTCCCCGAGCCGCCGCCGCTCGAAGAACCCGAGCGAAAGCTGCTGGACATGCCGGAACACGTCGGCGCGCAGGGCCAGCAGGAAGCGTTCGCCGACCCATGTGGCCGTCATGTCGTCGGCGAACCCCAGGACACCGGAGGCGACGACCAGCCCCAGGTAGGTCGGTGCGATCCAGAGGAACGGTCGTAGGTCCCGCGGGACGAGCACGTCGTCGACCACGACCTTGAATAGCCACAGTTCGGCCGCGTCGACCAGGGGACCGGCGAGACTGAACAGCACGAGCGGCACGAGCCACTGCCGTCGGCCGCGGGTGTAGGGCCAGAAACGGCGGAACACCTCGTGCGGGGGCACCGGCGGCGCGGCCGTCACCAGGGGCGCGGACTCCTCGCCCACCAACAGCAGCCGCTCCAGAACACGGTTCGCGACACGCTTCATCGCATGCGTCCGTCAGTCGTTCGTCGTCCGTCAGCCGTTCGTCGACCGTCGCGCGGACGACGGAGCGGACCGGCTCCGGTCGGTCCTCCGGACGCCGGTCCGCTCCCGCTTTCACTCGTCGTGACCGGACCGGTGGTCCTCGAAGTCGGAGTGACGGCCGTGGTGCCTGTTCATCGAGTCCTCGTCGTGACCCGAGTGGTCGTTCCCTCCGTGGTCGTGGCCGTGGTCGTGCCCATGGTCGTGGTCGTCGTGTCTGGCAGGAAAGAGATCACTGAAGATGGCCATGGCATTCCTCCCGCTGGGGTGTGCCTTATATCAGATACGGTCCTGGATGTCGTTTAGATGTCGTTTTGAAGTAAATAGTTGGTTTTGTCCTCTTGGGTCTTCTGTGTCAGTACGTCGGCCGCGGCGGCGGCGTAGCGGCGGGCCAAGTGCGCGAAGGCGTCCTTGAGTTCGGTCGGTCCGACGACCTCGATGTCGGCGTCGAACCTGCCGAGGGTGGCAGCCAGGCCGGGCCACGACCATGAGCCGAGGACGAGGCGGCAGCGGTCCGGGCCGAGCTCCTCGACGATCCCCTCGCGGGTGTGGCGCAGGACGACGGCGGCGGGGAGGTCGAGGATCACCTCACCTCGGCAGGGCCAGCCGTCGGAGCCGTCCGCGCCGTCGGAGCCGTCCGCGCCCTGGAACCTGCTGGTCACGAAGGCGGCCACGTTCCCGCCGGGCAGTTCACGCGGAGTGAAACGGGGGCCCGTGGGGGTGCGCGGGCTGATCCGGTCGGCACGGAAGGTGCGCCAGTCGTCGCGGTCGAGGTCCCAGGCGACGAGATACCAGCGTCCGCCCCAGGTGACGAGGTGGTGGGGCTGCACCCGGCGCGGCGGAGCCCCGGCGGGGTCGCGGTCGCCGGTTCCCGCCGGGGACGCGGGGGTGTAGTCGAAGCGCAGCACTTGGCGGGCGTGGACGGCGTCGCCGAGCGTCATGAGCACGCTGCTGTCGACCTGTGGGTGACGCCGGGCCACGGGCCGCTCGACGGCGGTGACCTGGAGGGTTTCGACGCGGCGGCGCAGCCGCGCCGGCATGACCTGTCGGACGCTGTTCAGCGCGCGCGCCGCGGCCTCCTCGATGCCGGCACCGGTGGTGGTGGCGATCTGGAGCGCGACGGCGAGGGCGACGGCCTGGTCGTCGTCGAACAGCAACGGGGGCAGTTGTGTGCCTGCGTCGAGTCGGTACCCGCCGTCCGGGCCCTTGGTGGCCACGATGGGGTAGCCGAGCTCGCGCAGGCGGTCGACGTCGCGTCGCACGGTGCGCGGGCTGACGTCCAACCGGTCGGCCAGCAGCGCTCCTGGCCAGTCCCGGCGCGCCTGGAGCAGCGAGAGCAGCGACAGCAGCCGCGCGGAGGTCTTCTGCATGACTTCCATGGTGCCCCGAGAAGCGGACACATCCTGACCGCTTCTCCTGCGACTGTTCCTCCGTGCCCGACCACAGCAACGAACAGCCGGCCAACGGCAACGAAGAGAAGGACCCGATCACCATGACCGCCACCTCCACGCCCTCCACGCCCCGCGCGCTCGACGACGAGCGGGCCGACCTGCTCGCCCAGCTCGCGACCGCGCGAGCCGCCCTGACCAACACGACGCGCGGGCTCAGCGACGAACAGGCCGGCGAGCCCCCGACGGTCAGCGCGCTGTGCCTGGGCGGGCTGATCAAGCACGTCGCGTCCATCGAGGAGGGATGGATGAGCTTCGCGGTCGACGGCCCCTCGGCGATGCGCTACGACCTGCCCGACGGTGTCACCTGGGCCGACCTCAACGCCGGTACCGCACGCGAGTTCCCGCAGTGGGCGATCGACCACCAGAACGACTTCCGGATGCTGCCCGGCGAGACGCTGGCGGGGATCATCGAGCGCTACGAGCAGGTCGCCGCCCGGAGCGAGAAGGTCATCGCCTCCCTGCCCGACCTGTCCACGACGCACCCGCTGCCGGAGGCGCCCTGGCACGAGCCTGGAGCGGTGCGCAGTGTGCGCCGGGTGCTGCTGCACGTCATCGCCGAGACCGCCCAGCACGCCGGGCACGCGGACATCCTGCGCGAGACGCTCGACGGGCAGACGTCGACCTGACCGGTGGCGGAGCTCGACCGGGTGGCGGCTGCCCGCCGGCCGCCACCCGGTCCCGACCGCGTGACCCGCACGGAATCGATCAAGACCCGCACGGAACCGAAGGGAACGGCGTCACCGTGAAGATGTGCGAACCGGGGCGGACCGGCATCGGCGTGACCCCATGACCGTGCTCGGCACCCGGGCCCTCAACCGCGCGACACTCGCCCGACAACTGCTGCTCGAGCACGGCGACCTACCGGTCCTCGACGCCGTCGCGCACCTGTGCGGTCTTCAGGCACAGGAACCGCAGGAACCGTACGTCGGACTCTGGTCCCGGCTGCGGGCGTTCGATCCGGCAGGGCTCTCGGACCTGCTGACGGGGCGGAGTGTGGTGCGGACCCATCTCATGCGCCGTACGGTCCACCTCCTCACCGCCGACGATGCCCTCGCCTGGCGGTCCCGCCACGATGCCATGCTGCGCCAACGGGTGCTCGGCACCTACCGCCGCGAGCTGGACGGGATCGACCTGGACGAACTCGCGGCGGCGGGCCGGGCGGTGATGTCCGACGACGAGCCCCGCTCGATGACCGAGCTCACGCGGGCGCTCGCCGAGCGCTGGCCGGCACCGGGACCGCGGGCCCTGGGGGAGATGCTGATCGCCGCCCTCGTCCCGATGGCGCAGCTGCCGCCGCGCGGGCTGTGGCGCACGAAGGCGGGAGTGCGCAACGTGCCGCTCTCGTCCTGGCTGGGCCGGGAGATCGACCCGCCGACCGAGGACCGCTCCGATCCCGTGGGCCAGGCGCTGGTACGGCGCTATCTGGCCGCGTTCGGTCCCGCGGCCTCGGCCGACCTGCGCGCCTGGTGCGGCCTCGCCGGACTGCCGGCCGCGGTGTCCGCGATACGCGAGGAGCTGGTCACCTTCCGCGACGAGCGAGGCCGGGAACTGCTGGACCTCCCCGGCATGCCGCGCCCCGACCCCGACACACCCGCCCCGGTCCGGTTCCTGCCGGCGTTCGACAACGCGCTCCTCGGCTACCACGACCGCGGCCGGATCGTCGACGACGCCCACCGCGGGCTGTCGGTCGCGGGCGCCCGCGTCGTCCTCGTCGACGGCCGGGTCGCCGCGACCTGGAACGTCGAGGCAGGCACCGTGAACATCACGCCACTGCGCCGCTTCTCCGCGGCCGAGCGCACCGCCGTCGCCGAACAGGGAGAGGAACTGATGTCATTCCTCTCCGACAGCGAGAGCCGCCGCGTACGGGTCGCGGCGGCTCCTGGCTGAGGGGCACGCCCCGTTACCGCACGGCATCGAGCTCGGCGGCCAGCCGGGACACGACCTCCAGCTCCGGCATGCCCCGCAAGGAGTCGACGACCTGCCTGCTCGCGAACTCGCGCTGCGCGGCGGTCACAGTCTGGTCGAGGGCGCACTCGGCCTGTACGTAGACGAAGTTCAGGGCCGTCGCGAAAAGCATCGAGAACGACTGAGGACCCGTGACGACGGCGCGGCCTCCGGCACTCCGATAGGCCCGCGCCAGCCGCCGGGCGGAGTCGATGTCCACATGATTGCCGCCCGACCAGACGTACACGGCGCGTGCGAACTCGCGTTCCGCCGAAGTGACCCCGGCGTTGTCCCAGTCGAGGAGGACCGGCCCGTCCCGGCCGACCAGAACGTTTTGGGGCTGCAGGTCGAGATGCGATGTCACCAGATCGCCGGCGTCGGCCGGTGTCACCCAGTGCGCCAACTCTGCCGCGGAAGTGTCGATGAACCGCCCCAACGCCTCCGCCCACGGGAGGCCGGCCTGACGCACCTGTTTGTACAGGGCCTTCCACTCGACGTCCTGAGGGGACCGCTCGTACCAGGCATCCGGCGTCTCGCTCGCGCCCTGTCCCGCCGTGTGGAGAAGTGCCGTGGTCCGGCCGAACCAGTCCAGAATGTCCGGATCGGACGCGTCCGCCTTGGCGCCGTCGACCCAGTCGTACAGCTTCACATAGGACCCGCCTGAAGAACCCGAAGAAGCGGTGATGCGTGAGACGTATGCGCCGTGGCGATTGAGAAAAAGCCGCGGTGACGCGATGCCCAGGTCCTCCGCGGCCTGCCGTAATGCGGCCTCCCGGCGGACCTGTTCCTCGTCGCAGCCGAAGAGGAGCTCCTTCACCGCCCATGAGGAGCCGTTCCCGGAGAACCTCCAGATCTGGCCCAACGCGCCACGGGTGACGGGCGCCAACGCCCATGGCCCAGCGCCGAGTTGGTAGGTCTCCGCTATGAAGTCGGCTGCGAAGTGCATTCAGGAACCTCTCCGGACGGTGACGACCAGGCTTCGTGGCCGGGCCGGTTGAGTCGACCTCACCACAGCCCGAACGAGCTCAATCCAACAACAACTCTTGAGTGAGCCACGAGCACGCGACTGTACAAAGAGCGGGCCGCTGCAGGACGACACTCGAGAAAGGAAATCCCGTGGCCACCGAGCAAGTACTGACCGGCTCCGCGCCCGCCGACGAGAGCGGCGAAGCCGCCGAGCCCAAGCGCCCCCGCGTCTCCCGGCTGCCCTCCCTCACCGGCCTGCGGTTCCCCGCCGCGCTGGCCGTCTTCGCCCACCACGCCTTCCTCCCGATACCCCCGCTGCGGCTCCTGTCCGACGACCGAACCGAGTACCGCCTGGCCGACTGGACCTCGCAGGCCGGCGGCCTCGGCGTGTCGTTCTTCTTCGTGCTCAGCGGTTTCGTCCTGACCTGGTCGGCGCGGCGCGGCGACACCACGACGGGGTTCTGGCGGCGGAGGTTCGTCAAGATCTACCCGAACTACGTGGTCGCCTGGGCGCTCGCCATGCTGCTGTTCGCCAGTTCCTACACATCCACCCATGTCTCCCTCGCCAACCTGTTCATGGTTCAGGTGTGGGTGCCCAGCTATTTCACCAACTTCAGTGTGGACTCACCGAGTTGGTCGCTGGCCGTGGAAGCCGTCTTCTACCTGAGTTTCCCCCTGCTGCTGAGTGTCTTCAGGCGCATCGACGCCCGTCATCTCAAGTACTGGATCACCGGAGCGATCGCCGCGGTGTGGGCCACCCCCGCGCTGGCGTACGCCCTGTTCCCGAAGACCCCACGGGTGCCCAGCGGCCAGGACCTCTCGGTCTCCCAGTACTGGTTCAGCTATGTGCTGCCCCCGGTCCGCATGGTCGACTTCGCCCTCGGCATCCTGGTGGCGCTCGCGGTGAAGCACGGGCGCTGGCGGAACATCGGCATGTTCTGGTCGAGCCTGCTGCTGGTCGGTGGGTACGTGCTGACCTTCCACGTGCCCTATCTCTACGGTCAGCGCGCCGCGATGATCCTGCCGATCGCGCTGCTGATCGCGGCCGCGGCCACCGCGGACATCGAGGGCCGCTTCACCCCGTTCAGGAACCGCACGATGGTCTGGCTGGGCGAGATCTCCTTCGCCTTCTACCTCCTGCACTACACAGCGCTGTCCACGCTCCGCAAGGCCCTGGGCACCCACCAGATGTACTCCACCGGGACAGGCGTGGCGATGCTGGTCGGCACGGCCGTCGGCACGGTCCTGCTGTCCTGGGCGCTCTACACCCTGGTCGAGGCCCCACTCGTACGCCGATTCAGCCGCTCACGCCGCCGGGCCTGAGCTCTCCTCGCCCGGACGGCTGTCAACACATCGGGAACTACTGCCGGCCCCTTCGACATGTGGGTGTCGAAGGGGCCGAAGTGAGCCCGGACAGCGGTGCGTCCGGCGGATGTCAGATCGGGTAGTGGGCGTGGCCGCTGGTCTGGGCGGTGATCCAGCGGGTGTCGGTGAAGGCCTCGGCGCCCGCCTGCCCGCCGAAGCGGCCGTAGCCCGAGCTCTTCACGCCGCCGAACGGGGCCTGCGGTTCATCCGCGATCGACTGGTCGTTGATGTGAACGATGCCGGTACGCAGGCGGCGGGCGACCTCCAGACCGGTCGCCAGGTTCTCGGTGATCACGCCGGCGGTCAGGCCGTACGGTGTGTCGTTGGCCAGCGTCACGGCCTCGTCGGTGCTGTCGACCACGTGGATCACGGTCGCCGGGCCGAAGATCTCGTCGTAGTAGATCCTCATCTCCTTGGTGACGCCGGTGAGTACGACCGGGCGGATGAGCGTGCCGGGCTCTTCGACCTGTCCGGTGCCCGCGGCCAGCCGCGCTCCGTGGGCCACGGCGTCCGCGACGAGCGCGGCGACCCGTTGGGCCGCAGCGGCGTTGACCACGGGGCCGACCGCCGTGTCCGGGTCGGCCGGATCCCCGTACGGCAGGGCCTGGACGCGGGCGGCGAACCCGGCCGTGAACTCCTCGGCGACCGCGCGGTGCACGATGACCCGGTCCACACACATGCAGATCTGCCCGGCGTTCATGAAAGAGCCGAAGACGGCGGCGTCCACCGCGTACTCGACGTCCGCGTCCTCCAGGACGAGCAGGGCGTTCTTGCCGCCGAGTTCGAGGACGGCGGGCTTGAGGTGCTGCGCGGCCTGGACGCCGATGACCCGTCCGACCTCCGTGGAACCGGTGAAGTTGACCATCCGTACCCGGTCGTCGGCGATCAGCGCGGACACCACCTCGGCGGCATCGGCGCGGTCGTTGGTGACGACGTTGAGCACGCCCGCGGGCAGCCCGGCCTCGTGCAGGACGTCCGAGACCAGCAGACCGCAGGCGATCGGTGCGTCCTCGCTGGGCTTCATCACCACGGTGTTGCCCATCGCGATCGGCATCGCGACCGCGCGCACGCCGAGGATGACGGGCGCGTTCCACGGCGAGATCGCGGCGATCACGCCCTTGGGGACCCGTACCTGCGCCGAGTGGACGCCCTCGGAGTCGGTGGCGAGCGTCTGCCCGGTGGGTCCGCTCACGGCGGCCGCCGCCTCCATGAGGATGTCGGCGGCCAGCTTGGCGTTGAAGCCGGCCCAGGGCGCGACGCCCCCGACCTCCGCCGCCATCAGCCGGACGACCTCCTCGGCGCGCTCCTCCATCAGTTGCGCGGCGCGCAGGAAGATCCGGCGCCGCTCGGCGGGCCTGGTCGCGGCCCACGCCTCGAACGCGGCGTCGGCGGCGTCCACGGCTCGGCGTATGTCCTCGGGGGTCCCGGCGGCGACCTCGGCGTAGACGGCGCCGGTCCAGGGGTTGATGTCGGATGCCGTCCGGCCGGAGGAGGCGGGGACTTCCTGGCCGTTGATGATCAGGCCTCGGGCGGTGGACATGGGGTTCTCCTGGGTGAGTGGGCAGAGGGGAGGCGGCGAAAGGAAAGGAGGGGAGGAGGTGGGAGCGGGGGAGAGGAGGCTGGGGCGGCCGGTCGCCGTCGGGTCACGCCTCAGCCGGCGCGGTCGGTGCGGACCGGTCCCGGCGGGTGCGCAGGGCGCGGTGCGTGAGGCCCACGAGGGCCGGGGCCACCAGCGGCGCGATCATGTAGTTCCAGAAGTGGTCGTACTGGCCGGACAGCAGGGCCGGGCCGAAGGCACGCGCCGGGTTGATGCTCGCGCCGGTCACGGTGCCCAGAGTGGCGATGACCACGCCCACGCCGAGCCCGATGACCGCGGGGATCAGTCCGCGCAGGGCGGCTCGGGACATCACCAGCGCGACCGCGACGAACACCGCGGCGAGCGCGGCGCCTTCGACGACGAAGAGCTCGACGGCGCCGGTACCGGGCGCGGGATGCACGGCGCCGTACCCGACCTGGTCGACCACCTTGCCCCACACCACCCGGGCCAGCGCGGTCCCGGCCAGGGACCCGGTGAGCTGTGCGGCGACGTACGGCAGGACGGTGCGGCCCGGGAAGAGCCCGCATGTCCACAGGAAGACGGTGACGCCGGGGTGGAGATGGCCGCCGGAGGCGCGGCCGGGCGGTGAGTACATCAGCGCCGCGATCAGCGCGGCCACGACGGTTCCCGCGACGACGAACAGCGTGTCCGGGTCAGCGATCGCCAGGGACGAGCCGGGGAAGGCCAGCCAGCGGACCAGGCTGACCACGGCGAAGAGAAGCACCGTGGTCAGCGCGAACTCGTACGCGCTGTGCCGGATCAGGTCCGCGCGGCTCTGGGCGGAAGTGCTCATGGGAGTCCTCGGGGCAAGGGAGGGGGTCTTGGGGCGCGGCACGGCTCCGGCCGTGCCGCGGGGAGGCCGGGGCCGGGTGCGGAACGTTTCGCGGTGCACCCGGCAGGCGACCTGTGCTCTTGTCGCTGATGTTTTTTCGCTGAGTGAACTTGTGTTCATTCACCGAGTGCGGTGAGTCTGCGGGATCGGGTGACGGCTGTCAATGGCCCGCGACCCGGTAGCGTTCTCCACACGGGTCCGGCCGTATGCGCCGACGAGTGGGGAAGCGCGGGAGGAGAGGCCATGGCACGGGGCGTCGCGGGGGCGCGAGCCGGGGCGCCGAAGCAGCCCACGAGCACCGCGCCGCAGGCCGCTGGATCCGAAGCAGGCCGCGGGGAAGCCGTCGGCCCGCTGGAACGCGGTCTGGACGTCCTGCGCGTCATGGCCGATTCCGCGGAGGCGGTACGGCCGGGTGACCTGGTCCGCGCCACCGGCCTGGCCCGTTCCGCCGTCGACCGGATCGCCGCCACCTTGGTTCACCTCGGGTACCTGCGTGCCGAGGGCCGCGATCTCGTGCTCGCCCCTCGCCTCATGGAGTTCGGCAACGCCTACCTCGACGCGAGCGGCCTGTCCCGCGCGCTGCGCCCGAGCCTGGAGCGGCTGACCCGGATCCTGGACGAGTCGGTCTCGGCGATCGTCCTCGACGGCTGCGACGCGCGAATCGTCGGTACGGCCGTCCCGCCCGGCCGGGTGATCCCCCTCGGCTTCCGCGTCGGCGACCTGCTGCCCTCCGAGCGCTGCGCCGCAGGAGCCGTACTCGCCACCGGCTGGGACCCGCCGACGCACGAGGCCTGGCGGGCCCGGCGCGCGGCCGACCCCCTGGACGCAGGTTTCCCGGCCGTCCCCATGCGCCCCACGGCTCCCCGCCCCGAGCGGACGGAAGCGGACTTCGCTGCCTGGACCACGGCGGCGGCCGCGAACGGCTGGGCGTTGGACGACCAACTGGTCGCCCCGGGCCTGGTCGCACTGGCGGTCCCCGTGCGCGACCCCGGCGGGCGGCCCGTGTGCGCGATCAGCGTGCTCGCGCACACCAGCCGCCACAGCGCCGACGACCTCCGTGCCCACGCCCTGACCGAGATGAACCGGGCCGCCCAGGACGTCGCCGACGCGCTGTACGGCACCCCGCACCCCCTGCCCGCCGCGCCGCCGCCCGCCGCCACCCCCGCGTACGCCGACGCCAAGCCCGAGCTGGGGCCGTCCTTCCTCCAGGCGCTGGCCAAGGGCCTGGCCGTACTGACCGCGCTGGGCGGACAACGCGGCGGACTCACCTTCGCCGAGGCCGCGGAGGCCGCCGGACTCTCGTATCAGAGCGCCCGGCGCAATCTGCTGACGCTGAGTGAACTCTCCTACGTGGAACAGCACGGACGCCGTTTCCTCCCGGGCCCGCGCGTCCTGGAACTCGGATACGCGCGACTGTCCACGCTGACCCTCGCCGACATCGCCCGTCCGCATCTGGCCGACCTGGTGTCACGGGTACGGGAGTCCGCCTCGCTCGCGGTGCTCGACGGCGCCGAGGTGCGATACGTCGCACGCGTGGCCACCGGGCAGATCACCAGCGCGCGCATCACCCCCGGCACCCGACTGCCCGCCTACGCGACCTCCATGGGACGCGTCCTGCTCGCGGACCTGCCGCGGGCGCAGTGGCCGGAGCGCATCCGGTCCCTCCGCCCGCAGGCCCTGACCCCGCACACGCTCACCTCGCCCGAGGCGCTCACCGCGGCCTTCGCCCAGGCCGCCGACGACGGATTCGCCCTGGCCGAACAGGAGTTGGAAGCAGGGCTGCGCTCACTCGCCGTACCCGTCAGGGACCGGAGCGGGCGCGCCGTCGCGGCGCTGAACGTCGCGATGCACGCCGGCCCGGAGTCACCCGAGCACACCCGGGACACCATGCTGTCCGCCCTGCGTGCGTGCGCCGCCCGTGTCGAAGCCGACCTGGCCCTCGCGAGTGCCCACGCTCCCGTGGAGACGGGCTGACACTGCGGAGCGAGGAACACATCACGTACTTCACCCCTCCGTACGCGCTCACGTCCTCACCGGTACCGGCCGCCGCAGCAGGTACACGGCCGCGGTCGAGACCAGGACGGCCATACACGCGATGAACACCAGGCCCGCGCCCTCCAGGCCGAGGGGACCCGCCAGGAGCCCCACACCGATCACCGGCACCGAGATACCCGCGTAGGCCACCACGAACAGCGTCGAGATCACCGCCGCGCGCCGGTCCGCGGGAGACGCCTCGGCCACCGCGGACAGCGCCCCGCGAAACGCCAGCCCCTGCCCGCCCCCGCCGACGAACGCGCTCAGCACCACCAGCGCCAGCAGGTCCCACCGCAGCGCGCCCGCGAGCAGCGCCAGCCCGGCGAGGAGTGCCACGCAGCCCAGGGGGAGCGACCGCCCCATCCCGACCCGGCCGACGGCGAGCTGCCCGGCGGTCGAGGCGAAGAAGGCCAGCGCGACGACCAGCCCGCTGACGGCGTGGCTGTGCACGTTCAGCGACTGCGCGAGGAACGCCGGGCTGACCGACGTGAACACCCCGAACAGCGCGAACCCCACGAACGAGGCGATCGCCGCGGGCCCGAACACCGCCCGCACCTGCGCGGGCAGTCCGGGCCGTTGCGGCCGTACGGTGCTCAGCGGCCGTCGCTCCCGCACGGTCTCCGGAAGCCACAGCAGGACGACGGCCGAGCAGGCCACCAGGGCGAGATGCACGGCGAACGGGAGGTACAGCGGCCAGGCGGCGTACTGCGCGAGCAATCCGGCGAGCAGCGGGCCGCAGCCGAGGCCGCCCATGTTGGCGGCCGTCGCCACGAACGTGGCCCGGGAGGCGCCGCCGTACGGCGCCAACTCCATCACGTACGCCGTGGCAGCCCCGGTGAACAGACCGGCGGACAGCCCCGACAGCAGCCGCCCCGCGTACAGCCAGCCCAGCCCCGTGGCGGACAGGAAACAGACGGCGCTCGCCGCGGAGAATCCCAGGCCCCACAGCAGGACCGGACGTCTGCCCACGGCGTCCGAGGCGTTCCCCGTCAGCAGCAGCACGCCGATGACCCCGAAGGCGTACACGGCGTACACGACGGTGACCGTCAGCTCGGAGAACCCGAACTTCTCCTGATAGAGGCCGTAGAGGGGAGTCGGCAGCGTGGTGCCGGCCATGCACACGACGAACACCGCCCCGCTGAGCAAACACTGGAGCCACCCTCGGCGATCACCGTCCATGCCGCCGACGGTAACCCCGCACACGGCCCCGGCCCGGTCGGGCCGCGGTCGTGGCGCGTCTGAAGCACCCACCTGCGGTGATGCGGAAATGAGGGGCGGTGAGGGGCTCAGGGCTTGATCGGAGTGCACAGCAGGGCGGCGGGTCCCGCGGTGCTGCCCACACGGGTGGTGAAGGCGATACCGGCGGCGTACTCGTCGGCGGAACACTGGCCCTTGTACGCGCCGTAGGCGAAGTCGCCGCCCGCCATGTCGGCGGGCCGGGTGTCGGAGCGGTCGAACCAGACAGTCCGTCCGGTGGCCCCCAGCGGGGTGCGGCCGGGCGCGCACAGGGCCGCCGACACGCGGTCACCGCGGCGGCTGTAGCCGATGAGGAACTGCCCGGCGGGGCACTGGAGTTTGGTGTAGCCACCGGCCCAGTCGCCGCCCGCGGGGACGTAACGTTCGTCGGTGACGACCGTCTGGGCGTTGCCCGCGGCCCGCAGGTCGCCGGCGGTGGTGTCGGTGCACAGGCCACGCCCGGAGGTGTGGCTGAGGCCGATCAGCCGCAGGCCGTCGGGGCAGGCGGCCTTGTAGGCCCCCGAATCCCAGTCGCCGCCGGCCCGTACGCGCACGGACTGCACTTGGTCGCCGTGGTCGGTGGTGAGCATGCGCCAGACAGGGACCGGCGTGATGGTTCCGGTACGTGTGGGAGAGGTCATGAGGTGATTCCAGGCGGTGGCGCGCCAGTCGCCCTGGTCGAGGATGCCGTACCGTCGTCCCGCGGTGTCGTAGCGCAGCAGGGCCCAGTCGTCGTGGCCCTCCCAGCCGACCAGGGGCCAGTAGGCGAAGTCGGCGTCATGGTCGGCGAAGTAGTTGGTGATGTTGCCGAACCAGGTGCGGGGCGCGGTGCCCGTCTCGTTGGCGCCGATGCCGAATTCGCTGATCCACACCGGCGCGGTGTAGTGCTGCCCCTCCGTGGTGACGTAGAAGGCCTGGTCGGCGAGGACCTGATAGAGCTGATCGCGGGTCAGGTCCTGGTAGCGGGCGTCGTGGGTCTCGCCGATTCCGGTGGCGCCGCTGTGCCGGGGGCCGGTGTAGCCGTAGAAGTGGGCGGAGTAGACCAGCTTGTGGGCGTCCACGAGGGTGTGCGAGAGCGTGCGCACGGGTGTGAGGGTGGGGCGGTCGTGCGGCAGTCCGTCGACGGGGACGCCGGTCCAGTTGATGCCCTCGATGACGATGAGGAGGTTGGGGTTGGCCTCGGTGAGGATGCGGTCCGCGGCTTGTTGGGCGGCGGCGTACCAGTCGTGGCCGTCGCCCGCGCCCCAGTTGGGGTCGTCCAGTACGTCGCGGCGTACCTCGTTGTAGAGGTCGGCGCCCACGACACGGGAGTCGGTGGCGTATCGGCGGGCCATGAAGACCCAGTCGTCCGTCCACTGCTGGGTGGACTGGCTGCTGTTCCACCGTTCGTTGCCGTCGACGCCGCAGCACCAACGGGAGGTGTTCGTATGGTTGTTGAGGATGACCGCGAACCCGTCCTGGGTGAGGGCGGCCACGACGGCGTCGTAGATCTGCAGGGGCGCCTTGCCGCGCAGTTGCGGATTGGCGGCGACGGCCACGTCCGGCACGGGCGCTGTCGCGTGGATCATCTCGTTGGAGAACGGCAGCCGGATGCTGTTGATGCCGAGTGCGTGGAAGTCGGCGAGCAGTTCTTGCAGCGGGGCACGGTCGAGGCCGAGGGGGATGCCGTAGGAGTCCTGGCCGGCGTGGTGGTTGGCGGGGTCGGTGATGCTGCCGCTTCCGGTCCATGAGCCCTGTGCGCCGTCCCAGTTGGCCGACTTCAGCCGGAACCGGTTGCCCCGGGCGTCGACGATGTACCGGCCCTGGGTTGACAGCGGAGCCTGCCAGGTGTCGGCCGCCGCGGCGGTGGCCTGGGGGAGGTCCTTGGCGGCGACGGGCTCCGGGACGGTGGCCATCGCCGTCGGCGCCGCGGTCAGCAACGCGAGAGCCGCCGTCGCTAATGTCAGGTACTTGACAAGTCTATGTGTGGTCGGCATCCGGTCCTCTGTGGGGGCGCTGGGGTGAAGCTGACGAGTCGGTGTCGCGACGGACGAGCGCCGGTGAACGGCACCCTTGCGGAGTGACATCAAGTCCGGCCCTGGTCACCGGTCTTGGTGGCGGCCGCCAGCCTACAATTGTCAGCGGCCGTCGGCCTATGGGCGGACGGCAGCCGGGTCGGCCTCGGTTGTCGCGGCCGTCCCGGTCCGTCCGGTGCGGTCCGGAGAAAAAGCAGGTGCGGTCCGGCCTGGGGCCGTGCCAGGCTCCGCCGGTGAATCGTGAACAGATCTCCACCCTTGCCCATGCGGATCATCCGATCGCGGCCCCGCTCGACGACGACTCGGTGCGCCGACTGCTGGCACGCGGCATCCCGCGAGGCGGCGCGCGTGTACTCGACCTCGGCTGCGGTGGCGGGGAGTGGCTCCTGCGCGCCCTGGCCACGCATCCGCACCTGAGGGCCGAAGGCGTCGACGTCTCCGAGAGTGCGCTGGCACGTGCGCGGAGTGCCGCGCGCACCCTCGGCCTGCAAGAGCGCCTCGTCCTCCACCAGGAGGATGCCGCGGACTTCACCGCCCCCCACATGTTCGACCTGGTGATCAGCGTCGGTGCCACGCATGCCTTCGGCGGCCTGCTCGCCACCCTCGAGGCGGCACGCAAGCACCTGGCCCCCGGCGGCCGCGTCCTGGTCGGCGACGGATTCTGGTCACACGAGCCTTCCCCCGGCGCCGTGGAGATGCTCGGCGACCTCGCCGACCTGCCGACCACCGTGGACCGCGTCATCTCCGACGGATGGACACCCGTCGACGGCCACATCAGCACGCGCCGGGAGCTCGACGACTACGAATGGGCGTGGACGGGGTCACTGGCCTCATGGGCCTTGGACCACCCCGACGATCCGGACAGTTCGCAGGCGCTGGCGGCAGCCACCACCCACCGCACCGAATGGCTGAGTGTCTACCGGGACGCCTTCGGCTTCGTCTGCCTGATCCTGCGCCCGACGTCCGACTGAAGCCTGCCCGCGCCGGTCCGGCGACCCCCTGTCTCCCTGCGACAGCGTCCATGCCGGTGATCGCCCGGCCGGCCCTTCGCCGCACAATGTCGTCATGATCACCGTGCGCCTCCACCCCAGCGCCGGTGTCTCCGAGCAGAGTGATCCAGCAGGTCGGTCCACGTGCGGACCGACCTGCGCGCCGGAGAGCTGACGCAATCTCAAGAAGGGGTGTTCATGACAGGGTTGACCCGCCGCAGACTCCTGGGTTCGGCCGCCGGTGTACTGGGCGGCACCGCGGCACTCTCCCTCCTCCCGCCGAGCGTCCAGAAGGCCGTCGCGGCAGGGCCGCGGGAACACGGCTCGCTCCGCGACATCGAGCACGTCGTCATGCTGATGCAGGAGAACCGGTCCTTCGACCACTACTTCGGCACCCTGTCCGGCGTCCGCGGCTTCGCCGACCCGCACGCGCTGAAGCTCGACACCGGCCGGTCGGTCTTCTACCAGCCCGACGCCGTGAACCCGAAGGGCTATCTGCTCCCCTTCCACCTCGACACCCACACGTCCAGCGCCCAGGCGATCCCCTCCACCAGCCATGCATGGTCGGTGCAGCACGACGCGTGGAACGGCGGGAAGATGGACCGCTGGCTGCCGGCCCACCGCAAGGCGGACGGGATCAACGGCCCGTACGTGATGGGCTACTACACCCGCGAGGACATCCCCTTCCAGTTCGCCCTCGCCGAGACGTTCACCATCTGCGACCACTACTTCTGCTCGGTGTTCGGGCCGACCTGGCCCAACCGGCTGTACTGGATGACCGGCACGATCGACCCCGGCGGCACACAGGGCGGGCCGATCACAGGGAACACGGCCTCGACGCCGTACCGGTGGACGACGTACGCGGAACGGCTCCAGGCTGCGGGGATCAGCTGGAAGGTATATCAGCAGGACGACGACTACGACTGCAACATGCTGGAGCAGTTCGCGAAGTTCCGCGCGGCGGCGCCGGGATCCGACCTGTACGAGCGCGGTGTACGCCCGCAGCCGGAGGGCACGTTCGAGGACGACGCGCGCAACGACCGGCTGCCCGCCGTCTCCTGGATCATGCCCACGAGCTTCCAGTCCGAGCACCCGGACCACCTGCCCGCCGCGGGCGCCGATTTCGTCGCGTCGAAGATCGAGGCGATCGCCTCCAACCCGAAGGTCTGGAGCAAGACCGTCTTCATTCTGAACTACGACGAGAACGACGGCCTGTTCGACCACGTGCCGCCGCCGACGCCCCCGGCGGGTACGCCGGACGAGTTCGTCCAGGGACGGCCCATCGGGGGCGGCTTCCGGGTCCCCGCGATCATCGTCTCGCCCTGGACGGTCGGCGGCTGGGTGGCCTCGGAGACCTTCGACCACACCTCGACGCTGCGGTTCCTGGAACAGTTCACCGGCGTTCAGGAACCGAACATCAGCGCCTGGCGCCGCGCGGCGTTCGGCGACTTCACCTCGGCCTTCCGCTTCACGCAGCCACAGCCGCTGCCGCCGCACCTGCCCGACGACACGGCGCAGCAACTGGAGAAGGCGAAGGCGCAAGTGGCGACACTGCCCGCACCCACCTTTCCGGGCGCCGACCAGTCGGTACCGCACCAGGAGACGGGAGACCGGCCACACGTCTGACGGCCGTGCAATGTGCGGGCTTCGCGGGCAGCGGCTCCGGGATCAGCCCTGTCCGGAGGCGGTGGTCGGCGTGGTGACCAGGCGGCCGAGTTCGTCCATGGCGGCTGCGAAGTCCGCGCGGTCGGTGTCCAGGAAGCGGTTGAAGAACCAGTTGGGCACCCGCGCCTGTGTCTGCCGGGTCTGCAGCAGCACGTCCTGCACCTGCCGCGCCAGCGACAGCATTCCGGCGGCCTGCGCCTCGCGAGCTCCGGCTCGCGCGTACTGCTCGGTCCGCGCCAGCAGTGTCTTCCGCGCGTGCTCCCGCGCGGCCACCGTGTCCTGCTGCGCCCGGTAGGTGTCGACGCCCAGCAGCAGGAGCCCCAGGGAGGGGACGTACCAGTCCATGAGAACGTCGGTCAGCGGCATCCGGTTCACAACGCCGACCAGCACTCCCGCCGCACACCACAGGACGAGACCCGTCCGTACGAAACCGGCGTAGCGGCGGCGGATGCGTGAGCCCCAGCCGAGGTTCTGCAACTGGCAGGCGACGACGTCGAAGGGGCGGGGCAGGTCCTGGATCTCGTAGTAGTCGCGCAGCCTCGCGGGCGATCCGCGGTAGTGACGCGCCAACCGGCTGATCTCGTCGGCGGACGGCCCGCGGCCGACGAGCACGTGGTTCCAGGGAAGCCCGAACAACCTGGTGTCGAAGGTCTCCTGGAGCAGGGCCGCCCTGCGGAACTCGCTCTTCGTCCAGGCGCTCGCCCCCACGGCGTAGACGACCGCCCACACCAGACCGACGAGGCTGAGCGGGGTCAGCGTCACGGGCACGAATACGCCGACCACCGCTCCGACCGCCAGCGCCGTGGACACCACGACATGGCCGGAGGTGAGCCGCTGGGCGCGTGCGTGGGAGGCGGATGCGGCGCGCAGGAGCCGCAGCATCTCCGGATCGTTCTGGTGCTCGACGATCGGCGGCAGCGTCCGTGGACTCATGCTGTCCCCCCTGACAGTCAGAAGATCCGTAATGTCCGATGCGGCCGTACTCCGGGGACATGCCCAGGAGCCGTCCGGCGTATGCCTTCGGGCAACCGGTGGCAGGGATCGCACCAGCGCCGCGGGAGAGATCCCGACGACCCCGCAGGCGAGCACGGCTTGCAATACAGTCGGCCGGATGGGGGATGAAGCGACGCTCCGCCTCACGGCGGTACTCGGAACCGAGGCGTCCGAGGCGCTGCGCGCCGCGGCGAGCTCCCGGAACCGGGAGGTCGACCTGGCCGAACCCCGCTGGACGGCGGCGGGCTACACCGGGGCGCGGCTCGCCGCGGTGGTGGAGCGTTCGCGGCCGCCGGCACCGCAGCGGCCGCGCAAATACGTGGTCAAGGTCTGCCCCGCGGACGGCCGACGCCGCGAAGGCGCCCGCCACCATGCCGCCTTGGAGATGTCTCCGGCCGACTTCGCCGCCCGCCATCTGGTCTCCATGGAAGGCGACCCGATCGGACTGCCGGGCGGGGGCGAGCTGTTGCTGCAGAACATCGCCGGCGCGAGCCTGGCCCGCTGCCGTCCGATGTCGGAGTTCGCCCCGGCCGACCGGGCCCTGACGGCCGCGGCGGTCGCCCGGGCGCTGACGCAGGACTGGACTGGGGAGACCACCTGGCACCTGGACGAGCTGACGGTGTCCGGCTTCCTGCGGGACGGACTCGACGTGACCTCCGCCGTGGCGGGAACCGACCTGGCGGACGCTCTCGGTGTCGACGCCACGCTGCTCGACCCCGGCGCCTGCTGGATCGAGACGGCCGAGGACGGCCCGCACAGACCACTGGTCAATCCGCTGGCCCTCCTCGACGGCTCGGTGGTCGGCCGTGACGACCGTGTGCAGTTCATCGCCGGGCTGACCCACCGGGACCTGCACGAGGACAACGTGCTCGTGCCGCGTGTCGACGGGAGAGTGGAGCACGAGTCCTTCCGTCTGGTCGACCTGTCGACGTTCGACGAGGCCGCCCCGCTCAGCGCCGACCTCGCCATGCTGGCGGTCTCCTCCGTCGTCCGCCTGCTGTCCGCCCAGACGCCCGCGCAGAACGAGGCACTGCTGCACCACCTCGTCGACCGCACCGCGGCGGCGGCCGGCGACCCGCCCTCCGACGCGACCGCACTCGTCGACGCCGTGCGCTACGCGGCCATGCCCTCCTTCCTCCAGGCCGAGTTCGAGGAGAACTGGTCCGAGCAACTCCTGCTCTCCTTGGTCGCCACCGCCCTCCTCCACCTGTCCTTCGAGAACGTCGACGCCGAGGCCCGCTGGTGGCTGCTGCGCCTCGCCGCCCACGCCGGCACCGCGTTCCTGGAGTCCAGGGGTGTGCACGCACCCGAGGTCCGGCGGCTGTTCGACCGCGTGGCCGTCACGGCGGTACCTCGAACGAGGACGAGCGTGAGCCGCCCATCGGAGGGCGCCGCCGAACCGCTGCGCGTCGAGGACGGGTTCCACCGATCCCTGCTGGTCGTCGTACCCGGCGACGACCAGGACGAGGAATCCGGAGCGGTGCGGGAAACGCTCGCGACGGCGGTCCGCTCGTTCCGCGCGATCGGATACGAGAGCGCGGGCGACGTCGTCGTGCCCCTCACCGGCCCGCAGGTCCCGAGGGACCTGCTCGCGCAACGGCTGGCGCGGACCGGGCCGCGGGACGCCGTCGCGGTCTACGTCACCGGCGTGGTCGAGCGTCTTGAGGCGACAGCCAGCAGGCCGCGCCAGTTGGTCCTGCACACTCCGCGCTCCCGGCCCGGGCACGACCGCGGCACCCTGCCGCTGACCTCGCTGCTGGAAGGCATGCGGGAACGGCCCCCGGGCGGCGGGACCGGATCCCTGCTGCTCGTGCTCGACGTACGCGGCGCCGACCCGGACGACGTGACGCGGGAGGCCGCCGCGATGATGGCGGACCTCGGCACGGGCGAGAGCCCTTCCGGAGGCCTGCACCTGGTGGTCGCGGTCCGCTCGGCGGGCGAGCCCGGCGCGGAATTCGCCACCGCGTGGGCGCACGCCCTGACCGCCGGCGACGACACGCCCCGCGACCAGCCCTACCTCGCGTTGGACGAGCTCGCCGACCGGCTGCGCGCGAGCGCCCCGCCCGGGTACGCGATCCGGGTGGCCTCTCCGACCCCGGCCGGTCCCAACCGCTGCCTGCCCAACCCCCGGCACCACCTCGCAGGCGTCGACCCCGGCGAGATGTCGTCCTGGTGGGAGCCCACGGCGCGGGCCTCGACGGGGGTCGGCAAGTCGGCCTGGTTCTTCAGCGGACGCCGCAAGCTGAACAAGCGGGTGACCGACTGGCTCGCCGACCCGGCCGAACCGGTGCTCGTCCTCACCGGAGCCCCGGGGTCGGGCAAGAGCACCGTCATGGCGCGCACGGTGGTGGCCACCGTACCGGACCTGCGGGAACGGCTACGCGGGCAGCCAGGAGCCTTCCGGCCCACGGAGACCGCGCCGGAGGACTTCCGTTTCGCCCTCACCATGCGACTGACGAAACTCACCCTGGAGGAGGTGAAGGCCCGCCTGGAGAGGGTGACGGAGACCTCCGGTGCGGGCGCGCCGCTGGTCATCGCCCTCGACGGCCTGGACGAGGCGTACGACCCGCACCGGATCGTCGCCGAGGTGCTGCGTCCCCTGGTCCAGCAGGCCCGGTCCGGCGGCCCCCGCCTGCTGATCGCCACCCGGAGCCGGCCGGTCGGGCACGACCCCACGGACGTACTGGCACCCTGGGGTGACCTGATCGGGCCCCTCGTCGGGGACGGTGGCACGGTCGTGGACGTGGGCGAAGCACCGTGGCTGGAGACCGGTGACATCGCCGAGTACTGCGAGCGGCTGCTCTCGGTCGAGGCCAACGACCGAGGAAACCCCAACACCTACGCCGCGAGCCCGCGGGCACGCCGCGTGCTCGCCCGCTCCATCGAGACCCAGGCCGGCCACTCCTTCCTGCTGGCCGCGCATGTCGCCCGCCGGCACACGCTGGACAGCGCACCGGCCGATGTGCAGAGCCCCGCGTGGCGTCGGCAGTTCCCGCAGCGCATCGGGGACGCGATGCGCCAGGAGATCGAGGCCTTCTACGGTGTGGAGGAGGCCGACCGACAACTGGCGCTGCTGCGCCCGCTCGCGTTCGCCGAAGGCATCGGACTCACCCGCGAAACGGCCGGTGCGACAGACCTGTGGGCGCTGCTGGCCACCCGACTGGATCCGGACGGGCGCACGTTCGGCGACGCGGACGTGACCGCGCTGCTGGAGCAGCGCGTGGCGACCCACCTGGTCATGGAGGTCGACGCGGGCGGCCCCAGCGCCTACCGCTTCCACCACGAGGCGCTCGCCGAATCGTTCCTGACCGGACGCGGCGACCGCACGGCGGCTCACCGGGCCATCACCGGGGCGCTGCTCGACACGCTGGTCACGGGTGGCACACGGGAGTGGCAGCGCGCGTCGGCCTATCTGCGGCGTGCGCTGCCCGAACACGCGCGCCAGGGCGGCGAGCTCACGTCCCTGGCCGACGACCCGGGGCTGCTGACGCACTGCGACCCGGACCGGCTGCACGAGGCGCTGGTCTCCTCGGGAACCCAACGACTCGTCTCCCTGAGCCGCCTGCTGCGCCCCTACCTGCACCGGCTGCGGACCGCCTCGCCACCGGGACGGGGCTTTCTGCTGTCGGTCGCCGCGACCGTGATGAACCGGCACGGACTCTCCGACGCGCTCGCCGCGGCGGCCGGCATGCCGGTGTCCGTCACCCATGTCCGGGTCCGTCACGAGGCGCTGCGGCAGTCGGTGGCCGAGGGCGCGCCGGTGTCGGCCCTGGCATGCGCGGACAGCCGCCACGGCGACCCGTTGCTCTTCCTCGCCAACGGCCGCTTCCTCGACGTGCGCGACCCGGACTCGGGCGCGCTCGTCGAGACGATACTGACCGGGGCGGACGAGGTGTGGGCCATGACCGCCTACCTCGACGACGACGGCTTCCCCGTCGTCGCGACGGCCGGCCGGGACGGCGGCGTCCGGGTCTGGGACGCGACGACGCGCGCCCTGCGGGCCGAACACCCGGTGGACTTCCGCCGCGGCCTCGTCCACGGCGTCGGTGCCGACGGCGAGGCGTTCCTCGCCGGGTGGACGGACGAACACATCGGCATCTGGCGCCCGGGCCGGACCGGCGAGGTGCTCGTGCTGCCCCTGGAATGGGAGCCGGGACGTCAGCCCATCACCACGGCGACAGTGGTGCGGGACCGCGACGGCACCAACCTGCTGGCGGTGGCCGCCGGTGGCAGAGTCACCGTCTGGGAGCCCGACACCGGTCGCCTGCGCCACACGATCGATCTCGACGCGGCCTTCAACATCCAGCTCGCGGCACTGCAACCGGACCGCGCCGACGGCGTGTTGCTGATCACGACAGGTCTGCACTCGAAGGAGGCACTGTTGTGGCGGTCGTCGACCGGCACGCGCCCATGGCCCTTCCCGGAGGTCCCGGTCTGCACCGCGAGCTGGGAGGGCGAGGGCGGATCCGGCATCGCGCTCGGGTACGTCAGCGGCGCGGTCGACCTGTGGAACGGCGACGAGCACACCCCGCCGCGCCGCTTGCAGGACGCGGGCATGTCCGTCCACGCCGTGCACATCGGCCCCACCGGAGTGCCGCGGCCGGCGATCGTGGCTGTGGACACCGTCGGCCGTATCCGGGTGTGGGAATGGGGCCCGGGCCGGGACTCGACCACGCTGGTCGGCTCGGCCGCCCACGCCCTCGCCATGGGCGCGCTGCGCCAAGGCGGACGCTATGTGGCGGTCGGGCACAACAGCGGTGCGGACCTGTGGCGGCTCGACGAGGTGAGCCAGGACCCGGAGGCGTACGACCTGCACGACGCCGACGCCCATCTGATCGCCGTCGACGCGATGTCGGCCGTCTTCGCCACGCTCGGAGACGACGGCCGCATCCACCTCTGGTCCGCGCGCAGCGGACGCTCCGTGGGCGCGTTGCCCATTCCCACGGGCCATCCCTTCGCGGTCGTCGGGTGGAGCGGGCCCGACGGCGGCCGGATCGCCGTGACCTCGTCCACGCTGCTGCAGATCTTCGCGCTCGAACCCGGCACGGGCGTGCTGCTGGAACGAGGGCTGACGGCACCCGGCCGGCTCGCGGTGCTCGAACGTCCCGGGCGGGTCCTGCTGGCCGTGGCCGACCGTCAGCAGGTCCTCGTCGTGGATCCGGCCACCGGCGACATGCGTGACCTGGACGTGCCCGCGGCGACCCCCTCGGGCCGGCCGTTGTCGGAGGCCGGCCGCAAAGTGATCAGCCTCGCGTGGGTGTCCACGCCGGGCCCCGACCCGGTCCTGGTCGCGGGCACCCAGGGCGGCCTGCTGGTCCGCTGGTCATGGAGCGACGACGGGCCCGCCCGGGCACTGCCACCCCTCGCCGAGGAGTTGGGCATGGTCACGGTCGTCATGCCCGTGCCCGGCGGCGACGGCATGCGGGTACTGGCGGGCGACACCCACGGTGGCCTGGCGGTGTACGACGCCGTCGACGGCTCGCTCGTGCACGACCTGACGAGGGACGACGCACGCGTCATCGGAGCCACCGTCGTGGCGGCGTCGCCTCCGGTCGTGGTCACCGGCCACAGCGCCGACGACGCCCGCGGGCTGAGGATCTGGAACCCGGAGACCGGCGGCCAGTCGGGCGCCGTGGTCCACCGGTCGCGTGCACACGACGCCTTTGTCGGTCCGCCCAGGGCCGGCCGGACGGCGGACGGCCGGCCGTTCGTGGTCTACGTGGTCGAGGACGGCGTGGAGCTGCTCCGGCTGGACCGACCGAGCCACGACACCACACCGGTGCGGCTGTTGCTGCCCTTCACCGTCAACGACGTCACCGTCCAGGGCGACAGGGTGTACCTCGCGGGCGGGGGAGGCTATCTGATGCTCACCGTCGTTTGTCCGCCGGCCGAGGCGGACCTGCCGGTGTCTTCTCGGGGTGACCATGATTCCTGAATCGGCCCCGGGGCGGGCACGCACTTCGGCGCTGGACGCGCCGAGCGGTGTGGAGGAGCTCAGCGAGTGCCTGGGCGACGAGCGCGCGGCGCGGGCACTGGTCGCATGGGCCGAGGCCATCCCGGCGACCGTGCGGCCCACGCACCCCAGGTGGGCCCCGTCCGGCAAGGGGTACACCGGAGCGGTGCTGGCAGCCGTGACGGTCACACCGGGCCCCGGAGTCGTCGTGGTCAAGCTGTGTCCCGCCGATCAGCGCGCGAAACACGCCGCCCACACGCGGGCGCGACGTGCCTCCGAACTCCGCGGTGACTTCGCCCGCCGGCACCTCACCCGGCAGCTCTACCCGCCGCACCCGGTGGGCGACGGACGGCTGCTGACGTTCCAGAGCCCCGCCGGCGACGACCTGCGCAACGTCGTCACGATGGCGCAGCTGAACGACGAGGACCTGCGATCGACCTTTCGCACCGTCGTCACCGGCCTCGTCTCCGACTGGAACCAGGGACTCGAGTCCAAGGACACCGAACTCGTGAGCGTCTCCGAGTTCCTGCGGCGCGAACTCGACGCATCGGTCGCCGAGGCCGGTTCGGCACGGGCTTACGGCGCCGGGATCGAGAGTCTGCGCCCCGACACGGCTTGGATCGAGGTCGGCGGCATCGTCCTGCCGAATCCGCTGGCCATGTCCCTCGGCGACGACGAGCTGCCCGACCCCCTGATCCTGGTCGTGCACGGGCTCGCCCACGGTGACCTGCATCTGCACAACGCCCTGGTGCCCCTGCGCAGGGGCACGTTGTGTCCGGAAGCCTTTCGGCTCATCGACCTGTCCACCTTCGCCGAAGACGCCCCGCTCACCCGGGACGTGGCGACACTGATGCTGTCGGTCCTGGCCCAGAGAGCGCCGACCGGCCTGATCGACGAGCACGAGCTCGCACTGCTGCGCCACCTGGTCGATCCGAGGGACGCGTACGTGGCCCACATCGTGCCGGAACTGGCGCTTCTGGTCGATGACTTGCACTCCTCCTGTACCGACGTGGCACCGGGCGGCTGGCAGGCTCTGTGGTCGGACGAGCTGCTGCTGTCCGTCCTTGCGACGGCGTTGCGCTTCACGACCTACGAGGACCTGGGCGACGCCCGCAGGTGGAGGTTCTTCCGTCTGGCGGCCCACGCGGGCGGCGAGTTGCTGTCGCGGCACGGGGTGACCCCGCCCTCGTCGGCGCCCGCGGTCTCGCCCCCGGCGCAGGCAGGTATGGCAGGGTGCGCGTCCACGGCCACCCCTACCACGACCGTCGCCGCGCCACCGGTGAACCGGCTCCCCGTCCCGCACATGGCCCCCGCCGTGCCGACCGACTTCGTCGACCGGCCCGCGGAAGGCACCGACCTGCTGCGTTCCCTCTTGGCGGCTGCCGCGGCTGCCGCGGCGGGTGAGCGGGTGCCGAAGGAAAGACACAGTTCGACCGGTGACCACCGGCCGTCCTTCCTGACGGTGTATCAGGACCAGCTCCACACCTGGTTGGTGCTGCCCGCGCATCCGAAGCCCTGGACCGGCTGACCGTCCTTCCCGGACGAGGTCGCCTCCGCGTCCAGGCAGAAGCCGTCCGGGACGCTGACCAGTGTCCGTCCGCCGGACGGACCGGAGGCGCCGAGGCGCCACCGCTGGGCGCTCAGCCCGTTGCAGATCCTGGCGCGGATCTTCTGGCCGTTCTGGCCGACGGTGCCGAGGTCGGCGTCCAGGCAGCGGTGGTTGCCCTGATCGACGACGATGTACTGGGAGCTCTGGCCGGGCACGCGATGCAGAGCCCACTTCTGGTCAGCTGTGCCGTGGCACGTCCACACCTGGACGTCCGGACCGTCCCCGCCCGTGGCCCCGGTGTGGGCGTCGAGACACCTGGCGACCGAGGCGCCGTCGACGCTCTCGGTCACGGTCAGCGAACCGACCTGCACCGGCCCGCGCGCCGTGCCGTACAGCAGCTTCTTGGTTTCCGTGCCGGCCTTCCCGTTCACGGCGATCCCGGCCTCGGTCTGGAAGGCCTTGAGCGCGGTGACCGTGGCCTCCCCGAACTGCCCGTCGACCGTGACGTGCAGTCCGTAGCCTGCGAGCAGCAGTTGCAGGGCCTTGACGCAGTCGCCGTGGGCTCCCGAGGCGATCTCGGCGGCGCAGGCGGCGGACCGAAGGTCCAGGGACGTGGGATTCCCCGTGCCGGCCGGACTCGACGGCTTGCCCGCCGCCCGGTCCGTCTTCGGCGGTGTGGAGGTGGGCGCGCTCCTGGAGACGCTGGGCGCCGGGTTCGGGTTTCCGGACACGGCCGGGGATGTCTCCGGCCGAAGGGACGCCGGCGTCCGGCTGTCGCCTTGTTGCAGCAGCGCCACGGTGACACCCGCGGCGACCAGGACGGCCGCCGTCGCGGCCCCCACGATCAACCGTCCGCGCTTCCTGGATGCGGCAGGGGCGGCTGTCGCGCCGAGTGCGGGGGATTCGGCGGGCGGGACGGAGGGCGCGGCGGCGGGAAGTGCCTCGGGCCGCCTGTCGTGGAGGGGGGCACGCTTGGAGGGGCGTTTGCGTGCGGCTTGCGAGGGCCCGCCGGTCGGCGCCGACAACTGGTGTCCGATGGCGGTCCTGAACACCGTCTCCGGTAATGGCCGTTGCTCGGGATCCTTGTCCAGGCAGGTACGGATGAACGCGGCCAGTTCCGCATCGACGTCCGCCACCTTGTCGAGGACTCCCTCCCGTGGCGAGTCGAAGGCCACCCGGTGCAGGACGTCGACACCCGTGCCCTCGCCGAACGGCGCCTGCCCCGCGACGGCGTAGGTGAGGGTGGAGGCCAGGGAGAAGACGTCGGAGGCGGCGGTCACCTCCAGGCCTCTGGTCTGTTCCGGGGACATGTAGGCAGGGGTCCCCACGTTCTGGCCCGTGGCGGTGAGGGAGGTGGCGTCGCCGGCCTGGACGACGCCGAAGTCGATGACGCGGGCACCGTCGGCTCCCAGGATCACATTGGACGGTTTGAGGTCGCGGTGAACGAGCCCCGCACGCCATATGGCCTCGATCGCCCGCCCCACGTCCGCCAGCAGCCGCCAGGCCGCCGCCGCGTCGAGCGGGCCGCGCTCGGTGACGACGTCCGAGAGGGTGGGCCCCGGTATGTACTCGGTGGCGACCCAGACCAGGTCCTCATCGCAGCCGCTGCCCATCAGCCGCACGATGTGCGCTCCCTTGACGCGGTCCAGCGCGCCGGCCTCCCGCTCGAAACGCTTCCGGAACAGCGGGTCTTCCGCGTATTCGGGCCGGATCACCTTGACCGCGGCCAGACCTGTCCCGCCGGTGGTGTCCCGGCCGAGATAGACCCGGCCCATGCCACCGCTGCCGAGCACCGCCTCCAACCGGTACGGACCCGCCTGCCTCGGATCGCTCTTCCGCAGCGGGATCACGGGCGGCGGTTCCATACCGACCGCTGCGTAGGCCAATATCTCGGACCGGCTGCGGTGCTGCACTGGCATGGGGTTCCTGGTCTCTCGCGTGACGCGTGTGAGCGCGAGATTAGCGCAGCACACTTGTACGGCAGGCGAGTTGGCCGGATTCGGCCCGGTGTCCGAGGCGGTCCACTGGACGCCCTTGTTCCAGGTGACGGTTGACTCACGTGCTCGCGGTCTCCGTCGTCGCGGGCCGCCGCCCGGGCCGATCGGCGCCGAGGTCATGTGTGGATGGGTCGGCGCCGACCGCCCAGCGTTGGAGACGTACTTCGGTCAGATGGTGTCGGTCGGGAGTTCGCCCGTGAAGGCGGCGGCCATGCGGAGCCAGGGGGCGGCCTCGTCGTGGCGTGCCTGGCGTTCCAGAGTGCGTCCGAGCATCAGGTGGGCGTAGTGCTCGACCGGGTCACGGTCGATGATCTCGCGCAACTGCTCCTCGGCACGCCGCAGTTGCGCGGAGTGGTAGTACGCGCGGGCCAGCAGCAGTCGGGGGCCGGTCTGCTCGGGGACTTCCTCGACGACGGCGGCAAGCAGCTTGGCGGCCCCGGCGTAGTCCTTCGCCTCGAAGCGCGCTTGGGCCCGCTCCCAACGCTCGACGGTGGTCTCCTCGGGGGGGACGCCGACACCATGGTCGAAGAGGTGCCGGGCAGTTGCCCAGCGGTCGGCCGCGACATCGCCGTTCGGCTGGTAGTCGTTGAGGTTGTCGATCACGACGTTTGCCTTCCTGGAGTCGTGTGCGGTGGCCGTCCGGCGTTCTCGAAGCCGGACGGCCACTGTTGAAGTCCTCGACGGTCCGAGGACTCAGTCGTTCGATGCCGCGGACATGCGCTCGGCGTCGCGAGCGGCGACCAGTGAGGTGTGTGTCGGAGCGTCGGGCACGGTGGCGGGTCGGTACTTGGCGAATTCCTCGCGCAGGACGGGGACGACTTCTTCGCCGAGGATGTCGAGCTGTTCCAGCACGGTCTTGAGGGGTATGCCGGCGCCGTCCACGTTGAACAACTGTCGCTGGTAGTCCCCGAAGTGCTCGCGGAACGTGAGCGTTTTCTCGATGACCTGCTGGGGGCTGCCGACGGTCAGTGGGGTCTGGTCCATGTACTGCTCCAGGGAGGGGCCGCCGCCCATCTGGGGGGAGTGGTCGAAGAAGGGGCGGAACTCGCGCAGGGCGTCCTGGGAGTTGTGGCGCATGTAGATGTGGCCGCCGACGCCGACGATGGCTTGTTCGGGGGTGCCGTGGCCGTAGTGGGCGTAGCGCTCGCGGTAGAGGTTGATGAGTTTCTGGAAGTGCTCCTTGGGCCAGAAGATGTTGTTGGCGAAGAAGCCGTCGCCGTAGTAGGCGGCCTGTTCGGCGATTTCGGGGGAGCGGATGGAGCCGTGCCAGACGAACGGGGGTACGTCGTCCAGTGGGCGGGGGGTGGAGGTGAAGGACTGCAGGGGTGTGCGGAACCTGCCTTCCCAGTCGACGGTTTCCTGGCGCCAGAGCTGGTGGAGGAGGGCGTAGTTCTCGATGGCGAGCGGGATTCCCTGGCGGATGTCCTTGCCGAACCAGGGGTAGACGGGGCCGGTGTTGCCGCGGCCCATCATGAGGTCGACGCGTCCGTCGGCGAGGTGCTGGAGCATCGCGTAGTCCTCGGCGATCCTCACCGGGTCGTTGGTGGTGATCAGTGTGGTGGCCGTGGAGAGGATGATGCGGTGGGTGCGCGCGGCGATCCAGCCGAGCACGGTGGTGGGGGAGGAGGGCACGAACGGCCGGTTGTGGTGCTCGCCGGTCGCGAAGACGTCGAGGCCCACCTCCTCGGCCTTCTGCGCGATGGCCACCATCGCCTTGATCCGCTCGTGCTCGGTCGGTGTCCGGCCGGTGGTCGGATCGGTGGTCACGTCACCGACGGTGAAGATCCCGAACTGCATCGCACCCATCTCCATGCGGTTGATGTATCAACTGCACGGTGAACGTGGCGAGGAGCCTCGGTATTCCAGCAGCTTCTCGTCTGCCGCGACCAGGGCGATCCTGTGTGATGCGGTCCTTTGGAGCCGAAGCACACGTCTCTCGGAGCGCAGTTCTCCGACTACGGCAGCACCGACGTCCTGAGTGTCGTGGAGGTGCCGCCGCCCACCCCGGGCCGGCGCGCGTTCTCGCCCTCGTGGCGTTCGACGCCGCGGACACCGGCATCCAGGTCCTCCTGCGAACAGTTCGGATCCGCCGGATCCTGCTGCGCGCCCGACGACAAGTCAGGCGCGCAGCCCCTTGAGCCCGTCGTAGGCCGCCATCACGACCTCGAGTCCCCGGTAGTCGTCCCCGGGCTCGCGCATCTGATTCGGCACGTACGACACCGCCATGCGCGCCTCGGGTTCGATCATGACCGTCGCACCGCCCCAGCCGCTCCAGCCGTACGTATTGCCGAAGAGGCCGTACCCCATGCCGTAGCGCATCGGCATGCCCAGGAGGCGGTCCTCGCCGCGGAACTGTTCCTCCCACGCACGAGCACAGCCGGCCTGCGACAGCAGCCGCACCCCGCGCACCGTTCCGCCGCACGCCATCACCGACTGCACGAGAGCGACCGAGCGGGCGTTGCCGAATCCGCTCGCCGCGGGGATCTCCGCGCGCCGCCAGGCGACGCTGTTCCCGTCACGGACCCGTATCCCGCCTCCGGCGGTAGGGGTTGCGGTCCTACCGGGCGCGCTCGAGACGTAGTCCTCGTCGCGCGCGAGCGGCGGGATCGTGAGCGCGACCCGGTGGTCGTGCTCGGCGGACAGCCCGATGTGGAAGTCCGCGCCCAGCGGCCCGGCCACCTCGGCGGCGAAGAACTCGCCCAGGGTGCGGCCGGTGATCCGGCGTACGACCTCGCCGACGAGGAACCCCTGGGTGAGCGAGTGGTATCCGGCCGCGGTGCCCGGCTCCCACCGCGGAGCCTGCGCGGCGAGCCGCGCCGTGGCGGACGGCCAGTCGTAGAGATCCCCGGTCGTCGTCGGCCCGTCCCAGTCGGGCAGGCCCGCGGTGTGCGCGAGCAGGTGCCGCACCAGCACCCCGTCCTTGCCCGCCGCGGCGAACTCCGGCCAGTACCGGGCCACCGGCGCGGTCAGGTCGAGCTCGCCACGGTCGGCGAGGACGAGGGCACACAGCGCCGTCATCGTCTTGGTGACCGACCAGACGCCCGCGATCGTCTCGCGCTGCCACGGGACCGTGCGGTCCCTGTCGGTGAATCCGCCCCAGACGTCCACCACCGGCTCACCGTCCACGAAGACCGCCACCGAGGCGCCCACGTCTCCGGCGTCGAGCAACTCGGCGAGTGCGCCGGGTACCGCGGAGAAGAGATCGTCGTACGAACCCTGAATCTCGGCCATGCGCGGAACATAGCCCGCATCGCACCACCGCGGTCAACCGAATATCCGCTGAGTGAGGTGGCGGACCATGGCCGGGTCACGGTGGTCGAAGAACGGAGACCTGCCGGCGTCCAGGCCGGCGATGGACGTCATCTGGTCGTCCGTGAGCCCGGAGTCGAAGACGCCGGTGTTCTCCGCCATACGGTCGGCGCGTACCGACGTGGGGAGCGCGACGACGCCGCGCTGGGACAGCCGGCGGAGCACGACCTGTGCCGCGGACTTGCCGTTCCTGGCCCGTCTTCCCCACCCGCCGAGCGAACCGGTCACACGTGTGGCAGCCGCCCTCCGTGCCGCGGCCCTCGACGGCGACCCACCGGGCTCAGACCCGTGACGATCTCGCTTCGCACATGTCACAGCCGGCTCGGGGCGACACGGACGTTGACGTTCTTCATCAGTGGCTGATTGCTTTGCGTGCTGTAGTCGGCAGCGCCGATGAGGGCGTTCATCTCGGGCATGTACCCCGCCGCGCAGCCTCGGGGCATGTCGTAGCTCAACGCCCGGTACCCGGTGAGGGAACGCTTGCTGCCGTCCTTGGAGGTGGCCGTGATGTCGACCAGGCTGCCGGGGGTGATGCCACGGGAGCGCATGTCGGCGCGGTTCATGAGGACGAGTGTGCGCAGGTTCTTGATACCCCGGTAGCGGTCGTCGTCGGAGTAGATGGTCGTGTTCCACTGGTCGTGGGAGCGCATCGTCTGCAGCACCAACATGTCGTCCTTGGGCACGACATCCGGCAGTACGGCGGCGGAGAACTCGGCCCGGCCGGACGGGGTGCGGAAGACGAGTTCGCGGGCCGGTTGCCTGATCCGGAACCCCAGCGGCAGCCGCACGCGGCGGTTGAAGTCCTCGAAGCCGTCCAGGACTTGGGCCATGGTGTCCCGGATACGGTCGTAGTCCTCGATGTACTGCTCCCACGGGACGGCGCTGTCGGGAAGAGTCGCCCGCGCCATGCAGGCGATGATGGCGGGTTCGGACAGCAGATGCGGCGACGCCGGGCGCTTCATGCCGAGCGACAGGTGCACCATGCTCATGGAGTCCTCGACGGACGTGGCCTGCGGCCCACGGCGCTGGTGATCCTTCTCCGTCCGGCCGAGACACGGCAGGATGAGTGCCTTCTTGCCGTGGATCACATGGCTGCGGTTGAGCTTCGTGCTGACGTGGACCGTCAGCCCGCAGCGTCGAAGTCCTTCGGCGGTGTACGTGGTGTCGGGTGCGGCCATCGCGAAGTTGCCGCCCATTCCGACGAACACCTTGACCGTGCCCCGGTGCATTCCTTCGACCACGCCGACTGTGTCCAGCCCGTGCGCACGGGGCGGGTCGATCCCGCAGACGTCGGCGAGCCGGTCGAGGAACTCGGGTGTGGGCCGGTGGTCGATGCCACAGGTACGGTTCCCCTGCACGTTGCTGTGCCCGCGCACGGGTGACGGCCCGGCGCCCTCGCGCCCGAGGTTCCCGCGCAGCAGCAGGAGATTGACGATCTCCCGGACGGTGTCCACACCGTGTTCGTGCTGGGACACCCCAAGACACCAGCTGATCAGGGTCCGGTCGGACCGCGAATACACGTCGGCGGCCTTCAGGATGTCCGCACGCGTCAGCCCGGACTGGCGCTCCAGCTCCTGCCACGGTGTCGCCTGGCACAGGGCCCGGTACTCCTCGAACCCCTGGGTGTGGCGGTCGATGAACTCGCGGTCGAGTGCCTTCGGGTTCGAGGCCGACTCCTCGATCACCGCCTTGGCCATGCCGCGCAGGAGCGCCATGTCGCCGCCCGAACGGACCTGCAGGTTGAGCGTGCTCGTGCGCGTCGACTTGAACAGGGCCATGTCGACGAACTCGTGCGGGACGATGGTCCGGGTGGCGGCAGCCTCGATGAGTGGATTGACGTGCACGATCTGCGCACCCCGCCGATATGCCTCGGCGAGCGCGGTCAGCATGCGCGGAGCGTTGGAGGCCGCGTTGACGCCCATGATGAACAGGGCGTCGGCACTCTCCCAGTCGGCGAGGTCGGCCGTGCCCTTTCCGGTGCCGAGCGACGCCTGCAGGGCGCGTCCGGACGCCTCGTGACACATGTTGGAGCAGTCGGGCAGATTGTTGGTGCCGTACTCACGGGCCATCAACTGGTACAGGAACGTCGCCTCGTTGCCGAGGCGTCCCGAGGTGTAGAAGGCGGCTTCGTTCGGGTCGTCGAGGGCCCGCAGCTCGCTTCCGACGAGCTCGAACGCGGCCTTCCAGGTGATGGGCTCGTAGTGGTCCGTCTCCTCGTTGTAGACCATCGGCTCCGTCAGCCTGCCCGTGTCCTCCAGCGCGAAGTCGGTCCATGTCGCCAGCTCCGAGACGGAGTGCGCGGCGAACAGCTCACGTCCCGCACGCTTGGGCGTCATCTCCCAGGTGACGTGCTTGATGCCGTTCTCACAGATGTCGAGCTTGAGACCCTTGGTGTCGTCGGGCCACGCGCAGCCCGGGCAGTCGAACCCCCCGCTCTCGTGGTTCATCTTGAAGATGGCGCGTGGTCCGTCGATCAGCGTGTGTTCCCGCAGGAGGACGTGTGTGACGCTCTTGGCGGCACCCCAGCCGGCGGCCGGATGATGGTAGGCCCGCTGCGACGGCTGCTTGTCTGTGGTGGGCCCCTCGCCCCCGGCCGGTGTCTTTGCGCCGTGCGGCGGTTCGTTCTCCGCGACAGCCTTGTCGGCATCGTAGGTAGTCATGCTCATCGACCCTTCGTGTCTGCCGCCGAAGGAGTATGTGGAAACGCTACAACCATCCTGTGGCTCTCTCAATCGGGGCTTCAGGTGGTCCGATGAAGGCGCTCGAGCAGCACATAGGCGCGCTGCTCCGCGGCCGCCAGCTGGGCGGGGTCGACCTCCGCCGCGTACAGTTCCCCGGCGGCGGCGTCGTCCGCCTCGCGCAGTTCCACCACTGCCACGGCCAGCTGTGTCTGAACGGCGGGGTGCGGTACGGCTGTGGAGTCGGCCAGTGCCTGTTCGGCGCGCGCGGATGCTTCGCCGCACGCGGCCAGCGCTCGTTCCACACGTGCTGCCGGACGCCCGTGGACGACCAGCAGGGCACATGCCAGACCGATGAGGATGCCGAGGACACTGCCCAGCGTCCGGTCGTGGACGAGCGTTCCCACAGGAGCCGGGGATGCCAGGTCGCTCATCAGCAGTGCGAGCGGCGTGAGGAAGACGACGCCGAGGCCGTAGTTCCGGGCCACGGTGTATTCCAGCAGGAATTCGAAGACCACGATCAGGGCGACGAGAGCTGTCGGCGCCGGGTGGGTGGCCAGCACGCCGAACGCGATCAGGAGTCCGGCCGCCGTGCCCAGGGTGCGTTGCAGGGCACGCTCCAAGGTGGAGCGGACGTTGACGGAATGCAGTACGGCGGCCGCGGACAATGCGGCCCAGTAACCGTGTCCAAAGCTCAGGAACGCGGCCGTGCCACCTGCCAGGCCGGTGCCGAGAGCCATCCGGAACGCGGGGACGACGAGTACCGCGACATGGCCTGGGCTGCCGGCACCGGTGCCCACGGTCAGTTCGGCGGCGCGCCGGGCCGCGGGACCGGCCTCGTCCGGATGGCCGGGTGCCGTATCTGCGGACGGGGTGTACCGGGCGGACGAGGCGGACCGGAACATCGGACAGGGCAGCGGGGACGGGGGGCGGCGGTACCTGACGGTCAGGTACCGAGCCTGCACACGCAGATACCGTGCTGTCGGGGCGTCGGGAGTCTGTCGGCGCGCGGAGGTGATCAGGAGCGACCAGGCGAGGTCGGTCAGGAAAACACATGTCCCGCTCCGCTCACCGTGCCGCTCAGCGGTTGTCAGGGGGCCCAGGCCGAGCGACTGATACGCCCGTAGGACGGCGGCGGTCGCCCGGTGCCGTGTGTGCCAGGCGCCATCGGCTCCTCCGCCTTGTTCCAGCAGGTCGGCGAGTTCACGGAGGGCCACGGCCACCGCGAGCCGCTGCGGGCGGTCCGGGTGCACGACCCAGCCCACCAGTGCCAGTGCCCAGGCCGTGGCCGCGCCTGTCGCGGCGAGCCCCGTCTGGGTGAGCACGTCGGTGAACCGGTCGGCAGGGCCGTTGGCCGCCACGGCGAACGAGAAGAGCATCAGCACGGCACCGAGGCCACTCAGCCGTGTCGCGTCGCAGAGGAACTTCGCCAGGCCGGCCGTGACCGCCATCGCGGCAATCACCAGGGCAGCGCCGAGACCTCCCGCCTGCGGATCGGTCAGTGCGGCGAGCGTCGCACCAAGGCCGACGCACATCGTCATGGCCACCGCGGCGACGGCGAGGACGCGGGCACGACGGCGGTAGGGCAGGTTGCGCCCGAACGTGGTGGTGAACGCGCCCAGCATGGGAAAGACGGCGAGCGCGGTTCGTCCGGAGAGCACCAACGGCACTGCGGGCAGTGCCATGGCAAGCGCCGCGCGCAGAGCGAAGAGAAGCGCTCCGTCCACTGCGTGCAGGGTGAGCACGCCGCGCGGCGAGAGTACGCGCGTCAATGCGGTGCGGTGACGGTGGGACATGCCCACTTCTTCGAGATCAGTGAACGAGGATTCCTGCGAAGAGGTTGATGGCGGTAGCCAGAATGCTGGTGCCGAAGACGTACGACAGCAATGTGTGCCGGAGCACCATCGAGCGGATCGTCCCACTGGAGACGTCGGTGTCGGAGACCTGGTAGGTCATGCCGAGGTTGTAGCTGAAGTAGAAGAAGTCCCGGTACGCCGGGGGCTGGTCGGAGTTGAAATCGATCCCGCCCCCGGAAGCCACGTAATAGACGTACGCGTAGCGGGTGGCGTACATCAGATGCAGTGCCGCCCAGGCCATGAACACGCCCAGCAGCGCCGTCGCGGCATGGCCGGTGTCGGAGTTGCCGAGCAGGAATACCACGATGCCGACCAGACCGCACAGAGCGACGGTGACGACGACGATTTCCTCGAGGACGGGGCGCAGGTCCTCGCGTCGGGCGTTGCCTCGGGTCGAGGCGGCGTCCATCGGCCACAGCACGATCCAGCCGACCACCACGAAGAATGTCTGGGTCGCGGCGATACCCGCGAGAATGGCCAGCGGTGTGTCGCCGGCCGATGCGACGGCCACGCCGACCGCCGCTCCGACGACGACCGAGATGGCAAGCCGTGGGACTGCGGAAAGCGACAAACGGATGTTCACGCTCACAAGCCACAACGGTAGTGCTTCGTGGCTGCTCGGCACGGCGAGAGCGGGACCAGGGGTGACGGAGTCCCGCCCACGGCCGGGCGTACGGGACGTCCACGCGTCGTGATCGTGTCACGAGCTCCTACGGGACCGGAACGCCTTTCTTGAGAAACCACAGACCTTCGATGTGTCCTTTTCCGTCGAAGGCGACGCGGAAATCTCCGGGCTGCTTGGCCATGCGCAGTGGTATGTCGACCACCGTCCGATCGGCGGATACGACCTGCTGGGGCGCTCCGTGCGACTGGTAGCGACCGAAACCGAGCTGATCCTGGTATTCCTTCCAGGCGTTCGCGAGAACCGCGGGATTTCCTTCTTTCCGAATCGACTCGTCGAAGCGCGCCGAGACGGCGACGAAGTTTCCCTTCACGACCTGGTCGAGGGTTTTGAGAGCGAGCTGTTCGTAAGGAGGCGGGCTGGGGACCGTCACTGGTGGCGGGGCCACGACCGCGGTGTCGGTGGTATCCGGCATCGCGCTCGATACGGTCCCGGTGACCAGCACCAGCGCGCTGGAAGCGACGGTGACGGCGACGCTGAACTTGCTGAGCCTGTTGAACATGGATCCTCCCACTGGGTGTCCGTGGCCCGCTCACGGAGTGAGCACGCGGCCTCTGACCTGGCGGTTGTGACGGCGGCGCATCACCTCGAAGGGGAGTAGCGTCGCCCCGCAGCAAGCGGCCACTCCCACCCAGATCGGCAGCACGAAAATGAGCGTGAATGAGCTGACGATCCAGCCCGTCGTGAACGTCACGTCGGCCCATAGGGGAAAAAGCGCGAGCCGGGTCGAGAACAGCGGGATCGGCCGCCCTGGGCTGCGCGACGCGGCGTACTGCACATAAGTGATGCTGGACAATGCCCCGACGATGACGGTGGCAGTGATGGCGATGACCTGCATGAGAATCTCCTAACCTGAGAAATTCTGCATCCAGAAAACTTCACCGAGAGGCTTCGCGTCATGTCACGGAACAGCGTGACTTGAAATCAGGATCCGATCTTGATAAATGCCGCGCCCGCACCCCTACACGGGTGTATGGCCCACCAGGTAGGCCCGCACGGCTTCGGGCAGCCCCGCGTCGATGGCTTCGGCGAACGGAACCCAGCGGATCTGCTCCTGGCCGAGTCGTGCTTCCGCCGAGGGGGCCTGGCTCAACAGCTGGCACACCACAGCGGGCCGTGCGTCCTCTCCAGCCGTCCCCTTCGGCCGCAGCACCGATGTGCCGTCGACCAGGTACCCGGTGAGCTCGTACACCAGGCGCGCGGCGCCGGCCTCCGCCGACTCGGCGGGCTGCGGGGCGCCCGACGGCAACCCCCAGCCGTCCTGCGGGGCCACCATGAGCAGACGCCCGTCGTACACGACAACCGCGTCCACCGCACCCCGGGCAGCCTGCTCCAGCGTCATGGCCCAACCGTCCCATTCCTCCTCGCGCGACCGGCCGACCGGCCCCGTCCGAGCACCCGTTTCCTACCCGGGGCACATCAGTTCACGCGGCGCGGCGAGCTCGCGACTATGCTTGCAAACAGCGGAATCGCCCTTCGTCACCCAGCTGTTCCACCTGCACAACGGGAGCAGGAATGACCAGTGAAGCCGGGCCGATCAGCGCCGAAGCCCGTCGGGCGCTCGAACAGGAGCTTGCGGATCTGTACACCGAACGCGACGCGGTCGCGGCAACCCTGGGCGACACAGACTCAGCGGGAGACACAGCCGACCAGGCCGACGAGTTGCAGCGTGCCACTCAGTTGGACCGCCTCGACGCCCGTATCACCCAGATCACCGTGCGGCTGGACGGGGCGGCCGAGGCCGGTCCGCCCCGCACCGACGTGGTCGGTCCGGGAAGCACCGTCACCGTACGGTTTGCGGACGGCGGCGAGGAGACGGTCCAGATCGGCGATGTCGCCGAGCCGTTGGACCAGATGTTGGTCACCACCGACAGTCCTCTCGGCCGCGCACTGCTCGGCCGCCGTGCCGGTGACTCCGTCAGCTACGAGGCGCCCGACGGACGGACGACCGTGACGGTGCAGTCGCTGGGCGCCGCGTAGGACCCGTAGCGCCGTCTCCCAGTGCCATCCACGTACGCCCGGCCGCCGTGTTCACGAGCCGAGTGCCACCACAGCCTCGTCGGTGTACACCAGGAAGGTCAGGCTCTGGCGGAAGTACAACTCGATCTCGTTCGCGTCATGCGTGGTGTAGCCGATCGCGAGGTCCTCGCCGAGCCGCAGTTCGAAGTCCCCACCGCGGGTGGACAGCAGAAAAGCGCCGTCGACCGCGGGCGCCCAGATGGGAGGGGCGTCCAGCATCCGGCTGAGATGCTCCGTGATCGGATAGCCGTGGTCGGACGTCTCGCTCACCAGGGTGTACGCGTCGGCACCCAGCAGCAGCGAATACGGGCCGGCGACTCCGGCCAGGCGCAGGGTCGTCAGCGCGCGGCTGACGGCATCCGGATACTCACGTGTCTCCGCCGGCAGGCCGTGCACCGGATGGGAGGTACGCCTGCGCAGCCCGTCGATGCCCGCTGCCTCGTACCCCTCGAAGACGGCCCGGTCTTCGGTGAACGCCATCGCGCGCGCCGCGTCCTTGACCGGTTGCCAGTCGGAGTCGTTCGAGCCGCGCTCCACGTCGTCCACCGCGTCGCGACCGACCTTGAAGGGGACGCGCAGTTCGACCAGGGGCTGTACTTGGCGCAGGAGAGCGGTGACGCCCGGTCCAGGCCCTTCGATGCGGGTGAGATGGCCGGTGCCGACCGAGGCAAGCGCGGGACCGTCGGGTCCGGTGACATCCACGACACGACGGCCTCCCACGTTGCGCTGGAAGGTACGTCGGGCTTCCTCCTCGATCTGTTCCCATGCCTCGGGCGTGATCGGCGCGAGTTCGCGGTGCAGGTTGTTCATACCGTTGGGCGTGGACACGTGATCAGGCTCCTTTGAGACTGCCGATGCCCAGGGAGCCCTCGATTGCCGACGCTCCGGTGGGCGCGGCGGGTGGGTCGTCGAGGAAATCGGCGCTCGGTACGTGGAACAGACAGCCGGTGACCGCCGTGGAAAAGTCGAGGATCCGGTCGTGGGTCTGGGGATGGTCACCGAGGAACATGTTCCTCAGCATCTGTTCGGTCACCTCGGGAGTGCGCGCATAGCCGATGAAGTAGGTACCGAACTCCCTTTGTCCGATGCTGCCGAACGGCATGTTGTCACGGACGATCTTCCGTTCGTTTCCGTCCGCGTCGGTGATGGTGTTCAGCGCGACATGCGAGTCCGCGGGCTTGATGTCGTCCGGCATTTCGACGTTCGCCAGCTTCGTGCGGCCGATGACCTTTTCCTGTTCCTGCGTGGGCAACGCGTTCCAGGCGGCAAGGTCGTGCACGTACTTCTGCACGATCACATAGCTGCCGCCCGCGAAATCGGGGTCCTCGTCACCGATGAACACCGCGTCGGCGGCGACCCGGCCCTCGGGGTTCTCGCTGCCGTCGACGAAGCCGAGGAGGTCCCGCTCGTCGAAGTACTTGAAACCGTGCACCTCATCCACCACGGCGACCGCTCCGTAGAGGCGTTCGCCGATCAACTGGGCCAGTTCGAAACAGAGGTCCATGTGGTGGGCTCGCAGATGGAAGAGCAGGTCACCAGGGGTGGACGGGGCTCGGTGCCGGGAGCCCGTCAACGCGACGAACGGATGCAGATCGCGTGGGCGGGGTCCTGCGAAGAGCCGGTCCCAGGCGGCGGAGCCGATGCCGACGACGCAACTCAGCTCCGCGTCCGGAGCACGGAAACTGACCGATCGTCGCAACCCGGCCACATCCTGGAGCAGGTCGCGAACAGCGGGCTCGCCGCCAGGTGCCATGGTGCACACGAGGAACAGGGCGGCTTTGGCGGGCGGGGCGATCACGAACTGCGACTCAACCACGGAGCCTGCCTCCTACTTGTCGTGGCTATGGCGCTACGCACGGCAGGATAACGTGAGGAAACAGAATAAATACTAGGATTGCGTCACGGTGATGTCGACCGGTGCGGGTACACAGGCGCTTCACGAGGGAATCCTGGCGATTCGCAAAAAGGGTCGTGAAAGGGTTGTGGCGGACAGGACTTCGAGGCGAACACCCGCCGGAGCGAACCGGTCTGCGCCAGGGGGCCGAGGTTGCCTTCGAGGGTCGTCCGAGTGATCAGCGGGCGGTCCCAGAGGGCGAGAAGTTCGTTGGCGAGGGCCACGATCGGGAGCGGGTGGCGGGTGTCGTGGATCTCGATGGAGGCGGCCGACCGGCTACGCGGGACGGCTCCGGCATCGAGCAGGACACGCCAGCCCTCCGGGCCGAGTCCTGGGAACCCGAGCCCGGTCAGCTCGGCGATCTCCAGCGGGTCGGCGAGCGTACCGGGGCAGGCGGTGAGAGTCCGCAGGCGGGGGAGCCCGGTGACGGGGGCGAGGCTGAGCGGCTCGCCCTCCCACACGCCGATGGACAGGACCTCCAGCTCGGGATGGACGGCGGCCTCGACACTGCTCAGGCTCCCGATGTCGACCCGGGCCACGGCCGGTGGCTGGTCCCCGCGAGGGCCCCGTCGCCCTGCGCCGAGCCCGTTCGACACCAGGTCGGTGAGGGAGTCGGCGAGCAGGTCTGCGCCGACATTCTGTTCATGGTCGAGCATGATGATCTGTCCCGCGTGTCCGCGCGGGCCCGGTGTCAGGTCCGCCGCCATGCGGTCGCCGCCGCCGTTGTCGCCGAAGACGATCCAGCCGGGGGAGCCGACCAGCCCCTGCGCCGCGGCGTCGGTCGGGGTGCCGACCGCCTTCATCGCCGCGAACTTCCAGGGGGACGGACGGGACGGCGCGTCGGCGATGTACAGCTCGCCCAGGGAGAAGAGCTCGCAGCCGACCGCGTCGGAGGCGCGCTTCCGCGGCGGCGATCTCCGCCCCGGTGGCGGCGATGGCATCGGGGATCCGCGCGGAGCGTCCGCTCCAGCGACGCCAGATCCGCCGACGGGGCGGGTAATGCTGCGGGGACCGGTTCGGGAAGGCGACGCCAGGGCTCGGGGACGGCATTCTCGACCAGGATGAGTGAACCCGGATGCGCATGGCCGATACCGGGCTCAGCGGCGGGGCCGGGGTGGAGCAGGTGGAGTACGGCGCTCCCGTCGCGCGAGATCTCCGCCGCGAACGAGATGTCGTCGACACCCGCGTCCGCGAGTGCGCCGCACACCCGCTCCACCGCGTCGAACTCGTCCCGCATGTCCTCGACTTGGAGGGCTCGTCCGGGCCGCGGGCGCCGCCGCGGCGGGGGCAGGCTCGACCCGTGTCGGCCGATCCGTCCCTCCGCATGGCCGCCCGGTGCGGCGCTGCTCTGCGCATGGGCGGTTCGCAGAAGCCGCAGCACGGGCTCCCAGGTCGCGAAGTCATGTATCCCGGGCAACGGCGGTCCCCGGTCGCTCTGGTGAAGGTGAGTCAGTGTGTCGGGCTACAGGTTGTAGCCTCCCGACACCTCGATGTTCTGAGCGGTGACCCAGCGGCTCTCCTCGGAGAGCAGGGTGGCGATCATCATGCCGATGTCATCGGGTTCGCCGACCCGGCCGAGAGCGGTCTTCGCCGCGAGGGCCGGGATGACTTCGGGAAACCGCTCGAAGGCGTCGTCGGCGATCCGGGTGCGCGTCGAGCCCGGTGAAACGGAATTGACGCGGATGCCTCGTGTACTGAACTCCTTGGCCATGTAGCGGCTCAGCACGTTGAGGGCGCCCTTCATCGACGCGTAGGCCGAGTAGCCGGGCTCCAGGCCGGACCCCGTCGCCGAGTTGCTGCTCGTGTTGACGACGGCCCCACCGTCTTCCATCAGCGGCAGCAGGCGTTGCGTCAGGAAGTACGGGCCCTTGAGCAGAACCCGCATCAGCCTGTCGAACATCTCCTCGGTCGTATCCTCGATCAGCGACGTGTGTGCGAAGCCGGCGTTGTTGACCAGGTAGTCGAACGTGTCGCGCTGCCAGGTGTCGCGCAACACGTCGACCACGGACCGGCGGAATGCCGGGAAGGCGCCGGTCTCACCGACGTCCAGCGGCAGCGCGACGGCAGTGCCGCCGTCCTTCTCGATCGCGGCCGCCGTCTCCAACCCTCCCTGGGCATTGTTGCCGTAGGTCAGGATGACTCCGGTTCCTCGCCTGGCGATCTGGATCGCCGCGCTCTGCCCGATACCGGAGCTGGCGCCAGTGATGATTGCTACCTTCATGATGGTTCTCCTGGGGTGTGGTCGAGGCGTCCTGGCTTCGCTATGCGAAAGCGGCTGGGGACAGGACTCGGGCGAGCCAGTCGTTGCGTGTGCGGCGGGCCTCGGCCGAGACACGCGCCTGCGGGTACAGGGCGTCGAACCCGTGGAAGCCTCCCGCCCAGACATGGAGTTCCGCCTGGCCGCCGGCCGCCCAGATCCGGGTGGCGTAGGCGACATCCTCGTCGCGGAAGACCTCGGCCGAGCCGGCGTCGACGTAGGTGGTCGGCAGGCCCGAGAGGTCGTCGGCCACCGCGGGAGAGACATGGCCGGGCACCCGCTCGTCCCTGAGGTCGCCGAGCACCGAGCGCCAGCCGAACTCGTTCATCTCACGGGTCCAGACACCGGGATCGCCGGAATACTGCCGGCTCGAGGTGGTGATGTTGCGGTGGTCGAGCATGGGGCAGATGAGCACCTGGGCGGCGATCGGCAGGGTGCCGCGGTCGCGTGCCATCAGGGTGACCCCGGCGGCGAGGCCACCGCCGGCGCTGGCGCCCGCCACGACGACGCGGGCGGGGTCGATGCCCAACTCGTCGGCGTGCTCGGCGACCCACAGCAGCCCCCGGTAGCAGTCGTCGACCAGAGTCGTGCCGCTGACTTCGGGTGCCAACCGGTAGTCCACGGAGACCACGACGGCACCGAACAGGTCGAGCCACTCCAGCGGGATGTCGATCTGCGAGAAGCGATCTCCCATGACCATCCCACCGCCGTGTATCCAGAAGACGCACGGCGCCCCCGTGGCGTGCGCGGTCCCGGCGGGGCTGAAGACCGACAGGGGAATCCGTGCACCGTCCTCGCCCGACACGGTGACCTCGCGCCGGTCGACCGAGCGGCCTTCGAGAAGGGGCTCGACCGGTGTCGACGGGAGCAGACGCAACTGCGCGAGCAGTTCGGGACCGAGGTGGGTCATGAGCGGCATGCCGGCGAGCAGCGCACCCAGCTCGGGATCCAGGGCGGGTCGTGCGAGAGTCACGGTGACTGCCTTTCGTCGGGTCGTACGGGATGGTCGGGGGGTGGAGGGCGCCTGCCCACCGGCGTGAGGAGGGGCCGGGAGTCGAACAGCGGCCTCAGAAGGCGGCCTTGCCCTGAACCGGTACGTAGTCGGTGTACTCGGGGTCCTTCGCCAGCAGTCCCTCGAACCGCTGCACGATGGCCTGAGCGGCTTCGCCGGCGAAGACCCGGTGGTGGTCCTCCTCGCTGGTCCAGCCCTCGGTGACATGGACGACGTCGGGGTCGGACGCCGAACGGCAGACGAGATAGACGAGGCAGTGTTCACTCGTGCCGGGGTTGCCGTCGCTCAGGCCGGTCAGCAGCAGGTCGGCCAGCTGGTCGCCCCTTCCGGGCCTGGCGGTCAGGGTGGCGTTGAATCCGTAGTTGACGATCATGACTACCTTCTTCCGCGATCGACGGATCGTGCAGGCGTGCTGGTCCTGGAGCAGAAGGCCCGTTGGCTCTCCGCTGGACTCCAGTGACTCCATTCAAGCGGCCTGACCTGCGGAAACGGTAGAACGATACTGTCGGCTCCTTGCACAATCCTCTTCTGTGCAGGAGACGACGACAGGGGCGTGTGCTGCAATGGAGGCATGTGCCTCGAAGAGCTCCGCACCTTGCTGGCCCGACATGCACGGCCGGAGTGGACCACCGCCATCGACGGCGTCCTCATCTCGAAGGTCGAGCGGTCCGACCCGCCGGCGCCGTCGATGACCGGCACGGTGCTGGCGGTCATCGCACAGGGCGCCAAACGCCTCGCGCTGGGGGACCGGGTGTACGAATACGGCGCTGGGCAGTACCTCGTCGCGTCGGTGGACCTGCCCGTCACCGGCCAGTTCATCGACGCCGACCCGCAGCACCCGGCGCTGGGCTTCGGTCTCACGCTGGAACCGTCCGTCGTCGCCGAACTGCTGCTGCAGGCCGGGCCCGGAGACGCTCCTCGCGCGGGCGGCAGCGCGCTGCCGGGCATCGCCGTCAGCGACGCTCCGGATCCGCTGCTCGACGCGGTGGTCCGGCTGCTGCGCCTGCTCGATGAGCCCCGCGACCGGACGGTGCTCGCGCCGCTGGTCAAGCGCGAGATCCTGTGGCGGCTGATCACCGGCGAACAGGGCGGTATCGTGCGCCAGCTCGGCCTCGCCGACAGCAGCCTCAGCCACGTCGCGCGCTCGGTGCGGTGGATCCGCGAGCACTACGCGCAACCGTTCAAGGTCGAGGACGTGGCGCAGTTGTCCGGCATGAGCGTCTCCGCCTTCTACCGCAACTTCCAGGCGGTGACCGCGATGAGCCCCATCCAGTTCCAGAAACAGATCCGGCTGCAGGAGGCCCGACTGCTGCTCGCCACCCACCCCAACGATGTCACCGCGGTCGGCCACCGCGTCGGTTACGACAGCGCGTCACAGTTCAGCAGGGAATACCGCCGCCAGTTCGGCGCACCCCCGAGCCAGGACGCCGCCCGCCTGCGTCACAGCGTGCACACCACCGCGAGCGCTCTTCCCTGACTGCTCCCGTTTCCGCGGGTTCCGGCCTGCAGCAGGCCCAGTTGGTGATCCCGCCGACGGTGAGGGAGGCCGGTCAGGGCACGGCAGGTCCCGTGATGAGCCGGCCCTTCCTGTCGTACGGCCAGACATTGGGGACGCAGCCGTGCATGCCCTTGATCTGCTGCATCATCACGGGGGCCGGCCTGCCCACGCCGGGGCAGGTCACGTGATTGTGGCCGAGGAAGTGGCCGACCTCATGGTTGATGATCAGCGCCCGGTAGGCCGCCACGTCGCGCGCGTACACCGGAGTGGCCAGCAGCCACCGCCTGAGGTTGACCACGACGTCCTTGCCCACGCTGCAGTTGACCTCACCGCCGGTGTCGAGCCCGTACCGGCCACAGATCTTGTCCACCGTTCCCGGCGTGGCGAGCCGTACGACGAAGTCCGGAGCGGAGCCGGTGACACGCCGGAACGCGCTCTCGCCGTCGGCCGTCCAGCCGCGCGGGTCGGCGAGTATGCGCTCCACCTGCTGGGCGACGTCGGCTGCCGACTGCTTGAGGCCGTCCTCGACGACGACCTCGTAGCGCAGCAGCCGACTGCCCCGCCCCGCGGTCCCGCTCCCGCCGCCCGCGGTGGTGAACGTGCCGGGGCCCGAGGACGGGACGGAGCCCGAGGAGGCGGACGGGGAGGAGGAGCCCGCGGACGGGGCGCCCATCCCGCTGGTCCTGGAGCCCGGTTCCTTGGTGTGCTCGGCGCCGGTCGCCGGACCGCTCGGCCTCGCCGACCGGTCCGGTGTCTTCGAGGGCTTGTCCGGCGCAGACCGGGAGGGCCGTGCGGCGGCAATGGGCCGGTCATCGCTTCCGGAGGCCGTGGGCGTCGTCCGGTTGATGGCGAGGGCGGCGACGGAGACGAGGACGGCGAGCGCGGCGACGCCCCCCAGCAGAGGCCCCTTCCCCGTCCGCCCGCGCCCGTCGGCGTGCGCGGGGCCGCCGCGACGACGATGGGATCGCGGGGTGGGGGGCGTCGCACGGTGGGCGGTCGTGTTCATGGCCGTCAGGCTGTGCACACGATGTGATGGGACCTGGATCGGAAGATGACGAAACCGTAACGCCCGATCGTGGGCGGGGCTATGTGATCGTCCCGTAACAGTTCCCTGGGCGGACGCGGTCTCCGCGTCAAGTCCCTTGATCCGTACGGATACTGAGTGCATGCCACGTGTCCTGCTCATCGAAGACGACCGCGCCGTACGGGAGGGCGTCCTGCTCGCGCTGAGCCGCCAGGGACACGACGTCGCCGCCGTGGGGACCGGCGAGGACGGGCTGGCCCGGCTGCGGTCCTTCCGGCCGGACGTCGTCGTGCTCGATCTCATGCTGCCCGGCCTGAGCGGTCTCGAGGTGTGCCGCCGGATCCGTACCGAGGACCAGGTGCCGATCATCATGGCGACCGCCCGGGGCGACGACACGGACATCGTGGTCGGTCTCGAAGCCGGAGCGGACGACTACGTCGTGAAGCCGGTGCAGGCACGCGTCCTGGAGGCCCGAATACGTGCCGTCCTGCGCCGGGTCGGCGGAGCACCCACCGACGGTGGCATACCGAAGATCGAGGCCCACGGGGAGAACGGCGAACTGGCCATCGACCGCTCCGGGCTGGCCGTCACCCGGCAGGGTGTGCCGGTCTCCCTCGCCCCTTCCGAACTACGGCTCCTGCTCACGCTCTCGGCCTCGCCCGGCCAGGTGTTCTCCCGGCAGCAGTTGCTGGAGGCGGTCTGGGAGCACAGCTACCACGGCGACTCGCGGCTGGTGGACGCCTGCGTCAAGCGGCTGCGCACCAAGATGGGCGAACCGGCGGGGCAGCCGCGCTACATCCAGACCGTGCGCGGTTTCGGCTACCGGTTCCAGTCCCGGTGAAACCACCGCTGCGTGGCCTGCGCGGCCGACTGCTCGTGGCGTTCGTGCTCGTCGCCGCCGTCGCCACCCTGACCACAGGCGCCCTGACCTTCCGGGAGGCCCGCACCGGGGTGCTCCAGCAGAGCCAGGACAACGTCATCAAACGCCTGCGGTATCACGTCAACGCCATAGCGGCAGGCGTCAGTTACCCCCCGACCCGGCCCGACCTGGAGTGGATCGCCGCCGAGGTGGCCCGCGCGGAACCCGCGCAGAACTGGCGCGTACTGGCCACCTACCGCGAACTGCGGGCCACCTCCACACCACAGGACAGGTTCACCGAGCTGACACCTGCCATGCGGTCGGCCGTGAGCTCCCGCCGGGCCGCCGTCTTCCAGCGGGTGTCGCCGCACGGCGGCTCCTCGCTCGTGGTCGGCCTGCCGGTCACCTTCGAAACCCCCGGCGAACACCCGGCCTCCGGGGTAGCGGTCTTCCTGACGGTGCCGCAGACCGGTGAACAGGGTTACGTCGACGCCCTGGTCGCCGCCATCGGTCGTGCCGTCCTGCCCGCTCTGGGCCTGGCCGTCCTGCTCGCCCTGCTGGCCGCCCGGGGTGTGCTGCGTCCGGTACGGGAACTGCGCCGCGCCACTCGCAGGATCGCCGAGGGCCACCTGGACACCCGGCTCGCCATCAACGGCTCCGACGAACTCGCCGACCTTTCCCACACCTTCAACGAGACCGCGGCCGCGTTGGAGGGGTCCGTGGCCGAACTGCGCCGCATGGAAGCCCGAGCCCGCCGTTTCGTCGCGGATGTGTCGCACGAGCTGCGCACCCCGCTGGCCGCGATGTCGGCGGTCACCGACGTCCTCGACGAGGACGCGGCCGGGCTGACCCCGGACACCGCCACCGCTGTACGGCTCATCAGCGAGGAAACCGTGAAGCTGGCCCGCCTGGTGGACGACCTGATGGAGATCTCCCGCTTCGACGCGGGTGCGGCGGCCCTGCAACTGGACGACATCGACCTCGCCGAATCCCTCCGCCGCACCCTCGCCGCCCGCGCCTGGCTGGACACGGTGGACGCCCTGCTCCCCGAGCCAGGCGAACTGCGCGGCAGGGTCGACCCGCGCCGCCTCGACGTGATCGTCGCGAACCTGGTCGGCAATGCGCTCCGCCACGGAGCACGCCCCGTACAACTGCTCCTGTACGCACGGGAGTCGCCGGATGCGGACGACACGGGGTGGGCGGTCGTCGAGGTGCGGGACAGCGGGCCCGGCATCCCCGCCGACGTCCTGCCGCACGTCTTCGACCGCTTCTACAAGTCGGACACCGCCCGGACCAGAACGGAGGGCAGTGGACTCGGGCTCTCGATCACGGCCGAGAACGTCCATCTGCACGGTGGCACGATCCGCGCGGCGAACCGCGCGGAGGGCGGCGCCGTGTTCACGGTCGGGATCCCCCTGACACGACCCCGGCAAGGGCTCGGGAATCAGCTTCGGGAGGGTTCATGAGCCGCACGCGTCGGCCGTCGCGGACCGCGCTGCTGCTCGCGACCGCCTTCCTGCTCTCCTCGTGCGGCATCCCCGAGACCGGCGTCGTGGAGGTCGGAGAGCCCGCCACCGGCATCCGGCCGGGCTACGTCCTCTACTTCGTCGGTGAGGGCACCCTGCTCGGCGTCCGCCACCATGTCTTCGGCCCTGGCGGCATCGAGACGGCCGTGGCGATGCTGTTCCAGGGTCCCGAAGTCCAGGAACGCAGTGAGGGCATGACCACTGAGCTGCCACCGATGAGGGGCGCCCCAACGGTCCGGACGGACGGCGCACGGCTGTCGATCGAACTGCCGGACCGGACCGCGCCACTGACCGGGACAGCACTCGCCCAGCTGATCTGCACAGCCGCCGACGCCCGCATCGTCGAGACACAGGACGCCGACACCTCATCGACGCACGTGACCGTGACCGTGACGGGCCCCGGCGGCTGGCGCGCCGAAGGCTCAAGCGCCACGTGCCCCTCCATGACGGGGGCCGACTGATTCCGCGAGGCCCACGGGCACGCAGCCGACGCGGCTGCCGGAGCGGGTCATCGGTGGCCCAGTACGTTGACCACCCGCCCGTTGGGATCACGAACGAAGAACCGGCGCACGCCCCACTCCTCGTCCTGCAAGGGGTGCACGATCTCCGCGCCGCTCCCGCGCATGACCTCGTAAGCCGCGTCCACGTCATCCACTTCCACGCTCATGTCGGGCGTGACCGGTGCTGTCTTGTCACTGGTCATCAGGCTGACCTGTGCCGCCGGGTGGGACGGCGAGGCGAGGGTGACGATCCAGCCGTGGTTCATGACCTCGTCAAAGCCCAGCAGGCCGTAGAACTCCCGGCTCTCCCGCACGACTTCCGACTGGACATTGGGCACGACACGGCGAACGGCCATCGACGACTCCGAGTGAGAGCGAATCTGTCCTTACGCCTCACCGTACGATGACGTCGCTCGTCACCGCCCCGGTAGTCGCACCTGGACCTCTTGCAGCACCCACCCGTTGCCGTCCGGATCGCTGAACGAGGCAAATGAGGCGTAGCTGCGCCCCTCTGGATCGGGGCCGTCCGCCTGGTCCTGTACGCCCGCGTCGTAGACGTTGTGGTAGATCTCGCTCACCTCGACGCCTCTGCTGACCAGGTCGGCACAGGCCTGCTCCAGGTCGGAGACCACAAGGTAGTTGTGGGCGGAGCCCGGCGCCGCGGGCGTGATCCCGCGGCCGAAGTGAATCGAGCATTCCGACCCTGGTGGCGTGAGCTGTACGAGCCGGAATCTCGGACTGGCCTCGAAGTCCGCGTCGAGCCGCCACCCGAGGCTTTGATAGAAGTCCAGGGCGCGACTGACGTCGGTGACCGGGATGACGGCGACCTCGAGCCTCATGCTCATGGTCGGCTCCCTGACGACGTCCGTTGCGCCGTCCTGTTCTCTCTGCTGGGTGCTCATGGCGATCTCCCATGACGGCCGCCCGGTTCGGCTGTGGCCCCGGATGGGCCCCCACCGGCGGGAACCCGAGCACCGGCTCCGGGTCACCCATGGACCGACTACGCGGTAGTTGTCGTACGACCGATGATATTGGCGATCACGTCCGACGGCGCGCCGAGCTCATGGTTCCCCCGGGTGAATCAAGGGCCACGAAGATCCGCCATTGACATTATGCAGGTAAGTGCCTGCATAATGTCGGTGTGAGCCTCGAAGGTAGAGCGATGGACTTGGTCTTCAAAGCGCTGGCCGACCCCACCCGGCGACTCCTGCTCGACCGTCTGCGCGAGCAGAACGGTCAGACGCTGAGCGAGTTGTGCGAGCGGTTGGACATGACGCGCCAGTCGGCGACACAGCATCTCGACATCCTTGGGCAGGCCAACCTCGTGACCGTCGTGCGACGGGGACGGGAGCGGCTTCACTACCTCAACCCGACACCGATCCACGAGATGGAGGAGCGCTGGATATCGGGGTTCGACAAGCCCCGTCTGCAAGCGATCAGTGCCATCAAGAACAAGGCAGAGGAGTACGCCATGACCGACGGACCCACGTCCGTGCCGACCTATGTCTATGTCACCTACATCCGTGCGAGCGCGGAGCAGGTGTGGCAAGCCCTGACGGACGCGGACCTGACAGCGCGCTACTGGGGACACGCCAACATCTCGGACTGGCAACCCGGTTCGGCCTGGGAGCATCGACGCGTCGACGGCTCAGGCGCCGTCGATGTCGTCGGTCAGGTGATCAAGACCGAGCCTCCGACGCGTTTGGTCATCACCTTCGAGGACACCCCCGACGCCGAAACGCCGAGGGAACCGTCGGTCGTCACCTTCCTCGTCGAACCACACGAGGACATCGTCCGCCTCACCGTGACCCACGAGAATCTCCCCGACCAGGAGATGCTCAACGGCATCTCGCGCGGATGGCCGGCCGTGCTGGCGAACCTCAAGTCGCTGCTCGAGACCGGCGATGTCCTCCCGCAGGCGCCATGGGAGATGTCTCCCGGGCACGCCTGAGGCGGCACCCGCCACCACCCTTTCCGCACTTGCCCTCGCGCACGTCCGCAGAAACCCACGCACGACCGCAGAAAGAAGTCGACATGTTGGACACCACCGCGCTGCGGGACGCCTACCGCGCGCTGCTGGACGCAGCTGCCACCGTGGCTGACGCCGGCGACACGAGCCCCGTCCCGCCGCCCGGCGAATGGAACGCCGAGCAGATTCTGGCGCACGTCGCCCTCGTCAACGCCGCCACCCTCGCCGCGGTCTCCTGTGTCGCCGCGGGATCGCACACGACGTACGACAACCGCATGGCGCTCGACACCTGGACCATCGAACGCCTCATCGCGGTCGCCGGCGGCAACACGGGGCTTCGGGACCGCATCCGCCTCCAAGGGGACGCCCTCTGCGCACTCGGCGGACCGATGCTGAGCGACGCCGAACTCGACACACCGGTGCCGACCCGTCTCCTGTCCAAGGACACCGTCCTGGTCGATCAGCCCATGCCGCTGAGAGACCTCATCACCGGCCTCGCGGAAGTGGAGCTGCCCGGCCACGCCAAACAGCTCCTGGCCCTCCTGGGCTGAGCGCCCCCAGTTCTCCCGCAGCCGTGCTCCGTCAGACGGTGACCAGTAAGTAGGACTGAAGCTTTCTGAAACAAAAGCTAACTGGAACTTCTTGTTCTGGTCCGCGATGGTGAAGTCATGTCCGCACGCATCGCCTCTCCCCGCTTCCTCGCCCTGGTCGGCACCGTCGTGCTGTGGGCGTCGGCCTTTCCCGCCATCAGGGTCGGCATCGACGGCCTGGGAGTGGCGGCGCTGTCGTTCCTGCGGCTCCTGATCGCCGCCGTCGCGCTGCTGGCCGTGGCCCCCTTCGCGAAGGTACGGCTGCCGCGACGCGGCGACCTGCCACTGATCACCCTGTGCGGGGCCACCGGCATGACCGCGTACCAGGTCCTGCTCAACTGGGGTGAAGTGCACGTGGAGGCCGGGACCGCGAGCCTGCTCATCGCGATCGCCCCCGTCTTCAGTGTGCTGCTGGGGAGCCTGTTCCTCGGCGAGCGGCTCACCCGCGACATCGTCGTCGGCAGCGTCGTCGCGCTCGCGGGCGCGGCCGTCGTCAGCCTGGCCCAGGGCACCAGCGGGTTCTCCGTCTCGGCCCTCGTCATCCTGGCGGCCGCCGTGGTCCAAGGGGTCTACCACTTCGCGAGCAAGCCCCTACTACGCCACTACACCGGTCTGGAGGTCGCCACGTACGCGATGGTCGCCGGTACGGTCTTCGTGCTGCCCCTGATCCCCGCCACCTGGCACGCGACCGTCCACGCCCCGGCCGCCGCACTCGCCTCCGCCGCCTACCTGGGCCTCCTGCCCTCCGCCCTCGGCTTCGTCATCTGGGCCTACGCCGTCGCCCGGCTGCCGCTCGCCGTCTCCACGGCGGCCCTGTACCTGGTGCCGCCGGTGACCCTGATCGTCTCCTTCGTCTGGCTGGCGGAGGTGCCCCGCCCCGTCGCGCTGGCCGGTGGAGCGATCAGCGTCGCGGGAGTGATCCTCATCAGCCGGCACAAGCGGAACCACCACCCCACCACCGTCCCCGCCGTGGACGCGTCCGAGCCGCAAGGAGCCACTTGTGCTTGACGTACGCCGCCTGCGCATCCTCCAGCACCTGGCCGCCTACGGAACAGTCGCGGCCACGGCGGACGCGCTGCACCTGACCGCACCGGCCGTCTCCCAGCACCTCGCCGCCCTGCAGAAGGAGGCCGGCACGCCCGTCGTCGAGAAACACGGCCGCACGCTGCGTCTGACCGCCGCCGGGGAACTGCTGGTGGCCCACACCGAGGTCATCCTGGCAGAGCTCGCGGCAGCCGAGTCCGGCCTGGCCGCGATGAAAGGCGGCCGCCACGGCACGGTACGGATCAGCGCCTTCGCCTCCGCCGCCCGCACCCTCGTTCCGCCCCTGTTCGAACATCTCAACGCCACCGGCACCGATCCCGCTCCCGACAACGGCACCGGTGGCGGTGCCGCCCGGGAGCTCTCGTTGCGGCTCTCCGTCCAGGAGCCCGACGAAGCCCTCGACGAACTCCACAAACGCTCGACCGACCTTGCCCTGGTGCACAGCTACACCGTGCTGCCGCGCAGTGTCCCCGCGGCGTGGGAGCAGACAGTCCTGATGGAAGAGCCGGTCCTCCTCGCCCTGCACCCCGACCGGGCCGCTCGGGAGGGCCTCACCGCAGGGCAGCCCGCGGACCTGTCCCGTCTGGCGCACCTGCCGTGGCTGACCCCCGGCCCGGAGACCTCCTGCTACGAGATGATCCAGCGGGCCTGCGGCGCGGCCGGCTTCGTCCCGGACATCCGGGCCTCCAGCAGCGACTTCTCCGTGCTGACGGCTCTGGCCGCCGCCGACGCCGGTGCCGTCCTGGTGCCCCGCATGGCTCTGCCGGACCACACCGCGCCCCTCAGCCTCCACCACCTGGTCCGTCCCGTGTCCCGGACCGTCTTCACGGTCAGTCGCGCGGGCACCGGCAAACACCCCGACCTGAGGGCCGTACTCGACCTCCTGCACGAGACGGCCACGGCGCTCGACGACAGGACCGCCGACCGGCCCCGGTGACCGCGACGACCGCCCCACGCAACCTCGAAGAGCGCTGTCCCCTCATACCAGGGGAACCCACCCGGGTACTCGGAGAGGAGCACCTGTTGGCCCGTCAGCTGTCCCGCCGGAAGTTCATGGTCTACTCGCTCGCGGCGTCCACACTGACCCTCGCGGCGCCCCTCGGCTGCGACACGTCGTCGGCGGAGGGCGTCGAGCCCACTGCGGCGGAGGCGCACGGGCCCTCCCGTGTCCTGGTGACCGGCGCGGACGAGGAGATGCTGGTCCTGGAGGTCACCGCGGCCAACAAGGTGGTCGTACGACTGCCGCGCGTCGAGGTCGGGCAGGGCATCACGACCGCGGTCGCCATGCTGATCGCCGAGGAACTGGACGCCCGGCTCGTCGACGTCGACATCCCGCTCGCCGAGGCCCGCACCAAGGGCAACCAGTACACCGGCGGCTCGAGTTCCGTCCGTTCCCTGTACGGTCCCGCCCGCGCGCTCGCCGCCACCGCCCGGGCCCGGCTGGTGACCGCGGCCGCCCGGCGCTGGCACCTGCCCGCCCGAAGCCTGCGTACGCGGGACACGACGGTGGTCGCCCCCGACGGCCGTACGGCCACCTTCGGATCGCTGACGACGGCCGCGGCCCGGATCCACCGGCCCGACGTGTCGGACAAGCCCAAGCCCGCGTCCCAGCACAAGGTGATCGGACGGCCGACGGGCCGGATCGACGCGCGGGACATCGTCACGGGCAGGGCGAAGTACGCCGGGGACCTGGAGGTGGCCGGGGCGAAGCCGACCGTGGTGGCCCGGCCGCCGACACTCGGTGGGCGACTCGTCACCGTCGACGACCGCGCGGCCCGCGCGATGCCCGGCGTGCACGCGGTGGTCAAGGTCGCGGGCGGTGTCGCCGTGGTGGCGGAGTCCTTCCACCACGCTTTCAAAGCCCGCGACGCCCTGCGCATCACCTGGAGGCCGGGGCCACTGGCGTCGTTGTCCGACGTCGCCATCCGGTCCCGGTTACGGGCCGCCGTTCCCTCGGCCGGAGCGCCGCCGCGCGGATCGGCGCAGGTCGAGGGCGAGTTCGAGTTCGCCTTCGTCAGCCATGCCCCGATGGAGGTGCTGACCGCGGTGGCGGACGTACGCGCCGACCGGGCCGAGATCTGGTTCTCCTCCCAGACACCGATGGACGCGCGCGAGAGCATCGCCTCGGCGATCGGACTGCCGAAGTCGAAGGTCCGCGTCCATGTCGTGCGCGGCGGCGGCTCCTTCGGACGGCGGCTGAACTACGATGCCGCGATCGAGGCCGCTCTGATCTCGAAGGCGGCACGGCGACCGGTCAAGCTGATGTGGAGCCGCGGGGACGACATCCGGCACGGCCGGATGCGCGGGGCCTCACATCACCGGATCCGGGCCAGCCATGCGTGGGGCAGGGTGGTGGCCTTCAGCCATGCGATGGCCTCGGTGAGCGAGTCGTACGAGGGGCAGGGCCTGGCCGCTCAGGGCGGTGTGACCACGGTGGCCGCGGGCCCGCTGCCCAGCGACAGCGGCCTTTACAACTTCGGGCGCGTTTCAGGGAGTTCGGGCTCGGTCGAGCTGGCGATGCCGCTCGGAGCCTGGCGGTCGGTGGACTCCGGGACCATGCGCACCGCGGAGGAGATCGTCGTCGACGAGGTCGCCGCCGAGCTGGGCAAGGACCCGGTGGCCTTCCGGCGCGGCACGCTCAGGAACAAGGCCGTCAAAGCCGTACTCGACAAGGTCGCCGCGGCCGGACACTGGGGTCGGCCCCTGCCGTCCGGCCAGGCGCAGGGTGTGGCCGTCCACGAGGAATACGGCTCCTGCGTGGCCTGCCTGGTCGAGATCGACGCCACCGACCCGAAGAACCCGCGGGTGACCAAGGTGGTGATGGCGGCCGATGTCGGAACGGCCGTCAACCCGCGTGGACTCGAGGCCCAGCTCATGGGCACCGCCGTCGACGGCATCTCCACCGTGCTGCGGGCCGGACTGCACATCGACCGGGGTGCGGTGCGTGAGGGCAGCTTCGCCGACTTCCGCTACGCCCGCCAGCAGGACTCCCCGTTGCGCTTCGAGGCGCACATCATGCCGTCACGGCGCGAGCCCGGCGGGGCCGGCGAACTCGGCGTGCCGGCGGCGGCCGGTGCCGTGGCGAACGCCTACGCCCGTGCGACCCGTACCAGACCCCGCCGCTTCCCGATCAACTTCTGATCGCTGTCCGAGAAGGTGCTGATGCCCTCCTATTCCTTCGTTCTCAACGGAAAGCCGGTCACCGTCGAGGCCCCCGCCGACATGCCGCTCCTGTGGGTACTGCGCGACCTGCTGCACGTCACCGGGCCCAAGTACGGCTGTGGCGTGGGCGTTTGCCGTGCCTGCACCAGCCACCTGGACGGGGCGGAGATCCAGCCTTGCGTCGTCCCGGTCGCGGACTGCGCGGACCGCGGGGTCACCACCATCGAGGGCCTGGCCGACGGCGACACCCTGCACCCCGTACAACAGGCGTGGCTCGACTGCGATGTCGCTCAGTGCGGCTTCTGTCAGCCGGGCCAGATCATGGCCGCCGCGGCCCTGCTCAAGAAGACGTCCCGGCCCACCGACGACGACATCGACCGTATCGAGAACGTCTGCCGCTGCGGCACGTACTCCCGGATCCGCGAGGCGATCAAGAAAGCCTCCGAGGTCAGGCGTCCGCGACCGTCGCCGTGATGGGTGTGCCGATCTCGACCGTACGGCTGACCGTGCAGAGCCGGTCGTGGGAGGTCTTGACCGCCCGGGGGAGGATGGCGCGGGCGCGGTCGCCGAGTTCGCCGTCCGGGAAGGTGACGGAGAAGGTGACCGCGAGGTTGGTCATCCGGTTTCCGAACTCGTCATTGATCTTGTCGCCCGTGACGGAGACGGTGAACCCGGTGGGCTCCGCGTGGCGGGCGGTGGCGACATCGACGTCGGCCGCGGTGCAGCCCCCGATCGCGGCGAGCAACAGCTCGACCGGGGTGAAGTCGGTGCCGCCGTGGGGATCGGAGCTGGTGCCGAAGCTGATCGTGCCGCCGCGAGGGTTCGTCGCGGTGAAGTGGCCGGTGCCGGTCCGCTCGACGGTGACGGAGCGCGGGATGTTTTCGGTCATGCCGACGACACTAACCCGCAGGTGGCGAGACCTGGCCCTGGCGACGGTACGACGCGAAGAAACTGCGCCCGCGCATCCCCGCCCGGCCTATGGGGTGCTTCTCAGCGGGCGCAGTACGGCGGCGCCGACCCGCTGGAGTGCGGACAGGGGTGGCTCGACCCATCGGGTCAGTTCGCGCTGCAGGGCGGGGTCGAGCTCGATGGTCACCCGGACGTATCGGGTGTGCAGGTGAGTGACCTTGACGGGACGGGGTGCGGCGACTTCCGGTTCGCGCTGCAATGCCGCTCGGTAGGTGTCCTTGCGCTGGTTCACGCCTTGTCCTGACGTTTGATGAGTTCGTCTGCGAGGTCCATGTACGCCGAGCCCTTCGCCTCGACCGGGCTGCCGAACGACTGGGCGTACAGGTCGAGTCGGGGAATGTGGGTGGACAACACGTCGAAGCCCCGCTCGGTGAGGGCTTCGCGAGCGTCGGCATCGGGGCCGGTGCGCGTGGCATCGGGGCGATTGGTGCGGTTCAGCAGGACAGCGGCACGGGCCGGCTGAGCCCGCAGCGACTGCACGTCGCTCATCTCGCTGCCGATGGGCGCCATGCGATCCAGCTCGATGGGGGCCGGGGTCAGCGGCACGATCCACTCGCTCGCGTATCTCATGATGCTCCGGGCGATGTGGGCATGGTCCTCCAACTGCGGGGCGTCGAACACCACGGCCTGTCGGCTGCCGAGAAAGTCGTTCACACGCCGGTGCACGTCACCCACCGGAAAGGCGATCACAGGAAACGGGAAGCCTCCTGCCAATTCGCTCCAGCGCAAGGCGGAGGAGGCGGGGTCACTGTCCACCAGCAAGGGGGAGACGCCCGACTCGTGCAGGGCGTGGGCCAACCACACTGCACTGGTCGTCTTTCCCACTCCGGGTTTCAGATTCACAAAGGCATAGCTCAGCGGCACGAGACGCAACGCTAACGGGCGCGAGCGGCCGACTGCCGTCGGCGCGGCACGCGCTCTCCCTTTTCACCCTGCGGCGCCGTGAATCATTCGTAGGGGCTAACGCGGAAGGACGACGGTGGGTCAGTCGGCCAGCGCGGAGGCCAGTTCCCGCGCGGCTTGCACGAGTTCCTCGTCCGGTTCGTCGAGCAGGCGCCGGATGGTCTCGCGGTGGGCGCGCACGGCTCGGCGTGCTTCGCGTTCCCAGCCCACGTAGTTCTCACGGCGATTGAGCAGCTTGGGGTAGGCGACGGCCGTGCTCTCCCACTGCCGGGCGTCGGCGATGCTCTTCAGCAGCTGAAGGACCTGCACACGGCAGGGGACTTGAGGGAGCTGGGCGAGTTCCCACAGGAAGGGGACCGTGGCGGCGGTGGCCTGGTCCACGACGAAGCCGTACTGGCAGATGCGTTGCCGTAGACGCGCGAGCGCGGCGACGGCGGTGGCTTCGTCGCCCGTGGTGACGGCCGCGAGCAGGAAGGGGATGCCCGTGGCGGACCCGGTGGAATCCTGGAGCTCGCGCCACGGGACGTCTCTCAGGTTCTTCAGGGTTGTCTCCATGTCCGCTCCCACGAGAGGCGTTGCGTGATGCCGTGCGCCGGGCGGCTCTGCCGATGCGGCGGCCGTCATGTCGGACCCTGCCAGGGCGGTGATGTCGGCCGAGACGGGGGAGTGGGCAGCATCGCCCAGACGGTCTTGCCTGCACGTGAGCGAGTCCAGCCCCAGTGCTCGGACAGCTCTTCGACGATGCGCAGGCCGCGGCCGTGGACTTCCAGCGGGGCGTCCGTGCCTGGGCAGACCGGCGGGCTCTCGCACTGATCGGTGACGGCGCACACGAGATGGGTGCGTCGAAGCGTCAGATTCAGTCGCACGCCGTTCTGCCCGGCGGCGGAGTGCGGTGCCGCGTGAAGTACCGCGTTCGTGGCCAGTTCGTTGACGATGAGGACGGCGTCGTCACTGTGGTGGTCCAACTCCCAGTGGCCAAGGGTGCGGCGGGTGAAGGCGCGCGCCTGGGCGAGCCCCTGGCGGGTGTCGGTGATGCGCAGGCTGGCGAATCTGGGTGAGTTGCACACGGGATCGCTCCCCGCGGGCCGCTCTTGCCCCGCGACGGAGAAGCGCGCTTCTTCCATGAGCGAGCCGGTCGGAGCGGCTCGACCCGACGATGGCGCAGCCCTGCCGCTTGCAAGGCTCGGTGCTTCGCGTGCAGGTAAGGACACGACATCTCCCTGATGCGACGTCAGGTTCGGTGCGGCAACAGTGCGGTTGACTCCCGAGCTATTATCCATCCTGTCAGCGCCCGTCGTGCAATTTCACGGGAAATTGCACGAGTGGATGGCTGGGGCAGGCCGCACGGGTTCGGTCCGCTCCAGTGGGCGGCCGACCTGTACACCGTGGTGGAACGTGAACGAGGAGAGTGCGGTGCCGTCAGTGCGAAACGGAATGCGGGCCAGTTCACTGGGTGTTCGCTGGTTGAAGAGTCGGCACAGCAACGCCGAGGGCAACTGCGTCGAGGTGGCGTCCCTGGCCGAGGGGGGCGTGGCGCTGCGCAACTCCTGCGACCCCGACGGGCCCGCCCTCATCTACACAGCGGCTGAAGTGGCCGCTTTCCTGGCCGGGGCGAAGGACGGGGAGTTCGACCATCTGGTGTGAAGCGGAGTCGAGCGATTCCACTTCTGCCGACGCGTGCGACAGAAGGCCGCGGGATGCGAGGATGGACTCCGTCGTCTGCCGTTCTACAGGGAGTCAGGATGTCCGCCGAGTCACCTCGTGTCTCCCGTCTCGAACCGTATCTGACGCGGACCGAGCCCGCTCCGACCTTGCTGAAGATGCTGGTCGGTGTCCAGCTCGCGGGCATCCGCGAAGACGCCGGCCTCGCACAGGAACAGGCCGCTCGCGCCATCGGGTTCAGTCCGGCGAAGCTGTCGCGCATCGAAGCGGGCAAGGGCCGTCGGCCGCCCACGGAAGGCGACGTCCGCGCGCTGTTGGAGCTCTACAAAACCGATGACCACGAGTCGTCGGTTCTGCTCCAGTTGCTGCGGCGTGCCGGTGAGCCGGGATGGTGGCAGCGCTACGACAAGCGGCTGATGCCCGAGTGGTTCGATCGGCTGGTAGGCCTCCAGGAGGCCGCTGCCGCCATCCGCACCTTCGAGATCCAGTACGTCCCCGGTCTGCTGCAGACTCCGGCCTACACCAGGGCGGTCGTGGAGCGCGGCCTGCCCACGGCACCGGCCGGTGAGGTGCAGCGCCGTGTCGAACTGCGCATGCGCCGACGGGAACTGCTGCGCCGCGAGGACGGCCCTCAACTGTGGGCGATCATCGATGAGTCGGTCCTGTTGCGCGTACTCGGCAGCCGCGAGGTGATGCGCGAGCAGCTCGAGTACCTCGTGGAAATGGCCCAGCGTCCCCAGGTGACGTTGCAGATCGTGCCCTTGGACGTGACGCACGCCTCCGCGCCCGCCATCCCCATCACCTACCTGCGCTTCGGCGGCCTCGATCTTCCCGACATCGTCTACCTGGAGCACATCAGGAGCGCGAACTTCCTGGAGGACCGGGACGAGACCGAAGAGTACCGACTGGCTCTGGACCGTCTGGGAGACGAAGCCCTCACCCCGCGCGATTCCTTGACGCTGTTGCGGGACACGAACGCGGGGCGCTATTCGGCCTCATGACTGCCTCCGGCTCCACCGGCCGGATCCCGGTGGAGCCGACGGGAGCAGTCCCGTGCGGAGCAGTCCCGTGGTCTTACGGTCTCATCGGATTCGGCCTACGCCGCCGAACTCGACCCATTCCTGGGTGAGCTGACGGGGTGCGACCTCGCTGTCGGGTCGCCACGTGGACACCTCCACCAGACCGGGCTCCAGGACGTCGAGATCCTCGAACCACTCCGCCACGTCCTTCTCCTGGCGGACCCTGCCCCAATGCCCCTGGGTCGCCTGATCCATGAAGTCGGTGACGAACTCTCGGACCTTCTCGTCCTCGCTGACCAGCTGGCACATCACCATGAAGCTGCCGGGCACGAGCCGCTCGGCCACCCGGTGGGCCACGGCGAGCGGACCGTCGGTCTCCCCGTCCGGAATACAGTGGAAGACCGAGTTGAACAGCACGGCCACCGGCTGCGAGAAGTCGAGCAGGCGCTGGGTGTCCGGGTGGGAGAAGATCTTCTCCGTGTCACGCAGATCCGCGTGGATGACTGTGGTGCGGTCATTCTGGTCCAGCAGCGCCCGTCCGTGCACCAGCACCATCGGATCGTTGTCGACGTACACCACGCGCGACGAGGGATCGACGCGTTGCGCGACCTGGTGGACGTTCTCCTGGGTGGGCAGGCCTGACCCGTGGTCGAGGAACTGCCTGATGCCGTACTCGGCTGCGAGCGTCCCGACGACCCGCTGCAAGAAGCGCCGGTTGTTGAGCGCCAGGGCGCGCGTGCTGGGTACGACCTTGTCCAGCTCGGCGCAGGCTGCCCGATCGGCTGCGTAGTTGTCCTTGCCGCCCAGGTAGTGGTCGTACATGCGAGCGGCCGTGGGTACGGTGGCGTCGATCTTCGTGGACAACTGCTTTCCAGCCTGCATCGTTCCCCCAGCTCCAAGCTGCTTCCAGTGGCTTGGCTTGACAGACAATACATCCTAGGCAGTGGGCAATTGGGGACACCAGCCTGTTGACCGAGGATCTCCGGGACAGCACCCTCGAGACCCTCTGGCCCGGCGCGTGTCCAGTCCTCGCCGTGGCACCGTGCGGCCGTGCCGCCCGGTGAGGAAACATGGGACCGCAAGCGTTGAAAAACCGAGGTGGAGGTGCGGGTACATGCAGCACGAACGAGCGGGCACTCCGGCCGGTCCCGAGGACCTCGTCGACGTAGCCCGGCTGGTCACGGCGTATTTCGCGCTGCACCCCGACCCGGCGGAACCCGGCCAGCGCGTGGCCTTCGGTACGTCCGGACATCGAGGGTCGTCACTGGCGACCGCGTTCAACGAGGACCACATCGCCGCGACGAGTCAGGCCATCTGCGAGTACCGCGAGGGCCAGGGCATCGACGGCCCCCTCTTCCTGGGCGCCGACACCCACGCCCTGTCGGAGCCCGCGAAGGTCACCGCGCTGGAGGTGTTCGCGGCCAACGGAGTGTCGGTGCTCCTTGACAGCGCGGACGGCTACACGCCCACTCCGGCGGTCTCGCACGCCATTCTGACCCACAACCGCGGACGGTCCTCGGGTCTCGCGGACGGGGTCGTCGTCACCCCCTCCCACAACCCGCCCGCGGACGGTGGCTTCAAGTACAACCCGCCGAACGGCGGCCCGGCCGGCTCCGAGGCGACATCCTGGATCCAGGACCGGGCCAACGAACTCATCGAGGGCGGGCTCAAGGACGTACGGCGCATCCCCTGTACGAGGGCCCTGGCCGCCCCCGGCACCGGTCGCTACGACTTCCTGGGCACCTACGTGGCCGACTTGCCGCAGGTGCTGGACCTGGACGCGATCCGCACGGCCGGCGTGCACATCGGCGCGGACCCCCTGGGCGGGGCATCGGTCGCCTACTGGGGACGCATCGCCGAACAGCACGCGCTCGACCTGACGGTGGTCAACCCCCTCACCGACCCGACCTGGCGCTTCATGACGCTGGACTGGGACGGCAAGATTCGCATGGACTGTTCGTCGCCCTACGCCATGGCCTCGCTCATCGAGCAGCGCGACCGTTTCCGGATCGCCACGGGCAATGACGCCGACGCCGACCGCCACGGGATCGTCACACCGGATGCCGGGCTCATGAACCCCAACCACTACCTCAGCGCCGCCATCTCCTACCTGTACTCCCACCGGGACCAGTGGCCGGCGGACACGGGGATCGGGAAGACGCTGGTGTCGTCCAGCATGATCGACCGGGTCGCCGCCGGCCTGGGCCGTCAACTCGTCGAAGTGCCCGTGGGATTCAAGTGGTTCGTGGACGGGCTGGTCGGCGGCTCGCTCGGCTTCGGCGGGGAGGAGTCGGCCGGTGCGTCCTTCCTGCGCCGCGACGGTTCGGTGTGGACCACCGACAAGGACGGCATCATCCTGGCCCTTCTCGCTTCCGAGATCACGGCGGTGACCGGGAAGACCCCCTCGGAGCACTACACCGCGCTCACCGCACGCTTCGGCGCCCCCGCGTACGAGCGCATCGACGCCCCGGCTTCCCGCGAGGAGAAGGCCCTCCTCGCGAAGCTCTCGCCCGCACAGGTCAGCACGCACACCCTCGCCGGGGAAGCGGTCACCGCGGTGCTCACCCATGCTCCGGGCAACGACGCGCCCATCGGCGGCATCAAGGTGACCACCGCCAACTCCTGGTTCGCGGCCCGTCCGTCGGGCACCGAGGACGTCTACAAGATCTACGCCGAGTCGTTCCTCGGAGCCGATCATCTGCGCCAGGTGCAGGAGGAGGCGAAGGGCGTGGTCTCGGCGGCGTTGAGCGCCTGACGCCACGTGTGTGATCCGACGGATGCGGACAAGGGCTGTTGCCACAACGGCCCTTGCCTGCGGGGGTGCTTCAGTCCGTCAACCGGCGTCCCTACCGCCCTCTCCTGCCGCTGGTCGAGAGGTCGATGTCCCACTGCAGGTGCTGGAGGAGGTCGCTGTCCCCGGGGCGGGGAGCGGGCGCCGTTCGACCGGTGCGTGACGGTGTGTGGAAGCCACGGGAGATCTTGCCGCTGGTCGTGATGTTGTGCTCCACGCGCGGGCGGCGGAGGGCCTCGTAAAGGGTGAGCGCGGACTCGGTGTCGGGCGCGTCCCGCAGTGACTTCGCGAGGACGACAGCGTCCTCGAGCGCCATCGACGCTCCTTGCCCGGTCGCGGGGGAGGCCGCGTGGGCGGCGTCGCCAATGATCAGGGCCCGTCCGTGGCGCCATGGTGTGCCGGTCGGGATCTCGGTCGCGTTGGTGACCATGATGCGGTCGGTGGTGGCCGCGACCACGTCCGCGGCGGGTGTGGCGTCCCCGCGCAGCAACGGCAGGAGCAGCTCACGCCAGTGGCCGGGCGTGCCGTGCGCGATGTCGTCGGCGGACAGCGGCTCACCGGCCACACGTGCGAACCAGTACGTCTCTCCGCCGGGCGAGACCGCACAGCCGAAGGCGGCCGCGCCGCCCCTCACCATGGTGATACGCCCGGTCTCCGCGACCAGGGGCGCCTCACCGGCGTAGCCGTAGAAGACGCTCTCACCCGCGAAGCAGGGCCGCGTCCGAGGGGCGATCGACTCCCGGACGGTCGAGCTCAGCCCGTCGGCGCCGATCAGCAGGTCACCGGTCGCGGTGGAGCCGTCGGTGAATCGTGCGGTGACGCCGTCCCGACCGCTCTCGACGCAGGCGAGCCGGGTGCCGCGCCGGAGGCCGATGCCCCGGCGTGCCGCCTCCGCCTGCAGAGCGGCGTTGAACTCGCCACGGCGCAGGCAGCGGTAAGCGAGAAGCGGGTCGTGGGCCTCTCCGAGCGGCATCTGTGCCACCTCGGTGCCCGCTGCGTCGAGCACGCTCATGGCACGAAGCGGGAAGCCGACCTCGGTGACCGCGGCGGAGGCGTCGATCTGGGCGAGGGCACGCATGCCGTTGCTCGCCAGGGTGAGGAAGGCACCGATGTCCTCGGCCGACTCGGGGTGTGCCTCGTACACGGTGACGTCGAACCCTGCCTTGTGCAGGGCCAGGGCCGTCGCCGTACCGGCGATACCGCCTCCGATGACAATGATCTCCGTCATGTCGTATCCCCCGGCACCCGTAGGGCTCTCGCGCGATGTCCCTGCCCCGTGCCCAACGCGCGGGCGAGCGCGAGGGGTTCCCGACCGGTCCCTCGAACTTCCGGTGTCAGAAGAAGCTGGAGGGGTGACCGATGTGGTGCTGCTGCCGTTCCTGGCCGAGCAGTTGTCGACGGGCTGCGGTCGCATGGCCGTGCCGGTGTTCTAGCCCTCCCTGCGGTCGGCTGCCACGGCGCGGTGGACGCTCTCGCGGAGCAGGGAGCGACGCTGCTCGTGAACTTCGGGGGGCTCCTGGGCGGTTGCCGCGTAGACGTTGCTGACCGGTGACCAGGCCATGGACATGGCGATGACCATGGCCATCACGTCGAACGGGTCCCCCTGGCGCACCGATCCGGCGGCCTGGGCGTCGGCGATGGCCCGCAACTTGCGGTCGTCGAGGCGGTCGGGGTCGTCCACCAGGTGCCCGGTCGGGCGGCGCTCCAGGCGAGCCCAGGTGGCCAGCCGGATCAGGTCGGGCCGGCGGAGGTACTCGTCGTAGAGCCGTACGGCCCAGTCCGCGAGGTCGGTGGCGTCGATCGGGACGACATTCACGATCCGCTCCAGCGAGCCGAAGAAGATGGCGTCGAAGAGCCCCTCCTTGTTGCCGAAGTAGGCATAGAGCTGTGCCTTGTTCGTGCGCGCGGCGGCCACGATCCGCTCGACGCGTGCGCCGGCGATCCCGTGCTCGGCGAACTCCTGGGTCGCCACATCGAGGATGCGCTGGTACGTCGCCGCTCCGCGCGAGGTCAGGGGCCGGTCCGTCATGTTTGTCAGGGTACCAAACAGAACAGTTGGTTTGCCTTGAGTCGCCGACGCGTCTACGCTGAGATAGACCGAACAGTCTGTTTAAGGAGATGTGCGATGCGGACAACGACCGGCTGGCAGGCGGACGGGCCGACGGCGACACTGCGAAGGACGTCGCTGAAACGGCGCGACCTGCGCCCGGACGACCTCGCGATCCGAGTGGACTACTGCGGTGTCTGCCACACCGATCTGCACGCCGTCCGCAGCCACGACGGCGCGGAGGGCCGTCCCTTGGTGCCGGGACACGAGTTCACGGGCGTGGTGGCCGAAACCGGGCCCGCCGTCACCCGCTTCTCCGTCGGCGACCCTGTCGCGGTCGGCAACATCGTCGATTCCTGCGGGGAGTGCGCGATGTGCCGAGCCGGCCAGGAGAACTTCTGCCATGCCTTCCCGACCCTGACCTACGGCGGCGTCGACCGGCACGACGGATCGACCACCCTGGGGGGCTACTCCCGCGAGTACGTCGTCCGTGACCGGTTCGCCCACCCTCTTCCCGCCGGTCTGGATCCGGCCGCCGCCGCTCCTCTGCTCTGCGCCGGGATCACCGTCTGGGAACCGCTGCACACCTTGGGCGTGGGGCCGCACAGTCGCGTCGCCGTGGCGGGGCTGGGTGGCCTGGGTCATCTCGCGGTCAAGATCGCCGTGGCGCTCGGGGCCGACACCTCGGTCATCAGCCGCTCACCCGACAAGGCCGACGACGCTCGTCGTCTCGGCGCCCACGCTCTCATCGTCTCGACGGACCAGGAACAGATGGCCGACGCCCGTGACCGGTTCGACGTCGTCATCGACACCATCTCCGCCCCGCACGACCTGGGCCCCTACCTGCGCCTGGTCGCCATGGACGGGACGCTCAGCCACCTCGGGCACCTCGGACCCGTCACCGTGGAGACCATCGACCTTCTCGTGGGACGCAAGAAGCTCAGCTCCGCGGGCAGCGGTGGGAGGCCCGCGACCACGGCCATGCTCGATTTCTGCGCCGAGCACGGCATCACCGCCGACATCGAGCTCCTCCCCTCGGCGCGTGTGAACGAGGCCCTCGAACGCCTCGGCCGCAACGACGTGCGCTACCGCTTCGTCCTCGACATGTCCGACCTGGCAGCCTGAAGCAGGTGCCGACCCGCTGTCCCGATCATCCCTGGCGGGCCGTGTCGTGCCGTCGGGGTGTGTAGTCCGGGGGTCCTGGGGGACCATGGAAGGCGACGCGCCTGTGGAGACGGGCAGGCCGCGCTCCAGGCCGGCGGCTGGCCTCGCATGCCGCCGACCGCGGAAGGAGTGCCTGTGATGAGCGAAGCCGAATGGTGTCCGTCGGGCATCGACTGGGCTCGCCCCCGCCGGGACAGCGAGCCGGCGCAGCCGAGCGGGCTGATGGACCTCCTCGGCGTCGCGGCGACACTGCTGGACGCGGAAGGACGGATCGTCCTGTGGAGTCCGCAGGCAGAGGAGCTGTACGGGTACACGGCGGAGGAGGCGCTCGGGCAGTACGCCGCGCTGCTGCTCGTCCGTGAAGAGGACTGGGACTGGGTGATCAAGAAGTTCGCCGAGGTCATGGAGACCGGCCAGGGTTGGGGCGGCACGTTTCCCATCCGCTGCAAGGACGGGAGCACCCGGCTGGTGGAGCTGCGCAACACCCGGCTTCTGGACGACCACGGCGACTTCTACGCCCTCGGGCTCGGTACCGACTCACCCACGCTGCGCGAGGTGGAGCGGGACGTCGCCCTGTCCACCCGGTTGATCTCCCAGTCCCCCTTCGGGCTGGCGATCCTCGACAACGACCTCAGATACCTGGCCGTCAACCCCGCGCTGGAGCGGATGCACGGCCTCCCCGCGAAAGAGCACCTCGGCCGCCACTACCGCGAGATCATGAGCCCCGACAAGTTCGAGGTGATCGAGGTCGCGATGAGGAGGGTCCTCGAGAGCGGAGTCCCCCTGGTCGACGAGTCCACCGTCGTCGGCTTCACCCCGGCCGACCCGGAACAACGGCACGCGTGGTCGATCTCGGTGTACCGGCTGGAGGACACCCAGGGCCGTGTTCTCGGGGTGGCCGAACTCGTGGTGGACGTCAGCGAGCGGTACCGGTCGGCCATGGAGGCCACCGAGACCCGGCGGCGCCTGGCCCTGATCGCCGATGGCTCCGCTCGTATCGGCACCACTCTGGAGGTCGAGGAGACAGCCCGGGAGCTGGCCGAGGTGACCGTTCCCGACTTCGCCGACATGGTCGCCGTCGATGTGCTCGACTCCGTCCTCGACGAGCACCGCTCCGCCTCCGACGACGGCCCCGCGCTGTTCCGCGCCCTCGCCGTGAAGGCCGCCTACCCCACCGAAGCGGTCCTGGCCGCCGATCCGCCGGGCCATATCACCACCTACGAGGCCGATCGCGTGGCCACTCGATGTGTGCGCACGGGCCGGCCCATCCTGATCGCACACGCCGACGGGAACGACCTGAGTTGCATCGCCCGCGACGACCGCGCCGCCACGTTGCTGGCCCGGGCCGGGGTGCACTCCTATATGGCCATCCCGTTGACCGCACGGGGTGCCGTCCTCGGCTTCCTGGGGCTTGCCCGCGCCCGGGATCCACGGCCCTTCGACGAGGACGACCTCGCCATCGCCACCGAGCTCGCCTTCCGCGCCGCGGTGTGCATCGACAACGCCCGCACGCACCAAAGCGTGCGCACCGCCGCCGAGACCCTCCAGCGCAGCCTGCTCCCCGACCACCCCTCCCGCCTTCCCGGCCTGCAGGTCTCCTCCCGCTATGTCCCGGCACAGGCCGCCTACGAGATCGGCGGCGACTGGTACGACGTGCTCCCGCTCGGCGGCGACAAGACGGCCCTCGTCGTGGGCGACGTCATGGGCAGCGGCATCGACGCCGCCGCGGCCATGGGGCGCCTGCGCACCGCCACGGCCGCCTTCGCCAGCCTGGACCTGGAGCCGGCCAGGGTTCTCGAGCAGCTCGACTCGATCACATCCGGGCTGGAGCAGTACATCGCCACCTGCCTCTACGCGGCCTACGATCCGCACCGCGGCGAGTGCCGCATCGCCAACGCCGGCCACCTGCCTCCTGTCCTCGTGCGCAGTGGCGAGCGCCCCCGGTTGCTCGACCTGCCCGCAGGTATCCCGCTCGGAGTCGGAGGTGTCCCGTTCGAAGCGACCGCCGTCGAATTCGGCCTGGGCGACAAGCTGGTCCTGTACACGGACGGTCTGGTCGAGACCCGACATGACTCCATCGACGAACGCCTCGCCGTCCTGGTCCACGCCCTGGAGGTGGCCGACTGCCCGTTGGAGGAGACGTGCGACCGCCTTCTCGAGGGGCTGCGACATCCGCGCGACCGCGACGACGTCGCTCTGCTGATCGCCCGCGCGGTACGTTCCCCGTGACGAGGACGCGGGACTACTTGCCCCAGATCTTCCGGTACGCCTCCCGATAGCCCGACGGATCCCAGGTCGTGGCCCCGTGGCTGTTGTCGGCCGTGGTGATGTGGACGGGGGCCACATATCCGCCGGCGGGCCGACCGGAGAAGGCACGGTTGAACTCGTCGACGATCTGCCAGCCCTGCAGGGACAGCGGCTCGGGGACGGTGGCGGCCTGGTACTGCTCGCCGTTGATGCGCTGGAAGGCGGAGGGGTCGCCGTCACCTGCGCCGATGTTGAAGGGCGGGCCGGCGCCGTTCTTGCCGGCGGCACGGAAGGCCGGGGCGGCGTCGGCGAAGTACAGATCGTTGATGGCGACGGAGTGGGTCCACGTACTCCCGAAGCGGGAGAGGAGGGAGGAGATCTCCCGGGGGATGCGGCTGCTCGCGTCCGAGATCGGGATGTTCTCGTACGACAGGAGCCGCACGCCCGAGCAGGTGGAGAGGTCTCTCCTGATCAGCTCGGACTTGTTCCTGGCGAAGGGGATCGAGGCATCGGTGATGAGCACGACCCCGGCGTGGCCGTCGGAGTGCGCGATGATCCACTGGGCGCTGATTGCCGCCACGTCCTCGACCCGGGTGGTGACGTTGGTGAAGAGCCGGGGCCTTCGGCTGGGTCCGGGGGCGGCGACCGCGTGCCAGCCGATGAGCGGGATGCCTGCCCCTTCGGCCTGGGAGACCTGCCGTGACGTCGAGTTGGGGTCGAAGCCGCCGATGACGATGCCCGAGGGTCTGAGCGCCAAGGCCGCGCTCATCGCCGCCTGGACGCCCACGGGTGTGCCCCCGCCGTCGATCACTCTGACGTTCCAGCCGATGACCCGTGCGGCGTCCCGCACCCCGTTCGCGGCGCCCGCGACGCCGGGATTGGTCATGCTCTGGGCGACGTAGACGATGGTCTTGCCGGGGACGGCCTTGGGGCCGCTGGTCGGCCCGCTCCAGGGGATGTCGGTCCTTTCCGCCTGTCTGACGGCGGTCTCGGCACGGTCCTGGATCGCGGGGCAGCCGCCAGGACCCGTGGGGGAGGCTCCCCGGCTGCGCGACGAGCCGCGTTCGCAGCCCGCGAGGACCATGGCCGCGATGACCACCGCGGTGGCGACGGACCGCGCCCTCATGACGGCGGGAGTGGCCTTGCGGTTGCCGTGCACGGGAGCTCCTCGCGGAGGAAGGGGCGGGACGATGCGGACGAGAACACACAGATGGTCCCCGTGGCGCGGGTCATGGAGCGGTGCCCGCCGCACCACCGCCCCGCGTCGTGGAGGAGGGTGGGGGAGGCGGCGCGTCGGGCGAGTCGCGGGCCGCCGCCGCGCCGGTGCGAAGGCGGCGGGCGGAGTAGCCCGACAGACCGACAGCCACGAGCAGGGTGCCGCCGTAGAACAGCGGAATCGTCCAGAAGCCCGCGCCCATCTGACCGATGCCCGTGAGGCCGACGGCCAGGACGGCGACGGCGACGACGGTGCCCATGGCGTTGGGGCGGCCGGGTCTGATCGCGGTGGAACCGAGGAGAGCGGCGGCGAAGGCGGGCAGCAGGTAGTCGAGGCCGACGCTGGGGTTGCCGATCTGCTGCTGGGCCGCGAGCAGGACGCCGGCGAGGCCGACGATCAGTCCCGACGCCGTGAACGCGTAGACGGAGTACCTGCGCGTCGGGATGCCGATGAGGTTCGCGGCGCGCCGGTTCGCACCGATGACGTACAGGTAGCGGCCGAGCGGCAGCCGTTCCAGCACCAGCCAGAGCGCGACGGCGAGAGCGAGCACGTAGAAGGCGGGGACGGGAAGGCCGAGGAACATCGAGTCGTAGAGGTCGGTGAAGGCGAGGGGGAGCCCCTGCGGGCCTGGGACGATCCGACCACCGTCGGTGACCCAGCCGGTCACGGCGTACAGCATGCTGCCGGTCCCGAGCGTGGCGATGAAGGAGCTGATCCGGCCGAATTCGACGATGACACCGTTGAGGACGCCCACGACCGCTCCACCCACGATCACCGCGAGGCAGGCGAGTGGCCAGGGCCAGCCGTTGTTGACGACGAGCTGCATCACCATGACGTGCGCCAGGCCGAGGCCGTAGCCGAGGGAGAGGTCGAAGTTGCCCGTCACGATGGGGACCATGGCGGCGAGCGCGAGGACGGCCGGGATCGACTGGGTGGACAGGATCGAGTCGACGGTGCCCAGTGTGGGGAACGTGCGCGGCAGGGCGAGGGAGAAGACCAGGAAGAGCAGGGCGGTGAGCGCCAGGAGCCCGTACCTGCCGATGAGGTGCCCGCCCGGACCGCGCGGTCGCCGTGGCCCGCCCGGTCGGCCGAGGTGGCGCGGCGGCCTCGGTCGCTGCGGCCGGGGTCGGGGTGGGGAGGAGTCCGTCATGGGTGGGTCGCGGTTCCGGAGAGGGGCATGGCCGACGCCGCCCGGGTGAGCCCGGCGACGGTGAGGTCCGGACCGCTCAGCTCGGCCGTCACGGACCCGCGCACGAAGACGAGGGCGCGTCGGCACACGCCCGCGACCTCCTCGAAGTCGGTGGAGATCAGCAGGACCGCGAGGCCTTCGGCCAGCCCGTCGTCGAGCAGGCGGTAGACCGTGGCCTTGGCGCCGATGTCCACGCTCGCGGTCGGCTCCTCGAGGATCAGCAGGCGCAGGCCGACCCGGAGCCACCGGCCGATCACGACCTTCTGCTGGTTTCCGCCGGACAGGGTGGCGAGGGGGGCCTCGCTGTCCTGGGGCCGCACCGAGAGCCGTTCGATCAGATCGGCTGCCTCCGCGCGTTCGCGGCGGGGGCTGATCCAGCTCAGCGCCGACAGGCCGCCCGCGGCGGGGTTGGCCAGGAGGTTCTCGCGCACCGTCAGCTCGGCGGCGCAGCCCTCCCGCTGTCTGTCGCCGCTCACGAAGCCCACCCCGAGGCGGACGGCGTCGGCGACCGTGCGCGGGCTGTACGGCTGACCGCCGAGCAGGACGCGCCCGTCGAGGACGGCACGGGAACCGGCGAGGGCTCGGCCCAGGTCCATGTGCCCCGCGCCCGAGAGTCCGACCAGGCCCAGGACTTCTCCGGGCCCGAGGTCCAGGCTGACGGGTCCCGCGCCGGCGGTCCGTACGGCGTCGAGGGTCAGGACGGCCGGGCCGTCGGCCGGAACCGTGGCGGGCCGGTAGCCGGCCAGTTCCTCGCCGACGATGTCGTGCACCAGACGGGCCGGGCCACGGCCCGCCAGGGGGCCGTGGCTGACGAGGCGGCCGTCGCGCAGTACGGCGAAGGTGTCGGCGACCTTGTACACCTCGTCCAGCCGGTGGCTGACGTAGAGAATGCCGTGCCCCTGGTCACGCAGGGCGTGGAGCACGCGGAAGAGCCGGGCGCAGTCCGCGGCGGGGAGTCGGGCGGTGGGCTCGTCCAGGACGATGAGCTTCGCGTGTGCCGCCAGGGCACGGGCGATGGCGACCAGCGAGCGCTCGGCGGGGGAGAGCCGGGCGACCGGCGCGTCGGGGTCGAGATGTCCGGCGACGACCTTCAGGGCGTCGGCGCAGCGCTCCCGGGTCCGCCGCCAGGAAATCAGGCCGCCGCGTCGGGGGTACCCGATGCTCAGAGCGATGCTCTCGGCGACCGTCATCCACTCCACGAGTCCGAGGTCCTGGTGGATGAAGGACATGCTGCGGGAGGCGGCATGACTTCCGAGTGGGTGCCCGTCCACCGTGATCTGTCCCGCATCGGCCTGATGGACGCCGGCGAGCACCTTGATGAGCGTGGACTTTCCCGCACCGTTGGGCCCCAGAAGGGCGAGGACACTACCGGTGTGGACATCGAGGTCGACCCCGGCCAGCGCGAGGGTCCCGCCGAACCGCTTGTCGAGCCCGCGGATGCGGACCAGAGGCGTCGCCCCCAAGGGCGGGACGTCCTTCGGGGAAGTGTCGGGAGCGTCATGCACGGACATCTCCGAGGGGTCGTCTGGCGAGTTCTTCCCGACCTTCATCGTCGTCATCAGTGGGGTGAATCCGAGTATTTCAGACATCCTGCGTGCTGCTGTGACTCCAGCGGGTCAGTGGGCCGGCCGGGCGATCCGCGTGTCCCGCGCTCGCCTCTCCCCTGTCCGACGGTCGCGTCCGGTGGACCGCGCACGCGGTTCTTCAGCCGTCGGCGAGCCCGCATTCGGCCCAGATGACCTTGCCCTCGGGCAGATAGCGCGTACCCCAGCTCTGTGACAGCTGCGCCACGAGGAACAGGCCACGGCCGCCCTCGTCGGTGCTGGCCGCCCGGCGCAGGTGCGGGGCGGTGTTGCTGGCGTCGGAAACCTCGCAGATCAGGGTCCGGCCGTGGAGCAGCCGTACCCGGATGGGCCCGGCACCGTGGCGGATGGCGTTGGTCACCAGCTCGCTGAGCATCAGCTCGGCGGCGAACGCGGCCTCGTCGAGTCCCCAGTCGGCCAGTTGCCGCAGGGCGGCGGCGCGGACGTCACTGACCCGGGCCGGATCGGCGGGCAGGTCCCAGGCGGCGATCCGGTGAGGGTCCAGCGCGTGGGTGCGGGCGACGAGCAGGGCGATGTCGTCGCACGGGTGGGCGGGCGCGACGGTTTCCAGGACCGCCTGACAGGTCTGCTCCGGCGTGTGCTCGGGGTGGGCCAGGGCGCCGCGCAGCTGATCGAGGACCACGTCGACGTCGCGGTGCCGGTCCTCGATGAGTCCGTCCGTGTACAGGAGCAGCCGGCTGCCCTCGGGGAGGTGGATCTCGGCGGATTCGAAGGGCAGGCCGCCCAGGCCGAGAGGGGGCCCGGCGGGCAGGTCGGGGAACGACACCGTGCCGTCGGGCCGCACCAGCGCGGGCGGAGGGTGGCCGGCCCGGGCCAGGGTGCACTGCTGCGAGGTCGGGTCGTAGATGGCGTACAGGCAGGTCGCGCCGATGACACCGGCGCCGGCGGCGGGTTCCTCCCGGTCCAGGCGTCCCACGAGGTTGTCGAGGTGGGTGAGGACCTCGTCCGGGGGGAAGTCGAGTTCGGCGAAGCTGCGCGCGGCGGTGCGCAGCTGGCCCATGGTGGCGGCGGAGAGCATGCCGTGTCCGACGACGTCCCCGACGAAGAGGCCGACACGGGTGCCGGAGAGAGGGATGACGTCGTACCAGTCTCCGCCCACGTCGGATTCGGCGGGCAGATAGCGATGAGCGATCTCCACGGCGTCCTGGTCGGGCAGATCGTGCGGCAGCAGGCTGCGCTGGAGGGTCAGGACCATGGTGCGTTCGCGCGTGTAGCGCCGGGCGTTGTCGATGGACAGGGCGGCACGGCTGGCGAGTTCCAGGCCCAGCGAGCGGTCGTCGTCACCGAAGGGGGCGGGGTCCCGCGCACGGTAGAAGCTGGCGATGCCCAGGATCACGCCGCGGGCCACCAGGGGGACCGCGATGAGGGAGTGGACCTCGGTGAGCAGCCGTTCGGTGTGCTCGGGATCCTGGGCGAGCCAGCCCGCGGCGGCCTTCAGGTCCGGTTCCAGCACTGCCTGCCCGCTGGTCAGACAGCGTATCTGCGGTGTGGTCGGGCCGAAGTCGACCTGCTTGCCGACCGGGCTGAAGGGAAGGTCGTCGCGGATCCCGTGCACCACCGTGCGGTGCAGGTCGGTGCGGGGGTTGGCGGACTCCTCGCCGCGCAGTACGGCCTCGGGCAGGTCGATGGTGACGAAGTCGGCCAGTCGTGGCACCGCCGTCTCGGCGAGTTCCTGGGCGGTACGGCGCACGTCCAGGGTGGTACCTATGCGGGCGCTGGCCTCGGACAGCAGCTCCAGACGGCGGCGCGCGGCCAGGGCGTACGTCCCCACGCGCGGTTCCCCCACCATCACGAGCCCTCGTGTCCGGGGCGGGGCGTCGAGGTGATCGTCCGCCATGTCACCCATGCCGACGCTGCCGAACGGGCCGTAGGCGATGTCGGGAAGGTGCCTGGACAGCGCGGCGACGGGCAGACGCCCGGGGGCCGCCGCGGCCGGAACGAGCCGGGGCGGCCGGACGGCGGTGACCACGGCGAGCCGGCCGGAGAAGTCCGGCGGTGCGTCGACCTGGGCCGGGACGGCGAGGGGCTCGCGCAGTGCGGGGCCGGGCAGGACGGCCTCGATGGCAACGCCTTCCACCCCTGAGCCGCTTCTCACCGGACGGCTCATGAGAGTGACCCGCCGGCCGTCGGACAGGGACACGACGGCGGCGGCCCGCTGTCCGCGAGAGATCAGCTCGGCGGCCTTCTCCATGAGGACCGCCCGGTCGCGGGGGTGCAGTTCGAGAGCCAGTTCGTCCACGCCGATGCTGCGGTGAAGGCCGGCGGAGGCCGCGGCTCCGGTGTCCAGGTATGCCCGCAACAGAGCGCGCTCACGCGCGGAACTCTGCCCCAGCAGCCGCAGCTCGATGGCCTGCGCCGCCTTACGTATCATGATCCCCAGCGCGGGGTCTTCGGTGCTGCTCGGATAGCCGAAGCACAGGACGCCCTCGATACGACCGCTGAGCGGATCGCGGACGGGAAGCGCGCGGCAGGCGCTTCGCTGGGAGCGCTCGGCGAAGTGCTCGGCACCGTGAACCCGGATGAGTTGTCGCTCCGCCAGTGCGAGACCGATGCCGTTGGTACCCGCGACCCGCTCGGCGAACACGAATCCCGGAACGCGCTGAAACGCCGGAAGACTCCTGGCCAGTGACGCCTCTCCGAAACGGCGCAGGAGGACCGTACCGCTCGCATCGGCTACGGAGATGTTCATCTTGCTGCCGGCGAACCTGGCCTGCAGCCGGTCGAGCACGGGGACGGCCGCGCGGACGATCCGGGCGTCCCGGTCGAAATCGTCCCGGAAGGGCAGGTCGGCCTGATCCGGTGAGAGGCCGAGGGAGCGGCTGCGCTGCCACGAACTCAGGATCGACGTGCGCACGCCCGCCTCGACGGGCTCACCCTGAAGAAACCGCTCACGGGAACGGGCAGGCCCTGTGCCGCCTGTCGCGTGCCCTGTCGGCATCGGTTCCCCGCCGGCCAGAACCACGCTTCGCCTCACTCGCGCCTTCGACAGTCCATTCGCCGAAAATCACCTGCTATGCAAGAGAATACCGAGAATGTGGTTATTGGTGATATCGGCCATGGTTCATGAGGACCCGTCCCAGCGCATCACTCGTCTGCTTTTCCTTGAGCGCGCGTGCGGCGCAGCCGGGGCAGGCTGACGTACATCCCGCCGTCCTTCGAAGGTGAGCAAGCTATGACGTCGTGCCTTCCTTCCGTCGCCACCCCGTTCTCGGTCTCGTCGGCGCGGTCGGCGCGATGAAGAAAGTGCTCCTCGCATCGTGAACACCGTGCAGAAGGTCGCCCTTGTCACCGGCGCTTCGCAAGGCATCGGCGCCGCCCTTGTCACCGCCTACCGCGAGCTCGGCTACGGGGTCGTGGCGATCTCCCGCTCCATCGGCGATTTCAGTGACCCCGAGACACTGGCCGTGCGGGCCGATGTGGCCGAGCCGGGTGTCGGCGCTCGCATCGTCGACGCGGCCCTCGGGCGGTTCGGCCGGATCGACACGCTGATCAACAACGCCGGAATCTTCATCGCCAAGCCGTTCACCGAATACACCGACGAGGACTACGACGCCGTGGCCGGGGTGAACCTGCGCGGCTTCTTCGAGGTCTCCCGCAGCGCCGTCGCCGCCATGCTCACCCGGGCCGGTGGGGGCCACCTGGTGAACATCTCGACCACCCTGGTCGACCACGCCGACTCGCGGGTGCCCGCGGCGCTCGCGTCGCTGACCAAAGGCGGGCTGAACGCGGTCACCAAGGCACTGGCGATCGAGTACGCGTCCCGCGGTGTCCGGGTCAACACCGTCGCGCTCGGCACGGTCCGCACCCCGATGCACCCGACCGCGGAGTACGAGGCTCTCGCCGCGCTGCAGCCGATCGGCCGGGTGGGCGAGATCGACGACGTGGTCGACGCGATCCTGTACCTCGAGAGCGCCTCGTTCGTCACCGGAGAGATCCTGCACGTCGACGGGGGCCAGAGCGCGGGGCGCTGAGCGGCGGTGTGCTGCGCCCCAGTCGGCACTGGTTGGCTTTGGCGACCGTCGGGTCCAAGACTGTCGTGACGCGGACCCCGCCCGTGGACACGGGCGGGGTCCGGCAACGTATGCCTGGATGACTTCCTGCTTCGGCGCAGGTCGCGCACACGCTCATGGTCGTGCGCGCCACTGCCGACAGGCCGTTGGCGGTGCGCGTCAGCCCTCGTAGGCCTTGAGCATGAAGAGCCAGATTTCGCTGATGGTGGGGAAGCAGGCGACGGCGTGCCGTAGTCGCTTGAGGGGGATCTCGCCCGCGACGGCGATGGTTGCGGAGTGCAGCAGTTCACTGACGCCGGGGCCGACGAAGGTCACCCCGAGGAGGACCTCACGGTCGAGGTCGACGACCATGCGGGCTTGGCCGTGGTAGCCGTCGGCGTACAGGACCGCCCCCTTGGCCTGGGCGAAGTCCACGTCGACCACGGAGATGCGGTGGCCGGCTCCGGTGGCCTGTTCGGCGGACAGGCCCACGGCAGCGGCCTCGGGGTCGGAGAAGAAGACCTGCGGCACGGCGTGCTGGTCGGCGGTGGTGGCATGGTCACCCCAGGGCCCGTTGTCGAGCGGCAGCCCCTCGGCGCGGGCGCCGATCGCGTCGCCCGCCGTCCGCGCCTGGTACTTGCCCTGGTGGGTGAGCAGGGCGCGGTGGTTGACGTCGCCGAGAGCGTAGAGCCAGGTGCCCTCCATTCCTCTGACCAGACAGGTCTCGTCGACGTCGAGCCAGGATCCGGGGGCCAGGCCCACGGTCTCCAGGCCGATGTCGTCGGTGCACGGCGCCCGACCGGTGGCGTACATGACTTCATCGGCCTCCAGCCGGCTCCCGTCGTCGAGGCTCAGGGTGACCGGGCCCGCCGGATCGGGGCGGCTCAGCCCGGTCACCGAGACGCCGATGCGTACGTCCGCGCCCGCCTCGGTGAGCCCTTGGGTGACCACGTCGCCGACGAAGGGCTCCATCCGTGGCAAGAGCCGGCGGCGGGCCAGCAGGGTGACCTGGGCGCCGAGGCCCTGCCACAGGGTGGCCATCTCCACGCCCACCCCTCCACCGCCGACGACGGCGAGCCGGCCCGGCACCTGGCTGGAGTCGGTGCCCTCGCGGTTGGTCCACGGACGGGCTTCCTCGATGCCTGGTACCTCGGGCAGTACAGGGCGGCTGCCGGTGGCGATGGCGACCGCGTGGCGGGCGTTGAGGGTGCGGCGCCCGCCGTCGGAGGCGGTCACGGTCACCCGGCGCGGTCCGTCGATCCGGCCCTGCCCGCGGAACAGATCGGCGCCGATGGACTTGACCCAGCCGGCCTGCCCGGAATCGTCCCAGTCGCTGACGTAGTGATCGCGCCGCGCGAAGGCCCTGGCGGTGTCGAGCCGTCCGGTGACCGCCTGGCGGGAACCGTCGACCCGGCGTGCGTCCGAGATGGCGATGACCGGCCGCAGCAGTGCCTTGCTGGGCACGCAGGCCCAGTACGAGCACTCACCGCCGACCAGTTCACGCTCGACCACGGCGACGCTCAGCCCGGCCGCGCGGGCGCGGTCGGCGACGTTCTGGCCGACCGGGCCGGCCCCGAGCACGATCACGTCGTAGGTGTCTTCCGCGGTGTCGCCGGCGGCAGCTTCTGGGGTGATTTCGGGAGAAGTGTTCATGTTTCCATCGTTCCTCGGGACGTGGCGATCCGCTCGGCTCACGGCCGGCGGGGCGTCGCGGATCGCTGGCTCCGCTGTGGGCGGTGACGGCTCGAGGGAGACCGAGCCGGTGGCGGTGAGGGGGTCCTGGGGGCGATGGCGGCCGTGGACGAGCCGCAGTGCCGACTCGCGGGGCCGGGCAGGAGGGGGGAGAGGTGGAGTTCGGGGTCGAGGAGCAGCGTTTGGCGGGGGTCGGCTCGGACAGCCGGTAGTCGATGTATGATGCCAGATCGACCAGGCTGGCGAAGTACGGGACGACGTGCCCCAGCCGCTGGGACGACTCGTGCAGTGCACCGGTCCAGCCGTCGGCGGCGGTCACGCTTCGTCCCCGCTTCCGTACGCGAGGTCGGCGGCGAGCCGCTCCGCGAGGTCCTGGGCCCGGGGCAGCACCCGCTCCGGCGGCAGCATCGCGGCGACGGCGCCCCGCCGTTCGGCCTGGTCGGCGGTGAACGAGCCCTGGGTGAGGGTGAGGTAGCGGGTGCGGTTGACGCCGATGGCCTCCGTCCAGGCGATCTGGATGCCGTCGCCGGGCAATATGCCGATGGCCCTGGGTCACCCGGCGGTCCCCGGTGCCGGTCAGCACCAGGACCCGGTCGTCCCGGTCCTCGCCGATCTCGAACAGGGCGCGGGGAACGTCGGTGTGCCGCTCTTCGACTTCGTGGCAGTGCTGAACCCACCATTGCGCTGTTTCCTCAGCGCGGGGACCGGAATCGAAGAGTCTGGTCCCCGCGGCCGGTCACTGAGCCGTTCCCACTCGGCTGTTCGGCACAGCAAGGGCTCGTAGGGCCCGCGGTGTCGAGTCGGCAGAAGCACGACGCCTCGATGGGGACGTCCGCGAGTGCGGTGGCCAGAGTGAGTTGCTGGGCGATGATGCGGGCTTCCCCCGCCTTGCCGAGGCGCACGAGGCATTCGTGGAAGCCGTGGAGTGCCCAGACGTTTCCGGGGTGTTGTGAGGACCTGGGCAGCGTGTCGTCGAGTCCGAGGTCGGCCCGGTAGACGGCCTCGGCCTCCTCGACTCGGCCCTGTTCGAGCAGGAGCGCCCCGTAGGCGTGGCGGGTCGGCTGCATCCAGCCCCATGGTTCGTCATAGGGCAGGTGGTCGTCGAGTTCGATGGAGCGCCGCAGGGAGGCGAACGCCAGGTCGTACTCGCCCCTGCGGTACTCGAGTTCGCCGTCGAGCATGGCGGCGGCGATGGCCAGGATGTCCCGGCAGGTGTTGTTGAACAGCGTCCGCGTCCCGGGAACCCGTGCGACCGCGCGGTGGAACAGCTCGCGTTCGGCCTCGGCCTCGGCGGTCGCCCCGGTGGCGGAGTACGCCACCGCGCGCGCGTAGTGCAGCATCGCCGTGGTGACGCAGTACAACAGCGGATCGGAGGGCATCGGCAGCGCGAGGATCTCCTCCCACCGGCCGAACCGGATCAGTACGTGCACTCGCATGGCGAGGAACCCCTCCAGCCAGTCGGCCATGGGCGGGCTCTCCACACGGAGCAGATCCTCGGGGATGGACGCCTCCAGCTGCGCGGCCGTCTCCAGCGCCGTCCTGGACCGGCCGAGGAACATCGCGCCGTAGATCTTGAAGTGGTAGTCGTGCGAGCGGTACAGCGTGTAGAAGTTCATCGCGCCGGCCCGTCGCAGGTACTTCTCGTCGGCCTTGATCGCGGCACTGTTGGCCGACACGACCCGTCGGTAGTCGCCGCACAGCACGTCGAGGTGGGAGGGCATGTGCCGCAGGTGCCCCGCGTCCGGTACCAGTCCCGGCAGCCGGTCGGCGACAGTGAGGGCCTCCTCCGGCGTCGGCGACATCTCCATCAGATGGATGTACATGTGCAGGATGCCCGGGTGACCGGCGCCGGCCTCGGTCAGCAACGCGCGGTCGAGGACGGCCTTCGCCTCCAGCGTGCGCGCACCGGGGGCGGGCTCGCCGGCGCGCAGGTCCCACAGTTGCCACGGAGTGAGGTTCATCAGCGCGTCCGCGTAGAGCGTGGCGACATCAGGGTCGTCGGGCGCGAGTTCGTACACGGCACGCATGGCCTCGGCGTACGGCTCGTTCCAGACGGAGCAGTCCTCGACGGCGCGCGAGGCGGGATAGCGCTCGCGCAGCGCCCCGATGAGCGCGCGCTCGGTCGGCGTGGCCGTGCCGCACAGCGCGTGCGCCCGTTCGACGGCGGCGTGCGTCCGTTCCACCGTGTGCCGCAGATCGATGTCGTCGAAGAACTCCCAGGGCTTGTTGTAGTTGGGGCCCAGCGCGTATGCGACACCCCAGTACGCCATGGCCAGGTCGGGATCCGCAGCGGCCGCCGATTCGAAGCAGGTGACCGCCTCTTCGTGGTTGAACGCGTAACTCCACACCAGACCGCGGTCGAACCAGCGCTGTGCTTCCGGCGAACGGGTCGATACGGGCCGGGTCAAGGTCCCGAGGTCGAAGTAGTCCATGAGGATCTCCTGACAGTCCGCTCGAGTCTATTTCCGCTGGAGATCCCGGAGATGGAACGGCCCGGGATACGCGCGGACTGTTCGGGGTGAATCCGAGGTGAAGGGGCGGCGTACAACCGTTGGCGCCCCGTGCGGGTCTTGGTGGTTGCCGTGCGCGTGAGAAGTGCGGGCCCACTGCCCTCCATTCCTAGGGGTTTGCCATGTCCTCCCGAAGATTTCAGGTGTCCGCCGTCGCTGTCGCCGCCGCCGTCATGGCCGTGACGGGGACGGGGACAGCGGTGTCCTACGCCGAAGACGCCCCCGCGGGCGCCCTCGCCGCCGATGCCGCGGCGTCCGTGCGTGCCGACTTCGACGGTGACGGATACACCGACGTCGCGATCGCCGCCCCGGGCGGCACTGTCAACGGGAAGGCGGGCGCCGGATACGTCGCTGTCGTCTACGGCATGGCCGAGGGCCCCAACGGTGTCAAGCGCCAGGTGATCAGCCAGGACCGCTACGGGATACCCGGCACGGCGGAGGCGGGTGACCACTTCGGCGGCCCGCTCACGGCCGCCGACCTGGACGGCGACGGTTTCACCGACCTGGTGGTCGGAGCCCCGGGCGAGGATATCGGCAGTGCGCGTGACGTCGGTCTGCAGACCGTCGTGTGGGGAGGGGTGGGCGGGCTCGCCACCGCCACCACGGTCGGCCACGGCCGGGCGGAGATCCGCGCCGGTGACTTCGACGGCGATGGGCACCTGGACCTGGCGACGGCCTATCAGATGCGGTACGGGCCCTTCAGCCGAAGCGGTTCCGCGGCCCGCACCGGCCCCCTCGTCGGCCTCGACGTCCGTGTCTACGCCATGGAGGCGGGCGATGTGGACGGCGACGGCACCACCGACCTGGTGGTCAGCAGCGGTCCGTGGGACTCGGACGACGGAGGGGCGATCGCGCCGCCCCGACTGCGACTGCTGAAGGGGACTGAGAACGGGCTGGTGGCAGGGCCGTTCATCGCCTACCCCGACACCGTGTCCGCGGACAGCATCGCCCTCGGTGACATCGACGCGGACGGCCGGTCGGACGTCGTCTTCGGCCGCAGCACGGCGGCAGGGGGCGGTCTCGTGGGCGTGGTGCGCGGCACGGCGAACGGGTTCGCGGCGCGCGCCACGCTGATCGGCCAGAACACCCCCGGTGTCCCCGGGGCGGGGGAGAGCGGCGACCGCTTCGGCACCGACGTCTCCGTCGGCGACATCACCGGCGACGGTTACGCCGACGTCGTCACCGGTGTCCCCGGTGAGGACCTCGCCGGCCGGACCGACGCCGGCACCTTCGCCGTTCTCAGGGGCGGTCCGACGGGTCTTTCCGGCACCAGGGTCCAAGTCTTCAGCCAGAACACGGCCGGGGTGCCCGGTACGGCAGAGAAGGGTGACCGGTTCGGCAGCCGCACCGCCGTCGTCGGCGGGCACGTCGCCGTCTCGGCACCGGAGGAGAACAGCGGCTCGGGAGCCGTGTGGGTCTTCCGCGGCACCGCCTCCGGTGTCACCGCGACCAGGTCGGTGAGCTTCGGACCTCACACTCTGGCCGCGCCCGTGTCCGGCGCACACTTCGGTGCCGCCTTCCACCGCTGACGGCCGCTTCGCGACGCACCGACGTCCGCACGCCTGTTCCTGTCCCCGTCGGTGGAGACGAACCAGGCAGGCCAGGAGGTCGACGGACCGGGCAGGCCAGAAAGACGACGAACCGAGCAGGCTAGAAGGACTCGGAGTCGGGGATCACGTGCATCGCGGCCTCCTCGGCCGACGCGCCCGCCCCGTCGACGCCGACGTCGTAAGCGATCAGGTCCTTTTCGGTGTCCTCGTGAGCGCCCTCGTCCGGCGCGATGAGGCGGCCCGCCCGCAGGTCTCCCACCTCGTCGTCGATGACTTCCCCGTCGCCGTCCCAAAGGTCCCCGATACCGTCGCCGTCCTGGCCGGCGATATCGGGGACCTCCTCGGCAAGCCGCTCGTCCAGGCTCTCCCCTCGTTGCCGCTCCGCCGCCGTGACACCGGTGTGCTCCACGCCCCAAGGCCTCTCCGGGGGCGAGTAGCCCTCGTCGAGAGCCTCGTCGATACCGCGGTCGTCGAGGGTGTCCGAGACGTCCAGCAGCCCGGCGTCGTCCTGTACCTCCGACCCGTCCGGCTGGTAGACGTCATCACCCATCGCCTCGTAGGCCATGCGCGCTCCATTGTTGGGTGCTCCCTGCCAGGGATCTGACGGGAACACGGTTGTCCGGACCGGAGGAACTCTCCTGGGCGGAGTGGGAAACCCAGCCTAGGACCAGAGATCGAGGCAAGTCTGACTCTCCGCGCACCGGGTCTGTTCCCCCAACGCACCATGCCCAGAAGTCCCATCCGCCACTCCCGGCTGCTCGCCGGGGGGAGTGCCCGGTCGGCAGAACACCTGGACGCCGGCAATTGCCGTGGCCCTGCGGCAGGTCGGCTTGGCAGGATGGGGGAGATGCCCGCTGAAATCCCCTTCCTCGACCCTTCCGCCTGCTCTTCCTTCGACCACCGCTCCGCCGCCCGCGACGCCCTGCACGGCGTGGCGGTGGGTGACGCCTTCGGCGCCCAGTTCTTCGTACCGGACAATCTCCCCGGCCTGCGGGAGCGGCGATTGCCTGCCGCGGAATGGCCGTGGACGGACGACACGGAGATGGCCTGCTCGGTCTTCGACGTGCTGCGCCGACGCGGCAGCGTGGACCAGCATGAACTTGCGCACGGCTTCGCCCACAGGCACGACTTCGACCGCGGCTACGGTCCGGCGATGAACCGGCTGCTGCGCCTGGTACGCGAGGGCGGCAGGTGGCAGGAACTGGTCGCGGAACTGTTCGACGGCCAGGGGTCGTGGGGCAATGGGGCCGCGATGCGGGTGGCGCCTTTGGGCGCTTGGTTCGCCGTGGATCTCGCCGAGGCAGCCGCGCAGGCCGGGCGGTCGGCGCGGGTGACGCACACCCATCCGGAGGCGGTGGCCGGGGCGGTCGCCGTGGCGGTGGGCGCCGCGTGCGCCGCCCGCGGGCGCGTTCGGCCGGTGACCGGAGCCCAGTTGCTGGCGGCGGTGGAGGAGCTGACACCGCAGGGACGGGTCCGTTCGGGGGTGGCCGAGGCGCGGGAGTTGCTGGGCCAGCCGCACGCCGAGTACGCGGCGCACCGGTTGGGCAACGGCCGGCGGGTGAGCGCGGCGGACACGGTGCCCTTCGCCCTGTGGTGCGCGGCCCGGCACCTGGAGGACTTCGCGGAGGCGTTGTGGGCGTGCGCGTCGGTGGGCGGGGACGTCGACACCACCTGCGCCATTGTCGGCGGAATCGTCGCGGCTCGGGTGGGCACGGCGGGGATACCTGCCGCGTGGCGGGCCGCGTCGGAGGCGCTACCGGAGTGGGTGCGCGAGGGCGAACCGGGCGAGGACCTCAACCGCGCCGGGCTGGGCCGCGACGTGACGCCGCTGCGCCGTCCCGAGCCGGTTCCAGTGCCGGAGCTGGTGTGGACTCCGGGGCAGTGGCAGCGTGTCCGGCACGGTGTGCGGGCGCTGAGCATGGACGAGAAGTGGGACGCGTACCTGGAGGGCGACCAGCTGACGCTGCATCGCAGTGGGACCGGTCGTGCCATCTTCCGGGTGACCGTGGCCCAGGGCCCGGCCGGCCGGCGGCCGGCCGCTGCGTTGGTCGAGTCGGACCCGGAGCTGTACCGCCGCGGCGGCGACGAGACGGAGAGCGCCTTCCTCGAACTCTTCCTGCGCGCCTGGTACATGGACGATTCCCGGCCCGCACTGTGGAATCGCTACCAGGAGTTGCGCCGCGCCGAGAAGAAGGCGGCGTCGGCCGAGGCCGAGAGGACCACCTGAGCGGCGAGCGCGCGATGCCGCCGCCGCTTGAGTACGCCGGGTCCCGTGGCCGGCGCGGCAAATGACCCACAAGGGATTGTTGGCGAACCCTTGCCGCCTTCTTACTGATCATGCCCCTTCCGCCGCGTACGGTTCGCGTACGGTTCCCGTAGCGGGGTGTCCCGTCGAGGATCTTCGAACAAGGGGAACGGATGACACCCAGTCGCCGGGCGCTGCTGGCGGCCATGGCGGGAGGCGCGCTCGCCGGCTGTGCGGGCCCCCAGAGCACGGTCGACCGCAGCGCTTCCGCCACCGGTTCCCCCTCCACAACCGCGGCGATCGCAACCGGCACAAGCACCCCGGGCTCCAGCCCGTCGGCCATCGCGCCGACCGCCACCGCGTCCCGCGCCGTCACCCGCGCGGACATCGTGACCCGCTACGGGCACGCGGTGCCGCACACCTGGGGCTTCGACGCACCCGGCGTGGTCCACGCGCTGCCGACCGACAAACGCGTGATCGCACTGACCTTCGACGCCTGCGGCGGCCCGGGGGGCAGCGGCTACGACCGTGCGTTGATCGACTTCCTGCGTCGACGGGAGATACCGGCGACGTTGTTCATCAACTCCCGCTGGATCGACGCCAACCCCGCCATCTTCCGTCGGCTGGCCGCCGAGCCGCTGTTCGAGATCGCCAACCACGGCACCCGTCACCGCCCGCTTTCGGTCACCGGCCGCTCCGCCTACGGCATCCCCGGCACCCGCAGCGCCGCCGAGGTGTACGACGAGATCTCCGGCAACCAAACCAAGCTCACCCGGCTGCTGGGCACGCCGCCACGCTTCTTCCGCTCCGGCACCGCCTACTGCGACGACGTCGCGGCACGGATCGTCACCGCCCTGGGAGAACGCTTCGTCAGCTTCTCGGTCAACGGCGACGGCGGCGCCACCTTCACCCCCGAACAGGTCCGTACGACGGTCGCCGCCGCCCCCGGCGGGTCCATCGTCATCTGCCACATGAACCACCCCCGGGGCGGCACGGCCCGAGGCATCACCGCAGCCGTCCCCCAGCTGCTGGCCACCGGCCACAGCTTCACCCGCCTTTCCGACGCCCTCCACTGACGGCGCGTCCGGGCTGGGGCGGCGACTGTCGAGAGGCCCGGTTCGTACAGCGGTCGACTCGGTCGACGAGACGGGGTCGCCCGGGAGTCAGCGCGGCTGCGGCGTCGGCCACGCACGCGGGTACGGCACGCGCAGCGTCTCCGCCCCGACCGGGGTGTGCTCGGCGGCGGCGTGCAGGCGCTCGTGCCGAAGGACGACGGCGCCGCTGCGGAGCATGATGGCGATGAGCTCGGCGGCGAGTGCTTCCGGGGTGAGGCCCAGAAGGCGCGCGGCGTCGGTCAGCCAGGCGCGCGCGTGCAGGTACGGCTCGACCTCGTCGGTGGGGATCCCGCCGCGGATCATGAGGGCGAAGGCGAAGATCCGCCGGGCCCCGTACCAGATGGCTCCGTCGGGGTCGTCGACGAGACGCCGCGCGCGGCGCAGCGCGGTGACGAAGGCCGTACCGGGGTCGGCGGGGAGCGGCCCGTGAGAGGGGAGCAGCACGCGCGGGGCGAGGTCGGCCATCCGCTTCAGGGAGGCGAGAGCGGTGGCGGCCGCGTCGGGCCCGTCGAGGGCCAGGTTCACCCAGCCGACGTCGTAGTCCGACAGCGCGTCCCCGACCACGAGGAGCCGCTCCTCCGGCTGCCACAGCGCGAGGTGCCCTGGCGTGTGTCCGGGGGTGCGGACCACTTCCCAGTCGGCTTCACCGAGGCGGAGGACCTGACCGTCGTCGAGCGCCATGTCGATGGTGTACGGGCTCACGGGCTGGTCGAGGTATTCCGCAGCGCAGCAGCCCGGGTCCCGGCGGGCGACGGCGTCCGCCTCCGGGGCACCGGCGGCGATGCCGGCGCCACCCGCTTGCAGAAGGGCGTTGCCACCGACGTGGTCGGAGTGCCAATGGGTGTTCACGACCAGGCCGACGTCTCCGGCGTGGGCGCGGGCCCAGGCGGCCGTGTCCTCGGCGTGGCCGACGAATCCGCTGTCGACCAGGGCCGGTTGGCTTCCGTGGAGCAGAAGTAGGTTGGCGTCGGGAAACGGCCTTTGCTGCCAGGTCACCCAGGACGGCAGCGGCTGCGGGCTCACCGTTCGGGCCTGTTCACGCGGATCAGCGTCTGCTGGCCGTTGGCGACGAGCGACCGTCGGCCGTCCTGGACGCCGAACACCTCCAACTGACACACGGTCAGGGTGCGTCCGGACTTCAGGACCGTTCCGACCGCCTCGATGTGGTCGCCGACGGCGGGCGCCAGGAGATTGATCTTGTACTCGACCGTGAGTACGTCGGTGTTCTCCGGGAAGAGCGTGAACGCGGCGTAGCCGCCCGAGGTGTCCGCGATCGCGCTGGTGGCGCCGGCATGGAAGTAGCCATGCTGCTGCGTCACTTCGGGCCGGCTCGGGAGGACGATGTGCACACGGCCCGGCGCGATCCGCGTGATCCGTGCACCGAGGAGGCCCATCAGCCCCTGCCGGTCGAAACTCGTCCGGACGCGCGCCTGTACCTCGGGGCTCGCCTGTTCCCGCTGCGCCTGCTCTTCCATGTGCTCTCCTTCTGCGGACATCACGGGGTCGAACGGGGTCGGGCGGGTCCGTCAGCCGGCCAGGCGTTCCGCCAACAGGACCCCTCCGATGACGATCATCATGGCACCGGAGGCGCGGGTGACTGCCCGGGCCGCCGAGGGCCGGGTCTTCAGCACGGTGCGGGCCAGCACGCCGACGGCGAGGTAGACGACGGCACAGGCGGTCATGTGGAGCGTGCCGAGCAGACCGGTCTGCGCGGCGACCGGCCAGCCCGCCCCGGGGTCGATGAACTGCGGGAACAACGAGAAGTACAGAAGCAGCGCCTTCGGGTTCAGGCCGCTGATCCCGGCTCCCTTGAGCATGATCTGCCGGCGCGAGGAGGGCATGGCCTGCGTGGACGCGCCCAGTACCGACGGGCGCGACAGGACACCCCAGCCCAGCCACATCAGGTAGGCGGCCCCCGCGACGGTCAGTGCGGTGAGAACGGTGGCCGAGTTGGCCACGATCACCACCAGGCCGGCCACGGCGAGCACCGTGTATCCCACGTATCCGGCTATCAGTCCGGCGACCGCCGGGACGACCGACCGGTCGCGCAGCCCCGCCGTGATCGCGTAGGCCCAGTCCGCGCCCGGCGTGAACACCAGCAGCAGATCCACCGCCAGAAAAGCCGCCACCGTCGTCGTGTCCATCGATCTTTCCCTCTCACGTTCCTTGCCCTGAGAGGGAAGATTAGGCGCATATTGCCCGCAAATGTTTCTGTCTTTGCTCCATGATCGAGCCTAGTGGGGGAGAATCTTCCTCATGGATGCCCTGGACCGGAAGATTCTTACCGAGCTGCAGCTGGATGGCCGTCTGACGGTGACCGAGCTGGCCGCCCGCGTGAAGCTGAGCATCTCGCCCTGTCATCGCCGCCTGCGTGACCTCGAACGCGAGGGCGCGATCCGCGGCTACCGTGCGGTCGTCGACCCGGCCGCCGTCGGTCTCGACTTCGAAGCCCTGGTCTTCGTCACCCTGGGCTGGGAGGACCGTGACACCGTCTCCGCGTTCGAGGAGGCCGTGGCCGCCGTCCCGCATGTGATCCAGGCCCAGCGCCTGTTCGGTGAGCCCGACTACCTTCTGCGGGTCGCCACCGCCGACCTGTCCGCCTTCCAGCAGCTGTACGACCAGCGGCTGGCCACTCTGCCGGGGGTGCAGCGCCTGACCTCCACCCTTGTCATGAAGCACGTCGTCGACGATCGCCCACTGCCCGAGTAGGCCTCGGACGGCGCGGCCGTCAGAGCGCGGCTGGGGCGGTCGCCAGCCGGTCGCGTATGAAGCGACCGGCCCGGTCCAGTGCCGCGTCCGCCTCGTCGAGCGAGCCGGTGAACGACTGGAAGACGTGGGGCACGTCGGCGGTGACGTCGAGGATCACGTCGACACCGGCGGCGGCCGCACGGGTCGCCAGTCGGGTCGAGTCGTCGAGCAGTACCTCGTTCGACCCGGCCTGCAGCAGAAGCGGCGGCAGCCCGGTGAGGTCGGCGTGCACGGCGGGGCTCAGCAGCGGCTGCCGCGGGTCCTGGCCCGCGAGGTAGTGGACGCCCAGACGCACCAGGGACTGGCGGGTGAACAGTGGGTCGATCCCGTCCTTGGTCGTCATGCTCTCGCCGCTGCGGGTCGCGTCCAGCCCCGGCGAGAACGCGACCACCCCGGCCGGTCGCGGCAGACCGGCGTCACGCGCGGCGAGCGCGGTCACGATGCTCAGCCCGCCGCCCGCCGAGTCCCCCGCCAGCATGATCCGATCGGCCGACACGCCTTGCTCCAGCAGGTCGCGGTAGGCCGCGACACCGTCGTCGATCGCGGCCGGGAACGGATGCTCGGGTGCGAGCCGGTAGTCGAGCGAGACGGCCCGGGCACCCGTACGCCGCACGAGCGCCGCGGTGATGTGCTGGACCGTGGCAGGCGAGCCGAACACCCAGGACCCACCATGGAAGTAGAGGATCGTCCCGCCGGTCGCCCCGTCCTGCGGCTCGATCTCCAGCGCCGGGCGGCCACCGAGGGTGCTCGGGGCGAGGGTGACCCCGATCGGCGATGGACTGCCGGCCATCATCGCAGCGAAAGCCGCGCGCAGTTCCTCGGGCGTGCGGTCGGCATCGAACGCCGCCGATCGCAGCAAGGCGTCGACGGTCGCGCGCTGTTCCTTGCTCATGCTGTCCTCCGTATCGAGACGAGTGCGGGATCATGGCCCGCTGGGCAGGAGCCCAACTATATTCCAAAGAAGATACTTCTTGAGAAGATGGAGAGCCATGTGACCGATCACGCACAGGTGTTCGCCGACCTCGTCCGGTACGAGACGAGGCTCTACAACGTCCTCGGTGAGCGGCTGCGGGCCCAGCACGGCCTGACCGCCGGCCAGTTCGAGTTCCTGCGGATCATCGGTGGCCGTGAGGACTGCCGGGTGAACGACCTCGCCCACGAGGTCGCCATCACCGTGGGCGCGACCAGCAAAGGGGTCGACCGACTCGAGGCCGCGGGGTGGGTGAGCCGCCGTCCCAACCCGCAGAACCGCCGCTCGTCGCTGCTCGCTCTGACGGAGGCGGGTCGGCAACTCCTGGACGCCGCCACACCGACCTTCGAGAACGAGTTGCGCACATGGCTGGCCGACCCGTTGACCGCACGGTCACTCGAACAGCTGGCGACCGCCCTCGCCCGGCTGCGAGGGACCCTCGAGGGCGCACGTGTCGGCATGCCCACGGGCTGAGCGATCGTGGCAGCCGTCGACGCCGAACGGCTCGGAGGGTGTGCCCGATGTCCGGGCTCCGGGCGGTCGCCATGTGCGGTGGTGAGCTGGTCGATGATCTCCAGCCCGCGGCCGTGCTCGCCACGGGTGCAGCTGGCTGCGCGGTCGCCGCCCGTGGTGGCCGGGCCGCCGTCGGAGGTTTCGGTGTGTACGCACCGGGTGCCCGGGTCGCGGCTCAGGTCGAGGTTCAGTCGGGGCCGTGCATGCTCCACGGCGTTGGTGATGAGTTCGGAGACGGTCAGCAGCACCGAGTCGGCCGCCTCATCGGCGACCCTCCACCGAGTCAGGACCCTTTTCGAGCGTGAGGCGGATCGTCGTCGTCGGAGCCGCGGCCGCAGGCCTGGCCGCGGCCGAGGCCCTCCGCCGCCGAGGCTGGGGCGGCGACCTCACCCCTGTCGGAGAGGAGCCACATCCGCCGTACGACCGACCGCCGCTGTCCCAGCAGATCCTCAGCGGCGTCTGGAATTCCGAACGGGCCACCCTGCGCTCCCTGCGGGACCTGGCAGGGCTCGAGGCCGACCTGCGATTCGGACAGCGCGCCACCGCCCTCGATGTGGAGGGCGGCCAAGTGCGCCTAGGCAACGGCGAGAGCATCGGCTTCGACGGTCTCGTCATCGCTACCGGTGTGCCCCCAGCGCCTTCCTGACAGCGATCTCGCCGGAGTCCACGTCCTGTGCACGCTCGACGACGCTCTCGGCCTATGCGCCGCACTGCTCACCGGGCCCTGGTGGTCGTGGTCGGCGTCGGATTCCTCGGCGCCGAAGTCGCCGCGGCAGCCCGGATCATGGGCTTGGAGGTGACCGTGGCCGAGCCGGAGCCCGTCCCTGTACGGCGTCCGTTCGGCGACCTCATCGGCGCGCTCGTCGCCGGTCCGCACCGCGACCACGGCACGCGTCTGCGCTGCGGGATACCGGTGCGCCCGCTGCGCGGAGCAGGCGGCCGGGCGACCGGGGTGGAACTCAGCGACGGCACCACGCTGTCGGCCGACGTCGTCGTCCTGGCCCTCGGCTCCACGCCGGCGACCCGCCGGCTGACCGGCTCGCGCCTGCGACTGCGGGACGGGGTGGAGTGCGACGCGCTGTGCCGGGCCGCACCCGGCATCCACGCCGCCAGGGACCTCGCCTCCTGGCACAACCCGCACTTCGGCGCCCGCATGCGTCTGGAACACCGCATGAACGCCACCGAACAGGCCATGACCGCGGCCGGCAACCTGCTCGGCGACGCCACACCGTTCGCTCCCGTGCCCTACTTCTGGACGGGCCAGTACGACACCAGGATCCAGGCGTACGGCATCTTCCCACCCGGCGCGGAGGTGCGGATCGTCCACGGCGACCCGGCCGGCGGCTACTTCGCCGCCGTCCACGGCCACCACGGGAGGGTGGTCGGCGTACTCAGCTGGAACACCCCCCCCCCCGCCAGATACGCACGTTGCGTCGCCTGGTCGTCGAACGCGCGTCATGGACAGCCTTCACGGTCGTACCCGCGCTCGGCCCGGCACACGTGAACTGCTCCCCGTCACACAGCGGTGATGTCTGGCTAGCGGTGGGCGAGGCCGTCGATCATCAGGGCGAGGGTGAAGTCGAACCGGTCATGGCCCGCGCCGGCGGTGAGCTCGGCCGCGTAGCGGGTGGTGTGAGGGAAGGCCGCGGCCGGCAGGGCGGTCAGTCGGCGCTGGAGCTCGTCGGTGTCGACCACCCAGTCCGCCGCGTTGTGGACCTTCCGCTGATTCAGGATGGAGATCTCCAGACAGTAGGCGGCCACGTACAGCAGGAGGGCGTCGATGGCCCAGGCGGCGGTCTGCGGGGCGACGCCGCCGGCGATCAGGATCGCCAGCATCGCTTCGCTGACGCGCAGGGTCTCGAGGTCGGTGGGGGCCATGGCGAGCGCGGCGCGGGAGATCCCGGGGTATTTCAGGTACTGGTCGCGCATCTGGGTGCACACGCTGCGGATCTGCTCCCGCCAGGCCGCGGGGTCGGGCTCGGGCGGTACGAGCTCGGCGCACAGCCGCGCGATGAGAAGTTCGTCGAGGTCGGCCTTGTTGACCACATGGGCGTAGAGCGAGGCGGGTCCGGTGTCGAGCGCGCCGGCGAGTCGGCGCATGGTCAGTGCCTCGTAGCCCTCTGTGGCGATGACGCCCAGCGCGGTGTCGATGACCTGCTGCACGGTGATCGGGGCCTTGCGTCGCCGCTGTCTGGGGGCGGGCTCGACCTCGGGATTCGGCAGTTGGTGGCGCGCTGCGCGTCGTTCTCTCGGGTTCACCCGACCACTATAACTTGACACGAACAGCGTTCGTTTATAGAACACCGTTCGTGAATATCGATGTGAACCAGGATGTGGACGTAACCGTGGTCGGAGCCGGGCCGGTGGGCCTCGTGCTCGCCGCCGAGCTGGCGCTCTCCGGGGCGACGGTGCAGGTGCTCGAGCGACTGGCCGAGCCGTCCGACGCGATGAAGGCGGGGTCGATCAACGTGCCGACGGCCGAGGCGCTCGACCGCCGCGGCCTGCTGCCTGCCGCCGAAAGCGTGCAGCGAGAGATGCTCGAGCGGGTGGGGTCGTTCGCTCGCACGACCGACGACCAACGGCCCGGGGGTGGCGGGCGAGCGTACGAGTCGCGGTTCACCGGGCATTTCGCGGGGATGGTCCTCGACGCCGGCCTCGTGGACTGGTCCGATGCCGACCTCGCCGCGCACGCCGCGGTCGACGGAGCGAGACTGGTGCCGCAGCGTGAGCTGGAAGAGCTCCTGGCCGACCATGTCGCGCGACTCGGCGTACCGGTGTGTCGCGGGGTGGAGGTCACCACGCTCGAAGACACCGGCGACGGCGTGCTCGTCGGCACCACGGCCGGCACGGTGCGCACCGGGTGGCTGGTCGGGTGCGACGGCGGGCGCAGCACCGTACGCCGCCTCGCGGGCATCGGCTTCCCCGGCACCGACCCCGAACTCACCGGACACCTGGCGGTCGCCGACATCGCCGACCCGGAGAAGCTCGCGAACGGATGGGTGTGGTCGACTCGGGGGGCCTACCGCTACGGGCCACAACCCGGGCAGGTGGTCACCGTGGAGTTCGGCGCTCCCGCCGACCTCCACGCTCGGCTTCGCTCGCGCGGGGGGACCCCCATGGCGCCGGTCACCCTTGCGGAGTTGCAGGCCGGCCTGCGCCGGGTCTCGGGCACGGACGTGACGCTGACCGCGCTGTGCGGTGCCGCGACCCGCTGGACGGACAACGCCCGCCAGGCCGCGACCTACCGGTCGGGACGGGTGCTTCTGGCCGGCGACGCCGCGCACGTGCACTCGCCGTTCGGCGGTCAGGGGCTCAATCTCGGGGTCGGCGACGCGATGAACCTCGGTTGGAAGCTCGGCGCCGTGGTCGCAGGGTGGGCACCCGAAGGGCTGCTCGACACCTACGACGCCGAGCGCCGTCCGCTGGGCGCCTGGGTGTTGGACTGGACGCGGGCCCAGATCGGGGTGCTGCGCGGGGACGCCAAGTCGGCCGCGCTCCGGGAGGTCGTCGCCGATCTGCTGAGCACCCGGGACGGCGCGACCTACGCGGTCAAGAACATCTCCGGTGTCACACAGCGTATCGACCTGCCCGGCGACCATCCGCTGGTCGGCCGCTATGTCCCCGACCTGTGGCTGACGGACGGTTCCCGTCTGTCCGACCACGGTCACGGCGGCGGGTTCCTGCTGCTCGACCGCACTCCGGACGGCACGTTCGCCCGCGTCGGCGCGGCCTGGGCCGGGCGAGTGAGCAGCGTGACCGACGACCACGCGACGCCGACCGGGGTGTTGGTGCGCCCGGACGGGGTGGTCGCCTGGGCCTCCGACACCACCGACGCCGCCGCCGTCACCGGCCTCGAAGCCGCCCTGCACGGATGGACCGGCGCGCCGTCGCCCTCACCCGAGCACGCGCCGATGGGCTGAATCCGGGCTGAACCCGGGCTGGGCGGGGGTGGGTTACGGCGGTGTCGGGTCGGCCGGGTTCTGGTGTGTGGTGATTCCGGTGAGGATGAGGTCGAGACCGGCGAGAAACTCCGTTCGGTCGTCGTGGTCGCGTAGTTGGTCCGCGACGGTGCGGGTGAAGGGGTACTCGTCGGGGTCGAGGTCGGCCCATGCGGTCGCGGTGGTGTCGAGGAACTCGGCCCGGCTGGTGTGCGGGTGGTGTCCGCGGGCGTTGGCCGCATTCTGTCCGCCGACTCCGAGGATGTAGTTCAGCAGGGCGGAGGCGGCGGTGAACTGGGTGGGGTGGGGTACGCCGAGCGTCTGGATGTGGCGTCCGAGGTGTTCGAAGACGCGCAGCACGGGTGACTGGGACGGGGCGCGGGAGAGTTGTGTGCCGACCCACGGGTGGGCGTCGATCGCGTTGAACACGCCGAGTGCGAGGGTGCGGATCGCTTCCTGCGGCGTTGCGTCGGTCCTGCCGGAGGTGTCGGTGGTTTCGGCGGTCATGGTGGTGGCGATGACGGCGTCGGTGGCGGCGTTGAGGAGTTCGTCCTTGCCCGTGACGTGCCAGTAGATCGCGCCGGGTCCGGTGGCGAGGCGTTCGGCCAGTGCGCGGAAGGTGAGTGCGCCCTCGCCGGCGGTGTCGAGAAGGCCGATCGCGGCCTCGACGATGCGCTGACGGGAGAGTGGTTCCTCGCGTCGTTCCGGGCGGCGTGTCCTGGTTGCCATGTGTACATCCTGACACACGCCTGGAACGCTGTTCCATCTTGACATCTCTGGAATACCGTTCCAGGCTGCGTTGGAACAATGTTCCAGAGATGGCCCGCCGGGTGTCCGCCCGGCGGGCCGCGACAGGCAAGGAACCACCATGACCACTGACGTCACGATCATCGGCGCCGGGCTCGGAGGACTGACCCTCGCCCGCGTCCTCCACGTCCACGGCATTCCCGCGACGGTCTACGAGGCGGAGATCTCCCCGACCGCCCGCACGCAGGGCGGCATGCTCGACATCCACGACTACAACGGGCAGCTCGCCCTCGAAGCGGCCGGCCTCCTCGAGGAGTTCCGCGGCCTCGTCCACAAGGGCGGTGAGGCGTCGCGGGTTCTCGACCGGGACGGAACCGTGCTCCTCGACGAACCCGACGACGGCACCGGCGGGCGTCCGGAGGTCCACCGCGGCGCCCTACGGCAGATTCTGCTCGACTCGCTGCCGGCCGACACGATCAAGTGGGGGCGCAAGGTCACCGCGGTCCGGTCTCTCGGGGACGGCCGGCACGAAGTGACGTTCGCGGACGGGGCGACCGTGGCGACCGGTCTCCTGGTCGGCGCGGACGGCGCGTGGTCGCGGATCCGGCCGTTGCTGTCCGACGCCACCCCCGAGTACGTCGGCATATCCTTCATCGAGACGTACCTGTTCGACGGCGACACCCGCCACCCGGCCAGCGCACAGGCGGTCGGCGGCGGCGCGCTCTTCGCACTCGCACCCGGGAAGGGGATCCTCGCCCACCGGGAGCCCGGCGGCGTCCTGCACACCTACGTGGCGCTCAACAAGCCGCAGGAGTGGATCGCCGCCATCGATTTCACCCACGCGGGCGCGGCTACGGCCCGGGTCGCCGAGGAGTTCGACGGCTGGGCCCCGGAACTCACCGCGCTGATCACCGACGGCGAGACCGCACCGGTTCCGCGGACCATCAACGCCCTGCCGATCGGGCACCGGTGGGACCGCGTGCCCGGTGTGACCCTGCTCGGCGACGCCGCCCACCTGATGTCACCGTTCGCCGGCGAGGGCGCGAACCTCGCCATGTACGACGGCGCCGAACTCGGCAAGGCCCTCGCCGCGCACCCGGACAACATCGAGGCCGCACTCACCGCGTACGAGGAAGCCCTCTTCCCACGGAGCGCCGCTGCCGCCACCGAGGCTGCCCAGAACCACGAGCTGTGCTTCGACGACAACGCCCCACACAGCCTCCTCGGCCTCTTCACCCACCACGAGCACGTCGGGTGAACTTCGGCCGCTCCAGCGGTCCTGCGGCAGGCGGGGCCTGCGGGCAGTCACGGTCGGGGCGCGCCGTCCGGTGCCGACCAGTAGCGCGTCCTTGTCGGACAACGACGGAGGGAACGCCAGTACGTACGCGGAGAGGTGATCGCCTGCGGTGAGGACCTCGGCGCAGGTGCTGACCCGGAGGCCCGGGTCGGCGAGTTCGGCGGCGCGACCGGCGGCGGAACCGACTTCGTCCAGGTGGAACTTGAGCAGCCGCGGCTCCGCGCCACCGGTCGCTGGCGTTCGGCGACGTCCCCGTTCTGTGCGTCGACGAGCAGGTGGCAGATCAGGGCCCGTACGAGCCGGCCGGTACAGCCGGACGGCTGGGTGAAATCCTCGTCCCGGAGCTCGGCCACCGCTGTGCGCAACGCTTGCCACGAGAGTGAGAAGAGAGCCACAGGGGACGGACGCGAGCACGTGGTGGGTGTACGGGTGCTCCGGCGAGGTCGGTACGACACCGTCGCCGACCGTCTGGCGCGGGTCGAGGAGGCGTGCGGGTTCTGGAAGACGAGCTGGAGGTGGCCACGCCGGATGCCGGCAGCACCCCGGTCGTGCCGGCTTCCGCCCCCCGCCTCGCGCCTGCGCGGCGGCTCGGCCGGGGAGCGGTGGCTCGTCCAGGCGGTGCTGTCGACGTTGTCCGCCCGGGGCACCACAGGGGGCGTGGGTCAGCCCAGTTCCGTGTCCAGCCACGCCAGGACCTCGGGGGTCACGGGGTCGGTGATGTCGGCGAACTCGTCGTGCTTCTTCAGGAACTTCGCGACGTAGGGGCACACGGGCACTATCCGCATACCGATGTCGCGCACGTCGTTGAGCGCGTACTCGACCAACCGCGCGGCCAGGCCCTGCCCGGCGAAGGCGTCGTCGATCTCCGTGTGGAAGAAGACGCGCTGTTCACCGCGGTCGCGGTAGGCGGTGAGACCGGCGCGCTTGCCGTCGACCAGGATTTCGTAGCGATGCCTGGCGTCGTTCCGCTCGACGGTCGGAGCGGCGGGAGACTCGGTCATGAGGTGCCTTTCGGATGTGGGTCGGCGACGCGGCGGGTTGCCGCGCGGCGAGATGGTGGCATGCGGAAGAACGGGAGCGGGAAGTCGGTCCCCCGGGTACCCCTCGACGGCGCCGAAGCGATCGGAGGCGTTCGCCCAGTCCTCCCGGGCGCGGACGATGTCCTCATGGCTACGGCCGATGAAGTTCCACCACATGACGATCTCCTCCTCGAACGGGGTTCCGCCGAGCAGTACGGTGCGAGCGGGGTCGTCCGACTCGTTCACCAACGTCAGGGCCGCGGTTCCGGCCTGGGCATAGCCGAGCTCCGCCGGACGCAGCAAGGTGCCGGCCATGCGGACGTCTCCGTGGTCGACGAGCAGCCCGTGCTCGAAGCCGGGGTCCACGGCGAATGTGATCGTCGCGCGCGGCTCGAGGACGACCTCGGCGCCGAGCAGGGGTGTGAAGGTGCGCACCGGGGACTCCTGACCGGCGAGGGAACCCAGGAAGACCCTGATCTCGGCCCCGTCGATGCGCAGGGGCTCGGGGACGTAGTGCTGGAAGTCCCGCTCGGTGTGCCGGTGTTCCTCGGGCAGCGCCACCCACAGCTGGACGCCGTGCAGGACCGTGGTGCCCGGCGTGGACACCTCCGAGTGGCTGATGCCGTGCCCGCCCGTCATGAGGTTCAGCTCGCCGGGCCGTACGTACGCGTGGCTGCCGAGGCTGTCGCGGTGCTCGATCTCCCCGCTGAACAGCCAGCTCACCGTCTGCAGTCCGGTGTGCGGATGCGGGGCGACGTCCATGCCGCCCGTCTCGGCGATGTCGTCGGGACCGTAGTGATCGGCGAAGCACCAAGCTCCGATCAGGGTCCGCGCGCGCTGCGGCAGCGTGCGCCGCACGGTCATCGCGCGCGGTCCGCCCAGGGGTACGTCACGTGGGGAGAGGACGTCGACATCGCTCACCGGGGACCGCCTTCCATCACCATGATAGTTTCAGATTCAACAATGATACTCGCAGCATAGTAGGACGGAGTCCGGGGTTGAGCATCCACGCGACAGGAACCGCGACGCAGCGGATCTTCATCGACAAGCAGAGCCCGAAGGCCTACCACGCACTGGTCCAGACGTCGGAAGCGGTGCGCGCGACTGCCGCCGACGCCGGGCTCGACCGGACCGTGGTGGAGCTGATCAACCTCCGCGTGTCGCAGATCAACGGCTGTGCCTACTGTCTCAACGTGCACACCCGGGCCGCCCTGCGTGCGGGTGAGACGGCGCAGCGGCTCGGAGTGCTGGCCGCCTGGCGGGACACCGAGCTGTTCACTCCCGCGGAACGCGCGGCCCTCGCGCTGGCGGAGGCGACGACCGAGCCGGCCGACGCCGCCGCGCAGGAGACCGCCTGGGCGGGAGCCCGTGACGTCCTCACCGACGACCAGATCTCCGCGGTCATCTGGGTGGCGATCACCATCAACGCGTTCAACCGGGTCTCGATCATGAGCAAGCACCCGGTGCGTACGGAGCGCTGATCCCGCAGGGGAGGCGGGGGCCGGGCCGTGAAGCCGGACCAGAACCGGCGGTGCACGACCGCCCGGTCGACGCGGCCGGGTGAAGGTGGTGGTCCGATCAGGTCGGCCCTCGAAGTCCTCGCAGACCCTCCGCATGATCTCTTCGCGGCGCGGCCGTCCACAACATGACGAAGTCCGGCGCCAACCGATTCACCGAAGCCCTGCGACGTGTCATGGCCGGACGCGAGGGCTTCCGTACCCCTTTCCGCAGGTCTTCGCCGCGCCGCGTCGAAGCGCCTGGGTCCGAGGGCGTGGAGGGCCCCCGCAAGCGAGAGCCTGCGGGGCCCCTTCGTTCGCTTCGTCAGGCGTTGGGGTCGAACGGGATGCCGGACGGCCTCGATTGGGTGAGGGCGTACTGGAAGTCGCCGTCATCGATCTTGATCGTGGCGGATCCGAAGTCGGCGCTCAAGAGCTTGTCGCGGTAACCGGCCGGGTAGCCGTTCCAACCGACGAGGCGCGGGTAGAACCAGCCGCCCGTGACGTTCTCCGGAGGCTCGTCATTGGTGTTGGCGAAGCGGAAGTCGTGGGTCGAGATGCCGTCCTTGTGATAGACGATCTTCGGGTGGGTGCCGTCGAAGCGGATGGCCGAGGCGGCTGCCACTTGGTAGCTGGAGTGCTGGGACACCGAGACGTACTGCACCTGGTTGTTGTTGATCCACACCACGACGTGTTCCCAGTCGTGCCTGTGGCCGATCGCCGCGGGCCCCAGAGTGGCCTGGTCCTTCTCGAAGTAGCTGGCGTACATCACGGCGCACCAGTCGTTGTTGCACTTCTCGCGCGAGTAGGTGTTGGAGTTGGCGAGTTGGGCGTAGTCGTGGCAGTGGCCGTTGACGTCGCCGCCGAGCGCCAGGCCGGGATTGAGGGTGCCGTCGGCTCCGATGGCGGCCGTGGCGTAGCAGCCGTCGCCGTCGTAGTCGTAGGCGGGGGAGAAGGTCTGCTCCAGGCCGTCGGCGTTCTGGGGCAGCAGGGTCAGGACGTTCGCGTGGGCACTCGCCGGGACCGCCACGACGAGCGTCATCGCGCCGAGTGTGCCGAGGAGGACCTTGGTGAGGGATCTCAACTTGCGCATGGTGACTCCTTGTTGTGCGGCGGGCGTCAGCAGTAGAGGTTGCTGCCGGGGCTGACGCCGAGGATCGAGGTGAACCGGTTGTAGGCGTCGACGCGGCTCTGTACCTGGGCCGGGTTCCTGCCGTCGCACTCGAGGGAGCCGTTGATGGAGCGGATGGTCTGGCCGAAGCCGGCGCCGTTGACCATGGCGTTGTGCGGGGTCATGGTGCCGGGGCCGGACTGGGTGTTCCAGTACCACAGGCCGGTCTTCCAGGCCACGGCCGCGTCGTTCTGCACCAGCCAGGGGTTGTTGAGCAGGTCGATGCCGAGCGCGTCGCCCGCGGCCTTGTAGTTGAAGTTCCAGCTGAGCTGGATCGGGCCGCGCCCGTAATAGGCGGCCTGGCCGGCCGGGCAGCCGTAGGACTGGCTCCAGTCGCAGTACGTGGGGTAGTTGGCGGTGTTCTGCTCGACGACGTAGACCAGGCCACCGGTCTCGTGGCTGACGTTGGCGAGGAAGGCGGCCGCCTCCTGCTTCTTCACCGTGTCGCTGCCGGTGTTCGCGAAGCCCGGGTAGGCACTCAGCGCGGCGGTCAGGCCGCTGTAGGTGTAGAACGAGTTCCGGTTCGGGAACATCTGGTTGAACTGCGTCTCGCTGACGACGAATCCGGACGGCGTGCCGCCACCTCCGCTCGCGGGCGCGTTCCACTTCTGGTTCGCCGCGCCGGTGCAGGTCCAGATCTGCAGCCGGGTGCCGTTGGCGGAGTTGTTGCCGGTGACGTCCAGGCACTTGTTCGCGGCCGGATTGACGATGTCGTGCGCCGCGGTGACCACCCATTGCTGGTTGGCGCCGCCCGAGCAGTCCCACAGTTGTACGGCGGACCCGTCGCCGGTGCCGCGGTCGACGACGTCCAGACACTTGCCCAGCGCGCGCAGCGTTCCGTCGCCGGAGTTGGACCAGGTCTGGGCGTTGGTTCCGTTGCAGTCGTAGAGCTGTACGGCGGTGCCGTTGGCGCTGTTGGCACCCGCCACGTCGACGCACTTGCCGGCGAGCCCGGAGATCGAGCCGTCGGCGGCCTGGGCCGGCGCCACGGTGAACAGCGCGGTGAGGACAGCGGAGAGAACGGCGAGAACCGCGAACCGGCCGACGAGGCTGCGTCTGGTGGCGGACTGTCTGCGGTGGGAGAGGGACATGGCTGAGGACGCTCCTTGGTGTGTTGGGGTGGACGGCCGTCCCACCACCCACCGCGAGGCGGCGTGGCGGGCTGGCCGACGACGGAGCTTGCGTCTTCGGGTGAGGCGGACGCCCTACGGATAGGTCGTCAGATCGGCCACACTGGTAGAGGAGTTGGAGGGGCTTCCGGTGTTGTCGATGACGGCGTCGGCGACCTTGTGGGCGGTGTAGGCGGTGTAGCCCTGCGTGGAGCCGTTCATCCAGGCGGCCTGGTTCGGTGGGTCGTAGGGCATCTCGTCCTGGAGGAAGTACGTGCGGCCGCCGTTGCCGTTCCAGACGGTCCGGTACTTCTGGAAGTGCTCGACGAACAGGCCGTACATGGTGACGTGGCCGCTGGCGAGTTGGTGGTGCCCGCGTCGAACAGCAGGCCCGCGACCTTCACGCCGCCGACGTCGGCCACCTTTATCGCGGTGATGCCGTTGTCCGGGACGAAGGTGGCGAGACCCAGGCCGAGAACGACGGCGTCGGCGCGGTTGACCTGCGGGGTCTGATCCAGGTGGTAAACGCCCGGGGTGACGAGCAGGTTCTGCCGGCGGCGAGCGCGGCGTTGATCCGGGACGCGGTCGCGCCCGGCTTCACGACGTAGAAGGTGTCCAGCGAGAGTGAGCCGCCGGAGGGGCCGCCCGCCCGGCTGGTCGCCGTGGAGTTGGATAGTCACTGCTGCCGGCTGCCGGAGTTGACCTGCCCGTCGACCTTGCTGTCGGCGAGGCAGCCGCCGCTGGACCAGCCGCCGTCGTCCAGGGCGGGGTCGCCGCGTAGGTGCACCCGGCGGTAGGGCGTCGCCCGCGAGACCGCCCAACGGCCGCTGCCTCTCGGCGGGTTGCCCGAGAGGTTCTCGGCGCCGCGCCAGAGGTTCTGGGTGGCATCGCCCTGGAACCAGTCCGAGCCGGACGGCCGTACCGTCGGCGGAGTCGGCGACGTCGAAACACTTGCCGGCGAGGCCGGTGGCGAGGGAGAGCGCGGGGAGGGAGACAGCCGCGGGGAGAGGTCTGGGCATGAGCGCAGCGGGTCCTTCGTGGGGGGATGAACAACCGAGGCTGCGTTCACCTCATGAACGGTGAGTGCGTCCCACGGTGCCTGGCTGACCCGTGAACCTAAAGGTATGGACCACTTTCGTCAAGAGGTGAAGTAAGCGGTGAGGGAAGCCAGTTGTAGCTTCCGGCCAGGCCCCACTCCCGTGCGGGGATACGCATGCCCAGTTGCCGGCCGAACCGGTTGTCGGAGTCGCCGATGGTGGAGTTGAGCCGGAAGTGCTGCAGGCGGGCGTGCGGGTGCTCTCCCGCCGTGGTGAGAAGTGTCCACCTCGACAGCATCGGCGCACTCGCCGGCCAGGGCCGCCGCCGACGGCTCCAACAGCAGCCGCATCGCGAACAGTTCCTCCACTGCCGGGCGGCGGGGGCATCGGGCCCCCGGAACTCATCAGCGTCCACCGACATCGCATCGCTCTCCCCGTCCATACCGGCACCGGCACGGGGCGTGGCGCTTTCTCTATAGGATTTTTCAGAGCTCGCTGACGGGGAGTGCTCGGGTTCCGGACAGCCGAACCGGATGATCCCGAGCCTGTGCGTACTCCTTCAGTTCGCCATGCATTCCGACAACGATCCTGCTTGTAAAAGGTGTTGCCTGGAATCTGACGTCGCGAAACCAACTCGCGGCACAAAATCCGGGCCACTCAATCCCGGCGCAGACCTTGACGTGACGAGCATGGCTCCCCCAGGCTCGCGGCAGCGAAATCCTATCTGATTTTGAGTGGGGCACTTGCCATGAGTCGTCGCAGAACCGCCGCGTCAGCCGCCGTCACGCTCGTACTTCTGGCCACCGCCGCAACGGCCTGCACCATCAAGAACTCGGATGAGCCGGGCGCCGCGGGTGCCGCCACCGCGCGGGCCGGCAGCGGGACGGCCGAGCTGGCCGATGGTTCCGGGACGAAGGTCGCGCTGGTTCCGGGCGGCGCCCACCCCTACTTCCAGCCCTGGAAGCAGGCCGGCGCGAACGCGAAGCAGACGCTCGGGCTGGGGGGCGTCACCTTCGACGAGACCGCCGAGTGGGACCAGCAGAAGCAGAACAACCTGCTCTCGACGCTCGCCGCCCGTGGCTACAACGCCTTCGGCATCTTCGGAGTCTCCCCGACCGACATCAACACCACCTTCGCCGACCTCAAGTCCCAGGGCTTCGCCGTCGCGTCGCTGGCCTCCTGTCCGGCGGGCGGCACGAACGAGGCGGACTTCTGCCTCTCCACCGACGTCGAACTCGCCGCATACAAGGCCGCGCAGGCCGCCATCAAGGCAATGGGCGGCAAGGGCACGCTCGTCCACCTGACAGGCAACAACGTCGACGCCAACACCCAGTTGCGCAAGAAGGGGGTGGGGAAGGCCGTGGCGGAGACGGGCGGCAAGGTCACGCTGCTGCAGACGATCACCGACATCGACACCGACCTCCAGACCGCGCAGAAGGCCGTCTCCGACCTGCTCGCCGCCAAGGGCGACCAGATCCAGGGCATCGTCTCCACCGCCTACAACCCGGCGGTCGCCGCCGCCGAGGCCGTGCAGGAGTCCGGTTCGAAGGCCAAGGTCGTTGCCATCGACGACGACGCCAAGATCCTCTCCTCGATCAGGAACGGCTCCGTGACCGCGACCGTCGTACAGAACCCGGTCGGCCAGGCGGAGATCGGCATCTGGGTGCTGTCCCTGCTGCAGACCAAGCAGTGCACGATGAAGCACCCCGGCCAGATCATCGACTCGGGTTCCTTCGTGGTCACGAAGGAGAACGTCTCCGACTACGACAGTGCACGCAAGGCCAAGACCGTCGAGCTGAAGAAGCAGTTCGCCGACGAGTTCCTCTCCTGCGGCTGACCGCCCCGCACGGACCACGGAAGGCGGCACACGCGCATGACCATCATCACCAACGCAACGGCCCTGCTGGCCGACATCGATGTGGAGACCGACCGCACCGACGCGGTGCAGTCCTTCGTCAAGCAGGAGACCGTTCTCGTCACGCTCACCACGGCCGACGGGCTCGTGGGAACCGGCTACGCCTACACGATCGGCACCGGGGGGAGTTCGGTACTGGCGTTGCTGCGGGACCACCTGTTGCCGCTCCTCACCGGCCAGGACGCGCGCAACGTGGAGGGGCTCTGGAAGTCCCTGTTCGCCCACACGCGCGCCACGACCACCGGAGCCATCACCTCGCTGGCGCTCGCCGCTGTCGACACGGCCCTGTGGGACCTGCGCTGCAGGCGCGCGGGCGAGCCGCTGTGGCGGCTGGCCGGCGGCCACCGCCAAGAGATCCCCGTCTACGACACCGAGGGCGGATGGCTCCACCTCGGCACCGAGGACCTGGTCACGTCCGCGCTCGCGGCGAAGAAGGCGCAGTTCTCCGGCGTCAAGATCAAGGTCGGCAAGCCGCACGTCGCCGAGGACGCGGAGCGCCTCGGTGCCGTCCGCGAGGCGGTCGGCACCGCGCTGCACATCATGACGGACGCGAACCAGTCGCAGTCGCTGTCCTCGGCCGTGCAACTCGCCGCGGCCCTCGAACCCCACGACCCGTACTGGCTCGAGGAACCCATGCCCGCGGACGACATCAGCGGCCATGCCCGGCTCGCCCGCTCGACCAGGGTCCCGATCGCCGTCGGCGAGTCGATGTACTCGCCCATGCAGTTCCGTTCCTACCTGGAGGCCGGCGGCGCCTCCGTGGTGCAGGCCGACGTCGCCCGCGTCGGTGGTATCACGCCGTGGCTGAAGGTCGCCCACCTCGCGGAGACCTTCAACGTCCAGGTCTGCCCGCACTTCCTGATGGAACTGCACGTCAGCCTCGTCGCCGCGGTGAGCAACGGCGCGTATGTGGAGTACATACCGCAGCTGCGCGCGGTGACGCGGACCGAACTGGTGCTGCGCGACGGCCGTGCCGTGGCGCCGGACGAGCCCGGCATCGGCATCGACTGGGACATGGACGCGATCGACGACCGGAGGGTCGCATGAAAGACCACCGGAGGGTCGCATGAAAGACGACCGGAGGGTCGCATGAAAACGGCCGTCACCGAGACCGACAGCGCGACGCAACGTCCCAGTCCCACGGACGGGGCTCGCCCGACCCACCGACTCCCATTCTGGGTGAACCAGCGGCTGGGGCTGCTCGTGCTTGTCGTCGCGCTCGCCGCGTTGTTCGGCGTACTGCGCCCAGCCTTCTTCGACGCGCGGCTGGTGCTTTTCCCGCTGTTCAGGGATATCTCGACGCTGACCGTGGTGGCACTTGCGCAGATGGTCGTGCTCTCCGTCGGGCACATGAACCTCGCCGTGGGACGCATGGCCGCGTTCGGCGCCTTCGCAGCCGGGTACGGATACGACCGGCTCGGGCTGCCGCTGCCGCTGGGCCTGCTGCTGTGCCTGGCGGCCGGCTGCGCCGTCGGGGCCCTGACCGGCTGGATCATCGCCCGCACCGGCGTGAACTCGTTCGTCGTGACGCTGGCCATGGACTTCGCCCTGCTGGGGCTGGTCTCCCTGCTCTACTCCGCCCTCACCGACAACGCCGCGTTCACCACGCGGCCCGACGGACTGGCACAGCTGCGCTCCTACTCGCTGGCGGACATCTGCGTCGGCCCCGTATGCGGCTCACCGGCCATCCCGCAGCTGGCCCAGTTCACCGTGCTGGCCCTCGCCGGCCTCGGCTTCCTCTACGCCCGTACCCGCATGGGCCGGGAGCTGCTGCTGACCGGCGCCAACCCGGCCGCCGCGGAACTGTCGGGCATTCCCACCGGGCGCAGGATCGTCCTGGCGCACGCGCTGTCCGGGCTGCTTGCCGCCCTGGCCGGCTTCATGGCGGCCGTCGGTACCGGTACGTTCCGTGCCTCGATCGGCGGCGACTTCATGCTCCCGTCGTTCCTCGGCGCGGTGCTCGGCGGCACCCTGCTCACGGGCGGTGTCGTCTCCGTCATCGGCGCCCTGCTCGGCACATCCTTGGTCGGCGTGATCCGCAAGGGGCTCGACCTGCTCGGGGTGGGCCTGGAGAGTCTCAACATCTACCTCGGCTGCGTACTGCTGCTGGCTCTGTCCGCGGACCGGGTACGCACCGTCGTGTCCTATCGCAAGGTGGTGCGCTCCACATGACGACGCTCCGCGACATGTCGGTCGCGGCCGTGCCGGCGCTGCGACGCTTCTCCCGGTCCACGACGATGACCCTGCTGTGCGTGGTCGTAGCCGGCTACGTGGCCCTCGGCATCACCTCGTCCGGCTCCTTCTTCGAAGGGTCCTCCCTCCGCACGTTCCTGCAGTACCTCGCCACACCCGTCCTGATCGGCCTGGCCCAGATGGTGGCCCTGTGCGTCGGACAGCTCAATCTCGCCGTCGGCGCCCTGGGCGGGTTCACCGCCTGCCTGATGGGCGTGCTGATGGCCGACCACGGGGTGCCCGCTCTCCCCGCCGTACTGATCGGTGTCCTCACCGCCACGCTGATCGGCCTGCTGACGGGCGTGTTCATCGTCGCCACCCGCATCAACGGCTTCATCGTCACCCTCGGCACGATGACCATCCTGCTCGGGGCGCAGTACCGGCTCTCCGGCACCCGCACCATCGACGGGTACTCCGCCACGCTGCGCGACCTCGGCCGCTCCGCGCCCCTGAACATCCCCCTCGTGTTCCTCACCGCGCTCGCCGCAGCGGGGCTCCTCGCCGCGTTCATGTACCGCACCGTCCCCGGGCGGCGGCTGCTCGCGGCCGGCGGCAACCCCCTCGCGGCACGGCTGTCGGGCATCTCCACCGACCGCCAGATCGTGGTCGCGCACTCCCTGTCCGCACTGCTCGTCGGTGTCGCCGCAGCCCTGGCCACCGCCTCGCTGCCCGGCGTCAACCGCAGTGTCGGCGGCGACTGGCTGCTGCCCAGCTTCGCCGCCCCGATCATCGGCGGCGTCGCGCTGACCGGCGGTTCCGTGGCCGTCCTGGGCACCGTGCTCGCCGCCTTCGTCATGCGGCTCATCGACACCGCCCGTGCCCAGTTCTCCCTCGATCCGAGCTGGGTGAACTTCCTCATCGGCCTCGTCGTTCTCGGCACGGTCGTCGGCGGCCGCATCCACCAGACGCACCTGGAGAAGAAGGGCAGAGCGCCCGGCCGCACACCACCGGAGGGCGAGGTTCAGCCGGCCGCCGCCCTGCCGGCCACGGGAGGTGCCCGATGAACGACGTCCTGCTGGATTGCGAGGACATCGTCAAGGTCTTCCCCGGGGTACGCGCCCTCGACGGCGTGGACCTGAAGCTGACCGGCGGTTCCGTACACGCCCTGTTGGGGGAGAACGGGGCGGGCAAGTCCACGCTGATCAAGGTGATCACCGGCGTTCATCCGCCCGACGGCGGCCGACTGCTCCGGCGGGGCGAGGAGATCCACCCGCGCTCCCCGCTGGAGGCCAACCGGGCCGGCATCGGTGTGGTCCACCAGGAACGCAACCTGATCCCCGGCTTCTCGGTCGCGGAGAACATCACCCTGCAGAGCCCGCCCTCGAGCCGGGGCCTGCTCGACCGTGCGGCGATGACCGCTCCCGCCGAGCGCTGCCTGGCCGAGCTCGGCCTGGACCTCGACCCGCACCGGCCGGTGCGGGAACTGTCCGTGGCCCAGCAGCAGTTGGTGGAGATCGCCAAGGCCCTGTACACCGAGAGCGAGGTGCTCCTGCTCGACGAGCCCACCGCTTCCCTGTCCCCGCAGGAGGCGGAACGCCTCTTCGACGTCGTCCGCCGGCTCACGACCCGGGGCACCTGCGTGGTCTTCGTCAGCCACAAACTGGAGGAGGTCTTCGCCCTCTGCGACACCGTCACCGTCCTGCGCGACGGGCGCTCGGTGCTCGAGTCGGAACCCCTGGCCGATTACGCCCAGGACGACGTGGTCACCCTGATGGTCGGCCGTGCCCACTCGGTGGCGGACATGCCCGAGCGCTCGGTCGACACCACGGTCCAACCGGCGCTCTCCCTCTCCAGGCTGTCCACCGCGTCAGGCCACCGGGACATCAGTCTCGACGTCCGACCGGGAGAAATCGTCGGCCTGTACGGCCTGGTCGGCGCCGGCCGCAGCGAGCTGGTCAAGGCCGTGCTCGGCCTGGACCGGGTGACGGGCGGCGAGATCAGCGTGTACGGCAGCAAGGTGCGGATCGGCTCTCCGCGCGAGGCCCTCCACACGTACGGGATCGGCTATCTGACGGAGAACCGGAAGGAGGAAGGCGTCTTCCTGGAGCAGCCCATCGCCCGGAACATCACCGTGACGGTGTGGAAGAGGATCGGCCGGTTCCTGGGCGACATCTCGTCCCGCCGGGAGAAGGAAGTGGCCCAGGATCTCGTCGACCGGATCGGCATCCGTGTCTCCGGCACCGAGCAGAACGCCGGTGAACTCTCCGGCGGCAACCAGCAGAAGGTGAGCCTGGCCAAATGGCTTGCGGCCGACACACGGCTGCTGATCGTCGACGAGCCGACCGTCGGGGTGGACGTTCGCACCAAGCACGCCTTCCATGAGCTGATCTGGGAACTCGCCCGGGGCGGTCTGCCCATTCTGCTGATCAGCAGCGACCTGACGGAAATGATCACGCTGGCCGACCGGGTCCTCGTCATGGCCGATCACCGTATCCGTGGCGAGCTGGACAACGACCACGACTACGGCCGCATGAGCGGCAAGATCATCCGGATCATCCACGACCGCGCGCACTCTGCTGTGACCGCGCCCCGGAAGAGCGGCGCCGCATGAGGCGCGTCGCGCAGGTGATCCATGTCCTGCCCGACAAGGCGGACGAGTACCGCGAGCTGCACCGTGACGTGCCCGGGCCGGTCCTCGACCGGCTGCGGGCCTGCCACATCACCAACTACTCGATCCACCTCCTCGGCGACCGGCTGTTCGGCTACTTCGAGTACCACGGCGACGACTTGGCGGCGGACCTCGCCCTGATGGCGGCCGACCCGGCCACCTGGGAATGGTGGCGGCGCACCGCGCCGTGCCAGACACCCGTGGATGAGGCGGAGCCCGGCGAGTGGTGGGCCTCCATGGAGCAGGTGTTCCTCATGGAGTAGGACTCTGACGACCTCACCGGGCTGCTGCCCGGCGATGTGCCCGCGCCGGAAGGGAATGTGCCGTGACCATCGTGGACGCCCACCATCACCTGTGGGATCTCTCCGTACGAGACCAGAAGTGGATCTCCGGCCCGCGGCTCGCCCCGTTGCGGCGCTCCTTCCTCCTGGCGGACCTCGAGGCCGAGATCCGGGCGTCCGGGGTGACGGCCACAGTGCTGGTGGAAACCGTCAACGTCGCCGAGGAGACGCCGGAATTCCTGGCCCTGGCCGCGGAGAGCGACGTGATCGAAGCGGTCGTCGGGTGGACCGACCTGACGGCGCCGGACGTCTCCGAGGCACTGGACCGCCTGCGGTCCCTGCCCGGTGGCGGCTTCCTACGCGGCATCCGTCACCAGGTCCAGTCAGAACCCGACCCCGACTGGCTGACCCGGCCGGAGGTACTGAGGGGCCTGGGTGCCGTCGGCGCGGCCGGACTCGTCCACGACCTGGTCGTGCTGCCGCACCAGTTGCCCTCGGCGGCGCGGGCGGCAGCCGCCGTGCCGGGTCTCACCTTCGTCCTGGACCACCTCGGCAAGCCACCGATCGCGTCCGGGGAACGGAAGCCGTGGGAGGGCCACTTGCGGCAGCTGGCCGCGCTGCCCAACACGGTGTGCAAGCTCTCCGGAATGGTGACCGAGGCCGACTGGGCGTCGTGGACGGTCGACGATCTCAGACCGTACGCCGAGACCGTGATCGACGCCTTCGGACCCCAGCGGCTGATGTTCGGCTCGGACTGGCCGGTGAGCACCCTCGCCGCGGGCTACGACGAGGTCGTCCGCGGGGTTCGGGAGCTCACGGCGGGACTGGGGCCGGACGAGCGGGCCGAGGTGTGGGCCGGCACCGCCCGGCGCGTCTACCGGATGACGAGCTCAGACGCCGGATGACCACGCGGGAGCGCGGCCGCGCCGGTCACTTCTGATCGAAGCGACTCAGCTGGCGCTCCAGGCTGCGCGTCAGATGCTCGGTCATCGCCTCGGCGGCATGTTCGGCCCTGCGGCGGAGGATCGCGCGCAGGATTCGGTCGTGCTCGTTCAGGGTCGGATCTCCGGCGTCCTGCACGCTGCTGAGCCGGAAGACGTGCAGGTGCGCGTGGAGCCGCTCGACCGCGTCCGCGAGCAGTGGGCGATGGGCGGCTTCCGCGACGGCGTCGTGGAAACGCTGGTCGAGGGCCGCGAAGTCGCGGTAGGAGGCGTACGGCCCGGTGGTGGGGCCGGAGTGGGCCTGCATGGCCTCCAACGTCGCCTCGATGGCGTCGAGTTGACCTTCGTCGGCGTTGTGGGCGGCCAGCGCCGCGGCGCGCGGCTCCAGGAGCAGCCGCATCTCGAACAGCTCCTCCACTCCCTGCCGGGTCAGCAACTTGGTCGCCCGGTACCCGGAGAGCGATCGTTTGACGACCAGTCCGTCGGCCTCCAGCCTGGCCAGCGCCTCGCGCACGGGTGTCGGTGAGACGTTGAGCGTACGCGCCAGGGCTTCGATACCGACGCGTGCGCCCGGGGCGATCTCGTGGTCCATGACCTTGGCCTTGATGTCCTCGTAGACACTGTCGGACAAGGCCTGTCGGACCGGCGGCGTGGACGGCTCACTCACCCCGGCCGCGTCGGCGGAGACGGACGGGTCGTGCGCCGGCATCCGGCTCTCCTCGTTGCTCAGTGTGCTGCGGCCACCAGCAGTTTAGCGACGTGTGGCCGTACCGTTCGGGCCGCGTGACTCTACTCGGGCTCCTCGGCACACCGAGTGGCAGCGGTGCTTGTCGTACATGGCGAGAGTGGGTTCAGGAGCCGGCTTCGCGGCGCAGCAGCGCGTGGGGCCGGTACGGGATGATCTCGGCGAGTGAGATGACGGTGCTGGAGCGGGCGACGCCGTCGATCGCGAGAATCGCTTTCGTGACGCGGTGCAGGTCGCTGGTGTTCTGGGCGACGACGTGCGCGAGCAGGTCCGCGTCGCCGGTCGTGCAGTGAACTTCGACGACTTCCGGGATGTCGAGCAGCCCCGTCCGACGCCGGCGCGGGCCGCCCTCGCCTGGGTGCTGCTCGGCACCCGCACCGGATCACGATCGCTGAGCACCGCTGGCGTTTATGGAACGCCGAGTTCGAACAGGGCGTACCCCGCGTAGGAGCCGGAGGCGAGCGCGGCGATTCCGAGGACGGTGCACAGCACCGGCGTGCTGAGCCGCCGCATGGCGACGGCGCACGGGATGAACAGGGGGAAGGCCGGCAGAAGGTAGCGGGAGATGTTGCCGAAGATCTGCTGGCTTCCCAGGACGAGCGCGATCGTCAGGAGGGTGTGGACGACGAGGACCGCCGGCGGGCGGAGCCGGAGCAGCAGAGGCAGGACGATCAGGGCCAGCAGGACCGTGCCTACGCCGATGAGGTCTTCGAAGGGGTAGGCGAAGAGGTAGTCGAAGTGGCCCACCGGGAGGGACGTGAACACGTCGAGGCTGTGCTTGCCGTAGTCGAACGTGTGGGCCCAGGCGCCTTCCTGGAGCTTGAAGTACCCGCTGTAGTCGCCCATCCGGTATCCCACCCAGCCGAGGTAGCCGAACAGGCCGAGGGGGGCGATCGCCACGGCGACCAGCGGGCGCAGGAACTTGACCCGACGCCTCGTCCCGTCCGGGCCGGGCGCGTCCCCCCAGCGGCGGACCTCCCGCCATTGCCGGTGTACGGCCACCAGCGCCGCGACGGTGAGCGCCGCGATCAGCGCGGTGGCCGTCGGACGCGTGAGACCCGTGGCGCAGGTCAGGATGCCCGCGGTGATCCAGTGGTGGCGCATGACGGCGTAGCAGGCCCAGGCTGCGAGGGCGACGTAGAGGGACTCCGAGTAGCCCGACCACTCCATGCCGGAGCCGGGCCACACGGCCCAGAGGCCGGCCGCGGCGAGCCCGGCCCGCCGTCCGCCGATCCGTGCGGTGACGGCGTGGATCGCCAGGGCGGCGACGAACGAGGCGGTGACCGAGACCAGCAGGCCGGCGCCGAACAGACCCAGGCCGGTGCACGAGGACACCAGCCGCATCAGGGCGGGGTACAGCGGGAAGAACGCTGCGGAGTTGCCCTCGATGGTGATCAGGCCGCCCGCCCCGGGTACCGGGACGAGCGCGGGGTGGTAACCGTGCGCGGCGATCTGCTGGTACCACCAGCCGTCCCAGCTGGCCAGGACGTCCCAGGTGTGGGCGCCGCCGCCGAAGCGGGGGTCCTTCTTGCGGAAGTCCCCGGAGGAGTCCAGCAGGTACATGAAGACGCAGAAGCCGATGAGCTTCAGCGCACCGTACAGCGCGAGCACCGGACCGTGGTGCTCGGCCGCCCGGCACAGTCGCGCCCACCGCCGGCGGGCGGTCGAGGTGAGGGAGGTGAGGGAGGGGGACGGGATCGTGGGCACGCCGGTGTCGTACGGCGGTTCCGTGGCGGGCGAACGGCCTTCGGCGTGCGGCCTGTTGCCCTCGTACGACGGAGCGTTCGCGAGGCTCGGGTCGTTCATCGGGACTCGGCTCCTGTTCCGTTGCCGCGGTGGGCGGCGGTGAACACCCAGGCCCGCAGGAGCAGGAAGCGCAGCAGTGTCGCGACCAGGTTGGCGATGACGAGCACCGCGACTTCCGTGGGCCGCGCGGGCCCCGGTGCCCAGCGGTGCAGCGCGGCGAGCGAGCCGCTGGTGAGCGCCAGACCGAGGCCGAAGACCACGAGACCCTTGGCCTGCTGCCGCAGCGCTCCGCCCCGCCCGCGCTGCCCGAAGGTGAGCCGCCGGTTCGCGGCGGTGTTCGCGACGGCGCAGACCAGCAGCGCCCACGCGTTGGCGCTCTGGGCCCCCGTCATCGGGCGCAGGGCCGAGTAGAGGAGGACGTACCCGACCGTGCTCACCACGCCGACGGCGCCGAAGCGCAGCAACTGGCCGGCCAGTGGGCCCGGCGGATCACCTCCGGTGGCGCGCCGCAGCCCCGCCGTCGGGAGCGTGCCACGGGCGAGCGCCCTGCCGATCCTGACGATGCCGCGCAGGTCGGCCAGGGCCGTCGAGACCAGATCGACGCGGCTGTCGGGGTCGTCCACCCAGTCGACGGGCACCTCGTGGATGCGTAGCCCGGCCCGCTCGGCGATCACCAGCAGTTCGGTGTCGAAGAACCACTCCGAGTCCTCCACCAGGGGCAGCAGCCGCTCGGCGACGTCGCGCCGGACCGCTTTGAAGCCGCACTGCGCGTCGGAGAAGCCGACGGCGAGGGTGGAACGCAGCAGGACGTTGTAGCAACGGGAGATGATCTCCCGTTTGGGACCGCGTATCACCCGGGAGCCGCGGGCCAGACGGGTGCCGATGGCTATGTCGGAGTGGCCGGAGATCAACGGGGCGACCAGTGGGAGCAGCGCGTTCAGTTCGGTGGACAGGTCCACGTCCAGGTAGGCCAGTACCGGGGCCCGTGAGCGCGACCAGGCGACGCGCAGGGCACGGCCGCGCCCCTTCTCGGCCAGCCGTATCCACTCGGCCTCCGGCAGTTCGGCTGCCAGCCGGGCCGCGATCCGCGGGGTGTCGTCGGTGCTGGCGTTGTCGGCGACGGTGATGCGGAACGGGTACGGGAACGTCTCACGCAGATGCGCGTGCAGCCGCCGCACGCTCGGCTCCAGGTCCGTCTCCTCGTTGAACACGGGGACGACCACGTCCAGTACGGGTTCCGGGTGGTCCGCCGGCAGTGGCAGGCGGAGCGGCAGTCGGTCCATGGGGAGTCCCGTCGCGAGGTTCATCGGGGCGGACCGTGCGGTCTTGGTCATGGTTCATCCAGGTTTCTGTGCTGTCGCAGGGCATGCCGAAGGCGCTCACGGCGGAGCTGCGATCAGGGAGTACGGCCGGTGCGGAGCAGGGATAAGGGAGCAGGGCCGGTGCGGAGCAGGGATAAGGGGCGGTGCGGGAATTCAGTGGGGGAGCGGCCGGGACGGCCGGCCGTGCGCTCGGCGGCTACCCGCCGCCGGTCGCGCTGACGGACGACGAGGGCTCGTCTGTCGTCGGCGGCGGGGACGACGACGTGACGCTTCCGTTCGCTGTGGCCGGGGTGGTGGCCGGCGGACCGGCAGTCGCGGTCCCGGGGGGACCGGTGCCGACCGAGCTCGAACTCCCCACCGCGCTCTCTGTCGTGATCGGTGCCGTGGGCGTGGTGGGGGCCGAGCCGGTAGAGCTGCTGCTGGGGGGCTGGGGCGGAGTCAGCGTGCTGGTCGGGGAGGAGGAGCTGGTCGAGGGCTGTGGCACGGGGGACTGGGGCTGGTCGCGGTCCGGTGCGTGTGGCAGCAGGACCAGGCCTACGCCGAGCCCGGCGGCCACCAGTACGGAGCCCACGGCCTTCTGCGCCGCGCGGACCCGGCGACGGACGAGCACTCCCGTCCTGAGCCGGTCCTGCTGTGCGGGCTCAAAAGGGGTGTACTCCTGGGCGTCGCGCATCATCCGCGCCAACTCCCGCTCGAAGTGATCCATGCTTCCTTTCACCCCACCGGCTCGATGACATCGGCCAGGATCTGACGCAGTCGCGCCACACCGCGTGACGCGTGGGACCGGGCGGTGCCCAGCGGGCATCCCAGTACCTCCGCGACCTGTTTCTCGGGCAGGTCCTGGTAGTAACGCAGCACCACGGCGGCCCGTTGCCGGGGCGGTAGCTGAGCGAGGGCCGCTTCCAGCCGCGTCCGCTCCACCACGGCGGCGGACTCGTCCCCGGTCTGTGCCAGGTCGGGCAGCTGCTCCACGGGCCGCTCGCCCCACCACCGCCGGCGGGCGGAACGGGCGGCCGCGCGGGCCAGGACCTTGCGTACGTACGCCTCGGGCGCCTCGTCCGCGACCTTCGGCCAGACGAACCAGAGCTTGACCAGGGCTTCCTGGAGCAGGTCCTCGGCACGGTGCCGGTCACCTCCGCAGAGCAGCCGGGCGAGGTGGAACAACGCCGACCAACGGGCCGCAACGAACCCGTCGAAACTCTCGGCCTGAGCCCGTTCCATCCGCACCGTCCCCGCACTTGCCAGCTTCGTACACCTGGAGAAAGACGTTGGTGAGCCCCTCGCTATGCACTTCCGGCGCGTGATGCGGGTCACGTCCGGCGAGGAGGCCGCGGAGCGGGCCCGCCGCGGCTACCCGGTGCTCCGGCCACCAGGGCACGGACGGGGCGCGGTTGCCCATCGCTGGGCTCACGTGCGGCGCCAACCTGGCTGAGAGTCAGAACAACCGCCTCAACCAGGAGTCGATCGCCGCATAGTCGTGATCAGTCAGACCACGGCGGGGGTCGACCCGGTGGAGCAGGGCGTTCGCTGGATGGTGAGCGGCGACCCAGGCCCGATCGGTGTCGGTGATCTCGTCGTCGACCCAGACGAACGGGCGTCCCGCCGCCCAGGCGACAAGGGTGCGGGTCTTCCAGTGCAGTCCGTTCCGCTCGTCCTGATCATCGATGTCGGACGGTTCCGGCCAGGCCACCACGGGCAGCTGCGGCAGACCAATGCGCGGGGCGATGCATTCGTTCGCGTCAGCCGTCCATGTCGTGGCCCAGACCACCTCGCACGGGAGCGCCGCCAGCCGAGGCCCGTGCGCGGGATCGAGTCGGGCCAGGAGTGGATTCGCGTCGGCATCGAGTGGTTCGAGGCAGGTGGCAGGGGCCGGATACTGCTCGGGCGCCGCACCGAACGGGATGAGCGGTCCGTCGACATCGAGAAACAGCAGCGGACGCTGCGGAGAGCCAGTCACACCGGCACGGTAGCGGCCGATCGCAACGGGGACTGGACTGTCTCGACCACGTCAGCCCTGCGGCCGGCCGCCGAACCTTCACGGCGATCCGCTCGAGGTCCGCCGGTCGTCCGTCAGGGGGAAGCAGGTTCGCGATCAGGTGTCCCTGAGTTCCCGCACTCCGGACCGTGGATACGTTGCGTGCGCAGTCGGCAGGCGAGCCACGGTCATGCCGCGGCCCCATGGAGTACCGCACGAGAGCGGAAACGAAATGGCATTCCCACGCATCAGAACGGCCGAACAGCACCGTCAGAGTCAACGACTTGCCGGATACCAGATCCGGACTGCGGCCTGGACTCCTTCGGCGAGATCCAGCACGCGGGCATCATGGCAAGCACACCGGGCACCGGTCGTGCGCGACAACCGGCTCGTAGGCAACCACATCGGGATCTACGCCGTCGCCACGGCGACCGTGCGGTCGTAGAACCGCGGTCGGCCGGGTCTCGCGAGGCGGGGTGGTGCCGAGTAGTTCGCAGGGTGTCGGACGGCTTGTCGGGATGGGCGAGGGCGTGGCGGGATAGAGGCTCTGTGTCGTTCAAGCTTCGGAGGCTGTGATGATCGTCCCGTTCGGGGTCCATGACTTTCTGGACCGTGCCGTCACTGTGTATGCCGACCGGGTGGGTGTGGTGGACGAGCCGGACCAACCGGCTGAGGTCTGGGAGGGGCTGACGTACCGGCGAGTGGGGGAGTTGGCGCGGGCTCAGGCTGCCGGGCTGGATGCGCTGGGTGTGCCGCTGGGCGCGCGCGTGGCGGTGGTCTCGCCGAACAGCGCGCGGCTTCTGACGTCGTTCTTCGGTGTCAGTGGTTACGGGCGGGTCCTGGTCCCGGTCAACTTCCGCCTGACGGCGGACGAGGTGAGCTACATCGTCGGTCACTCGGGGGCCGATGTGCTCCTGGTCGATCCGGAGTTGACGGAGCGTCTGGCCGATGTCGACTGCAGGCACCGTTTCACGCTCGGCGCCGCGGCCGATGCCGAGCTGTACCGCTTCGGCACCGCTCCGCAGGCCTGGGAGCCGGACGAGAACGCCACCGCGACCATCAACTACACCAGTGGTACGACGGCCCGGCCCAAGGGGGTGCAGATCACCCATCGCAACATCTGGGTGAACGCGGTCACCTTCGCGTTGCACGCCGGGGTGACGGACCGGGACGTGTATCTGCACACGTTGCCGATGTTCCATGCCAACGGCTGGGGCATGCCGTTCGCGATGTCGGCCCTGGGCGTGCCACAGATCGTGCTGCGCAAGGTGGACGGGGCCGAGATCCTGCGCCGGGTGGCCGAGCACGGTGTGACGGTGATGTGCGCGGCGCCCGCGGTCGTGGGGGCGGTGCTTGCGGCCGCCGAGTCCTGGGAGGGGGAGATCCCCGGCCGTGATCGGGTGCGGATCATCGTTGCGGGCGCTCCGCCGCCGACCCAGACGGTCGCGCGCGTGGAGTCGGAGCTGGGGTGGGAGTTCATTCAGATCTACGGCCTGACCGAGACCTCGCCGCTGCTGACCGTCAACCGTGCCCGCGCCGAGTGGGACGGTCTCGGCGCTGCGGAGCGGGCGGAGAAGCTGGTGCGGGCCGGTGCTCCCGCGCTGGGCGTGACGCTCAGGACGGACGCCGAGGGTGAGGTTCTCGCGCGCTCGAACGTGGTTCTGGAGGGGTATTGGGAGCAGCCGCAGGAGAGTGCGCGGGCGTTGTCCGGAGGCTGGTTCCACACGGGGGACGGGGGATCGATCGGCGAGTACGGCCATCTGACGATCAGTGACCGGAAGAAGGACGTGATCATCACGGGCGGGGAGAACGTGTCCTCGATCGAGGTGGAGGACGTCCTGTTCAGTCATCCGGCGGTTGCCGAGGTCGCGGTGATCGGGGTGCCTGACGAGAAGTGGGGCGAGACCGTGAAGGCGCTGGTGGTTCTTGCTCCCGGCGTGCGGGTGACGCAGGACGAGCTGATCCGGTTCTGCAAGGAGCGTCTTGCCGGATTCAAGGCGCCTACTTCGGTGGAGTTCCGCGAGGAGTTGGCGCGTACGACGACCGGCAAGCTCCAGAAGTACAAGCTGCGGGAGCCGTATTGGGAGGGCCACGAGCGAGGAGTCGGCTGAGCTGTTTTACCGGGGTGGGTGCCGATGCTGCTGGTGGTGAGGTGTTCGGACTGTGTACGAGCGGCATCGGCGCTGGTCGGCGGACGGCACGTGGGACAAGCTCTCGCGGCCGTCCTCGCGGACGCTGACGCGGAAGGCGTCGACTGGTCGATGGTGATGGTGAGCGTGGACTCCACCTCCTGCCGGGCTCACCAGCACGCTGGGAACCGGTCGTTCGCTCCTGGAAGTGAGGCGCCCCGCCCGGCCGGTTGACATAGAGTCAGGTGATCGGGAGAAGGACCCCACGCCGCGGAGCGAATCAGCACTTCACGCCGCTCGTCCGCGAACTGCCGGGCCAGGGAGACGTGTTGGGCAGAGCCTGAGGGTTGGTCGGCGCATCATGGTTCCGGTGATCGTCAGACGTGCACCGGTGCCCGCTCGTCCAAGAGGCCTTCGCTGCGCAGATCGTCCCAGACCTGAGCCGGGATCTTCGCGCCGAACGCCGCCATGTTGCGGCGTACTTCGTCGGCGGTACGCATGCCGACCACGATGCCCGAGACGGCGGGGTGGCGGAGCGGAAAGGCCATGGCCAGCTCCGGGAGCGTCACACCGTGTGTTTCGCAGACATCGGCGATGCGATGCGCCCGCTCCAACGTCTGCGGCGCGGCGGGCGCGTAGTCGAAGGTGGCACCCTCGACAGGTCGGGCCGTGGCAAGCAGCCCGGAGTTGAAGACCGACGCCGCGAGTACCGAGACCCCCCGGTCCGTGCAGGCGGGCAGCAGTTCGTCGAGGGCGCTCTGGTCCAGAAGCGTGTAGCGGCCGGAGAGCATGACTACGTCGACGTCCGACTCCTTGACCAGCCTGGTCAGTTTGCCGGGGTGGTACATCCCCGCGCCGATCGCGCCCACCACTCCCTGGCCGCGCAGTTCGGCGAGCGCCGGACAGCCCTCGCGCAACGCATCCTCGAAATGCTGCTCCGCGTCGTGCAGGAACAACACGTCGATACGGTCGACGCCTGTCCGCTCGAGGGAGTCCTCCACGCTGCGCAGAATGCCGTCCCGCGTGAAGTCCCACACCCGACGATGTGTCGCGGGCACCATGAAGCTCTCGTCCATCCGGCCCGCCGGGTCCTGCGGGACCAGCAGCCGGCCGACCTTCGTCGACAGCGTCACCTCCTCACGCGGCTTGCCGCGCAACAGACCACCGGTCCGGCGCTCGGAGTGACCGATGCCGTAGTGCGGAGAGGTGTCGAAGTAGCGGATCCCGCTGTCCCAGGCTGCCTCAAGGGCTGCCGCGGCGGTCTCGTCGTCCAGCGGAGCGAAGAGTCCCCCGAGCGGTCCGCCACCGAAGCCCAGTTCTGTGACCTGCACCTTGCTCTTCCCAAGCCGGTTTCGCCTCATCCACCGTTCCCCTCGTATAGCTGGTGACGCGACCATCCTGCCGTGGCGCGTGAGACGTTCCCAAGGGAATTTCCAAGCGTGTGGTCCGCTGGGCGGCAACCATGCCGGCCGCGGCCAGCATGGTGGAACTGACTGGCCCCGCCACGCGCCCGGTCGCTAACCTCGGCCGTCATGAACCAGCGGCAGCGGAAGAAGCTCTCCCATCGTCTCTTCGAAGCGATTCTGGTGGGTGAAACCGCCCGCGTGAAGGCGGTTCTGAGGGCTGGAGCCGACCCAGAACGAGCCGACAGCGAGGGCACCACCCCTCTCTACGAGGCATCCGTGAACGGGGAAGCCGAGATCGCCCGCCTGCTCCTGGCGGCCGGGGCCTCCCCTGACACCGAGAGCAGCGGACTCGGCGCGGACGGCACACCCCTGTGCGCGGCCGCATGCTGGGGGCACACCCAGACAGTGCGCGAACTGCTGGCACACGGCGCCGATCCGAACCTCCGGGAAGATCACGGCACAGGCTGGTCCCCGCTGGAGTGGGCACTCAAAGGCCCTCATCCCGAAACCGCCGATCTCCTCACCACGGCGGGGGCGACGCCCCGCGGGAGAACTACCTAGCCCCACCGTTCGCCATCACGGATCCCACCAGCACAATGGACCTCAAGAGCCACCTCAGGCCGGACTCAGGCACAGGCCCTGAGGAATTCGATGAGCGCCGCACACACCTCGTCCGGACGTTCCTGCTGAGTCCAGTGTCCACAGCCGGCCAGCTTGAGGGGCTTGCGCCAGAGGTTGGGCATGAGGTCGGGGAGGCGCTCGATGAGTTCGGGAGTGCCGGGGAACGCCGGAACCAAGTCGCGGTCGCCGTAGATGTACAGGGCGGGCGGGGTGACGACGGCGCCGTGCCAGGGAGCGGTCAGTTCCCAGTTGCGGTCGAGGTTGCGGTACCAGTTGAGGGCCCCGGTGAAGCCCTTGGAGAAACTCTCGGTGAGCGCGTCGAGATCCTCCTCGGTGAACCAGTCCGGCAGCACCTCGGGGTCCGGCATGGCCGCGAGCCAGCCCCGCTCGGGGTCGACCAGCGGCTGCATGCCCTCGCGGGCGCCCGGAGCGTCGCCGGAGGCCGAATAGAAGAACTTCCGCAACGCGGTGCGGGTGTCCTTGGCGAACTCGGCGTCGGCGACACCGGGGCGGTTGAAGTAGTTCCAGTAGAAGCGGCCTTCGAACCTCTTCTCCATGGCCGCCAGCGGAGGCTCCGTCCCCCGGAACGGGGGCGGCACGCTCAGGCCCGCCACCCCGAGCACCATGTCCGGTCGCAGCAGCGCGGTGTGCCAGGCGACCGGCGCGCCCCAGTCGTGCCCGACGACGTACGCCTTCTCCTCCCCCAGGGCGTGGATCAGTCCGACGACGTCGCCGACCAGGTGGAGGATGGTGTACGCGTCGACGGCGTCGGGATGGTCGCTGCGTCCGTATCCACGCTGGTCCGGGGCGACCACCCGGAAGCCCGCATCGGCCAGAGGGCCGATCTGGCGGTGCCAGGAGTGCCATGACTCAGGGAAGCCGTGCAGGAGCACTACCAAGGGGCCGTCGCCTTGCTCGGCGATGTGCAGCCGAACGCCGTTCACGTCAACCATTCGATGCTCAACCATGTGCATAAGGGTACGTGCCGTGATCTTCGCGCTCGGCTCACCAACAGCCCGCCTCACTCGTGTCGCAGCGAGCCGGCGAAGCGACTGGCTCAACGGTGAACGGGGTCAGGCCGGCCAGCGCGAGCGGGACACCTCCGCAGGAGTGGCCGGCCACTGTGTGGGGGGCCTCAACAGGAAGGCCGAGCATCCTGGATCGGCAGCCCGAAGCCGTGCGCTCGGGGGGTGTTCGTCCAGGCGAAGCCTGTTGGCGGCAGACGGCTTGGGAGCCCATCCCGTGGTCTGCCACAATGCAGGAAAACGGAACCCAGCTCCGTAGGCGATACGAGGCACCGTTCCGTTTCGCAAGTCTCATGGAAGGATCGCCGCGGTGAACGACAGCGGTCAGGGCGCGGGAAGTGCGGCGGGATCCCAGCGCAAGGATGCCCGGCGTAATCGACAGACCTTGCTGGATGCGGCCGCCGCAGTCTTCGTCACCTCGGGCGTAGAGGCGCCGGTACGCGACATCGCGGCCAAGGCCGGTGTCGGGATGGGCACGATCTACCGGCACTTCCCGACACGGGCGGACCTCATCATCGCGGTCTACCGTCACCAGGTCGACGCCTGCGCCGAGGCCGGTCCGGTTCTCCTGGCGAGCTGCGCCACTCCATACGCCGCGCTGGGGCAGTGGATCGACCTCTTCGTCGACTTCCTCGTCACCAAGCACGGACTCGCCGGCGTGCTGCAGCCCGACAACGCCGGTTTCGACACGCTGCACGCCTACTTCCTCGACCGGCTCGTGCCCGTGTGCAACCAACTGCTCGACGCCGCGGCCGCTCGCGGCGAGATCCTCTCCGGCCTTGAGGGCCTTGAGCTGATGCGCGGCGTGGGTAACCTCTGCGTCGGTGCGGACAGCGATCCGCGCTACGACGCACGCCGACTGGTCGGCCTCCTCATCGCCGGACTGCGCCGGCCGCAGTGACGACCGGCATGGCATCTGACGCAGGCCTTCCAGGGACTCGCCCCTGTTGGTGACTTTTCCGCTCTCCGGCGCTGGTGAGGTCGCGAACGAATCCCGAGTGCCGGGATGCCCTACAAGTCGATAGCCAGCTCATGGCGGGGCTCGTACAGGCCCACCTCGCCGCCGCCCGGCAGACGGAACTTGGTCAGCCGCCCCCAGCGCGCGTCGGTCACGGGCTGCGTGAACTCCACTCCTTTCGCGGTGAGGCTCTGCACGGTTGCGTCGACGTCGTCGCACATCAGATAGAGCTCCTGTGTCTCCGGGCCGTCCGTGGGATGCACGGCGATCTCGGTCGGCGGAAGCTTGAAGATCAGCCAGCCACCTCCTACGTCGACATGCGGATACTCCAGAACATCCCTGAAGAAGACCCGGTCCGCTTCCGCATCACGGCTGTATACGATGATGTGCCCACCAGTGATCATGCGTCCAGGGTAGGTCCTGACACGGACATCGCGGCGCTGCGTCGTCGCACAGGGTGTTGCGGTTCATTGCCCGTCAGCCGTCTGAGCAGAGCCACTGGCGGGATCACCGGCAAGTGATCAACGGTGTGTCAAGGCGGCTGTGGGCCGGTGCATCCCGGCCCGTCGACAGCCCTGACTCGAAAGCCCTGACCGACTGCGACCACGGGAGGCCTCTGGAACGCCGGGGCCCCGGCATCCTGCCGAGCGGGTCAACAGCCGTCAGTCCACCTTCACATACCCGGTGCTGAGACGCTCGTACCGGTCTGACCACGAGACACCTTCCACGTAACCAGGACCGACCCAAGTCGGCCGGATGCCGATTGTCTGCGGCGTCCTGACAACCGACGGACCGTATACGCTGACATGATGATGCTCATGTCCATGTGCCGAAAGGCCGATGCCGCGTAAGCGGCCCGGCGCGCTGCGCGCTGAACAGTCTCTCCGGGTCGCGTGGGGCTTGCCTCCGGACCGGATCCACGGCCTCTCTGCCCGAACCAGCGTCGCGATCGGGCGTGTGGAGAGGTACTCGGACGACTACTACGTCTACCCCGGCGCCACCGACCGTGCGCTACGGCGGTATCGAGCGTTTCTGCAACCACCCGGCCGACGACCCCTGTATCCGCAGGATGCGGAGTGTTCATGCCGCGGCTGCTCCTTCGACGACGTGCGGCACGCTCGCGACGTGCTTGGGGAGGTCCTGCGGCAGTTTCCCGCCCGGGCCCACGTCGAGCTGGAACACCGAGTGCGTGCCCTGGACACCAGGTACGTCGAGCGCACGCTGCCGGATCCGTTCGCCGCTCATCGGCAGTGGCGTCCTGACCTGTGGTGGCGACGACGTCTGGCCGGCGGTCGAGAACCTGGATGAGGGGCCTGGCCCAAGCCACGGTGAAATGATCAATGTGTGGTGCGAGGGAGCGGACACGGTCCGTCGAGGCCGGCCATGGAGCAAGCCTGCCCGGCCGAAGCAAGGGCCGTCGTCGGCAACACGACGGTGACCGCTGACGGCGGCTACCGCGGCGCCGGCCCGCTGATCCGGCACCGTCGTGTCGCGGTTCACCGCGGTGAGCGCGGCCTTCGACTTCGGCCAATGGCCGGGCAGGCTCGCCCGGGCGGCGAGAGATGGTGTCGGTCGTGACCGGGACCGATGGGGGAGGGCGAGCCGGGGCTCAACCCTGGGTCACTCCTGTGGCGGCTGTCTTCTTGGTCTTGGCGCGGGTCGGTGCGCCGAGTGCCCAGAAGATCACGCCCGTGACGATGAAGACGGCCAGCGGCACCGCCTCCGTCAGCAGATAGGTCCAGCGCTCGCTGTAACTCCAGCCGTCCGGCCGGAAGTCCGAGCTGAACCAGTCGAAGGGCGCGCCCGGGACCAGCAGTTGCACCGAGGCGAACAGGATCAGCAGCGTCAGCACGATCGTGATCGGCCAGGCAGCGGGAGCCCGGTAGGCACGCTCCACCTGCGGGTACTTGCGGCGGAGCACCGGCAGCGCCGGGAAGATGCCGAGGTAGCTGATGAGCGTCGTGGAGACGGCGAGCCCGAGCACGGCGCCGAAGAGCTTGCCCGCGTCACCACCGGTGAGCTGGTGGGCGAGGATCAGCACGCCGGTGGAGAGCACTCCGCTGAGCAGGTTGACGCGCACCGGCGTGCCGAACCGTTCGGAGATCACTCCCAGGCCGCGCGGCGCGGCACCGTCGTACCCGGAGACCGCCAGCGCACGGTCCGATCCCATGATCCAGGTGACGCCCGAGGAGAGCACAGTGAGGATGAACATCACTGCGGCCAGATCGCCCAGCACGGTCCCGGCTCCGCTGAGGGTGACCGTGCCGTCGGAGGCGACGTGGCCGCCGTAGACGGTGAAGACCTGGCGGATGGCGTCGAGGAAGCCGCCGAGACCGGTGATGGCCTTGACCGGGAGGACCAGCAGGATGCCGAGAATCGGCAGACCGTACAGCAGCACGCCGAGCCCGGCGGCGCGGAAGATGCCGTACGGGACGTCCTTCTGCGCGTCGGTCATCTCGTCGCCCGCGGTGTTGGGCAATTCGAAGCCGACGTAGTTGAACATCAGGACCGGGACCAGACCGACGAATCCGGCATACGTCGGGGAGAAGTCGCCGAAGCCGAAACCATGCAGGCCGTGCTTGAAGGCGTAGATGACCACGGTGAGCGTGAACAGGCCGAGCAGCACGAAACGGGACCACGCCCCGGCGGTGGGGATCCACTTGCCGACGTCGAAGGAGAGGATCGCCGCGAGCACGCCCACCCAGATGAAGAGCAGGGTGAAGACGTAGAAGGCGGGCGTGCTCAGATCCTTGCCGTCATTGAAGAAGGTGGTGAACGCGGCGACCGCCGAGACGGAGAGAGTGCCGCCGAGCCAGACCGGATTGGTCACCCAGTAGAGGAAGTTGTTGACTGCTCCGGCCAGCCGCCCGAAGGCCCGGCTGGTCCAGATGTACGGGCCGCCCTCCTCGGCGAAGGCCGTGCCCAGTTCCGCGGTGAGCAGTGCTGACGGGACGAAGAAGATGACGGCCAGCACGATCAGCCAGGTGAACGCCTCCGCTCCGGAGGCGGCGACCGTACCGATGGTGTCGAGGCCGACGAGGGTGCAGACCAGGAAGAACAGGATGTCGAAGCGGCCGAAGTGTTTGCGGAGTTTGTTCCGCTCGGACTCCGCTGCGAGAGTGGTGGTATCCACCTCGATTTTGGACAGACCAGCGGACACCCGGGCCTCCTGCTGATGAGCGTCGTCATGTTCGGCACATGGTGTGTCGGTGATCCGACGGGCGACAAGGCTTGAATCCCATTCTTGACCAAATCCCAAGTTCAGTACACCGCCGGAAACACCGTCGAAATGTACTCGCTACGTTGCGGGGAAAGTCCGTGACAGTGTGAAGCGACCGCCCGAATCGTTCCAACGACGTCCGAGTGCGAAATCGGCGATCCGGTAAGGCACAGACTCAAGGGAAAGAGACTCGCGTTCCGCCTGCGACCGTCAGCGACCTCCGCGGGTGTTGAGCCGGGCGGCCTGGCGTGTCAGGTGGTCGCGTTCGGCGAGGTTGGGTGCCTTTTGGGCCGCCTCGGCGTACAGCCGTGCCGCCGTGGTCAGGTCGCCGTCGCGCTCGTGGAGATAGGCCGCCACCGCGGTGTGGCGGGGCAGTGCGTCGTCCAGTGCCGCGAGCGCGGCCAGGCCGGCGCGCGGTCCGTCAGCCTCGCCGACAGCCACCGCGCGGTTGAGCCGGACGACCGGGCTGTCGGTCAGGCGCGCGAGCTCGTCGTACCACTCGACGATCTGCACCCAGTCGGTCTCCTGGGCGTTGGGCGCGTCGGCGTGGAGTGCCGCGATGGCGGCCTGGGCCTGGAATTCGCCCAGCCGGTCGCGGACGAGGGCCGCCTGCAGGATCTCGACGCCCTCGGCGATCGACTCGGTGTCCCACCGGCCGCGGTCCTGCTCGGCGAGCGGCACCAGGCTGCCGTCGGGCGCCGTCCGGGCCGCGCGCCGGGCGTGGTGGAGCAGCATGAGGGCGAGCAGCCCCGCCACCTCCGGATGGTCGATCGCGGCCGCGAGCTGCCGGGTGAGCCGGATGGCCTCGGCGGCGAGGTCGACATCGCCGGAGTAACCCTCGTTGAAGACCAGGTAGAGGACGCGCAGCACGGTGGCGACGTCACCTGGCTGGTCGAGCCGTACGCCGGAGACAGTGCGCTTGGCCCGGCTGATGCGCTGCGCCATGGTCGCCTCGGGTACCAGGTAGGCCTGGGCGATCTGGCGGGTGGTCAGCCCGCCGACGGCTCGCAGCGTGAGCGCGACCGCGGACGACGGCGTCAGCGACGGGTGGGCGCACAGGAAGTAGAGCTGGAGCGTGTCGTCCACCGCGGGCGCGGGTCCGGGCGCCGGCTCCTCGTCGACGAGGTCCTCGCGCCGACGGCGGGCGGCGTCCGCCCGGGTCGCGTTGAGGAACCGGCGCCAGGCCACGGTGATCAGCCAGCCCTTCGGGTCCCGTGGCGGGTCGTCCGGCCAGACGCGGACCGCCTCGACCAGCGCGTCCTGCACCGCGTCCTCGGCCGCCGCGAAGTCGGCTCCGCGGCGGACGAGGATGCCGAGCACGCTCGGTGTCAGGCTCCGGAGGAGAACCTCGTTCACGTCGGCGATCATTCCGTGATGGTGTGCTGCACGCCCAGGAACGGGCGCAGCTCCAGCCACTCGTGGATCGGCTTCCCGCCCGCCCCAGGGGCGGCCGACAGTTCTCCCGCCAGCTCCACGGCGCGCTCGTAGCTGTCGACGTCGATCACCATCCAGCCGGCGATCAGGTCCTTGGTCTCGGCGAACGGTCCGTCGGTGACCGGCGGGCGCCCCTCGCCGTCGTACCGGACCCACGTCCCCTCGGGCGCGAGCGCCTGACCGTCGATGAACTCGCCCGTCTTCTCGAGCCGGGCCGCGAAGTCGTTCATGTACTGCACGTGGGCCGAGATCTCCTCCGGCGCCCACTGGTCCATGGGCACGTCGTTGACCGCAGCCGGAGCGCCGCGGTAGTGCTTGAGCAGCAAGTACTTGGCCATCGTGTTTCTCCTCGGTGCTGGTCCGACCCATTGTGGTCGCGTTCACCACGGGGACGGAGCCAGCCACGGTTTCTCGACATGCCCGTCCGATTCTTTTTTGGCTCTCGTAGATGAGCCTGGGGACGCGCCTGGGGGAGCCGCCGGACAGGCCCGTTCGAGTGCCCGGTCGTTGGCGCTGAGGTCGCGGATCGTCATGGAGAGTGCGGACGGGCAGGCGATTGCGGAGGTCGCCCGGCGGCTGGGCATCACCACGGACACTTTTCGTGTCTGGCGCCGGTGTTTCCTTCACCGCGGGGTGGAGTGCCGGTACCGGCCGAAGTGCTGGATCAGACAGCACTGCGCGAGAACGTCGAGGGGGCTGCGGTTGATGCAGCTCAGATCGCCGACGGACAGTCGCGTGCGCGCCCACTGATGACGGCGAGCACGATTTCGCTCTCGCTGAGCTGAGCTGAACTGCTGCTCGGAGCTCGGAGCGCAGAGCGCCGGTAGGCATGCCACCGGCCGCTGATTGGCCCTCGCTCCGGAACGGCGCGCTAGGGAGACTGGGGATCTGATGCCGTACTTGAAGGAGTTGCGATGCAGGTAGCCGTGGTCACCTTCGACGGGTTCAACGAGCTCGACAGCTTTATCGCTTCCGCGCTGATCAACCGGTGCCGTAAGGACGGCTTGGAAGCCTTCATCACGACGCCGACGTCGGTGGTCACGTCGATGAACGGCGTCGAGGTGACCGGGCAGCGCCCGATGGAGTTCGTGACCGAAGCCGACGTCGTGCTGATCGGCAGCGGAGTGAAGGCACGAGACGTGGTCGCCGACGACCGGCTGATCTCCAGGATGTCGCTCGACCCTTCGCGACAGCTGATCGGTTCACAGTGCTCCGGCGCACTGGTGCTTGCGCGGCTCGGGTTGCTGGGTGGCATGCCGGTTTGCACGGACATGACGAGCCGGCCCTTTGTCGAGGCCTGCGACATCACCGTGCTGGACGCGCCTTTCCACGCCGAGGGGAACATCGCCACAGCGGGCGGTTGTCTGGCGTCACAGTATCTCGCCGCGTGGGTGATCACCCGGATGCTCGGGGAGGAGGCCTCGCGCGACGTCATCGGGTACGTGGCTCCGGTCGGCGAAAACCAGGAGACTGTCGCGCGCGCCATGCGTGCCGTCCACGCGGGCGAGGTCGTACTTGGCTGACGCTCCTCCGCGATCAGTCCTGCGGGGCCGCCTGAGATCATGGCGACGACTCCTGAGCGCGTTGAGAGCGTGGCATTGTCAGGGGTACGCGCGACATGTGGCAGTACTCTCGTCTCGCGCCGCGCGCGTGACCGGGTACGTGCGCCTGCTACCGGACCCCGATCCACGACCTGGCGTGCGTCGACCGGGTAGTCGTGACACTCGTCGTGGCGCGCTTCCAGTACATCAGTCGCTGGCCGAGCTGTACGGCAGCAACGTTCCAGCACCACCCACCCTGCGCTTGCCGTCCGCTCGCGGAGGAGGACATGCCGAGCGGCCCTGTCCGTGACCAGGCCGCCCGTCGCGGCCACGACCTCGGCCAGGCTTTCCTGACGGCCGAGCCGGCCTTGCAGCGAGGCCGGCTCACGCTGGAGGTTACGCACCGCAGGTCGGCGTATGGGCCGGACACGCCATTCAACACCCTCGCGGCGCGCCCAGGCCTACCCGGGAGTGGCGGAGCGGGCCCGCCACAGGTCGCGGAGCAACGCGATCTCGGCCATGTGATGGATGAATTCGAGGTTGGCACCCGACAGCACGGCAATGTATGGGTCGTCGGGGTCGGAGCCGTACGGGTACTGCGAGAAGCCGACCGTGTCGAGTTGGTCGTCGGTGAGGGCGGCGACGTCGTTGCGCCAGCGGTCGATCAGCGCCCAGAACCGCTCAAGTGCCACGGCGGCGGAGGGCGTGAAGTCGACCAGCGTTTTCGGCTCCTGCCGGCGTTCACCGAAGGTCCACTCCCATCCCCCCGCGAAGTGGAAGTGCAGATGTGCCAGCCGCCATGCGATGGTCGTGATCGGCGTCGTGTCGGGCTCCGGCGTACCGGTGTGGGCGAGGATCTGCTCGACCCGCTCGGCGCTCACACTCCAGTCATCGGCGATCTTGGCGACGGTCATGCCGCCGGCGGCCTGCCGGGCGACCTCGGCGTACTCGCTCGCCGGGATGTCCGCTTCGCCCAAGTCGAGCACCCACTCGCCCGGCCCGAACGCCCTGGGCGTCGCCGCCTCGCTCCGGCGCCGGAGCGACCAGCAACCAGGCGCCGGCTCCCACAAGTACTCCTCGTCGCCGAGCCCCGTGAGCCGCACCTGGGCCATCTCCCTGGCCTGGTCGAACTGGCTGAGCAGCAAGCCCAAACGGTCGGTCCGCACGCCTTCGGTCTCCATGCATTGGTTCCCTTCGCCGTCGTGTCTCGTACCTCACCGCGTTCAGGCGGAAGCTAACGGCTCACCTCACGAGGCGCCACCGATTTCCTCGCCGGGCATCTCCGATGAGCCGAGACGACCGCCTGATGCCGTGACCACATAGGTTCGCAGCGTTGGTGGTTCGAGCGGTTGGACGGGCGGTGACGTCCGTTCTCACCCGCCATCCCACGGCCCTGGGCGAGGAGGACCGCGTCGCCTTGCAGGACGTCCTGACCCGCCGCCCCGAGTTGGACGCCGCAGCCGGGCATGTCCGCGACTTCGGCGAGATGCTGTGCAGGGCTGGTCCGGCCCTGATGTGACGCGGATCACCGCAGCGCGGGCCGCGCAGAGGACAGGGAGGAGTGTGGAGATTTCATTGCGGGCTCGCGTGCGGGCCGGGGATCCGGATGCGTTCAGGCAACTCTTCGACGAGCACGCATCGGTGGTCCACCGGCATGCCGTCCGGATGACCGGCAACTGGGTCATGGCCGATGACATCGTCTCGCTGACGTTCCTGGAGGCGTGGCGGCTGCGTGAGCGGGTGTTGCCGGGTGACGACAGTCTGCGCCCGTGGCTGCTGGGGATCGCGACGAACGTCACGCGCAATACCGCGCGGGCGGCGCGAAGACATCAGGCCGCGCTCACCAGAGTCCCACCCCCCGACCCCGTGCCGGACTTCGCCGACGAGGTGGCACAGCGCCTGGCCGACACGGAGGAACTGGCCGCCGCGCATAAGGCGTTGAGCAAGATGCGCCGCGGGGAGCGCGAGGTGTTCACGCTCTGTGTGTGGGAGGGCCTGGACGCCGCCACGGCGGCCGAGGCCCTGGGCGTGGCCGTCGGCACCGTACGGGCCCGGCTCTCGCGCGCGAGAAGGCGCCTGCGCAAGCTCACCGAGCTCGAACTCGACGGCGGCACAGGCAGTACAGGTGGTGCGGGCAGCACGGTCTGCGCAGGTGGCACGGGCGCCATGAACGGCAGGGATGGCAGCCGTGGCACGGAAGGCGGCATCGGGCAGAGCGGAGTGCAACGCCCGGCCGCGGTCGGACAGTCACTGGGTAGCCGCCATCAGGCGGCTCGGTCCACGCAGGAGAAGAAGCGATGAACACCAACCCGCGACGACGCGATCAGCCGGTCGACTACCAGGACCTGGCCGAGTTGCTGCCCGCGCCGGGCCGTCCGGTGCTCGCGCAGGACCGCCACTACGTACTGAGGGAACACCTGATGGAGCACATCACCCACGAGACCACCCGCAATCAGTCGGGTGCGACGAACACCTCATCGAACACCTCATCGAGCACCTCACCTGTGACCCCCGCGCGTCAGCGCCCCGGTCGGCGTCTCGTACTCGTCGCGGCACCACTGGCACTGGCTACCGTCGTCGGCCTGGGCGTGGTGGCGGTCGACAGCGCACATGACGGCAAGCGCGAAACCGCTGCCGCAGGTGTCACCGCAGACGACCACCGGAAGGCCACGCAGTTGCTGGACCGGATCGCCCTGGCGGCGGCCGACCGCCCGGCGGTCACGGTACGCGACGACCAGTACATCTACACCAAGTCCCAAGGATCGGCTGGCGAGTTGGGCGTCGATTTCAGCAGTCCCGAAGACCTCGCGAAGCGCAAGGGGACCTTCAAGGTGGAGGAGTACAAGGGGACCGTCCGACAAGAGCAATGGAATTCGGTGGACGGCAAGCGGGACGGTTTGCGGAAGGGTGTCGCGCTCTCCGACCCTTCCCAGAAGATGGTCATGAACATGGTCGGCACCGGATATCTGACCTTCCGGCAGCTTGAGGCTCTGCCTACCGATCCCGACGCGCTGCTGAAGAAGCTCTCCGGCGACGCCAAGAATGTGGACGCGAGCCGCAGCACGGAAGTGGTCGTGGAGAACCTCGGAGCCATACTCGACGACGCCACGCTGCTGCCCGACCTCAGCGCCGCGCTCTACCGCGCCGGCGCCAAGCTCCCAGGTGTGCGCGTTGTGGACCACGTCAAGGATGCCGCAGGGCGGGAAGGTGTGGGCCTCACGTTCGACGGCGCCCCGAAGGGCTACGCCTGGGTCTTCGACTCGTCGAGTCTTGTCTACCTCGGAACAACCAAGAGCGCGCTCCTGGGAATTGGCGTCGCGGACAACACGGGTGAGGTGCCGGTCAGCTCTTCCTGAGTCAGCCTCGGCGCCGCCGCGCGGCCGGATCAGAGGGAGTCCGTGTCCATATCCGGCGAATACGCGTACGAGCGACCATGTTCGGGACATCGCTCGGAGCCACGCTTGGAAGATCGAGGCGGTGCAGCGTCACGCCTTGAGGGCGATGAGGGGCCCGGGATGTGCGGGGGCGAGACGGCTCTTCGGATTCTGATTGATCACCTGCTGTTCGTGGAACGCCGGCCCGAGGCGTGGGCCCAGCTTCAACGGGACTGGGAGGACCGGGGGCTCTGGACCTCTATCGGCACTGCTGGGGCTTTCCGGGACTTGTTCCCCGCGCAGGCGGACTGCGGTGAGATCGCTTCGGTGTACGCGGAGTTCGTGCATCGACGAGGCTGGCAACGGCCTGACCACGTTCTCACGGGGGGAGGCGTACGAGACCCTCACGGGCCGTGTCCGGCGGTGGGCCACCGTCGACCGCACATGGGCGGACGTGACGGTGGAGTTCGGCTCCCCCTCTGTGCTGTTCGGAGGGAACAACCCTCTGTACGGGAAGACGCTTGGTTACCTCACTGAGGATCCGCAGCAGCCGATGGTGGTCTTCCACCTATGGAACGGCAGCGATCCAGCGGCCGGATCGTGGCCGCCCGAGCATGAGCAACCGCTGCTTCTCGCAGTGCGCTTTGGCCGGAGGTCGTTCCGAGGATCGTTGACCTTCACCCCCGAAGGCGAGCGGAGGAAGCCGACGATCGATGATCCTTGCCTCGCGCAGTAGCAGGTCCGGCGGTGAACGGTGGACCTGGCGCTGGCGCCCGAGCACCGACCCCGACCGGTTCCGGTACACCGGCCCTGTTGTTTCGTTCAGGCCATGGCCATGGCCAAGGGCACCCACGACTCCGCGTTCGCACAGGCTCTCGCAGTAATCCGGTGCCAAGCCGAGTAGTGCGGCCCTCGCCCTCCTGCCCGACAGCGGTGCCGGCGGCGGGTGATGTCTGCTTCCAGTCCTCCTGGGCGACCCAATGCGAGGCCGGCCCCGCCTCGTCGTCGGCGCTACGGGCGAAGGCTTCGTCTCTGGTCCAGTGGGCGATGTGGTCGTCGCACATGGCCCTGGCCGCGACCGACTGCCCGCTCGGCCGGCCGCCGGCCGTCGCATGACGCCGTCCGTCCAAGGACTGCGACCGCTGAACCCATCCGGTCATGGCACCAGGCCACGTCGACACCTGGCCCGATGGCATGCCGCCGCAACGTGCGCGACGGGGAATACCTCCTCGGCAGTCCGAGATACATCCTGGCCTGGACGTTGACGTCCAGGTGTCCCGCGTGCCGGGAAGTCTCCTCCAGCAGGCGGATCACGGCCCGGCGCCGACGGCCACTGCCGTCGAACCAGCGAGATGGTGGCATCGTCGACGAAGGCGATAGCTGCGCTGACGTCGTCCAGGCCGCACCGCTGTATGCGGCGGGGTCGCTTCAGCCGCTGTTCTGAGCCTTGTGCCATGGCGATGCAGCGCGGGTCTCTTAAGCAGCAAGCCATCGCGCATCGTAGGGGCCCGCAAGCTCCGCGAATGGCCGTACGGGGCGACCCACTCGGACAGGGGCACTTTGAATGAGCGTCAGCGGCCGCCGGCCCTCCACGGCCAGCATCCTCGCCCCCATCGTTGAGCCCGGGACCAGGGCTCGTACAAGGGGTGGACGAGGATGCTACTGACACCTGTTCTTACCAGGTCACCGGCAGCTCCAGTGGAAAGCGCCGGATCGTCTCCGTGTCCCACCGTACTTCCTCCGGCGGCACCGCAAGGCGCAGCCCGGGGAAGCGCTTCAAGAGGCGCCCGATCGCCACTTCCATCTCAGCCATGGCCAAGGGCACCGCGATGCACCGGTGTCCGCCCCAGCCGAACGTCATGTGCGGCTGGTACGGCCGGTCGGGGTCGAGGACGTGTGAGTCCGGGAAGCGTTTCGGGTCACGGTTGGCCGTCAGGTACGACACGTGGACGAACTCGCCCGCCCGGATCTGTACGCCGTCCAGCTCCACATCCTCAAGGGCCACCCGGGGGATACCGACCCCCTTGCGGAACGGGATGTGGCGGAGCATCTCCTGCAGGACGTCAGTCAGGGAGTCCGGCCGACGCCTGAGGTGTTCCATCAGCTCGGGACGCGTCAGGAGCAGGTATGCGATGTCGCTGATCTGGCATGTTGCCGTGTCCTGGCCGCTGAGTGTCAGCGTCAGGGCCATGACCGCCAGTTCCCTGTCGTCAAGCTGATCCTCGCCGTCTCGCGCTGCGGCCATCGCGCTGATGAGGTCCTTGCCGGGGGAGCTCCGGCGCTGCTCGACGAGTTTGGCGAAGTAGTCCGTCAGATCGGCCTTGGCGCTCGCCGCGGCCTCCTTGTTGCCCGCGCCGACGACGAGCAACTGTCGCACGGACTCCTGCATCTGGGGCCAGTCCTCCTGTTCGACGCCGAGGAGGTCCAGGATGGTGTGCTGGGGAAGCGGGTCGGAGAGGTACTGAACCAGGTCGGCCGGCGAGCCGTCCTCCTCCATCTTGTCCAGCAGGACGTCCGCGAGCCAGATGATCCGGCTCCGCATTCCGTCGACCTGCTGCTGGGTGAAGGCCTGCGAGGCCAGCTGGCGGACACGGCTGCTGTGCGGCGGGTCCATCACGTTGATCGATTCGGGCGAGACGATGGGCTCCGGGGTCAGCCGGGGGTAGTCGTGGCCGATGATGGCGGCCCGGCTGAGCCGGTGATCGGTGGTCACCTGCTTGACGGCGTCGAATCCGGTGATCAGCCAGGCGTCCGAATCGCCGTAGGGAAGCCGGATGCGAGTGGGGGAATCGCGGTCCATCAGGTCCGCGAGCACAGGGTCGAACTCCAGGGCTTCGCTGAAGTCGAACGGGCAGATGTTTGTCTTGTCGTCCGCGGTCATCAGGCGGCTCCTCCGGGCATGGGTACGACGTTGGGGGTGTCCACGGCCCGGCGAATGGCCTCGGCGAGGCTGACGGCATCGCCGACGGCCCAGTAGTGGACGAAGAACATGTGTGGATCGTCGGTGAGGTTGTGGTAGCGCGCCTCGACGAGTTTGACGCCACCGCGCGGCTGGGCCACGAGGACGGGTTGGACTTCCTTGGCGATCACGACCAGGTCACCGCTGGGGGCAGCCTTTCCGCCGCCGAGCGGCTGGAAGTTGACGGAAGTGGTGGCGACCGGTCTCGGAGGCAGGATCGCACGGCCGTCGGTGACAGTCTCGCGGTGGACATCTGAAAATCTGCAGTTCGCGCTCGGTGACCACGGCGTTGCCCATCAAAAGCGTGCTGTCGTCCGGGTGACGGATGGGGGACACGCGCGTGCCCAGAACGAGCGAGCGGTTGATCCGAATGCCGCGAGAGAAGGCCGTGCGGTCCCGGCACGGCAAGCCCGTGTGGTGCATGAACCGCCTCAGGTCAGCGGTCGGGCCGAGAGCGTCACCCACGCCCGCCCAGCCCGTCGGCTGGGCCATTACCGGCTCGGCCGGGGAGCGGTCCTCCGGTCCGGCGGACAAGGCGCGGGCCGTGGCGGGCACACCGGTGAGTACGGGCGCAACGGCGGCCGCGGCCGGCATACGGCGCCGGGACGGGGTGAGCCGAGAGTGGGTGTCCTGCTGTCGCTTTTCAGCCATGACATATGCCTCCTGGCGCGATGGAAGCACAGGAGACCTCGTGGAACGCTGATCGGCACAGCCGCATCCCGCCAGGTGGGTTAACTGGCTGCCGCCTATGGCCCGCGCCTGCTCAGCAGCTCGCCGCACGAGCCATCAAAGCCATCCCCACCGGCATCTGCCGGACGTGCCGTGACGGGCGAAGGATGACGCGGAGCCGAGTGTTGCCCGCCACGACTTCTACGATGCGTTCGCCCCGGACGGTCGTGTAGGTGTCGCCGGTCTTCTGCGGCGACGTGCGTCACCCGTATGGCCCATGCGTGTGGCCCTGTTGCGCTGTCGCGGTTGTGTGGGTGGTGGCGCAGCCGTGCCGTCCAACGCGCCTCAGCCGTACAGGCTCGCCGCCTGGCGAACCTGCTCTAGGCCGTCCGACTGGAAGATGTCGTCTCGTGGTGCGTCAGGAACATTCGATTCTCAGTCGGATGGCGCACGCCTGAGGGTCACGCCGACATGGCCTGCTCGCCGCTTTCGGTGCCCTCGGCGCAGGCGGCGGCCAGGTCGTCCAGGGACAGGTGCAGCGCGTGGGCCAGGGCTGCCACGGTGAAGAAGGCCGGGGTCGGGGCCCGGCCGGTCTCGATCTTGCGAAGGGTCTCAGCGGACACCCCGGCTGCTGCTGCCACGTCGACCATGCTGCGGTCACCGCGTGCCCGGCGGAGCAGGATCCCGAAGCGCTCTCCGCGTTGCCGCTCTTGCGGACTCAAAGGAACTCTCACCATGCCCGTGATACTAATACCGGTATAAGTATTGGTCATCGTCGCATCGCAGGGAGTCACGACACATGGTGGAGATCAAGACCGACACGGCACTGGAGGCGATGCGAGAAGCCGGACGCGTCGTTGCCCATGCGCTCGCAGCCGCCCGTACCGCGGCAGCTGTGGGCGTTCGCCTGCGCGAGCTCGACGAAGCCGCCCGCACCGTTCTGACCAAGGCCGGAGCACGTTCTCCGTTCCTGGGATACCAGCCCTCCTTCGCCCCGACCCCCTTCCCCGCCGTGATCTGCGCGTCCGTGAACGACGCCGTCTCGCACGGCATCCCCGACGACTACCGCCTGCGCGACGGCGACCTGGTCAGCATCGACTGCGGAGCCGAACTCGACGGCTGGACCGGCGACGCCGCGATCAGCTTCACCGTCGGCACCCCTCGCCCCGCCGACCTCGAACTGATCTCCGCTACCCAGCAGGCCCTGGACGCCGGCATCGCCGCCGCCACCGTCGGCCATCGGATCGGCGACATCTCCCATGCCATCAGCACGGTCGCCCGCAAGGCCGACTGCGGCATGCCCGCCGACTTCGGCGGCCACGGCATCGGCCGCCAGATGCACGAAGACCCCCACGTGCCCAACCACGGACGACCCGGCCGCGGCTTCCCCCTGCGCCATGGCCTCGCCCTGGCCATCGAACCCATGCTCATGGCCGGAGGGCGCAACGACTACCACACCGACCCCGACGGATGGACCCTGCGCACGATCGACGGCAGTCGAGCCGCCCACTTCGAACACACCATCGCCATCACCGAGGACGGCCCCCGCATCCTCACCCTTCTCTGACCTCGGATCCGCTCCCACCCGGCAGCCAGAGACGACGGCCGTGCTCGGCCAGGCACCGACCTCCGATCACGGCTCCTACCGGCGCCGAGCCCTGGTTGGCAGTACCGGCAACCCTTGAACGCGGAGCGTCCAGGCCCGCGGCCCGAGCCGTCTCGCCCACCCTGACCGCCTCCGAGCGGTCCAGTCGGCCGGCCTTGATCACCGCGTTGCAGGTCGCCGAAGTCAGGTCGCCGGCCTGCCAGGTACCTGCCGAGGCCGGCACCCCGCTGTCGCGCTGGTCCTGCCTGGCGCGTCTTCTGGGCCACCGCGCCCAGGGGGTCCCCCCTGTTCCCCGCCGACCAAGCGGCCGGGGGTTAGCCCTACCCGGACCTGGGTGGTTACCACGATCGTCCCGCGTGATCACTTCCGAGATGCTGGGCCCATAAGCCGGTGGTTACCCAATGATTCCAAGGGAGTTGGCTCGTGCGTCAGCAGGCATGGCTGAGGTTTTGTTCGTCCGGGCGGCGGAGTGGTCGGCGCAGAGCCGTGCCGGCCGCGGCCGCGTTGGCCGTCGGCGTCATGACGATGGGCGCCCTGGCCTCGCCCGCGGCGTCTGCCGCCGCCAGGCCGCACTCCGTCCAAAACGGCCTGAACGCGCTGGTGCACACCGACGGCGTGCCCGCCGCGCTGGCGAGCGTCAAAGACCGTGACGGCCGCACCCGCACCTACACCGCAGGGGTCGGCGACCTGGCCACCGGAGCGAAGGCGCCCCGGGACGGTCAGGTGCGCATTGGCAGCAACACCAAGTCGTTCACGGCGGTGGTCGTGCTGCAACTGGTCGGTGAAGGCAAGATCGGCCTTGACGCCCCGGTCGACACCTATCTGCGCGGTCTCGTCCGCGGGGACGGGATCGACGGACGCCACATCACCGTCCGCCAACTGCTCCAGCACACCAGCGGACTTCCCAACTACAGCAAGTACCTCAGCGACGACATCCGCTACTACGACCCCCGCGAACTCCTCGACCTCGCTCTCCAGCACAAGGCTGACTTCACCCCCGGCGCGAACTGGGCCTACAGCAACACGAACTACCTGGTGGCCGGCCTGATCGTTCAGAAGGTCACCGGCCGTCCCCTCGCCGAGGAGATCGACCAGCGCGTCATCAAACGCATCGGACTGCGCCACACTTACTTCCCCGTCCCAGGCGAGGTGACGATCCGGGAGCGCCATCCCAGGGGTTACTACCAGGATTCGGCAGCCGCGCCTCTGGTCGACGCCACGGAATGGGACCCTTCCTGGGCCTGGGCCGCGGGCCAGATGGTGTCCACCAACTCCGACCTGAACCGGTTCTTCACCGCGCTGTCGGCCGGCCGCCTCCTCCCGAAGGCTCAGCTGCACCAGATGCGCACCACTGTCCCCGCCCGTTACCCCTTCCCCGCCGGTGCCCGTTACGGGCTGGGACTCGTGAGCACACCGCTGTCGTGCGGCGGTGTGTACTGGGGCCACGGCGGCAGCATGACGGGATACGAGACCCGAGGCGGCGTCACCGAGGACGGCCGCGCGGCCAACGTCGCCGTGACCGTACAGCCGAGCCAGGCAGTGAAGGAGCACATGGACGGTGTCGTGGACACGGCCCTGTGCCGCTGAACCGCGCTACTTGGAGATCGCGGTACGGAGACCGCGATGTGCTGGCAACGATCTTCTTCGTGGCGACCATGGGATGCACGTGGGGGCTGCTCCCGGCGGTGTGTTCAGACCAACTGGGGCGACGGCTCACCGGCGGCCCGGCTCAGCACTGCTGCTCGTACCGGAGGCCGACATACTGCCGGGCGGCGATGTCCTCCCGTGTGCCCACGATCAGGTTCATGGTGCATACGTCGTAGTCGATCGCCTGCCCGGCCATTTGCGCCAAGAGCACGAGATCGCCCTCGTCCGGTGCCATGTCCCACGGGTCGGAGAACCCGCCGATCTGCACGCAGACGCCGGGGCGATGTCCCCCGAAGGCAGCGTCGAGGACGGCTTCCTCGAAACTGTCCAGCGCGTCCTCTTCTCCGTCGCCGTCCAGGAACGCGCGGGTCTGCGGGCCCCCTGGCCAGTCGCTGTCGAGGGTCAGTCCGGGCGCGGGATACAGGGTGCGTGGTTCATAGACCCTGACCTCCATGGCCTCACCGTTGAATTCATACGTCGCGGCACGCTCCGTGGTGCGTGCTCCGGCAGGGATGTGGAGCACCACGGACGACTCTGGCGGGTACTCGATCTCGGTGAAGAACAACAGGTGCCCATCGGCGGGCAGTTCGATGTCCAGTACGTCGTGGGGCAGGGCCGCGCAGTCGACGCTCAGCACGAGCGGCGCTCTCCCTTCAGGCCAGTCCACCCCGTCCGGCAGAGCGGGAAGCCCGCCCGTTCGTGCGGCGGAGCGGACGCTTTCCCGCCGGGACGGAGGCACTTCCTCGTGCGGCACCAGATAGAGGCATGGCCGGAACCGGGCCATGAACTCCTGCGCGACGGGTCCCGGAACGCCGTACTCGGCGGCTTTCTCGTGAACGAGCCGCTCGTCGATCGATGTCATGCCCGCGATCGTGCCAGGGGCCACTGACATGTCGCGGATCGTCGCATACGACGAACTCGGCCACGGTCTTTGCCGTCGGCCGGCACGTACCCGCCGGCGCGGGCATCCCGCCCATCCGCTCGCGCCGCGGACCTCGTCGGCGAAGGCCGACAAAGCTCCACATGGACAAGGGCTACGACTACGACCACCTGTGCCGATGGTTACGGCAGCGCTCCGGGGCGCCCCCCTGCCATGGTGAAACGATGCCTGACCCGGCCACCGACCCTACGGTGAGGACATGACGGTGCTCAACGGTTGGAGGCGGCGAGGGCGAGCCCGGAGCCGCACGCTCGACGTCTTGGGCGTGACTGTGCTGTGCGTGCTGTCGGTGGTGGCTGCCTCGGTCGACCCGCACGAGCACGAGTTCGTGTTGCGCTGGCCCGCCGTGGTGTTGTCTGCCGTCGGCTGTACCGCGTTGCTCTGGCGGCGTCGTCACCCGTTCGGAGTACTGGCGCTCACCATTGGCTGCGGGGTGATCTTTCAGATGCTCGGCTTCCGGGAGAGCCCGCTGGTGACGAGCCCGGTGCTGGCGTCCATCTACAACGTGGCGCTACGGACCGACCGGCGTACCGCCTGGACCGCGGCAGCTGTCTCGGCTGCTGTCCTGGTGGGCGCCGACGCGGTGTGGACCTCGGATTCGTGGCTGGACCCGGACAAGGCCGCGATGGTGGCCTGGACGTCCCTGCCGGCCGCCGTCGGGGATGGGCTGCGCTCGCGGCGCGCCTATGTGGCGGCCGTGGAGGAACGGGCGGAGCACGCCGAGCGCACCCGTGAGCAAGAAGCACAGCAGCGAGTGGCGGCGGAACGCGTCCGGATCGCACGAGAGCTGCACGACATCGTCGCCCACCACATCGCCTTGATCAACGCTCAGGCAGGCGTCGCCGTCCACCTGGTGGACCAGCGCCCGGAACAAATCCTGACGGCTCTGGAGAACATCCGGGACACCAGCCGGTCCGCGCTGGACGAATTACGGGTGACAGTAGGCCTGCTGCGGCAGTCCGACGAGCCGGTGGCGCTCCGTGACCCGATGCCGGGCCTCGCGCAAGTACCAGCACTTCTGGCGTCGTTCGATCGCGCCGGGCTGGCCGTGAGCCACACGTGGCTGGGCACGACCGAACCGTTGGAGCCGGCGGTCGACCTGGCCGCGTACCGCATCGTGCAGGAGTCCTTGACCAACGTGCGCAAGCACGCCGGGGCCGACCATGCCCGACTGTTCGTGCACTATCACTGCGAACGGCTGACGATCACCGTCGAGGACGACGGGTGCGCCGGACCGCACCATCCTCACCCGGGGGCCGGTCACGGGCTGATCGGGATGCGTGAGCGGGCCACCACGATAGGGGGCACGCTGTATGCGGGACCGCGCCCCGAAGGCGGTTTCACCGTGACCGCGGAGCTCCCGCTGCGCCCCAGTCCGGCAGGGAATCGGAGACATGAGCATGACGATTCGCGTACTGCTTGCCGATGACCAGGCCCTGTTGCGGGGCACCTTCCGCATGCTGTTCGACGCCACGGACGACATGGAGACCGTGGCCGAGGCGTCCAACGGCCGTGAGGCGGTCGAGCTGGCCGGCTCACAGCGCCCTGACGTGGTCCTGATGGACATCCGTATGCCGGAGATGGACGGCCTCGAGGCGACACGGATCATCACCGAGTCCGAGGACCTCGCAAGTGTGAAAGTGCTCATCCTGACCACCTTCGAAGACGACGAGCACGTCGCCGACGCACTGCGTGCGGGCGCGAGCGGCTTTTTCGGCAAGGGCGCGCGGCCCGAGGAACTCCTCGATGCCGTCCGAACGGTCGCAGACGGCGAGGCGCTGCTGTCCCCGTCAGCGACGCGGGCATTGATCACTCGGTTTCTGGCCCAGCCGGATCCATGCCCGGCGGCCGTACATGAGCGGCTGGAGAGCTTGACACCGCGGGAGCGCGACGTCACGAGTCTCGCCGCACTGGGCCTGTCCAACGACGAGATCGCCGAGCGCCTGTTCGTCAGCCCGCTGACCGCCAAGACCCACATCAACCGGGCCATGACCAAGCTGGCAGCTCGTGACCGGGCCCAGCTCGTCGTCATCGCCTACCAGTGCGGGCTGGTCAGTCCGGCTACGGAACCAGATCAATCCCAGCAACACGCATAGTCGCCGGCTCGGTGTGTCCGCCTTCTACCCAGGCCGCAGGCCGACGTACCGAGTACTGCAGCCGTGGTAGACGGAAGTCGCTGCGTGGGGACGACGCGCTGAGGGCCGCTCCTGAGCCATGGTGAAACCCTGAACGGAGGTTTCACCATGACCGCAACCCAGTGCCTGACGAAGCCCGACGAGAAGACGGCTCTCGAGGAATGCCGCACGATCCGTGAGCTTCTGGCCGTAGGCGAACGCAAGGCTCTCGCCCCCGATGAGGCAGGCGCGGTGCGGGCTCACCTGGCGACCTGCCACATATGCCGGGACGAGTACGACCGCCTCGCAGCGGTGCCCGCACACCTGTCTCTTCTGCGCGACGCTCTGGCCTGCGGCAAAGGCCGAAGCACGCGGACTCACGCGGGTACCCGGCTCGATCGCGGCCACCCGTCGCCCCGTCACCGCAGGCCACACCGAGCGAACCTGACCATGCAGCTCACGCTGTCCCAATGGGTCAGCAGGACCACGTCGCACATTCGGTGAGCAGATCTCGCGGATGTGACGAGGTGCCTGGGGCGGAACGGCGAGGGGACCCTTCCGTGGCGTCTCACTGGCGACCGGCGAAGAGCACTCGCACGGTTGATCTGGAGACGGACGGCGGAGGGGTCCACCGCCCCGCGATCGCCTCAGGGGAGTACGCAGGGGAAGTCTCAGCGGGGTACTCACTAGGCGTTGGCCGCGTCGGCCGACGGCGCCCCGTCGGTTCGCTGCCGAGTCATGGGTAGATCCTCCATCACTGGTGGGGCAAGGGGAAGGCGGCCCTCCCGGCCGGGCACGCTGAAGCTCATAGCCGGCCCGCAGCCTCGACGGACGAGACGGCGATGAATGCCGTGCCGACGAGCACGTCGAAGTCAGGGAGCCCGCAGTCCGCGAGGACGACGTGAGTTGACTTCCCGGGCCGGTGGCAGTGGCAGGCAGCTTGCCCGGAAGCCCGCGTCTGGATCACTCTGACCTGGATTTTCGTACGGCGTGGCTTGCCGAGCGGGTCAGTTTCGGGCGGCTCAGGACGTCGGTGCTGTCGAGGAACTGGTCCACGGAGCCGACGGGCAACAGATCGCGAAGCGTTGGATCCGTGATGCGAGCCGTGAGGGCCTTGGAGAAACGGTCGGCGCGCAGGACCTGAAAAGGGCGGGCGTGGTACGGGCGAGTGGCGGGGTCGACGCGGTCGGTCAGGCCCAGTTGGTTGTGCAGGCCCGCGACCGTCTCGTAGGCGTACGCCAGATGCTGCTCGCGGTCGCGCCAGTTGCCGGCGGCGAGGGCGGCGGTGAGGTCGGGGGTGAGGCGCGGGCCCATGGGGGTGCGAGCGAACGCGCTGCCGAGCCACTTGTTGTAGGGCGGATAGCGGCGGTCCATCAGGAGGCACAGGCGCATCAGGTCGCGCACGAGGCGGGCGGCGACCACGGCGGATCCGAGCTCGTCGCCGACCTCGCCGCAGCGGCCGACGAAGGCCTCCTCCTGGGATATGCGCTGCCACTGGCAGGACAGGACGTGGAGCCAGAGGTCGTGCGGGTACCAGCGGAGGGCCGTGCGTAAGGGGGCGAGTTCACCGAGGCCGTCGTGGAAGACGGCTCCGCCGGTGACTTCGGCGAGGAGCTGAGTGGGGGTGGCGAGCCAGTCCCGCGGGGTGATGCCGGAGGAGGGGTCGAAGCCGAGTGCGTCGGTGAACCATGCTGACAGGTGGGTGACTTCGACACGGTGGTGGACGGGGCCGTCGGTGGCCCTCATGACGCGGATGTCGCGGTCGCCGGTGGGGGCGAAGTGGGTGGGGTAGCCGTGGAAGGTCTTCGGGAGGTGCTCGGCGAGTACGTGTCTGATGCGTCCCGCGTGCCGGGCGACGTCCTGGCGGCGGAGGAAGAGCTGGAGACGGGGGCCCCATTCGTGGTCCGCGGAGCGGGGGGTGTCGAACCCGAGCACCTCGGAGCCGCTGCCCAGGCGTGCTGCGGAGTGCGGGATTGCGGGGGAGGCTTCCCCCAGCAGGGGGCGTACTGCTTCGGTGTAGAAGCGGCGGGAGAGTTCCAGGCCGGGAAGGAAAGTTGGCATATTCGTGACGCTCATGCCAGCAAGCCGTGCCCACTTTATGGCGGGGCATGCGTGGTCTCTTCACACCGTCTTTCACTCGTGAGGAAGCCGTAGGGTTGAGGAGCGGCGGGTCAACTCTTGCAAGGCGGCGTCTAGTTCATCGACGTCACTTCGGGCCGGGCTCGCCCGGAGGGCGTACCGGACGAGCCGCGTCGGGAACCTCGGGCGACGCGGCACGCGCGAGGTCGTCGCCGGGCACGGCCGCGTCCCGAATCGCCTGCGCCGCACCCTGGGCCTGGAACGGCACCATCGCGTGGGCGCTGTCGCCCAGCGGGGTCACCCGCCCGATTTTCCCAAGCCCTCGGCTCGGCGTCCCAGCCTGACCCGGCACATCTCAGCGAGCGTGCTCGTGGGTCACACCCAGGCGACGAGGTCGTGCCGCTCGTCGTCCGCCGTCTCGTCCCACAGGAGCGTCGTCTGATTCCGCACAGCGACAGCAGGCACGGGAACGGTAAGACGGGTGCCGACTCCTCCAGGGATGACGGGCCCGGGCCGGACGTTCCAGTGGTCACCACGCAAGGTGAGGGAGACCGCGGACAGCGGCGGCACATCGAAATGCCAGAAGGCCGTTGTCGGTGTGGACAGAGCATGGACGAGCGCGGCCCGGATGATCGCCGGCTCGGTGATGGCCAGTGCGTCGCCCGTGCCAGGCGGCACTCTGCTCAGCCAGCCGGCGGTTCGGCGGCAGAGCCGGCGTACCGACTCGCCTCCGTGTGGCGCGGCATCCGGGTCGGTAAGCCAGGCGCCGTACCCGTAGGGGTCGTGTGCGGTGACTTCGCCGACTGTGCGCCCACGCCACGTGCCGTAGTCGAAGTCGCGCAGCGCCGGTTCGAGCGTGGCGTTCAGGCCGAGAGCGTCGGCGACCTGCTCACAGCGGGTCGACGGTGCCCGGATGGCCAGCGAGTACGAGGGGAGTGCGGCTCCGACGACGCGTGCCTCGCGCAGGCCGCGCTCGCTGAGAAGACCGTCACCGAACACCGCGTTCCTGCTGGTGTCCCCGGCTGTCGCGCACATGAATGTCAGGCGGACCGACATCGGCTTACCTCTTTCCTGGCCCGGCGTGACGCCGGATGGTGTGAGATCTTCGGAAACCGTGGGCGCCTCGGAATCGGCGATGGAGTTTGTGTCCTGGAAGGGGCTTGGACCACAGCCGGCTAGTTGATCAGGCGTGCGGGTGCGGTGGCGGCGTGCAGCATGTACTCCAGTGGTCCTCGCCGGAACGCCCGCGTCCAGGCGACGGCCAGCAGCATGCTGGCCGTCGCCAAGCAGGCCAGGGCCGGCAGGGCCGCGGAGGTCGGCAGGTCGTCGATGCCCAGGGTCTTGATGGCGATGATGTGGCCGACGTAAGCGGTCAGGGAGACCGAACCGACCGCGATGGCGGGCGCGGCAAGCCGCCGCAGGCGGGCCGACCGGTCCGTGGCGAAGAGACAGACGGCGATGATCACGAGGCCGACGCCGGTGTTACCCAGGATCGACCATGTCGTCTGGCTGTGCGGTGCGGCCACCAGTAGCCAGTCCGGGGTACTGGTGGTGGGGACGCCCACGGCGTCGGACCACCAGGCCGATGCGGCCGACCCGCCGTCCGTCGTAGCGCTCACGGCTGCCTGCGCGCCGGGGACCATGTTCAGGGCCAGCCAGGAACCGCCGTAGCCGAGCAGGGCCAGTGTGCTGCCGAAGAGAGCGACCTTGGCGCGTATGCCGGGCCTGGCGAGGTCGAGCCGGCCCACTGCCATTCCTGCGATGACGAAGGGCAGCCAGGTCAGTACCGGGTAAGCGCCGGTGATGAACAATTCAATGATCCCGTCCGAATCGGTGATCCGGGCCAGCGGGTCGTGGGCGATGACGGCGTCGGCCCAGCTTCCGCCCTCGACCGCGGCCCGAAGCGGATACAGGACCTGAGGCAGTACGAGCGCGGTCGCCGCGGCGATGACGGCCAGGGTGTCGGCCCGCAGCCGATACAGCGGAAGGGCGAGGAGGAAGACCATTCCGTAAGCGGCGAGGATCACGTCGACCGAGGTGTCCAGGCAGGTCAGGGCGTATCCCAGGGCAACCAGGACGGCGGAGCGGATCAGTACCCTGCCCATGGCCTGCCGCCCGGCTCGCCCCGTCCGTGGCTGTGGCCGACCAGTGAGAAGGACCAGGGTGAACCCGGCAAGCAGGGCGAACAGGGCAGAGGACCGGCCGCGTGCCACCTCCATCACCCAGCCCAGTGGGCCGCCCACCGATGGGTCGGGACCGACGTGGGCCGCGTACATGCCGAACACCGCCAGGCCGCGAGCCAGGTCGAGTCCGATCAGCCGTCCGGTCGAGGCCGTAGTCGACGCCGTAAAGGAGGGGGCGAGACTCGCCCCCACAACGGATGCCGCCCCGGACGGTGCGACCTCTGATACGGCGTGCAACATGTGATCCAGGGTCCCGGACGGCGTGCGTCGCAACCATCCGGCAGGTGTCCGGAACCGCCCCCGCCGACTGGCCGACGCGGCCCCCGCCGACTGGCTGGAGTCGATGCTGTGAACCAGCCGGGAGTGTCATGACATGGTACGAATCGGACAGTGGTCCCATGGTGAGTGGAGCACCCGTGATCCGAGTATTGGTGGTCGACGACGAGGCCCTGATTCGCAAGGGTTTTCAGTACATCCTCGACGCGGCGCATGACATCGAGGTCGCGGCGGCGGTTCCCGGCAGCCAGGCGCTTCAGGCGGCACAGGAGATATGTCCTGACGTCGTGCTTCTGGACATCCGGATGCCGGACGTCGACGGCCTCACCGTCCTGGCCGGCCTCCGTCGGCTGTCCCACCCTCCGGTGGTGGCCATGCTCGCGACCATCGGCATGGACGAACACGTGGCAACGGCACTCCGCTCGGGCGCCGCGGGCTACCTGCTCAAGGACACCGACCCCGAGCAGCTTCCGGTCCTGGTACGGGCCCTGGCAGACGGCGGCACCGTACTGTCGTCCAAGGTCACCCGGACGGCCGTGGACGTCCGTCCGAACGCCGACCCCCAGGAACCCGCTGCCCACAACCTCGCCCGACTCACTGACCGTGAGCGCGCCGTGCTCGTCCTCATCGGCGAGGGACTGTCCAACAGCGACATCGCCACACGGATGCAGCTGAGCACGAGCACGGTCAAGGACGACGTGAGCGCCATCCTCACGGAACTCAACGTGGACGGCCGCATCCAGGCCTCCCGGCTCGCCGAAGGGGCTTGCCTGCTCAAACCATCGCGGGACCAGGAGGGGGGATGACCCCTCGCCGCCCGCCCGCCCCGCTGCTGGACGCCATCCTCGTCGGAGCCTCGCTGCTCGATGTCTGGGTCAAGGTCCACATCGACGAGCCGCTGCGCCTGGGCTGCGCCCTGGTTGCCGCCTTCTCGCTTCTCCTGCGCCGTCGCCGGCCGCTGCTCACCTTCCTGCTCACGCTGCCCGCCGTCCTGGTCTCCGACGCGGTCATCGCCGCGCTGGCCGCGCTCTACACCCTCGCCACATTCACCCGACACCGCGCCCTGCTGGCCGCCGGCGTGACAGCATTCACGATCTGCGACATGACCTCATGGCCGTCACTGCACTGGAACCTCGCGGCCACCTCGACCCTCGTCACGCTGGGCTACACCGCGGCGACGGCGGCCGCTCCTGTCTTCCTCGGCCAACTCGTCCAGACCCGGCGCGATCTGTCGCAGCGGCTCGCCGAGATCTCCGAGGCGCGTGACCACAAGCGGCTGCTGACTGCCGAGGCCGTACTGGCCAGGGAACGTGCGCAGCTCGCCCGGGAAATGCATGACGTGGTCTCCCACCAGGTCAGTCTGATCGCGGTGCGGGCCGGAGCCCTTCAGGTCGGCGCCCGGGACGCCGAAGTCAAGGAAGCAGCCGCCACGATCCGGCGGCTGAGCGTACAGACCCTGGACGAACTGCGGCACATGGTCAGCGTCCTGCGCGCCTCAGGGGGCCGCCCCACGGAGCTGACGCCGCAGCCGTCCCTCGCCGACCTTGAGCGGCTGGTCGACAACAGCGGCATCCAGGTCGAGCTGCACAACGACGTGTCCGACGACCTTCCGCCCACCGTTCAGCGCGCCATCTACCGCACCGTCCAAGAAGCGCTGACCAACGTACGCAAGCACGCCCCCGGGACCAGTGCGACGGTTCGCATCCGCAGCGAGGGCGGCGCCATTCGTGCCACGATCACCAACACCGCACCGACCCGTCCTCCTCTCCCTCTGCCCAGTGCGCACCACGGTCTGGTCGGCCTGGGACAGCGCGCCGCACTCCTTGGAGGCACCGTTACCTCCGGCCCAACGGCCGACGGCGGCTATGAACTGCACCTCGAGCTTCCAGCCGAGGGCGAGTCGTGAGGACTGCTGGCCGCTGCCACGACCGAAGCGGCGGAGCGGACTCCGAGTCCGGAACCCCTCAGCTTCGTCGGACTCGCCGCAGATCTTCTCGGATATCGCCGGCTGGCGAGGGCGGTGTCCGGGGGCGGATGCTGCGGCTACGAAACCATCAGCGTAGGTGGTCGCGGTCGTAGCCCTTGTCGGCGCGTAGTTTGCCCGGTCGCCTGCGGCGTGGTCCAGGATCACGCGGTGGGGCCGTGCCTGGGCACCGTCACGGCTCCGCCGGGCGAAGCGGCAGTGCACGGTCCGCCGGCACGGCCCGAACAGCGGCGGCAACTGCCGTCAGATGCAGCCCGACGTGGCCACGAACACGATCGCCGCGAACGTCTCCCGGTCGCCGGCACGACGCCGGCCGCCTCCTTGCGGGCGCAGGACGGCCGTCTCCGGAATCACCCGACTGAACAGCTCCCACGGTTCATCACGCGTGCAGGGTCGGCGAGCGTGCGGTCAGAACCAGTGCAGGCAGTGCGGGGAGCGCTCGGCGCGGAAGAGGGCGTCAGCGAGGGTGGCCGCGTCCGGGCGGTGGGCGCGGATGTGTCCGGCACGCACGAGCGTGCTCGGGGCGGTGCCGCCGAGGTAGATCGAGCCCAGGTCGCTCACGTCCAGGGACAGGTCGGGCTCCCGGTCCGTCGGGACGCAGTCGGCCTTGCTGCCTCGGACAGTCAGCAGGTAGCGGCCGCGCTCGCCCAGGAACGGGTCATCGACGTCGAGGACGAGCTCGCCGTCCATGAACCAGCCGCGCGCGGTCAGCGCACGCGGGACGTCCAGCAGCCGCACCCAGAGCCAGTCGGTGTCGCCGCTCACCTGGCCGGCGCGGAAGTCCGCAAACTGCCAGCGCAGCGGGTGCGAGGGCGGGAAATGCTTGAACACGACCTGAGTGACCAGGTCGTGTCCGAGCACGAACCGGGCCAGGGTCGTGAAGACGGCGTCGTCTGCGGCGATGGTCTCGTCCACCGTCAAGGTGCTGGGCTCGCCGACCGAGTAGCTGGCGTACCCGTCCGGGACTCCGTCGGCGTCCCGGTGGACGGCGACGTAGCGCGGCGCTGAAGCGACCGGGGGCTGCCCTGCGCCCAGGGCCCACCAGCGGTGCGGCCGGGACAGCGCGCCGGGCTGTGCGCGGCGGTAGCGGTCGTAGACCTCTTCCAGGATCTCGCCGCATTCGGCACGCCGCAGCAGCTCGATCGTGCCGGTGTCCGAGCCGGTCGCCGGGGCGTCGGCCGTTCCTCGCGCCCGGGGGACGGCGAGGGCGGCCTGGTGGCGTGGCACCGTCAGCCGCTGCGTGTAGGTCGCCGGTCCGTAGCCGAACCTGCGGTAGATGAGGGCCTCGGACGCCAGCAGCACGGAGAGGAACTCCCCGCGCGCCCGCAGCTCGGTGAGCTGATGCCGCATCATCGCGCTGAGCACGCCCTGGCGTCGGTGCGAGGGCAGAACGCCCACGGCGGTAACCCCGGCGGCCGGGACGAGGATCTCACCGGGCAGGGTGAGTTCGAAGGCATACGCACCGGCGGTGCCGACGGGCCGCCCGTCCGCCGTCAGGGCGAGCAGGCTGCGATCCATTTCGAGCGCAGACCACCAGACCCCGCCGCCCTCGGTCGGGGTTTCAGGGAAGCGCCCGAACGCGGCATGGAGTGTGTCGACGAAGACGTCGAGGTCCTGGTCGGTCGTGGGACGAATCTCCATTACTGCCGCTGCCTTCCCTGGACTGCTCGGCCCTGCGCTGCCACCACGCAGGGGGTACCGGCACCACGACTCATGGTGTCCGCCACAGTGCAGCGTTGACCCGCGGCCAGGTCAAGCGGATTACGGCCGGTCACTGCAAAGCCCGATACCAGCCCGGCTGCGGCCCCTTTCCGTCAGCTCGCTCGCGTCTGGCCCCAAGGCGCCCCCGCACGACCTCGTTTGCGTATCCCAGTGACCTCTCCGATGCACGCCGACGACTGATCGGGCTCACGCTCACCACCTGACGGGCTGAGCTGTAATAGTCATGAGTTAACGAACTCCATGTGATGATCTTCGGGTGGAGCGAGCTGAGGCTGGGGCCGCGGGGCGGCTGACGGATGACGTGTCGATCGGGCTCCTGGCGACGGTGTTCCCGGAGGACGCCGTGCAGGCCGCGGTGGACGAGGCCGGCGCGCGGGAGGAGCGGACGCGCTCGTTGCCGTCGAAACTGATGATGTATCTCGCGATGGCCTTGTGGCTGGAGCCGGGCAAGGGGTATGTGCGCACGCTTCGGGGCCTGCTGGAGGGGTTGCGGTGGTCGCGGGGCGGCTGGGACGGCTACCGGGTGCCCAGCGACGGGGCGATCTCTTTGGCCCGCTACCGGCTCGGCGAGGCGCCGCTGCGCAATCTGTTCTACGAGGTCGCCGCCCCGGTGGCCGATGAGCAGACCCCGGACGCGTTCTGGCGGGGGCTGCGGCTGATGGCGGTGGACGGGACGGTCTTCGATGTGCCCTCGGGGCGACACAACGAGGCTGCCTTCGGTGTGCCGGCCGGCGGCAGTCGCCCGCAGGTCCGCATGGTGGTGCTGGCCGAGTGCGGCACCCTGGCCCTGGCCGGGGCGGCCTTCGACTCCATCGCGGTCGGCGAACGGACCCTGTTCGAGCGCCTGCTCGACCGGCTGACCCCGGGCATGTTGCTGCTGGCGGACCGGGGCTTTCCCTCCTACGACCTGTACGCAGCCGCCGCTCTCACCGGGGCCGAACTGCTGTGGCGGGTCTCGGCCTCCTCCACCCTGCCCATCAAGAAACAACTGCCCGATGGCACCTACCTGTCCGAGCTGCGTGGCACCAGGCGCTCGGAGTGTGTGACGGTGCGGGTCATCGAGTACGGCGTGGCCGACGACGACGGGATCAGCGAGGTGTTCTGCTTGATCACCACGCTGCTGGACCCCGATGCGGCCCCCGCCCTGGAACTGACCCGCAACTACGCGGAGCGTTGGTCGGTGGAAGTCCTGTTCAAGCTGGTCAAGGTCGACCTGCGGACGGGCGGTGGCGTCCTGCGGTCAGGCAAACCCGAGGGCGTACGCCAGGAGTTGTGGGCCCTTCTCTGTGTCTACCAGGCCCTACGCACCCTGATCACGAAGGCCTCCGTGATTGCGCGCGTCGACCCGGCCCGCATCAACTGGCACCCGACACGGCTTAACTCATGACCATGGAGGCAGGCCCGCTCAGTGGGAACGCCGTGGAACGCTGTTATCATAAAGTTGACTAAAAGGCGATATTCTGCGCAAAACGGATCGCAACCTTGCCGGACGGACGGGGCCTCGGGTGATTCCGTAACTGTCACACAGGCGCGGGGAATCCGGCTCTCCCTGAGCGGGCGTGGTCCTGGGCGGCGGCGGCCACCTGGAGTGATCGGCACATGTCCCGTCAGTGCGCCGTTGCGCACTCGATCCAGGTAAGGGGATGGTTTGCATGTCGTACCCGAAGCAGGTGTATTTCGGCGATGGGGGCGAGATCAGCGCGCACTTCCTGCCGGCCGACACCGTGCCGAATGTCGGCGAATCCGGAGACGGCATGCGCATCCGCTACCTCGCGACGAACGACATGACGCGTGGTGAGTTCGGCCTCTACCGGGTCATGATGAAGGCGAAGTCGGGTGGCCCCAAGACGCACTTCCACCGCACCATTTCGGAGTCCTTCTTCATCCTCAACGGAACCGTTCGCCTGTTCAACGGCGAGAAGTGGGTCGACGGGCGGGAGGGCGACTTCCTGTACGTTCCGCAGGGCGGGCTGCATGCCTTCCGCAACGACTCCGACACCCTGGCCGAGATGCTGCTGCTCTTCACGCCGGGTGCACCGCGTGAGGAGTTTTTCGAGAAGATGTCGGAGCTGGGCGACGCCACGGAGGAGGAGCGAGCCGAGTTCTTCGACAGGCACGACCAGTACTTCGTCGACTGACTGGTCCCGCCGCGGCGGGGGCGTCGGGCCCGGGGGGGGCGGGCCCTGGGCGCGCAGCGCCACAGGACCGGCGCCCGCACGCTCGGACGGGGCTATACCGGCGAGCTTCGACGGCGACCCAACAGTCCCCGGCCTCGCCGCTTGATGGCCGGCTGTCGCGTCGGGTGAGCGCCGGGTTCCACTTCTCCGGTGGGTGTTTCCAGCTGATCGGAGTGGGCTTTTGCTGGTCAGCCGGGGTTGGGGAGGGCGTCCAGTCGCTGGATCGCGGCGGTGATGATGTCGGACGGTGCCGGTGGGCCGGTGGTCGCCGCAGTACGCGGCGTGCAGCCGGGCGACGGTGTGGAAGTGCTCCCGTAGGTCCTTGACGAGAACGGAGGTCTCGACGATCTGGTTGCGGTCGGCGCCGAAGTGCTCCAGCACCCGGTCGAGGATTTCGAGAGTCGTCCTCACCCGCAGCTCGACGTCGTCCGCCCCGGCGATGGCCTCGGTGCTGTCGTGCGACAACTGCCCGGAGACGTAGAGCGTGTCGCCGACCTGCACGGCCTGGCTGAACCCGCAAAGAGCTTCCCACGACATACCGAAGCTGAGTTCCCTGGACCGAACGGTCACGGTTCTCTGACCCATGGCCATTGGGCCGATTTGAGAGGCAACGGCCCGGATATGGACGCCATCCTCAACGTTGCACCGTGGGAGAACGGAGGGCCGTAGGCCGCGACGGCAAGAGTCATTCCCCCATAAGTGGACGACTCACCCGCGAATTCACCCCGAACTGGCGCGACACCTGAACCTCGAGCCCAACGACCTCGCCGGGGCGAAACTCTCTCTCAGGTGGTGTCGGTGGGGGTGTGGGTGGTGAGTTGTGCGGTGAAGACGGTGGTGTTGTTTTGGTGTGCGGTGATGTGGGTGGTGGGGGGTTGGTTGTTGTGGGTGTTGTTGTTTGTGTGGGCGGTGATGTAGGTGGGGGTGTGGTGTTCGGTGTAGTGGTGGAAGGTGGCGTGGAGGGTGGTGGGGTGGGTGGGGTGGGTTGTGGGGGTGGGGTGGGTGTGGGCGGTGGTGGCTTGGTGGGCGGCTTCGAGGAGGACCATGCCGGGGATGTGGTCGGTGGTGTGGTCGAAGAGGATGGGGTGGTGGGGGTTGGGGGTGAGTTGCCAGGTGTGGGGGTGGGGGGTGGGGGTGAGGACGATGTCGTGGGGGAGGGTGCGTCCGTAGTGGGTGGGTGGGGGGTTGTGGGGTTGGTGTTGGGTGCCGGTATCGCTGGTGCCTGTGGTGGTGGCGGGGGTGGTGCCGGTGGCGGGGGTGGTGGGGGTGGTGGTGTGGGGGTGGCGGAGGCGTTGGTAGGTGGTGGGGGTGAGGCAGGTGAAGCGGCCGGTGCCGGTGGCGGTGGGGTGGCCGTTGCGGGTGATGGTGATGTGCATGGTGAAGTCGGTGGGGCGTTTGGTGTGGGGGTGGTGGGGGGTGTAGGTGGCGGTGAGGGTGAGGTCGGTGGGGGTGGGGCCGATGGTGAGGTGTTGGGGGTGGGTGGTGAGGTGGAGGTTGCGCATGAGGAAGTGGTGGCCGAGGGGGATGCCGAGTTCGGCGTGGGCGAGGTAGAGGCCGGTTTGGCGGATGGTTTCTGCGGCTTGGAGGGGGTGGTGGTGGGTGCCTTGGGGGGTGGTGAAGAAGGTGTGGGCGCGGGGCCATTGGGCGGTGAGGGTGTAGTGGGTGGTGCCGGTTTGTTCGCAGCCGGTGAGGAAGACCTCGGCGAGGGTGGAGCGGTGGACGTATTCGCGGGGGACGGTGGTGGTGAGGCGGGGCATGTGGGCGGGGGCTGGTTCTGCTGCTGGGTGGGGGCTTGTTGCTGTTCCTGT
>NZ_JBVJPA010000009.1:116814-475583 GCF_055582885.1 Streptomyces sp. NPDC107454 | reverse complement strand
CCGGCCCAACATCGCAGCCACCCTCCGCCACACCGGCCGCGACTACCACCGGCCCCTACGAACGCTCGGCCTCACGTGACGAACCCGGACAGATCTCGATCATGCAATGACCTTGCCACCCACACCCCCACCCGCACCACCTGAGAACTCCCCACGGGCATCCCGTTCGCGCCGCAGACCGGAACCTCCTGGGAACACCTGCCGCAGGAGCTCGACTTCGGCTCGGGCATGGCCGGAGTCCGGTGTGGCTCCGCTGGGCTGCTGAGACTGTGCACGACTTCCCGCGTCATGCCGCGACAGCGGGCTGGCCGCGCTCGTGACCCGGCTCCCGCAGATCACCGAACGGTACGTCGCCGACCAGGCCCCCAAGATGGAGACCGTCCAGCACATCCTGGGCCGGGCAGCACCGACACTGCGGCCCTCAGTCCGCCCTTCGCGCGGTCACGAAGAAGCGGGCTCCGTCGGGGTCGGTCAGGATGGCCTCGGTCGAGCCGAGGCCCTGCTGGTGGGCCGTGCCGCCGTGGGCGCGGGCGGCGCGGGCGGCGGCCTCGACGTCGTCGACGGTGAAGTGGATCTGCCAGTGCGGCCGGATCGTCGGGTCGGGCGCCGCCTCGACCGCGCCGGAGTGGATACGGGCCACGACGTCGCCCCGGCTGCGCAGCACGACCTCGTTGTCCTCGTAGCGCACCTCGCAGGACCCGGGGGCCGAGGACGCCCACTCCAGGACCTCCGCGTAGAAGATGGCGGCGTCGAAGGCGTCACGGGTGTGCAGCCGCACGAAGACCGGTGCCGCCCGGCGCCACTCCTCCCAGCCGGCCACCAGCTCGCCCTCCCAGATACCGAACACCGCTCCGTCCCGGTCGGCCAGCAGAGCCGCCCGGCCCGGCGGCAACGAGATCGGCCCCACCGCGGTCGTACCCCCACGCTCCTGACTGCGCGACACGGTCTCGTCCGCACTCGCCACCGCGAAATACGGGGTCCACGCGACGGCCGTGTTCACCCCGAAGTTCACCTCCGAGATCCCTGCGACCGGGACCCGCTGCACGCTCGCGACTCGGTACCGGTCGCCCATCGTGCTGCTCGTGCGCCACTCCCAGCCCAGCACGGCTCGGTAGAAGTCCTCCGCCGTCTGCAGATCTCGCGTGGTCAGACTCGCCCAGCAGGGTGCTCCGAACACCGAGCGACTGGCGGTGGCCTCACCGTGCAGTGCTGCTTCGCTCTTCATCGTCGTACCGCCTGACCTGCCTGACCTGCCTGACAGCACGGTCATCATGGGGCGTGGGCCGACCCCGGACTCGGGGGTCGCCCAAGTGCCGGGTGCCCCTTCGAACGCGCGGCAATCGCTGTTCCGAGCGCACCGCGCAGCGACCGACGCCAGACGAGTCGAACCGCCTGCCGTGGCGCGCAACGGACCGAGGCGGTCGGGGCTGTCCCGACCGCCTCGATTCGGCTCACACACCCGAACCGCAGGTGACGCCGACCGACGCAATCTTCGGCCTCGGCGTTCGCTCGGCTCGGTGTGTCCCGTCGCATGTGTCGGCGGAGCGAGCAGTCCTATCGGCCGGTCTTCTTCACACGGTCCGCCGCCTTTTCCGCGGTCTCCTGCGCCTTACCGACGATCTGCTCACCACGGCCCTCGGCCCGCATGCTCTCGTCGTCCATGGCCTTGCCAGTGGTCTCTTTCATCTTCCCTTTGACCTGCTTGGCCTTTGCCTTCGCCTTGCTCATGACTCGTCGCCCTCCAATGAGGCTCGAATTGTTGCTTAAACCATGCGTGGGGCGCGGCGGCTCCGCAACCGAGCCACAAGGGTGTCGCGCAGCCATGTCCGCGAAATGTGGCAGCACCAAGAAATGCCAGGACGAAGCAGGTCAAGGGCGAGATGAGGGAAGAGCCTCGGCGAAGTCGCCCGGCAGACATGGGTCACGCCATTGGAGTGGTGTGTCGACGGCCACTCGGTGATCTCGTTCTCTGACTCGACCAGGTGGAGGCGGGCCTTGGTCAGCGGGTCGAGTCCCACATGGCGGCGAGCTTCGGTCCATTCGTCGTTCCGCTCGGGCGGCACGGCGCGATGCCGCCCCGTAACCAACCTGCTTGGGAAACTTGGACGGTGACGGTGTCAGGTCGTTCGAAGACGATCCGCAACAGCGTGGCTACCCAAGGGCTGGGCCGATTTCGGAACCACATAGTCGGAACCACATCGTCGGTCTGAACCAGTCCTTCCCACCCACCCCCCAACCCCTGAATGAGCACATGCCGCGGGTTCATACGTCGTGGCGCAGCCGAGGGATCCCGGATCCGGCGGCGTTCTGGACCGGACGCTTCCAGGCGGTGACGACCATCGCGGAGTTCACGTCGGCGGATTGGCTGACGTTGATCGTCCGCCTGGACGCGCAGTAGCTCGCCGGTCCGGGCGAGATCTCCCCCTTCAGATACGAGATCTCACCCTTCACATACAACGGGGAGGGTCAGTCCGGCGCGGGTGCGGTGAGGCCCGCCGGGCTGGCGCGGAGCATCGCCCGGTAGAGGGCGTCATGCTCGGGCGAGGGAGGCAGGAGGCCGCGGGCGGGGGCCTCGAAGGACTGGATGAACAGGGCGACCACGCGGCGCCAGGCGTCGGGGGCAGAGTCGCCGCAGGCGTTGACGACGCCGGCATTGGCCATGTGGATCAGCACGAGGTCCGAGGGGTCGAAGTCCTCGCGCAGACGCCCCGTCGCCTTGGCACGGTCGATGAGCCGCACCATGCCCTCGTACGCCTCGTTGCGGCGCTCTTCCATGGTCTTGGCCGTCGGGAAGGTCGTGGTCAGTACGTCGGCGAAGCCCTGGTCCGCGGCCTGCATCGCGCAGGCGGTCTCGATGTAGCCGATGAACCCGTGCCAAGGGTCGGGGTCGTCCAGTGCGACGGCGACCGCGTCGGCGTAGGCGTCCATGCGGTCGGCGAAGACGGCAGCGACCAACTCTTCCTTGGTGGGGAAGCGGCGGAAGATCGTGGCGATTCCCACGCCTGCCTCGCGGGCCACGGAAGCCATGGAGGCGTTCAGTCCGTCGCGCGCGAACACCCGGCGTGCGGTGGCGATGATGCGCTCCCGGTTGCGCTCGGCGTCGCTGCGCAGCGGCTGAGCGGCGGTGTCGTCGGAGTGCTGGGCGCCAGGAGTCATACCGGCCAGTCTAGCAATCGGATTGCCCTATCCACTTTCAGTGGTACCGTGGACGCAGTGAACCGGAAAGACCTATCCGGTTCTTGAATCGGATAGGTCTATCCGGATCCACTTGTTTCCGTCAACTCAGGTTTTGCGAAAGGATTGCTGTGACCAGCATCGCCATCGTCGGAGCCGGCCCCCAGCTGGGCCTGGCCATCGCCCGCACCTTCGGCTCCCAGGGCTTCGACGTCGCCCTGATCTCCCGCAAACGCGACAAGCTCGACGATCTCGTCGGCACACTCACCGCCGAAGGCATCACCGCCGCCGCCTTCCCCGCGGACGTACTCGACCGCGACGCCCTCACCAAGGCGCTCAAGGACGCCGCCGCACGGTTCGGCGGTATCGACGTCCTGGAATACTCCCCGGTCGGCACGTTCGGCGGCACCGCGCTGACCACCCCGGTCGAGACCGACCCGTCCCATGTGCAGCACGAGATCGAGTTCCAGTTCTACGGAGCCATCGCCGCCACGAAGGCCGTACTGCCGGCCATGCGCAAGACAGGCACGGGCACCCTCCTGTTCACCACCGGCGCCGGCTCCATCGACCCCGTGCCGCAGGTCGGCAACGTCAACGCCGCCGCTGCGGCCCTACGCAACTGGGCCATCAACCTCCACAAGGAGCTCGACGGCACCGGCGTCCAGGCCGCCCACATCGGCATCGACGTATCCATCGGTATGTCGGTCATCCCCGACTTCCCGACGGCCCAGCCCGAGGACATCTCCCCCGTCTACTGGGAGCTGCACACCACCAAGCGCGACCAGGCCGAGCTCGTCTTCAGAGGCTGACGGCCTCACCGGCTGGGCGCGAATGTCGGAAAGTCGGCGGACTCGTTCACCTCCGCCCAGACCGTCTTGCCGTGCCGGGCATGGCGCGTGCCCCAGCGCTCGGTGAGTTGGGCGACCAGGAGCAGGCCGCGTCCTCCCTCGTCGTAAGCACGGGCGCGGCGCTGGTGCGGGGTGGTGCTGCTGGCGTCGGAGACCTCGCAGAGGAGGGCGCGGTCGTGGATGAGGCGCAGCTGGATGGGGGGCCTGCCGTAGCGGATGGCGTTGGTGACCAGCTCGCTGACCACCAGTTCGGCGGTGAAGTCGAGGTCCTCCAGCCCCCAGGTGCTCAGCTGTTGGGCGACTCTCGACCGGGCCCCGGCAACTGCGGCAGGGTCGGCCGCCAGGTCCCAGCTGGCGACCTGGCGGCTACCGAGGGCGTGGGTGCGGGCGAGGAGCAGGGCCACGTCGTCGTCCGGGCGAGCCCGTAGCAGGCTTTCGAGCACGCCGTCGCAGGTGGCCTCCAGGGAGGCAGTGGGCTGGGCGAGTGCCTGGCGCAGCAGCGTGAGGCCGGTGTCGATGTCGTGGTCGCGGGCTTCGATCAGGCCGTTGGTGTAGAGGGCGAGGAGGCTGCCTTCGGGCAGGTCGACCTCCGCGGCTTCGAACGGCAGGCCGCCCAGGCCGAGCGGCGGGCCCGGTGGCAGGTCGAGGATGTCGACGCTGCCGTCCCGGGTCACCACGGTAGGCAGCACATGGCCCGCGCGGGCGAGGGTGCAGCAACTGCTGACGGGGTCGTAGACCGCGTACAGGCAGGTGGCGCCGATGTACCCGTCGGTTTCGATGTCCGGGTCGGCTTCGGTGTCCAGGTCGGTGCAGACTTCCGCGGACAGGCGCAGGACGACGTCGTCCAGGTGCGTGAGGAGTTCGTCGGGCGGCAGGTCGATGTCGGCCAGGGTGCGAACGGCGGTCCGTAGCCGACCCATGGTGGCGGCCGCGTGGATGCCGTGGCCGACCACGTCGCCCACCACCAGGGCGACTCGGGCTCCCGACAGCGGGATGACGTCGTACCAGTCGCCGCCCACCCCGGCCTCGGCGCCGGCGGGCAGGTAGCGACAGGCGACCTCCACGGCGGACTGCCGTGGCATACACGGCGGGAGCAGGCTGCGCTGGAGGCCGAGGGCGGTGGCGCGGGCGTGGGTGTAGCGGCGGGCATTGTCGACGGCGACGGCTGCCCTGGCGGCGATCTCCTGCGCGAGGAGCAGGTCCTCGTCGTCGTAGAGACTGGGATTGCGGTTGCGGGAGAACTGTGCGATGCCCAGGACGGTGCCACGGGCACGCAGGGGAACGACCAGGGTCGAATGGGTCTGGTGGGCGTCGACCCCGCAGCCGGGTCCCGGGTTCACCGGCGAGCGGTCGAGAGCCCCGTCGAGGTGGTGCCGTGAAGGTTGTCCGGTGGTCAGGGCGCGGTCCGGCGGCGATCCGTCCGGGTAGGTGTGGAGCTGCTGCCGCGCGATGGTCACCTCCGGGCAGTCCTCGGTCACCGGCCGCTGGGCGACCCTGCGCAGTACCAGCGGCTTCTCCTGCGGGGTGTCGTTTCCGTGGAGCGCGGAGTCGAGCAGGTCGACGGTGGCGAGGTCGGCGAAGTGCTCGATCGCGAGGTCCACCAGTTCCTGCGTCGTGCGGGTGATGTCCAGGGTGGTGCCGACGCGCAGGCCGGCCTCGTTCACCACCGCCAGCCGCCACCGCAGTCGCAGGTCCCGCTCCTCCTGGAACGCCATGACGCCCTGCTCGGAGGTCCGGTCCACGTATCCGGTCGTCGCCGCGATCAGTTTGCGTGCCGCCGCGCCCATCAGCTCGGCGTCGCTCGTCAGTCGCGGCAACTCTTCGAGCAGCCTGTCGAGAGCGATGCCCTGTCCGAGCCGGTGAGCCCGCAGCATCGCGCTGAGGGAGACTCCGCGCCGGGCCAGCCGACGTGCCCGTTCGATGTCGGCGACGGGCGGATCGATCCGGCTCAGCTCGATGCCGTGCTCGAGGCCGCCCAGGACGCCGTCTATGTGCTCGGCGATGTTCTCCGAGGTCACGCGAGCGGTCTCCGGGTCATTCGACAGCTCCGGGACTTCACGGCGCAGACACCGCTCCACGTCGGCGATCAGCCCGTCCGCGCTCAGCCTGAGCTCATGCGCGGCACGGGACACGAGGCTGTCCGCGGCGACCTCCACAAGGATGACGTTACGCCGAACAGGCGAGAACGCATCGGCAGGCGACGGAGCTCTGCCCGGCCCCGACGGGAGGAGGCCGGGCAGGATTCTCAGGAGTCCGGGCGGCTCACCGAACGGAGTCGGCGTACTCCTCGCCCCGGTCGGCTTCCGGTGTCACCGGCCCCTCCTGGCGGTGCTTGCCGGTAGCCCTGCGGCCGGGCAGGACCGCCAGGACTATCAGGGTTCCGGCAGCCATGATGACGCCGCCGATGAGGCTGGTGTGGGCGATGGCGTGGGCGAACGACTCATGGACCGCGCCGATCAGGGTCTGGGCCTGCTGGGGTCCGCCGCCCGGGTTCTTCGCGACCTGTTCGGCGACCGCGAGGCCGCCGCCCACCGAGTCCTTGGCGGTGTCCATGGCCGCGGCCGGGAGGTGGCCGCCGACCAGGTCGGTCAGCTTGTCCTTGTAGGACGTGGCCAGCAGCGAGCCGAGGATGGCGATACCCAGGGAGGCGCCGAGTTCCAGCGCGGTGTCGTTGGCGCCGCCGCCGACGCCCAGCTCCGACTCGGGGAAGGAGCCCATGATGGTGTCGGTGGCCGGGGACAGGCTCAGACCGATCGCGAAGCCGAGCAGCAGCAAAGGCGCCAGGAAGTCGGTGTAGGTCGAGCCCGACTCGATCCGCGTGAGCAGGAAGACGCCCGCGGTGCCGACCACCATGCCGGTTCCCACCACCGGCTTCACGCCCAGCTTCGGGGCCAGTCGTCCGGTCACCGCGGCGCCGGCGAAGACGGCCCCGGCCAGCGGCAGCAGTCGTACGCCGGTGTCCAGCGCGTTGTAGCCGAGGACGAACTGGAGGAACTGGGTGGCGTAGTAGATCGAGCCGAAGGTGCCGAAGAAGAAGAACAGCACCGAGAGCATGGAGCCGCTGAAGGGGCGCTCCTTGAACTTGCGTACGTCGAGCATGGGGTGGGGGTGGCGCAGCTCCCACGCGACGAAGGCCGGCAGGCCGAGACCGGCGACCACGGCCGCGGTGATGGGGCCGCTGCCCCAGCCGAAGTGCGGGCCCTCGATGGTCGCGTAGACCAGGCTGCCGACGGTGACGATCGAGAGCAGACCGCCGACGTAGTCGATCCCACCCATCTTCTCCGCCTTCGACGGCGGCACCAGGAGCAGTGTGCCGACGACGCCGACCACCGCGATGGGGACGTTCATCAGGAAGGTCGAGCCCCAGGCGTGGTTCTCCAGCAGCCAGCCGGCCGCCAGCGGACCGGCGGCGATGGCGAGGCCGGAGGTCGCGCTCCAGGCCGTGATGGCCCTGGCGCGCTCCGCCCTCGGGAAGATCGCGACGAGCAGCGACAGGGTGGCCGGCATGACGACGGCGGCGCCGACGCCCATGATCGCACGGGCGGTGATGACCAAGCCGGTCTCGTCGACCACGCCGCCCATCACCGAGCCGCCCGCGAAGATCAAAAGGCCCAGGATCAGCGCGCCGCGGCGGCTGTACTTGTCGCCGATCGAGCCCAGTACGAGCATCAGAGCGGCGTAGGGGACGGTGTAGCCGTCGATGACCCACTGCAGGTCACTGCTGGACAGGCCCAGGTCCCGGGTCATGTCGGGCGCGGCCACGATCAGCGATGTGTTCGCCATGACCACGATCAGCAGGCTCAGGCACAGCACCAGCAGGGCCCACCAGCGTCGTGGGTACGGCCCCGTCATCTTCTCGGCGGGCGTGTGGGCAAAGAGCGGCATCGGAAGCTCCTCAGGGCGAAGCGGCAGCTTCAAGGGGGTGGTGGGTCTGCAGGAGCAGTGCGGGCACGACCACGGCACTGCGAGCAGATATTTGCTCAATGATGTGCAGACTAGTTTGTTGCCCATCGGTGTGCAAGTATCGCAATGCCCTCCCCCGTCGACCGGAGGTCCGACATGATCAGCCCACGCGCCACAGGCGGCGAGCGCCGCCAGACACAGCTCACCCGTACCCGCATCCTCGAAGCGGCGAGGCAGCAACTCGGCCGCGATCCCGACAGCCGCCTCAGCGACATCGCCGAGGCGGCCGGCGTGGTGCGTCGTACCGTCTACGACCACTTCGCCGGCCGGTCCGCGCTGGTCGAGGGGCTCGTCACGGACGCCGCGGAAGCGCTGCGACGGGCACTGATGGCCGTGACGATCCACGATCCCGACGCCGCCACCGACATGGCCCGCTTCGTCCTGGCCCTGTGGCCCGTCGGCGACCGCTATCGCATGCTGCTGAGACTCGCGCCTCAGGACCTGGGGGCGGAACGCGTGAACGAAGTCCTCGCCCCCGCCCGCGACATGGCGGCGTCGATCATCGAGCGCGGGCAACGGCAGGGCGTCTTCCGGACCAGCGTCCCGCCCGGGCCGCTCAGTCGGGCACTCGAAGGGCATCTGCTGGCGCTCCTGGAGTGCGTGAACGCCGGAACCTGGCGCGACGACGGCACGCGCACCGCGACCGCCGCCCTGATCGCGGTGGGGGCGGACGTCGACCTCGCCGCCGCACAGATCCGCCTGCTCGGCCGTCCCGAGCCCGTCGGCGCCTAGAAATCCCGTCCGAGTGCCACTCCGGCGGCTTGTGCGCGCTTCCGGAGATCACTTCCCGAGAAGACCCGAGAGGAAAGCCATGTACCAGTCCCGCCATGACCAGGAGCCCGTGGGCGAACCGTATTACGGTGACGCCGCCTTGTATGTGAGCTCCCCGGCACCGAGGAGGCGGCGCAGGATCATCGCCGTCGCGTCTCTGGCCGCGGTGCTGGCCGGCGCCGTCGCCGCCGACCGTGTAGCCGCGGCCCGCGCGCAGAGCCGTACGGCGGAGGCGTTCCAGCAGGGCATGGCGACCCCGCAGCGGCCTTCGGTGCACGTCAGCGGCTTTCCCGTACTCACGCAGCTGGCCGAGGGCAGCCTGCGGCACGTCGAAATCACCGCCCACGACATCCCGGCGAGCGGATCGACCCGGCCGCTACCGGTGACGGAACTGAGCGTCGGCCTCGACGGGTTGAAGACTTCGGGGAGCGCCGGCGAGGCCCATGCGCGCAGCGTCGAGGCGACCGCCTTCCTGTCGTACGAGGACGTGTCGGGCGCGCTCGGCCTGGAGGTCTCGCAGGGCGACGAGCCGGGCCGGGTGGACGTGCGGGTCGGCCTGCCGCTCGTCGGCGACGTGACCGTGAGTACCGCCGTCTCGGCGGTCGGCGTCAACCGCATCGCCTTCACGGACGTCCGTGTCACCCGGGGCGAGTTGCTCCCTCCCGTGAAGGCTCTGCTCGACAAGGCCTTGGCAGAGCCCGTCCCCCTCCGGAACATCCCCGAGGGGCTGCACCTGCGGTCGGTCACCACGACGAAGAGCGGGATCAGCGCCCGCTTCACCGGCAAGGCGGTCACCTTCCACCCGAGTTCGTCGTCCGCGTGATCCTTCGGAAGTGTCAGGTCGCAGTGGCGGCGAGGGCGCGCGGCCGGCCGACACACGCGGTGTGTCGCATCGGTTCACGGACGGGCTTGGTCACGGCGCTCGGCGCTTGTCAGTGGAGGTCGGGCAGCGGGCGCCGCGCGACGTCCTGGGCGTCCTCCGAGGGAACACCCAGCATGCGCAGCAGCATCTCGGCCAGGTTCGAGGCCGCCTCGTCCCCGTCGAGTTCCGGGCGGGCGAACCGCAGCTCCACCAGCGCCAGTAGGGAGCCGCCCAGGGCGGTCAGGGCGACGGTCGGATCGGCGATGGCGAAACGGCCGGAGGCGATGCCGACCTCCAGGTCACGCACGGCGCGCGCGGCCAGTCCCGATGCGGAGTGGATGCGGCCGAGGCCGCGGTGGCGCAGAACCTGCATCAGTTCAGGCTGCGAGTCGGCCAGGCGGGCGCTGAGGCGGAATCCCGCCGAGACGAGTTCCGCCGGGTCGTCGATGCCCCGCAGGTGTGCGTCGAAGGTCTGGCCGAGCTCTTCGAGGGCGTCCATGACCGCGGCGTCGAACAGCTCCGTCTTCGATGCGAAGTGGTTGTAGAAGGAGCCGAAGCCGACATCGGCGCGCTCCGCGATGGCCTGGATGCTCGCGCTGGTGTCCCCGGTCTCGGCGAGGATCTGCCGGGCCGCACGGACGAGCGCCTGACGGGTCTCGGCACGTCGTCGTTCGAAACGGTTGCGGGACGGGGCTGACCTCGGCATACGCGCGAGTCTACCCATGGGACCTCCATGCCACAGTTCTGATGAATCGATCAGCACATACCTGATGATTTCATCACTCGCTCCCGATCCAGCTCTTGACGATCGAAGAATCAAAGCTGATGATTTCCTCATTACAGCAATGTCGCTTGGAGGACACCATGTCCGAAACCCGCGTCAACGCGGTCGGCGTCACGGACGGCAGGACGGCTCACCAGGATCTCCACAGTGAGCAAGGAGCCCTGCGCGGCGAGCACCCGGGCCGGGCCCGAAATCCTGTGATCAAGGTGGCGGACCTGGCCTGGCTGGAGTTCGAGAAGCCCGACCTGGACCGGGCCGAGGTGTTCGCTCGTGACTTCGGCTTCGGGGTCGCCGCGCGCACCGACCGTGAGCTGTGGCTGCGCGGAACCTTCGCCGGCTCGCCGTGCATGGTGATCCGCAAGGGGCGCGCCGGCAGGTTCATCGGCCCGGCGTTCCGCGCGGCCGAGCGGGCCGACCTGGACCGGCTGGCCCGCGCCACCGGCTCGGACGTGGGCGACGCGGACGTCCCCGGCGGCGGAAGGGTCGTCGACCTGCTCGACCCCTCCGGCTTCCCGGTCCGGGTCGTGCACTGTGGCGAGCAGTTGCCGGGGCTGCCCGAACAGCAGCCGCTGCTTCTCAACTTCGGTACGGACCATCGTCGTACGAACGTCACGCAGCGGCCGCCCCGGGAGCCCTTCCGCATCCAGCGCCTGGGGCATGTGGTGCTGGAGACACGGGTGTTCGCCCGCGCTCTGGACTGGTATCTCGACACGCTCGGGATGATCGTGTCCGACTTCCTGTTCCTGGACGGGCAGCGCGACCGTGGTCCGACGATGGCGTTCATCCGCTGTGACCTGGGGAGTGCGCCGGCCGACCATCACACCCTGGCCATGCACCTGGGGCCGGGCAACGGCTACGTCCACTCCGCCTACCAGGTCACCGACCTCGACTCGATCGCCGCCGGCGGTGAGTACCTGGGCGAGCGTGGATACAAGCGCAGTTGGGGCATCGGCAGGCACATCCAGGGCAGCCAGTTGTTCGACTACTGGCGCGACCCGGACCACCTCATGCTGGAGCACTTCGCCGACGGCGACCTGTTCTCCTGCGACCTCGAACCCGGTTGGGCACCCATGTCGACCAGCGGCCTCGCCCAGTGGGGACCGCCGGCCACCCGCGACTTCCTCGGTGCCGGCCCTTCCCCCGCCAGGGTCCGCGACGTCATCCAGGCCCTGCGCGGCGACAACGAAATGGACCCGGCGCGCCTCCTGGGCCTGCTGAAGGCCACCACCTCCTGACCCCCGGCCCCCTGACGAAAGCACTGACATGAGCACCAATGTCCTGCGTACCGCGGACGGCTGGTGGGTGGCGCGCGACGCGCGCGCCGTCCGTATCGACACCAAGGCCGTCACCACCGCCGAACTGCTCGCCGACCGGACCGCCGTCCGGGAGGCCGCCGACTCCGGCGATCCGGGTACTCCGCTCGCCGACCTGGTGGCCCTCTCCCCTGTCACCACTCCGTGTCGCGTGGTCGCCCAGATGGTCAACTACCGCAGCCACGCCCGCGATTCGGGCTTCACCGGCGACATCCCGCCCGCCTTCTTCCGCAAGGCGTCCGGCTCGGTCAGCGGCCCGCAGGAGAGCATCGTCCGGCCGCGGCATGTGAAGTTCCTGGACTACGAGATAGAGCTGGGCCTGGTCATGGGTGCGCCCCTCCCGGTCGGCACCGTCGTCGAGGAGCGGGACCTGCCCGACTACGTCGCCGGTCTCGTGATCACCAACGACGTCAGCGCCCGAGACGTACAGCTGACGAAGACGCAGTTCTACGAGAGCAAGTCGTACCCGACCTTCACGCCCACCGGCCCCTGCCTGGCGCTGCTGGAGCAGGAGGACTTCGCCCATCTCCTGGACCTGCGGCTGAAGTTGTCCGTCAACGGCGACCTGCGCCAGGACCGCACCCTCGCCGACATGATCGTCCGCCCGGCGCGGGCGCTGACCCTGCTGGCCCGCTTCCAGGCCCTCGCTCCCGGGGACCTGCTGCTGACCGGAACCCCCGGCGGCACCGCGCTCAAGGCCCCGCCCAAGGCCGTCGAGAAGATCGGCTCGCTGCTGCCGCCCGCCATGAAGTGGAAGGCGTTCTTCAAGAGCCAGGCGAAGAACCCGCACTACCTCCGGCACGGCGATGTGGTGACCGGGACGATCTCCACGCCGGACGGGCGGATCGACCTCGGTGAGCAGCGCACCCCCGTGACCGACGCGAACTGACCGACACTGACCGTGACCCGAAGTGAGCCGCACATGACCGTCGAGCACAACTCGGCAGACGTACCCGTGGTGATTGTCGGAGCGGGGCCCGTGGGCGTGACCGCCGCCCTGCTGCTGGCCCGGCGTGGTGTGAGGTCCGTCGTCCTCGAACGCCACCACGACGTCTACCCGCTGCCCCGCGCCGTCGCCACGGACGACGAAGTGCGCCGCATCCTCCAGGCCGCAGGGGTCCAGGAGGAGTTCGCCGCGATCGCCCGCCCCGCGCGGGGGCTGCGGCTGCTGGACGCCGGGCACCGCGTGATGGCCGAGTTCCCGCGCGTCGCGCAGGGACCCCACGGCTTCCCGCAGACCAGCATGTTCGACCAGCCCGAGCTGGAACGGCTGCTGCGCGACACCCTCGCTCGCACTCCGGCGTGCGAACTGCGCGGCGGGGTGGAGGTCGTCGGCGTCGAACAGGACGGCCACGGTCCGGTTCGCGTGACCTACCGCGACGACAGGAGCGAACACCTTCTGCGGGCGGACGCCGTCCTCGGCTGCGACGGCGCGGGCAGCCTGATCCGCGACGGCATCGGCGCCGCGTGGGAGGACCTGCGCTTCGAGGAACGCTGGACGGTCATCGACGTGCGCACCAGCCTCCCGGTCCGCTGTTGGGAAGGTGTGGAACAGGTCTGCGATCCGCAGCGGCCGGCGACATTCATGCGCGTCAGCGAGGACCGCTACCGCTGGGAGTTCCGGCTCCGGGACGACTCGGCACTGAGTCACGAGCGGCTGCGGGAGCTGATCGCTCCCTGGGTGGATCTCACGTACGGCGCCGACTTCGAGGTGATGCGGCAGGCGCAGTACACCTTCCGGGCGCGGGTCGCCGACCGCTGGCGCCAGGGGCGTGTCTTCCTCCTCGGCGACGCCGCCCACCTCACCCCGCCGTTCATCGGGCAGGGGCTGGGCGCGGGCTTGCGCGACGCCTACAACCTCACCTGGAAACTCGCCCGGGTTCTCCAACAGGGCGCCGAAGAACGGCTGCTGGAGACCTACGAGGGCGAACGCAAGCCGCACACGCGCCGCATGGTACGGCTCGCGGTCGCCATGGGCTGGGCCATGACCGGCGGCCAGGACGGTGCCGCGGCCGTTCGCCGCGGTGTCCTGAGCGCGGCCGTCCGTATCCCTGGCCTGAGTACGGCGGCCGCACGCGACGTCAGTCCCGCCCTGACCGCGGGGCCGCTCGTACGCCGTCGTACCCGCTGGAGCGGCCGCGGTCTCGTGGGCACCTTCTGCCCCCAGCCGTGGGTGGCCGTCGACGGACGGCGCGCCCGCCTCGACGAACTGCTCGGCGACTCCTTCGCCCTGCTGACCGCCGTACCGCTCTCGCCCTCGCTGAAGGCGGTCGCCGACGGCCTCGGTGCCAGGACCGTTCCCGTGGCCGACCTGGGTGACGACGGCCACCTCGCCGTCTGGCTGCGCGAGGGGCGGGCGGACGCCGTGCTGCTGCGGCCCGACCGTGTCGTGATGGACGTCGTCCCGCCAGGCGGCGCCGACTTCACGGACACCGCCGCCTGGGCGGCCCTTCTGCACACCACACGAAGCCCTGTCTCATCCCAACGGACCGTTGAGAAAAGCCTGTTGAGGAGCACAACGCGATGAACACGCCGTACCCGGACCCCTTCTTCACTCCTGATCCGCAGGCCGCAGCCGCCAGTCGCATCGTGGACTTCGCCCACGGGGCGGCCGGGCACCGGGGTGTTGCCGTGGACTCGGACTACGCCTCCCTGCACCACTGGTCGGTCACCGATCTCGAAGGATTCTGGGGCGCGGTGTGGGAGTACTTCGACATCGAGGCGGCCACGCCCCATCAGCGGGTGCTGGAGGACGAGCGGATGCCCGGCGCCCGCTGGTTCCCCGGCGCCACCCTCAATTACACCCACCACGCCCTGCGCAACCTCGCGGACGACGGCGTGGCGATCATCGCCCTCGACGAGACCGGTTCCAGCCACGAGGTGACCGGGCAGCGGTTGCGTACCCAGGTCGCCTCCGTCGCCGCGACCCTGCGCGACCTCGGCGTGGGCAGCGGCGACCGGGTCGTCGGCTACCTTCCCAACACCCCGCACGCGATCGTGGCGTTCCTGGCCGCCGCGAGCCTGGGTGCCGTCTGGTCGGTGTGCGGGCAGGACTACGCTCCCCAGGCCGCCGCCGACCGCTTCGCGCAGCTCGAACCCACCGTCCTGATCGCGGCCGACGGCTACCTCTTCAACGGCACCACCCATGACCGCCGGGAGGCCGCCCTCGAACTGGCCCAAGCGCTGCCGACGTTGAAGGCGACCCTGCTCGTCGACCACGTCGGTCTGCCCTGGCCCTCGCGGAGCTATCCGTCGCTGGTCATCCCGTGGGAGGACGCCTCCACCCGCACCGAGCGACTCGACTGCGCACCCGTGCCGTTCGACCACCCCCTGTGGGTCGTCTTCTCCTCCGGCACCACCGGCCTGCCCAAGGGCATCGTCCACGGTCACGGCGGCGTCCTGCTCGAACATCTCAAGACCCTCGGCCTGCACTCCGACCTCGGCCCCCGCGACCGCCTCCTCTGGTACACCACCACCCACTGGATGATGTGGAACCTGGTCGTCTCCACCTTGCTGACCGGCGCGACCACCTGCACGTACGACGGCAGTCCCGCCCCGCTGACCCGCCCGGACGTTCTGTGGGAACTGGCGTCCCGCCACCGCGTCACCGTCTTCGGCACGAGCCCGCAATACCTCCTGGCCATGGCCAAGTTCGACATCGACCCGTCCGTGCACGACCTGTCCTCGATCCGCGTCGTCGGCTGCACCGGCTCCACGCTGCCTGCCTCCGCCTACCCCTGGGTCCGCGACCACGTCGGCGCTCACGTCCTGCTCGCCTCCATCAGCGGAGGTACCGACATCGTCTCCGGTTTCGCCGGCAGCGCGCCCACGATCCCGGTCTGGGCGGGGGAACTGTCGGCTCCGCACCTGGGTGTGGCACTCGCCGCGTACGACACCGAGGGTCTTCCGGTCGTCGACCAGGTCGGCGAGCTGGTCGTCACTCGCCCCATGCCGTCGATGCCGCTGTCCTTCTGGAACGACCCCGACGGCGTCCGCTACCACGACGCCTACTTCTCCGCGTACCCCGGCGTATGGCGGCACGGCGACTGGATCACCCACACGGCCCACGGCTCGGTGATCGTGCACGGCCGCTCCGACTCCACCCTCAACCGCAACGGCGTGCGCCTGGGCAGCGCCGACATCCACGACGTCGTCGAACGCCTCCCCGAGATCACCGAAGCGCTCGTCATCGGCGCGGAGGAACCCGACGGCGGCTACTGGATGCCGCTGTTCGTCGTCCCGGCGCCCGGCGTCACCCTCGACGACGCTCTGCGCGACCGCATCCGCGACGCCATCCGCACCGGCGCTTCACCCCGCCACGTCCCCGACGAGATCCTCGAGGTCCCGGCCATCCCACACACCCGCACCGGCAAGAAGCTCGAGGTCCCGGTCAAACGCCTGCTCCAAGGTGCCTCCGCCGAGCAGGTAGTCAACCCCGCCGCCGTGGACGCTCCCGAACTTGTCGACTACTACGCCCGTCTGGGCGCCGAACGCCGCAGCCGAAGGACCACGGCTTGAGAACGGCCGACGCTGCTGGGGGCCAGGGCGCTCGCATGTCGGGCTGCGCGCGCCGGCCCGGCGGAATCCCGGGTTGAGGCGGGACGGCGTCACGTACGGATGACCGGCACGCTCCGTTCCACGGTATAGGCATGGGCGACCGTCAGGACCGTGTGCTGGTCGGCGACGATCCCAGCCACCTGCTCGGATGGATCGAGTACGGATGTCTGGAGGATGCGATGGCCGACAAGACCACGCCCCGGCGTGCCGACCAGCGACGGGCGCGCACGCGAGCCTCCCTGGTGTGCGCGGCACAACGCCTGTTGGCCGAGGGGCGCACCGACGTCGCGGTCCTGGAGATCACCGAGCTCGCGGATGTCGGAGTCGGTTCGCTCTACAACCACTTCGACACCAAGGAAGACCTCTTCCGCGCCGCTGTCGAGGACGCGCTGGAGTGGTTCGGCGGTCTCATGGACCAGCTCACCGCGGACATCGACGACCCGGCGGTCGCGTACGCCCAGAGCTTCCGGATGACCGGCCGCCTGCACCGCCGCTACCCGCAGCTCAGCCGGGTTCTCCTGAACCACGGGCTCGAAGTGGCCTACTCCGACCGTGGGTTGGCGCCCCGCGCACTGCGCGACATCCGCACCGCGGCGGCCGCCGGACGCTTCGAGGTGGAGGATCTGGACCTCGCCCTCGCCATGACGGTCAGCGCCCAACTGGCCCTCGGTTCGCTGCTGCACGCGCAGCCCGACCGTGACGACGCGAAGTCCTCGGACCTGGTTGTCCGTGGTCTGCTGCGCCACTTCGGCATGACCGCCGACGAGGCCGAGCGGATCTGCTCGCTGGACCTGCCCGACCTGGACATGGTCGACGCCGCCGTCAGGTGAGCGTCCGCTGCTGGTCCGCGCGAGGGCTCACGCTTCGGCGGCAGCCTGCGCGACCGCCGCGGACGCGACATCGTCGACCACCGCACCCGCCTGTTCCTCCGGCACACCGGCCGCGATGAGCGTGGCGACGGCGACCCGGATTCCGTCGTCGTCCAGCGCCCCGGTGTTGACCGCTTCCAGCAGCGCGACCGTCATGGCCTCCAGTCCGGCGCTCAGCACAGCGGGCGGCAGTTGGGTGTGAAAGACGCCGTCTCGCTGACCTCGCTCCAGGATGGCCGTGGCCTCGTCGCGGGCCGGCGCCAGGATCTCGGCCACGCGTTCCATACCCAGGTCCTTGCGCGCCAGCGCCACGAGCATCCGATAGCGGTCGCCTACCGGCCACACGGAGAGCACGAAGTACGCGAGGGCCCGCTCGGCCGACTCCGTCGAGTCCGCTCCGGCCGAGACGACGCTGCGAATCGCCTCGGCCGCCTCCTCGGCGAGAGCCTCCAGCAACGCCGCGCGTCCGGGAAAGTGCCCGAAGAGGGTGCGCCGCACGACACCGGCGGCTCGCGCGAGTTCCTCCAGGGTGACGTCAGGGTTCCGCCCCAGTTCCTGGCGGGCCGTGGCCAGGATGCGCGCCCGGTTGGACCGTGAATTACGTCGCATCGGCTCGCGGGCCACGGGCTTGGGCACGGAAACAACCTCGGTGGATCGGTATGGGGTGAACGACGGACCCGGACGAGCCGCCCGCCCAGTCTGCCACGGGTCCCTCAGCGTGATCCGGAACCGGAACCGGATCTGTTCCGGCCCCGTCGGGACGGCGAGGCCCGGCCCGGCGGTCAGTCGTCGGACATGCCGGTTCCGCTGAGGGCGGGGACGGTGGCTTCCGGGCGAGTGAGGGAGAGGGCGCCGCGTCGGAACTGGTCGAGTTTGTCGATGATGGTCCGGCCGACGGGCGTGTGCCCCCAGACGCTGATGCCCCGGTGGGTGGTGGGCTGCCAGGTGGCTTCGTCGATGGTGACGGGGTTCCAGCCGACCTCCCATTCGAAGCCGGAGGGTGTGCGGGCGTAGTAGGAGAGCTCTTTGTCATTGGTGTGCTGTCCCACGGACAGCGCCATGTCGAAGCCGAGATCGCACACGCGCTGGTAGCTCTGGGCGATGTCGTCAAGGGTGGCGGCCTGGATGTTGAGGTGCTGGACGCGGGTGCGGATCGGGTCGATCGGCAGACCCTGGACGGCGGCGACGGCGATGGAGTGGTGGCGTTCGTTGACACGCAAGAAGCGGATTTTGAGTTTGACGCCGCCGATGGTCTCGTCGATGCAGTCGGTCAGACGTGCGTCGAAGACGGTGTTGTAGTAGCCGCGGATCAGTGTCGGTCTGGTGGAGGTGACAGCCACGTGACCCATGCCCGAGTCGCCCGTGACGAATCCGGAGGCGAGCATGCGCAGGGGCTCCGCGGACCTCACCGGCGCGGTGTAGATCTCCTGCGTGATGCCTTTGGGCCCCGGGAAGCGCAGGAGGCGTTCGACGCCGCGCAGGGCGGCTTCTTCGGCGGTGCCCTGGACGAGGGGGACGCCGTGGGCGCGTACGCGGGCCTCGATCCGTTCGAACGTGGAGTGGTCGGCGATGTGCCAGCCGGTGGCCACGACGTCCTCGGCCGGGCCGCGCCTCAGCAGGAAGCGGCACTCCTGGTCGTCGAGGCGGAACCGCATCAGCCCGGTGTCGGGAGCGTCGTGGTGCATGCCTATGGCGTCGGTGCCGAAGCGGCGCCAGTCGGTGAAGCGGTTCGTCTCGATGACGATGTAGCCGAGGTGGACGGCACCGAAGACGGACTCATGCGCAGGCGTGTTCATCGGCGCCCGGCCAGGAAGTCGGCGCACAGGCGATTGAAGAGTTCGGCGCGTTCGTACTGGACCCAATGCCCGGTGTTCGCTGCCAGGTACAGGTCGCAGTTGGGCATGCGATCGGCCAGCATGCGCCCGCCCTCGGGGCGGTTGACCTTGTCCTTCGCGCCCCAGAGCACCAGCGTGGGCACGGGCAGACGGGCCAGACGTCGGTCGCGGGTGAAGTCCATTCTCCACAGGGTGCGCAGGGCGTTCGGGCCGGACGGGCGGCGCAGCGGCGGTGCCGCGATGACCTCCGGATCGATGCTGTCCCGGTAGCGCGCGTCGATGACCTCGTCGGGCACGTCGGCGGCATTGAACACGAGGTGGTCACGAATGAACTTCTCCAGCTTCAGCCGCGAAGGCCCGCCACCGGAGTAGTAGTTCAGCAGACTGTTCAGACCCGGAGTGGGCAGGGCGCGGGTGGTGCCGATGCCGCCCGGGCCCATCAGGACCATACGGTCGACCCGGTCGGGTGTGTCCAGAGCCAGGCGCAGGGCGCAGGCACCGCCGTAAGAGTTGCCGACCATGTGGGCCCGCTCCAGACCGAGGCGGTCGAGCACGCCACGGATACCGTCGGCGAGGTGACCGAAGGGGTCCGCGCCGTCGACACCCTTGGTGCTGCGTCCATAACCGGGCAGGTCGGGAACGACGACGCGGTACTCCTTGGCCAACTGCCCAATGTTGCGTGCGTAGTTGGCGACCCCGGAGGCGCCGGGCCCGCCGCCGTGCAGCAGCAGGACGGGAGGGCCGTCGCCGGTCTCCGCGACGAAGATCTTCTTGTTCCCGACGTCGAGCAGGCGCTCCCGCATCGGTGGCAGTTCAGTATGCGTGGTCATGTCGGCCCTCACAGAGCGGTGGTCGGGATCGGGCGCGGAACGGGAGCGAATCCGGTCAGGGGCGGCGGGAGTTGAGCGCCCGCGGGGGCGGCGGCGTAGACGTACGCGTCCGGTCGCAGGGCGACGGTGGCCGCGCGGTGTTCGGCCAGCCAGGCGAGCAGTACGTCGTCGCTGTCGACGAGGGTGCCCTGCGCCGGGCGGGATCGGGCGGGCGTGATGGTGAGCGAGGGGATGCCGAGGCGGTCCCATGCGGGCTGGGGCGTGGCCGATCCGGCGTGCAGGAGCAGCCAGCGGCTGCCGAGTGCGTCGTCCAGCCGTATGCGTTCACCGTCGGCCCCGGTCACCCAGGGCTGGGGTATCTGACGGCCGGACGAGCGGGACCGGGGACGGGCCTGCAGACCCTCGGCATAGCGAGCCACGGGAATCCAGTTCGAGTCCTGCAGCCAGTCACCGAAGCCAGGCACGCGGTTCAGGGCCCGTAGCCCCGAGTCGCGGACCCTCGCCATCGGCCGTCGCCGTTCGGTGATCATCCGCCCGACGAACACCGCCCGCTTGGTGACCTCCTTGACGTGCGGTTTCCGCTCCGTCTCGTAGCTGTCGAGCACGGTCTCGGGCAGCTCGCCCCGGAGGACGGCGTCGAGTTTCCAGCACAGGTTCGCGACGTCGCGCACGCCGGCGGCCATGCCCTGGCCGATCCAGGGCGGCATGGCATGCGCGGCGTCACCCGCGAGGAAGACCCGGCCCGCCCGGAAGCGGGCGGCGAAGCGCACGTGGTGGCTGTAGACGGTGGTCCGCAGGATCTTGACGCTGTCCCGGCTGATCCCGTACCGGGCCACCAGTTCGTACACCGCCTCGTCGCCGGTCAGGTACTTCTCGTCGTCACCCGGCAGGATCGGGAACTCCCAGCGATGGTGACCGAGCGGGGTGGGGCAGTCCACTGCGGGCCGCGCGGGGTCGCAGCGGAAGCGCAGCCGGTCGTGGTCCGGCCAGGGCCTGAGCATCTCGGTGTCGATGACCACCCAGCGGTCTTCGTACGTCCGGCCCTCGTAGCCGATGTTGAGCTGAGCGCGGGTGAGGCTGGAACCGCCGTCGGCCGCGATGACGTACGAGGCACGGAGGCGGCGGACGGAGTCGTCGGCAGCGCAGACCACCGTCAGCTCCACGCCAACGGATTCCTGACACAGCCTCAGACACTCGTGCCGCAGCAGTACTTCGACGTTCGGGTGGCGGGCGACCCCGTCGCGCAGCACCTGCTCCAGCGCCGGCTGGTAGATGAACATCTGCGGCGGATGGCCGTGACCGCGTGGGGTGGGACGCGCGCCGAGGAAGGTGCGGCCCCGGGCGTCGACGAAGTCGAGCGGCCGGTCGGCCAGCATGTCCTGCTTGAGCCGGTCGGCAAGTCCGATGCGCTGCCAGATCCGCACGACCTCTTCGTCGGTCGAGATGGCCCTGGCTCGGGAGAACACCTCGGCGTCGCGTTCGAGCACGACGACCCGAAGGCCCAGCGCGCCCAGCAGGTTCGCCGCGGTGACGCCTGTGGGCCCGTAGCCGATCACCGCCACGTCATAGGCACTGTGTTCGGCACCGTCTTCGGCGCCGGCCTCGGCACTGACTTCGCTCACCAGCCCACCTCACTGTCGTCCCTGTTCGCGATGTGTTGCGAACTCATTGCTGTAGCGTTTACTCCAATTGGAACGAGCGCTACGGTAAGCTCGGTGCAGGACACGGTCAAGTGCCGGCACAACAGGAAGGGCACCCCCATGACCAGGCCGCAGACGCCGCGCAAGAAGCGTGCGAACGGGGTGGAGTCGCGGCAGCGCATCCTCGACGCCACGGTGGAGATCGCAGGTGAGCGCGGGTACGAGGGCACGTCGATCGCGGCGGTGAGCGCCAAGTGCGGACTGCCCGCGAGCTCGATCTACTGGCATTTCAAGGACAAGGACGACCTCATCGCCGCGGTCATCGAGCGCAGCTTCGAGACCTGGCTCGTAGCCGTCGAGCTGCCGATGGAAGAGACGGGCACACCGCTGGAGCGGGCCACGGCCATGGCAGCGAACGTGGCGAAGTCACTGGTCGACGCGCCGGACTTCCTGCGTCTCGGCCTCATGCTCGCCCTGGAGCGGCGGCCCGCCGAGCCTCGGGGCCGGACGGTGTTCCTCCAGGTCCGCGACATCGCGAGCCAGAAGATCACCGAGGTGGTCGAGTCCCTGTTCCCCGGCCTGGACGAGGACGCCGTGCGCACCCTCACCACCTACGCCGTCGCGGGCGCCGACGGCCTGTTCGTGCAGCGGGAGATCAGCGGCGACGCCGTCGACCTGGTGGCGATGTTCGAACTGCACGCCCAGTTGATCCACGACGCGGCGACCCGCCTGGCATCGAGGAGCAAGCGATGACGATGACCACCCACCAGCGTGCGGAAGCCGGGCGGCTGCTGCGCGAGGCAGCACATCACGTGGCACCCGTCGACCCGCTGTCGACCCTGTTTCCCGGCTTGGACCTGGCTGACGCCTACGCCGTCCAGCAGGACAACATCGCCCGGCGCCTGGCCGACGGGGCCACGGTCGTCGGACACAAGGTGGGCCTGACCACGGCAGCGATGCAGCAGCTCCTCGGCGTCGACGAGCCCGACTTCGGGCACCTGCTGGACGACATGGTCCACCGCGACGGCGGCACCGTACCGGCGGCGCGCTACTGCCGGCCGCGTATCGAGCCGGAGATCTGTTTCCGCCTCGCACGGCCCCTGCGCGGTCCCGGCATCACCGTCGAGGACGTCCTGGCGGCCACCGACGCGGTCGCCCCGGCTCTGGAGATCGTCGACAGCCGGATCCACGACTGGAGGATCACCCTGGTCGACACGGTCGCCGACAACGCCAGCTCCGCCGGGCTGCTCTGCGGCGCCTGGACACCCCTGACCGACGCGCCCGATCTCTCCACCGTCCTCGTCGACCTCATCCTCGACGGCGAGCGCGTCGCGTCGGGCAGCGGAAAGGAAGTGCTGGGCCACCCGGCCGCCGCGGTCGCCTGGCTGGCCAACACCCTCGCCCCCTTCGGCACCGCCCTGGAGCCCGGCCACGTGGTACTGCCCGGCGCCATGACCACCGCCCCCTTCATCAGCGCCGGCCAGAAGATCGAGGCACGCTTCACCGCCCTCGGCCCGGTGTCGGTGACCTTCACCTGAGCAAGACCCGAGGAGACTCTCCATGCCACCTGCCTCCATGCCACCTGCCTCAGCGCCGTGGCCGGTCGCCGTCATCGGCTCCGGCAATATCGGCACCGACCTGATGATCAAGATCCTGCGCGGTTCCGGCGCGCTGACGATGGGCGCGATGGTCGGCATCGACCCCGCCTCCGACGGACTGGCCCGCGCCCGCCGCCTGGGCATCGCCACCACCGCCGACGGCGTCGACGGACTCCTGTCCCTGCCCGAATTCGCGGACGTCAAGCTGGTCTTCGACGCCACCTCCGCGTCCGCCCACCGGGCGAACTGGGCCAAGCTGGAGCCCACCGGGGTACGAGTCCTCGATCTCACCCCCGCCGCGATCGGCCCGTACTGCGTGCCGGTGGTCAACCTCGACGCGCACCTCGACGCCCCGAACCTGAACATGGTCACCTGTGGCGGCCAGGCCACCGTCCCCATGGCCGCCGCGGTCGCCCAAGTCGCCCCCGTCGCCTACGCGGAGATCGTCTCCTCCATCGCCGCCCGGTCCGCCGGGCCCGGCACCCGCGCCAACATCGACGAGTTCACCGAGACCACGTCACGAGCGCTCCGCGAGGTCGCCGGGGCCGGGCGCAGCAAGGCCGTGATCATCCTCAACCCGGCCGAGCCGCCGATGCTGATGCGCAACACCGTGTACTGCCTGGTCGAGGGCGACTGCGACCACATCGCCATCGAGAACAGCATCCTGGCCATGGCCGAGAAGGTGCACGCCTATGTGCCCGGCTACCGGCTCAAGCAGCGGGTCCAGTTCGACACATACGGCCCGGACGACCCCCTGCACATCCCGCAGACGGGAAAGTTCACCGGCACGAAGGTGACTGTCATCGCGCACGGCGTCGGCATCCGACCGGGCCCGGCCGAGTAGGTGCTGCAGGCCGTACGGTGTGGCCGCCCCGGCCCACTCGGTGATGCTCCAGCAGCTTTTGCGCGGCAGGTCCGACAGGAGCCCCAGCGCCAGGTCTCGAATCCCGCGCCGGGGCTCCACCCCGCGAACCGCGTTCACGCACCGATGATCACCAGTGCCCGCACCGGTCTGCATCTCGGCTGACCTTCTCAACGAACTCACCCAGCACCGGCGGTGGCTCGGGCCCCTTGTCGGCCGCACTGCGCGACCGCGGTGAACGGTCGTCACCGGCATCGACGTCAGCGCCGGGATGCCGGCGTTGGCGAGGCGGCGGCCCGGTGACGACGTAGCCCTGCACATGGTCGACCTGAGCGACCGTCTGCCGTTCGCCGACGGTGCGTTCGACGACGTGGTCGCGTCGCTGGTGCTGCTCCACCTGGAGGACTGGGGGCCGTCACCCCGTTGAACGTCCAGTCGAAGGTACAGCTGGTGGTCGCGAAGCAGTCGGGCCGAGGTTCCTGGAACGTGTAGGCAGTCGTCCCGATGAGGTTCTGGCGCAAGCAGCTGCACGCGATGACCGATGCCTTCACCACCGCTGGATTCCGCCTTCAGATCCTCCGCGACTGCCGCCTCAGGGTCGACGGCGTCCACCACGCCATGCTCGACGTCGCCCGCCCGCACGACCTCATCCGCCCGGGACAAGTGAACAGGTCTCACGGCGGCGGAGCCGCTGGGCAACCCACGACCCCCTCGATGTCCGCCGGGCGTCGAGAGTTTCTTGGTCATTCCCGAGACGCTGGACCAGCGAGCGCCGGTCCAACTGACCTTCGCGTCATCCGTTAACCAGAGGAACCCACCCGCATCATTCCGATAGCATGATCGATCTACTTAGCCAACAACTAACAAATCGGCCAAAACAGTTGATATCGAGATCATCGCGGGTGTTTTCGCGAATAAACTCCAGAATTGCGTTCGCTGCGTGGCGCCAACCGCGGGCGATGCTGTGGGTCATGGCGGGCGTGACGGCCTTCGGGTTCCTCATCGCCCTGGAGATCGCTGCGCGTCGTTACGGCTTGCCGGGGCCGATCACCAACCAGGCGCGAGAGGTGATCTTCGCTCCCAAGTCGGGTTTCCTGCTGTACGCCGGTATGGCGTTGATGATGGTGGTGCTCACCTGGCGGCAACGGTTCATCGCGGCTGGTGTCGCAGTCGGTATCGACGTCGCCATCCTGCTGGTGCGGTGGGCGGCCGACGCCGAGGTGACCGAAGGCCACCCCTTCGGCAATGGCGCGTTGTGGGTGATTCTGGGCCATGCGGTGATCGCCATCACGCGCCGCACCGGCCTGGAACGTGTCCTGCTGCTGAAGGGCGTCGGCCTCGGCCTACTGCTGGTGACCGGCCGCAAGACTGGTGACACCTGGCTCCTCATCACGTCGAAGACCCGCCCGACGACGCTCGACCAGTACGTGGCAACCGCCGACCACGCGCTGGGCAACCCGTCGTGGCTGGTGGGCCGGATGGTCACAGCCACCGGCCCGATCGGCGCCCATGTTCTCGGCTTCGTCTACATTCAGCTTGCGGTGGCCGCGGTCGTCGTGGCGCTGTACCAGCTGCGTAACGTGGCGGTCGAGCGCCGCTTCCCGCGCCATCATCTGGTGCGCACGTTTCTGGTCATCGGCCTCCTCGGGCCGGCCATCTACATGATCTTCCCGGTGGTCGGACCGGTCTTCGCCTTCGGCGCGGACGGCGGGCACTGGGCGGTGGCCAATCTGTGGCCGAATACGCCGCCGCCGATCAATACCCCGCACCAAATGCCATTCGACGGGATCACCCCACGCAACTGCATGCCCAGCCTGCATACAGCGTGGGCCACCGCGATTTTCATTCATTCCCGTAGGGGTCCACGGATTCTGCGATTCGCAGGCGCGTTCTGGCTGATTGCCACGCTCGGCGCGACGCTGGGATTCGGCTACCACTACGGCGTGGATCTCGTTGCCGGTGTGGTGTTCGCATTCACGATCGAGGCAGCGCTGCGCTCGCTCGACCGCGGCTGGGACCGGTCAGGAATCCAGCTGGTCACCTACAGTGCCACGGTCTTCGCCGCGCTCTTGCTGTCATATCGCTATCTGCCCGTGGAGATGGCCAGACATCCGTGGATATTTGGGCCACTTCTCATTCTGGCAATGGCCTCAGTGGTCCGCGGCTTCACGCAGACCGCCAGGCTGTGGGATCCGAAGACCGCACCAGCGCGGCTACCGGAACCGCAACCCGAACTAGTTTGAGTTACAGGCCATTTCATTTGGGGAGTCTGCGGTAGCAGATGGGTGTGGCCGCGACAGTTGGTTCCACGTGCGGCCGGACGTGGCCACGAACACAATCGCGGCCACGACCTCCCTGCCCCCGCGAGACGCCCGCTGGGGGAGGCGGGGAGTTCGGTGATCCATGTGGCCGAACCGACTCTGCGCGAGGAGTGGGGATCCTCCGGCGCGGTGGTGTCAGACTGAGGTTCCGGGTCCACGATCCGGTGGGGCTGGGCCTGGAGATGAGTCCGGCCTGGACGTCGATGCCCAACACCGGCCGGCCCACGGGCCGACGGCATCGCCGTCATCGGACCGCTCGCGACCACACCTCGCTACCAGGCCGGTGGCAGTTCTCACCTCAACCCGACCCGGCTCGACAACGCCCTGGACGAGATCCGCACCCTGGCCGCCGAGCGGGACCGCCCGGTGGAGTGCGCGCACGGTTTCACGCCGGACGGTTCCGGCGACAGCCGCCGTCTTCGCCGGGCTCGCGGAGAGCGAGAAGTCCGAGAGGAGTCCGAGGGAAGTCCGAGGGGTACGCCCGCGACCGCCTCCGCTTCCCAGCCGCGCAGGTCGGACTGGTTTCGTGAACTTCCCCGGCGAGCAGGGTCACGTCCGCCACGGCGAGGGCGTCATGGTGGGCTACCGCTGGTACGAGACAATCCGCACGGACCGACCACGAACCCTGGACCCTGCTGGGCGTTCCACACCCCGACGACGCATTCGGCACCTCCTACCGCCACGAACCAGCAGATCCAGGAGGGAATGCGCAGGCGCTACCCAGGAGCACCGGATCCCGCCGCCGACCCGCCCGCTTCCTTCCCTCAGGAGCTGTACGACTGATGCGTTCCGTTTTCGGGGATGGTCGGCAAGCCGTGGGCGCCGGGTGTTGATGCCGCGACGCCACACATGTCGCGCGGCTTCAGCCAGGGATCGGACGCCCGCCCGCGGGGCGCTCGCTCCTGAGCTCCTCTGTGACACCTGGTCGGCTGTGCGCCGGTGACAGCCGAATTGCGGTGCCGTAGCGGCGATCAGGTACCGGTCGAGGACCTGGCGCCCGGCGTATCCTCGTCCGTCGCAACGCGGGGAAGGAGCGTCAAGGCTTGCTCGGCGGCCCTGTTGACGACCCCGGCAGTGGCTCCCGTCCAGCCCAGGGCCTCAAGCCGCCGAAGCGCGGCAAGCAGGAGGCCGGCGAGGCTGTCCGCGTTCGCGTCAGCACCCAGAGAGCCTTCCGCGGGCCAGCGCGATGCGGCTCCGCAGCGCGCCGTGCAGTCCGCGGACAACCGCGGCGATTCGCTCGGCAACGCACTCCGAACGGCCGGTCGGAGCGGGTCACGACGTTGTTGACGTGGCATCGGTCAGCGGCTTCGGTGGGTAGGCGCGGAGCACGAGCGACGTGGTGGCAGAGCCGTAGCGGGCAAGCGCGTCGACGACTTCTTCGAGTCGTCCTGCCTGCGGGCAGTGGACGTCGAAGATGAGGCAGTCCTCCCCGGTGACTCTCAGGGTGGAGACGACCTCGGGGATCCGCGAAGCCAAGTCAAGGGCTCGGGAGAGCTGGGCATGCGTAGTGCGCAGGCGAATGATCGCGTGAATGTTCAGACCGAGTGCCGCTGGGTCGACATCGGCCCGGTAGCCGGTGATGACGCCGTTCTTCTCCAGCCGCTGGATGCGCGCACTGGCCGCGGGCTGCGACAGTCCGACGCGGCGTCCTACCTCCGCTCCGGTCAACCGGCCTTCAGCCTGGAGCAAGGCGAGGATGTCCCGGTCGATCCGGTCAAGTGATTCCATCGTTGTCCGCACCATCTTCTTTGAGATCGCTTGCGTCGCTGTCGCTGTTCTGTTGCTTCCAACAGAATCAGCGTCAGACGTCCCCAAGATCGCAGGGGGCGACGAGTGAAACGGTGGCAAGCAGTGGTCGCGTACGTCATCATCCCCGGCATTGACGGCTCCGACGAGCAGCACTGGCAGACCTTGTGGCAGCAGCAGTGGGGAACCTCAGCGGTGAGGATCTCCCCTGCCTCGTGGTCCGCCCCCGACCTGTATGACTGGGTCAACGCTGTCCAGACGGCGTACGACGATGCTTGCCGTGAGGACAGCCACGTTGTGCTGGTAGCCCACAGTTTGGGCTGTTGGGCGGCCTCCACCTGGCTGAACAAGAACCCGGCGAGCCCGATACACGGCGCGTTCCTGGTCGCGCCACCCGACCCACAGGGGCCGGCGTTCCCACGACACACGGCCCCGACGTTCATCGAACTGTCCGCACAACCGTTGCCGTGCCCGGCCCTGGTGGTGGGCAGCACCGACGACCCGTACTGCACCCCCGAGGCGGCCGTGGACTTCGCGGAGCGATGGGCGGCGCGATGGCATCCGGCAGGCGCGTGCGGACACATCAACTCCGCCGGCGACCTGGGCCCGTGGCCGCATGGCCGCGAGCTCCTGGACTCACTGACCCAGCTGTGATCAACGACCGCAGGGAACGGTGCCCACCATCAGGTGCCACCCTGCGGTTCCAGTTGGCCCGGGCCGCCCGCTGCGTCCGGCGGTGCAACTGATCCGGCGTCACATTCAAGTCAGGGGACCTCAGTTGCTTCCGCCCACGAGATCACCGAGCTTGCACCGCAAACAGAATTGCTGTTCTGTTAGTGTGCTTCACAAGCAGCATGCAGATTCCTTCTGTGGGGGTGTGGTGCCGCGACTCACCGAAGCGCGCAAGGAGCTCCGGCGCACCCAGATCACCGAAGCCGCCGTACGCTGCTTCGGCCGCAACGGCCTGGAGCGGACCTCGATCGCCGACATCACCGCCGAGTCCGGCCTCTCGACCGGCTCGATCTACGCCCACTACAACAACAAGGCCGACCTGGTCCAAGCCGCCGCCCGCGAGGTGCTCGCCCAGCGCGCCGCGGTCCTCGGCGAGTACGCCGACAGCGACACCCCGCCCGACCCGGAGGAACTGCTGGCCCGCCTGATCGCCGCCATCGACGTCGTCGACGCCCGGGTCGGCGTGCAGACCTGGGGTGAGGCGACCACCGACCCGGCCATCCGCGACATCGTCGTCGACATGACAGACCGGATGCGCGCACTGCTGCACGACTGCGTCACGGCCTGGCTGGTCAAGGTCGAGCACCACGAGCCGGCCGAGGCCCGCGAACGCGCCACCCCGATCGCTCACCGAATCTCGGCGCTCTACCTGGCCGAGCTGCTGTACGCCGCCTTGCGATCACCGACCGAGGAGACAGCTTTATGACCGCCCTGACCGCCCTGACCGCTTCGTTCGCCGGCCGCACCGTTTTACGGGTCGGCTACGGCGCATTACAGCTCGAACGCCTGCATGACCGCCGCGACGAGGCAGTCGAACTGCTGCGCCACGCGGTCGAGTTGGGCGTCGACCACGTGGACACCGCCGAGTTCTACGGCTTCGGTTTCGCCAACGACGTGATCCGCGAGACGCTGCGCCCCGAGGACGACGTCCTGATTGTCACGAAGGTCGGCGCCGACCCCAACCCGGGCGGGCGGCCGCCGCTGCGTGTGGCGCAGCGGCCCGAACAGCTGCGCGCCAGCGTCGAGGACAACCTGCGCAGCCTCGGCGTCGACCGGCTCCCGGTGGTCAACCTCCGCCGCCTGGACACCGGCCCCGGCCTGCGTCCCGAGAGCGACCAAGTGGTCGGCCTCGACGACCAGCTCGCGGTCATGACCGCCCTGCGCGACGAGGGCAAGATCGGTGCGATCGGGCTGAGCAGCGTCACCCTCGACGGCCTGCGCCGCGCTCTGCCGGCGGGCATCGCCTGCGTGCAGAACGCGTACAGCCTCGTCTCCCGCGAGGACGAGGACATGCTGCAGCTGTGTGCGGCCGAGGGCATCGCCTGGGTGCCGTTCTTCCCGCTCGGCGGGGCCTTCCCGGGTCTGCCCAAGATCACCGATGAGCCGGTGGTGCACGCCGTGGCCGAGTCCCTGGGCGTCACACCCTCCCAGGTCGGCCTTGCCTGGCTACTGCACCACGCCCCGAACGTATTGCTCATCCCCGGCACCGCCGACCCCGCACACCTCGAGGCCAACCTGGCGGCCGGCAAGATCACCTTCGACGCCGCGACCCTCGCCGCCCTCGATGCGATCGAGTCCCGTCCCAACGAGCTGCCCATCGGCTGACCGGAACCGTTCTCAGGGCGGATCACGAATGCCGTCATCTGCCGCCACGACGGCGGCCCCGAGGTTCTTCACCTCGTGGACCGCGGCCTGCCCGCGCCCGGCCCCGGCGAGGTTCGCGTCCGGGTTGCCGTGTCCGGGGTCAACCAGACCGACTGGCAGGCGCGCTCCGGCGTCGCCCACCCCAAGCACTTCTTGGAGGTCGGTTAGCGGGTCCGGGTGTTCATGGCCGCCGCCGGGCGGCCCACCGGTACCGCCGCCGAGTTCGCCGTCGTACCCGCCGAGCGGGCCGCGCCGTTGCCCGACGAGACCGGTTTCGACGTAGACGCCTCACTCCCCTCGCCTGGTTGTTCAGCCCTGGGCGAGTTCCGCCAGGGCATCGAGCCGGGTGGGCGTCCAGCCGAGCTCGCGGCGCGCCCGGGCGCCGCTGAACTGCTGGTCGAGGGCGAACGCCTCGGCGATCGGGCCCATCCGCCGTACGGCCTCCTCGACGGTCAGCGACTCGATCCGGTCCGGGCATCCGGCGGCGTGGCTGAGGGCCCGGGTGACGTCCGCCAGCGGAAGGTTCTGGCCGCCGACCCCGGCGTAGACGGAACCGGCCGGGGCGTTCAGGGCCAGGACGTACAGCTCGGCGATGTCGTCGACATGGACCAGTGCCCAGTGGTTGGAGCCGTCCCCGATGCAGGGCACGGCTCCTGCGGTACGCCCCTGCTCGACGAAGAACGACTGCGCCAGTCCGCCGGAGCGGCCGTAGACCAGCCCTGGCATCACGACCACCGGGCGCCCTCCGGTGGCGGCCCGGGCGAGCACCCGCTTCTCGTTCTCCAGCCGCCAGGCGGTGATACGCGGCGGGCTCAGCGGGGCGTCCTCGTCGACGACCCCGTCCGTGTCGCCGTACACCCACACCCCGCCGGTGTGCACATAGGGTCCGCTTCCTACGCCGTCCTGCAATGCCTCCGCCGCCGCGCGGTCGACGTCCGCGGTGCCCTCGGCGTAGTCCACCCCGAGGTGGATGACCCCGTCGGCCCTGCGGGCCGCCTCATGGAGCACACCGGTGTCGCTGAGCGCCCCCGCAACCGGGGTAGCGCCGAGGTCCGACACGGTGCGCGCCGCGTGCTCGCTGCGCGCCAGCGCCGTCACGCCGATGCCGTGCCCGGTCAGTGCACGGATGGTGGAGCGGCCGATGTAGCCGGAGCCGCCTGTGATGAAGATCTGCATCGCTCTCACGGTCCTAGTGGTCGGCGGCGGGAGATTCCGCCGCTCCTCCACCCTGTCTCCGTGCCGCGGCCGGCGTCCAAGACCTCTTCCGTCAACGGTGATACCCCCAGGGCATCGGCGCTGGACAAGGGGAGATGGAAGGACGAGGAAGCCCCCGGACGTCGCGACGTGGTACCGCTCCTCCGCGACGACGGCGACCGAGGGCCGCGGTCCAACACCTCGCCGCCGGTTCGCTCGGGGAGGTCACACCACTCGGGGGCGGCGTCGGGGCCCTGCGGCAGCCGCTCGGGAGCGAGATCCGCGTTGACGGCCGCCGACCGTCCACTGCTGGAGGACACGCGCCCCGTGCCCGTCGCCGCGCAGGCGCCGTGCCGGCTTGTAGGGGGTTACGGATCCGGAAAGTTCGCAGGGGGCTCGACGACACCGGAGTCCACGCCAGGGTGAGGCCCGCGGTAACGGTGTCGAGGTCCTGGCGGAGGGAGCCGGCGAGGCCCCGCATCGGCTTCGGGGCGTCCTGTTCAGCCTGGTGGATCCACTCCCGCAGCAGGATGGTCGCGCCGGTTTCGGCGGCGGTCGACAGCGGCTTCCAGTGCGCCGGGGCTGGCTTTCGTGACCGCTCCTCGTGCAACTTGACCGCCTTCGTGTAGGCGGTGGCGGCCCGGTCAAGGGAGGTGGCCTCCGCGTCGGCACGGTCCTTACGTCAGGCCGCGAACATCTCCGAGGTGCAATCAGGCAGCACGTCCATCACCCACCCGGCCGGTCTCGACACCGACCAGGACAGTGCCGTAAGTGCAGCCCTTGCGGAAGACGAACTCGTCCACCCACAGCAGCCGACGGGACCCGGTCCGGCACCGACGGTGCCGTCAGGAGTCTGAGTAGCCGAGCCCGGCCCGCCGCGCGGCCGCCCAGCTCCACCGTGAGCGAGCACAGCCACCCCGTAAGGCCGCTGTACCCGCAGCAGAACCACGCCCCGCCGGCCGCCCAACCGGCTACGGCCGATCCGATCCCCCCAGCGGCCCCAGCAGCGCGGGAGGCGCGAGTTGTTCCTGCCGGTGCTCACCATGACCCCGGCATGCGCTCGATCGCCACCATGGCGGCGTCGTCATCCAGACATCCGCCGGCGTGGTGCAACAGGTCCGCGCACAGGTCGGCCAGGAGAGCGTCGAGACCCTTGCCGGACTTGCCGGCCACTCGTTCCGCGAGCGGGTAGAACGTGCCGTTCCGGTCGCGGGCCTCGATGACGCCGTCGGTGTAGAGAAGGGCGATGTCGCCGGGCTCGAAGGCGAACGTTTCCGGGAAGAGCTCGGATCCCACGAATTCGGTGAGACCCAGAGGAGGGGCTGCGTGTCGCACCTCGAGCAGGCCGACATGGCCACCGCGCAGCAGCAGCGGCGGGGGGTGCCCGCAGTTGATCATGTGAAGGGCCGGATCGTGGTCCGGGACGTCCAGCACGGCGGCGGTGATGAATGCCTCGCCGCGATCCTCGGCCTCACCTTCGGGGGCCGCGGGGTCGTCCAGGTCCGAGGAGACGGTTCCCTCCAGGAAGGCGACCAGCGCGGGCAGGTCGGCCTGTCTGTGGGCCGCGGCCCGGAATGCGCCGAGAAGGAGGGCTGCGTCCCCGACCGCCTCAAGGCCCTTGCCCCTGACATCGCCGATGACGATCCGAGTTCCTTTGGCTGTGCGGGCGGCGGCATAGAGGTCGCCACCGATCTGCGCCTCGGTCTCCGCGGCCAGGTAGACAGAGGCGATACGCAACGGGCCGATCCGTTGGGGAATCGGCTTGAGCACCACCTCTTGCGCGGCCATCGCCACCGAGCGCAGTCGGATCACTTCCCTTTCATGGCGTCCTCGCAGGTGGGCAAAGAAGGTCACGAGCGCTGACATCAGGACCAGGACGATGAGCTGGAAGGTGTGGTTCAGATCAATAAGGCTGGTGCGGATCACCGCGACCACGGTCTGGGCCAGGACGGCGAGCGCGCCGATCAGGCCGGTCGCCCAGGGCCCTGCGAACGACGCGGTGAGAGCGGGTGCGGCGACCAGAAAGGGCCCGAGGTGGACGCTGGGCGGAGCGAGTATGTCGACCACCGTGACAATCGCGATCAACGCGATCGGTACCACCAGCAGGGCATGACGTGGCTCCCCTGACAAACCGTGATCTTTACCGAGCCGGCCAGAAAGCATATGTCCTGAATACACCGCATCGCGCCCCGGTGCCCGCGCCGACAGGCGGCACTGCTACCGCGCCTGCGGCACCCCACAGCCGGAGCGCCGCGCACCAGGTCCGACCGTGACACGGAAGGCGCCCTTGCCCTGCTCGGCACGGCCCGGATACTGAACCAGCGGGCGGCCCCGGCTCGCCGCAGGCGCAACGCTCGCCAAAATCCCCCACTCGATTGGTCCGCCAACGCCGCAGGGAGGCGTGGTTGTCGCGGCACGGACGCGATCCTGACGGCGGCGCGGTCGGCCGGGCCCGCACCGCTGGGCCCGCACCGCTGGGTCCGCACCGCTGGGTCCGCAAGGTGCCGGATGCTCTGGGCGAGGTCTGCCGGGGCATCGGGCGGGCCCGGTCGCCGGACGGCGGACGGCGGAGGCGGGTGGGGAGATGGAGGCGTATATGGAGACGGATCTTGCGTCCGTCCCGCGGCCCGGGTACCCGCATTCGCCCGGCCACGCATGGGGGCGACGAGACCCTCGGCCGTTCGCGGGCAGCTTCAGCTCCAAGATCCACCACGCCAGCGATGGCCGACGGCGGCCGCTCGCATGCGTCATCACTCCTGGCCAGCGAGGTGACACCCCTCATATGGCCGATGGTCTCACCCGGGACCGGCTGACCCGCACGGTCAGTGACGACGGCGGCACCCCTCCTTCACCGGCTCCCGGCGGCGGGTTCGGCCTCATCGGCATGCGGGAGCGCGCCCAGTCCGCAGCCGGCCACCTGCAGGCGGGCCACCGCCCCGCAGGTGGCTTCGCCGTGACGCCGAACTCCCCATCCACTCCAGACACCCGGACGAGCCCCATAACCATGCGCGTGCTGCTAGTCGACGACCAGACCCTGCCGCGGGCCACCTTCCGGATCCCGCTCGACTCCTGCAACGACATGGATGTGGTCGCTGAGGCCACCGACGGCCTCGCCGCGACCGATGCCATCCGCCCGGCCGCGCTCCTCGACGGCATCCGTACCGTGGCCTCCGGAGAGGTCCCCCTGTCCCCCGCGCTCACGCGCGCCCTCATCACGCGATCACGCGCACTTCGACAAGAACGCCTACACGGAACGTCACGCGGCGGAGTGCTGGCTCAATCGCCCGAAGCGCCACCGGACAGCGGCCACGAGGTACGACAGACTCGCCGTCGGCCTCGAAGCCACAGTCACCATCACCGGCATCCACAAGTGGCTCTGACGACGTTGAACGCGAGTACCGCAACGTGGTCAGATACGCCTGTCGTACGCACGAGCCTGTCGCCCCGGGAGATCCGTCGTGCCCTACTACCTGCTCACCGTGGAGAGCTCGCATCGCACCGGCTTCGGCCTCCAGGTCAAACCCACCGTACGGATCAAGGAGCTGGCGTCACGGGTGAAAGACCTGGACATACCAATGCCGGGCGACAAGCTTCTGCTTCTCTTCCCGGGCGAGGGGACATGGCAGGCACCGCTGGCCGGGTTCGGCGTCGAGGCATGGAGCCGGGGCGGCGTCTACTACAGCCACAGCAGCCCGTCGGACCCGGAATTCACCTTGACCATAGGCGGCAACCGCGAGCCCGCAGATCTCCCCGTGGGCACAGAGATCTGGCTGGACGACAGCGCCCCTACGGGAGGCCACCGGACGAAAGGCTGGCGGCAGATCATCGAGGACATCACGTCGGCGCCGTGGTGGCAGGCGGACCCGGACACCATCGACCCGCCTGTCCCGGACCGCTGAGGCCTCGTCGCCTCGGCCACGCGCATCATGAAGGCCAAGCACTTCAAAAACGCGCCCTCTCCCCGTCCGCTACGAGGCGACCGCGCTCATCGCAGTCGGGTACAGGCAACCTCCACTTCGGCTCTGTATCCGGGTCAAGGCGATCTCCCCGGGCACCATCGACACTCCTGGACTCGACGCAGTGGCCGCGGGAGACACGCCCCTCACCAAGTCACAGTTCGCCGCGGGTGTTCCACTGGGCCGGATCGGGCGCCCGGACGAGGTCGCCGAGGTGGTGGCCTTCCTCGCTTCCGGGCAGAGCAGCTTCATCCTCGGAGCCAATCTGTACGTCGACGGCGGCGAGAACCAGATCCGACCCGCGGGCGACATCCGTCGCGCGATCACCAGCGGCGACGATCCGTAGCGGCCCGAGAAGTGAGAAGGTCGCCATCCGATACGAGGCGACCATGCCGGTCATGGCCCTCAACGAGCAGCTACGGCCAGCACTTCCCCAAGAGACTCTGGTCGTCCCTGATGTGGACGGCGGCCTCATGTCCCCAGACAGGGACGAGGACCGAGCCCCTCGATCGGCCCTCACACGACACCCTCCCGGCGGTGCGAGACGGTGGAGTTGCCCCGCTGGGCACCCTGGGAGGGGCTGGAGCCGCATAGTCGGCGATGCGGCCCCGGCCCGAGACGTCACCCGGAACCGGCCCGTCCCACCGACCCGCGCCCGACTGGGAGGAACGACGACACATCCCGCGTCGGCACAGGTTGCGACTGAAATCCGCTCTTCTCGGACGCTCCAGGGGCGGCGTCGAGTTCCCACCGACGCCGGGCCGCATCACGCGACCCGCGCCATCGGCCTCAAGGTTCGGTATGAGTATCCGTCATACCGCCTTTCTGGTACAGGCGTTGCTCGTACCGGCAAACGCCCGGACCTCCCGCTGACGTACGAGCACCTTGTGACGCTCACCCGCAGGGACCTGCCGTACAGGCGGCGTGACAGACGTCATTGACAAGCCGAATCCGCGAAGGTTGTGATGAACACATGCTGCGATGCCCTGGGATCCACTCCACTCGCCGAGCTGACGGCTCCGCCCTCGGCGCCGTTCGCATCCCGTCACCGGGCGCAGCGTGTGCTACGACCGCGAGTGCCACCTCCAGGGCAAAGGGCGGGCGACTGCCATGGACGTACGGTCATTGACCGGGCGCCGCGAGCTGCTCGACATCGCCCGGGCCGAGTTGACGGCCCGTCCCGGAGTGCTCTTCCACGGTCCCGCGGGGATCGGCAAGTCCGTGCTCGTGGCCGCCCTCTTGGAGTCCTTGGCCGCGCACGACCGGTCGGCCGGCACGGTGCTGCACTGCTCGCCCACGGAGGAGGACACCCGGCTCCCGTTCGTCGGCCTCATCGACCTGTTCGCGCGCGTGCCGGAGAGCTGCCTGGAGGCTCTGGCGCCCGCGCCCCGCGCAGCTCTGCGGGCGGCCCTGCTGCGCGGCCGGGAACCGGTCGACGACCAGAGCCGTCTCGCGGTGCGTGTCGCCGTCCTCGACGTGCTGCGAAACCTCGCTACCACCGGCCCCGTTCTGCTGGTCATCGACGACCTCCAGTGGCTCGACGGGCCCAGCGCCGAGGTGCTCGCCTTCGCCGTACGCCGCGTCGAGGGCCTCGACATACGCGTGGTGGCCGCCGAGCGGGTGGCCGACGGCGAGCAGCCCGAACGGCTGCGCTGCTGCCCGCCGGGCACCGTCGAACTTCCCGTGCCTCCGCTGACGGACGGCGAGGTGGCACACCTCGTGCGCACCGGCATCGGTGCCGACCTGCCGCCGGCAATGCTGCGGGCCGTCCAGGCCACCGCTGCCGGGAACCCGTGGTACGCACTGGAGTTGGGGCGCGCGGCCACACGCGAGCGAGGTCCCGTCGGCTTCGGCCGGACGCTGCCCGTACCCCGAAGGCTTCGTACCCTGCTGCTGAACCAGGCGGGTACGCTGCCGGAAACAGTGCGGCGCACCCTCCTGGTCGCGAGCGCCGCCGCCCGCCCGAGCCTCACTCTGCTGCGTGCCGCCGGGCTCCAGGACCCCGCCGCGGACCTCGCGGAGGCCGAACGACTCGGCGTCGCGGCGGCCGACGCCGACGGAACCATACGTTTCCACCATCCGCTGATCCGGGCCGCTGTCTATGCCGACGCCCCGGAGTACGGCCGCCGGCAGGCACACGCGCTGCTCGCTCGTTCGGTCACCGAGCCCGTGGAACAGGCCCGCCACCTCGCTCTCGCCCACCCGCACGAGGACGAGACCACTGCCCGCACGCTGATGTCGGCGGCCGAGTCCGCGCGCCGCCACGGCACCCCCGACGCCGCCTTCGAACTGGCCGAACTCGCTGTCCGACGCACCCCCGGCGACCGCTCCGCGGATCGCGCCGAACGGCTGCTGGCCGCGGCAGAGTACGCATGCGACGCCGGACAACTGGAGGAGGCGGGGCAGGCGGCCGAGACCGTCCTCGCCAAGTCGGGCTCGGCACGGCAGCGGGTGCGCGCCCGGCTGGTCCTGCTGCGCAACGCCGGGCAGGCGCTGGAGGGCGTCCATGACCTGATCGAGGAGGGTCTCCGGGACGCCGACGGCGACCCGGAGGCCGAGGCATGGCTGCACCACTGGGCGGCGGTACGCGGCCTGCTGTGCGGGGAGCTGGAGGAGGCAGCCCGGCATGCCCGGCGCGCTGCCCGGCATGCGGCCCGGGCCGGCGACACCGACACTCGGATCGGGGCGCTCGCCACCCTCGCCCGGGTGCGGTCCCTGGCCGGGGAACCGCTCGCAGCGGACGCCGCGCTCGAGGAGGCACTCGCTCTGGTCGGCGGCGCCGACGCCGGCCCGGAAAGCTGGGGACTGATCCGGATGCGGGCGATCCTCGCCCTGGACTCCGACAAGGTGACCGAGGCTCGGGACCAGGTCGCCGGACTCCTTGCGGAAATCGGCGAGTTCGCCGGGGTCGAGGAGGTCATGGCGACCTTGGTGTCGCTGACTCGTATTCAGGTGCGTTCCGGGGACTGCCGGGAGGCGCTGCGGACCGCCGCCCGCTGCTCGCGTGCCATGGCCGAGACGGGCGTACAGGCGGCTCCGGCGCTGTATGCGGCGGCGCTCGCGGCGACCGCGGGCGGCACCGCCGACGAGGCCCGGCACCTCGCCGAGCAGGCGGTACGGGCCTCGGAGGCGGATGGCGACCGGTTGTTCCTGCTGCGCGCGCTGGCGGTGCTCGGGCAGGCCGAGCTGCTCGTCGGCGACCCACGGGGGGCTGCGGCCGCGGTCGAGGCGCTGCAACGCGTCAAGGAACTCGGTGAGGCCATGTCCGCCGCCGACCCGCCTTTGCTGCACTGGTACAGCGACCTGGCCGAGGCCCTGGTCGTCCTGGGCGAGACGGACGCGGCCGGGGCGGTGCTCCGCGAGGCCCGCACACGTGCGTCCGGTGATGCGCCCGGGAGCGTACTCGCGGCTCTGGAGCGGGCGGAGGGGCTGCGTGAGGCGGGGCTCGGCCGGGCGAAGGAGGGGGCGGTACTGCTGCGTGCGGCCGTGGACCGCCTGCGTCAACTTCCGTTGCCCGTGGAGCTGGTACGCGCCCTGATCGCGCTCGGCGCGGTCGAGCGCCGGGCCCGCCACAGGAACACGGCGCGCGCGGTCCTCGGCGAGGCCCTGGAGACCGCGACGCTGATCGGTGCCGCTCCGCTGGCGGGGCGGGCCAGGGACGAACTGGCGCGGCTGGAGGCCGGAGAGCGGAGCGGTTCGGCAGGCGCGGGCGGGCCCGAACTCACCCCCACGGAAGCGAGGATCGCCGGACTGGTCGGCGGCGGGGCCACCAACCGCGAAGTCGCCGCAGAGCTGTTCATCAGCGTCAAGACGGTGGAAGGTGCCCTGTCGAGGGTCTACCGCAAGGTCGGGGTCCGCTCGCGCACCGCGCTCGCCCATGCGATGGCGGTCGCCGTCATCGCGTCCGGGGCGGCAGTGGATTCCGGCGACGACGACCAGGTGAAGCCCCCGGCCCAGGCAGTGATGGTGAGTCAGCCCGGCCGCGTCCGGATTCCCCGTGCGCGCGGCACACGCCGTTGACGGGACATCCGCGGTTCACATGACATCCGCAGTTAACACGTGACGCAAGGGTTCCCCCGCTTATGCGGGTGGGGCTGATGTTCCTACGGTGAAGCCGTTCCCCTTCCGGGACACCACCCCCACTCTCCGGAGGACCTCAGTGAAGTCACGCCTGAAACTGCTCGGCCTGGTCGCCGTGCCGGCCCTGCTCGCCGCCGCCGTCCCCACCGCCTACGCCGCCGGCACCCCCCAGCCGCACCCAACCCGCGCGGCCATCACCGGAGATGTCCTGAAGAACCTGAACCAGAACGCGACCCACACCGGCAACGTCGCCGCCGGGAAGCGGATATCGGTGGCGATCAGCCTCGCCCCCAGAAACGGCAAGGCGCTCGACACCTTCGTCGCCAAGGTCAGCAACCCGCGGTCGAGCTCCTACGGCCATTACTTGACGAAGCGTCAGTTCACGGCCCGCTTCGGCCGGACCGATGCCGAGATCACGCAGCTCAAGGACTACCTGCGCGCGCAGGGGCTCACCGTCGGCACCGTCCACTCGGGGAACCTGCTGGTCGACGCCAGCGGTACCGCCGCCCAGCTGGAGAAGGCCTTCGGCACCAAGCTGTCGACCTGGAAGGACACCAAGTCCGGGCGCTCCTTCTACGCCAACGAGACCGCGCCGACTCTGCCGACCGCCATCGCCTCCCTCGTCAGCGACGTGTCCGGCCTCAACAACCGCGCCCAGCTGCACCACCAGGCGCCCACCACCGTGACCCCCCACAACGGCCCGGGCGGCGGCTACACCCCGGCCCAGCTCAAGGGCGGCTACAACGTCTCCGGTACGTACACCGGCAGCGGCCAGAAGATCGCGCTGCTGGAGTTCGACGGCTTCCAGCAGTCGAACATCACCAAGTACGACACCAACTACAGCCTGGGCTCGCCCACTCCGACCGTCCAGAAGGTGGACGGTGGCTCCGGCTCGCTCGGCGACGGCCAGGTCGAGGTCGAGCTGGACATCGAGGTCCTGCACGCGATCGCCCCCAAGGCGAACGTCACGGTCTTCGAGGGCCCCAACTCCGACGCCGGTGAGGTCGACACCTACCAGGCCATCGTCGACAGCGGCATTCCGACCACGTCGATCAGCTGGGGCGCCGCCGAGAGCGCGCGTACCACCTCCAACATCAACGCCGTGGACGCCGTCTTCAAGGCAGGCGCGGCCGAGGGTCTCGGCTTCTACGCTGCCTCCGGGGACGATGGCTCGGACGACGCGGGCGACGGCGGCACCTCCGTCGACTACCCGGCGAGCGACCCGTACGTCACCGGCGTCGGCGGCACCAAGCTGACCGTCACCTCGGCCAACGCCTTCAGCAAGGAGGTGGCCTGGTCCGGGGGCGGCGGCGGCAAGTCCTCCGTCTTCAAGATCCCCAGCTGGCAGACCGCGGTGCAGAAGAGCGCCGGCGGCGGCTACCGCCAGGTACCGGACGTCTCGGCCCACGCCAACCCCAGCCCCGGCGTCTCGATCTACTCGCAGGGCAGCTGGAGCTCGGTCGGCGGCACCAGCGCCGCCGCGCCCGAGTGGGCGGCGTTCGCCGCGCTGTACAACCAGCAGGCTTCGGCGGCCGGCAAGGCCAACCTCGGCTTCGCCAACCCCGCCCTCTACACGGCGAGCGGCACCGGCTTCCACGACATCACCAGCGGCAGCAACGGCGACTACTCCGCCGCCACCGGCTGGGACTTCACCACCGGTTGGGGCTCGTACAACGCCGCGACCCTGGCGAGCAAGCTGCTCGGCTGATCCCCAGCGGATGTGAGTGCCGACTACTAGGGCGCGGGCCGGGATCACTCCCGGCCCGCGCTGCGGTTCCGTCCCACCCCTGCGTCCCGCACGCGTCTCGCACCCCTCGCACAAGATGAATTCGGGTCCGGCTCGCGGCGTAGACCGCGCGGCAAGCCTCTCAGGGGAGTCGCGTTGGCGAAGGTCACCATCAGTCTCGACAGCGATCTGGCGATCGAGGTCCGCCGCACCGAGGCGCTCACGGGAGACGCCGCAGACCAACATCGCCTTGTGGATCGGCAACCGGGCCCTGAGGAGGGCTGACGACTCGCCCGTTCGTCGCAGCCACGGCAGCGAAAGCAGTCCCTGTGGACATCGGTGTCGGCTCGCTCGGATCTGGGCGAGCAGCATCACACACGCAGCAGGCCGCCATCGATGAGCTCCAGGCAGCGCTACCGACCGATGACGCCCGGGCACTCTCCCGAACCAGGCCGCGAGGGGCAAGACCCATTGGTGATGTCCTGGCAGACTTGCTCCAGAGCATCACCTTCTCGCGGTGTGCGGCTCTCCGTGCTCGCGCAGCCGAGCGGCCACCGCCCGGGACGTCCGGTATTCAAGGTTCAGGCAGATTATCGTGAAGCGGCTTCGGAGAGTCAGATCTTCGGTGCCAGGCGATGGCGGTTCGGGTGTGCGCGGAGTCGAGGCGAGGTGAGTTCCGGGGCCCGATTGTCGCGTCCATCGTTCCTCTGATCGAGCCGGCGTTCGTACCAGTCGAGGAAGTCGGTGGCCGAGGACACGTTGGGGCCCCCATCGTGGTCTGCGACGTCGAAGCCGCGCGGCGCTCCCGGTTCTTCGGCGGGATTCATGACGAGCATGGGCCATTGCTCCAGTGGCATGACGCCGTAGAACGGTGCTGCTCCTGAGCCGCTGATGTGCGTAAGGAACTGCCAATACGCGTAAGGAAGAGCAATGTCATGCTCGGCCTCGAACTCCGCGATGCGCGATTCCGTCAGCTTCGGGCCGAGGCGGAGCTGGTCGTGCTCCTCTCCAAAGGAGTGGCTGCGCCACGGTGGGAAAGGGATCCTGGCCAGCTTGCGGCGCAGGCGGGGTACGCGGGGTCCATGGTCCGTCTTCTCTCGTCCCCATCACCCTATGAGTGGCCGCCTTCGGGTGGCCAGAGGGTTGCTCCTCCGCAGTGGCGGAAGCCCGACGCGGTTGTACATCTGCCCTCTTCAGGGTCGTGAGTCTCTTCACATGCCCCTCGGCCCCGCCCAGCCATGGTCGCGGCGCGGCCACAACTGCTGCCGCGGCCATGGCAGATGGCCTCCGCGCCGGGGCACACGCTCACCCGTGCGACGAGCGTGTCGGACGAACGGTCGGGAAGCAGGTCGAACACCGTCGGGGTATCGACGTCGGGTGACGATGCCAGGTAAGTGACGCCCCGTCACGCTCCACGCGAATCTTTGCCTGAACCATATTCAGGTTCACTCCTCGTTCCCTCCTGGGCGCGTCCACGCGACGCGTGCCCGCCGCCGCGAGAGACCCCGCGCCCACCCTTGCCACGAACCGCTGGCGAATCGTGGCAACATTCCAGGATATGCAAGTACATTTCTGACCATCGCTTCGAGATGCCACCGGCAGACGGGGGTGAAGGATGAGCGCGGACGACCGCGTCGCGGTGACAACGGGCATCGCACGACTGCACGCGTCGCCCGGACTTGCCGGGCCCGGCCGGCTCGGGCTGGTGACCAACCACACCGGCGTCCTCTCCGACCTGCGCCCGGCCGCGCCCGCGCTGCTCGAGGCCGGCGCGCGGCTGGTCGCCCTGTTCGGTCCCGAGCACGGGCTGCACGGGACCGGCCAGGCGGGCGAGAGCGAGGCCGTTCAGGCGGACCCCACCACCGGCCTGCCGGTCCACGACACATACCGGTGCAGCGGCGAGCGCCTCGACAAACTGCTGACCGACAGCGGCGTCGACGCCCTCGTGTACGACCTGCAGGACATCGGGGCCAGGTTCTACACCTATGTGTGGACCATGTTCGACCTGATGGTCTCGGCGGCTCGTACGGGCGTACGGTTCGTGGTCGCCGACCGGCCGAATCCCCTCGGTGGACTCGTCAGCGAGGGCCCGCTGCTCGACCCGGCGTGGGCGAGCTTCGTCGGGCGCGCCCCAGTACCCGTCCGCCACGGCCTCACCTGCGGCGAACTTGCCCGGCATCTCAACGCGTCGGCCGTGCCCCAAGTGGTGGGCAATGCCGCCGACTTGACGGTGATCGAGGCTTACGGCTGGCGGCGCGCCATGGAGGCGGAGGCCACCGGCCTGCCGTGGGTCGCACCCTCGCCGAACATCCCGACGCCGGCCACCGCCATGTTCTACCCCGGCACCTGCCTGTTCGAGGGGACGAATCTCTCGGAGGGCCGTGGTACCACGCAGCCCTTCGAGATCGTCGGGGCCCCGTACATCGACGCGCGGTTCGCGCCCTCGCTCGCCGAGCTCGCCCTGCCTGGAGTGCACTTCCGTGATCTGCGGTACGTACCGACCTTCCACAAACACGCCGGACGGCCGCTGCGCGGAGTCCAGCTCCACATCACCGATCGCGAGGTGTTCGCGCCCGTGCGTACCGCCGTCGCGATGCTCGCCACGCTGCGGCGGCTGTACCCAGAGGACTTCGACTGGCGTACCTCGGGCGGGGGCGTGGAAGGGACCGGCCACCGTCACTTCATCGACCTGCTGTGGGGGTCCGACCGGTTGCGGCGCGCCGTCGACGCGGGCGACGACCCGCTGCCGCTGTGCGTTCCGCCGGCGCCGCCCGGCCGGTGGGCCGGCGAGGACGTGCTGCTCTACTCCTGAGACCTCCCGGCCCGCCGCCGCGACGCGTTGCCCTCTGCCACCACCAACGCCACGCCCAGCCTCGTCGCCGACACCGTCGCCGACACCGCGGGCGACCTTCGACGCCGTCCGTGATCTGCGTAGGGAAGGACAACCCCATTGCTGACGACAACCCCGTCGACGACCGATCGCACGACGTCATCCGGGCTCGAGATTCGCGGCTTTGGCGCGGGCGACGGCCCGGGGCTGGTGGAGGCGTGGCGCCGGAGCGCGCCGACCGACTCCATCACCCCGGACCGCTTCCGCTCCCTGGTGCTGCTCGACGCCAACTTCGATCCGGAGGGCCTACGGGTCGCCGTCGACGGCGACCGCGTCGTCGGCGCGGCCTACGCGGTGCGCCGCCTGACACCGATGACCGGCACCGATCTGGAGCCGGAGCAGGGCTGGATCCCGTTCTTCTTCGTCGATCCGGCCGCCCGCGGGCGTGGCCTCGGCCGCCGACTGCTGACCGAAGCCCTCGACTGGCTGCACGGCCACGGCCGCACCCGGGTGGACTTCTCCTCGTACACGCCGAACTACGTCCTTCCCGGCCTGGACGCCGAGGCGTACCCGGAAGCGGCTGGGCTCCTTGAGTCCCTGGGCTTTCGCACGCTGTACGAGGCGGCGGCGATGGACCGCGGCCTGGTCGGCTATCGCATCCCGGAGGATGTCGCGTGCCGCTTGGACGAACTGACGGCGCAGGGCTACCGGTTCGCCACTCCGTGCGACGGCGACCTGGTGGACCTGTTCGCGCTCGCGGGGAACCACTTCGGCCCGGACTGGGCGTGCACGATCCGGCAGTGTCTGGCCGCGGGCACGCCGCTCGACCGGATCGTCGTCGCCCGGGACCCTTCGGGCCGCCTGGTCGGCTGGGCGATGCACGGCACGTTCGATTCGGTGGACGAGCGGTTCGGGCCGTTCGGCGTGCTGGAGGAGATGCGCGGCACCGGCCTCGGCAAGGTCCTGCTCCACCTGGTCCTGGAGCGAATGCGGGCGCGCCGTGCGCACTCCGCGTGGTTCCTGTGGACCGGCGAGCAGTCCCCGGCGGGCCACCTGTACCGCAAGAGCGGTTTCACCACGACCCGGGTGTTTCGCGTGATGCGCCGGGAGGCCGCCCGATGACGCCGTCACACCGAACCGGTGGTCTGAGCCGCCGTCACTTCGCGCTTGTGCTCCCCTGGGCGCTGCTCCCCCCGGCCCTGCTCGCCTCCGGATGCGCCGCGCCGTACGAGGGCACCGGTCGGCCCGGGGATCCGATCGTCCTCACCCTGCTCTCCCACTACGCGAGCGGGACGCTCAAGGAGGCTCTGCAGCGCCCGGTCGACGAGTGGAACGCCACTCATGACCGGGTCAAGGTGCGGACGAAGGCCGTCGAGTTCACGGACCTGCTGACCACGTTCATGGTCCGGCAGGCCGCGGGGCAGGGCGCCGACATCCTCCATCCTTACTGCCTGTGGAACGGCCAGCTCGTCCAGGCCGGCGTCCTGCGGCCCGCTCCGTCCGAGCACGCCGAGGAGATCAGGCGCGGCTACGGCGGGGCCGCGGTCGGCGCCTCGTCGGTGGGAGGCAGGATCTACGGCTACCCCACCGAGGTGCAGACGTACGCCCTCTATTACAACAAGCGGCTGCTGCGCGAGGCCGGCATCGGGCATCCTCCGCGCACCTGGAGTGAGTTGGAGGAGGCGGCCTACCGCACCGCCAAGCGGGACCGGTACGGCAACACGCTGGTCCAGGGGTTCGGGCTGTCGACCTACGACGACTCCACCACCGTCGGCCAGACGCTCGCCCTGCTCAACGCCGCGGGCGGTACGTTCGTCTCCGCGGACGGCAGGAGCACCGCCATCGACTCGCCGGCCGGCCGGGCCGTGTTCGATCTGGAGCACCGCCTCGTCGTCAAAGGTGCGAGCGCCCCCGGCGTCAACGTCTACAAGGCGTTCCAGTCCGGACAGGTGGCCATGATGGTCAGCGCCGGCTGGTGGACCGGAAGCCTGAAGACCGAGATGGGCAGCGCCTACAGCGATGTCGGCGTCGCTCCGCTGCCTGTCCCTGAGGCGGACGACAAGCGCGGCACGCTCTCGACCGGCTTCATGCTGGGGGTCAACACGGCCAGTGAACACCCGGGCGAGGCCTGGGAGTTCCTGCGCTGGCTCAACACCGAGAAGGTGGACACGAAGAGCACCAAGAAGGGTGCGACAGCGACCCGGATGAGCTCCCTGCAGGTGTCGGTCGGCTCTCTGACCGGCCGCGCCGACGACATGCGGACACTCCTGAGCGAAGGCAGCGATCCGAACCTGCGCCCGTTCCTGGACGCGCTGGCGTACGCGGTGCCGGAGCCGAACGTACCGGGCGCGCAGCAGGCCAAGTCGCTGCTGCGCAAGAACATCGAGGCGTTGTGGACCGGTCAGCAGTCGGTCGACGAGTCACTGCGCACCATCCGCCGTCAGGTCGATCAGGAGGTGTCGCGCTCATGACGAACGCCTTGGCACCGGAGACGACCGAGCGGGTTCACAACCCGCGGGGCGCCGGGTCCACCGGGGCCGCCGTCGAGGACCGCCGCCGGACCCGGCCTCGACGCCGCCAAGCCGTCGTCGCCTATCTCTTCCTGGCCCCGACGTTGCTGTTCTTCGCGGTCTTCCTGATCCTGCCGCTCGGTTTCGCGCTGCTGCTGTCGATGTCCCGCTGGGCCGGGTTCGACCTCGGCGACATCGATCCGGTCGGCCTGGGCAACTTCACCGACCTCTTCGTGGACGGATCGACGTTCCTGGCGCCTATCCTCACCAATACGCTGCTGTTCGCCCTGGGCACCGTGGCCCTCGCGCTCGCCGGCTCCGTGCTCGTCGCCAACTGCATCGACAAGCTGCGGTTCCAAGGGCTGTGGCGCACCCTGTACTTCCTGCCGATCGTCACGACCGTCGTCGCCATCGGCAACGTATGGAAGTACATGTACGAGCCTGGCGGCCTCGTCAACGGCGTCCTCAACGCGCTCGGGCTCGGCTCGGTGGCGTTCCTCCAGGACCCGGACACCGCGCTGCCCGCGGTCGTGGTCGTACAGGCCTGGGCCTCGGTCGGCACGGCGATCCTCATCCTGACCGCTGGGCTGAAGTCCATCCCCGAGTCGTACTACGAGGCCGCCGCGCTCGACGGTGCCGGGCCCGTCACCGTCTTCTGGAAGATCACACTGCCGCTGCTGCGGCCGTCCCTGCTGTTCGTGTGCATCACCCAGTTCATCACCGGCCTGCAGTCGTTCGCGCTGATCATCGTGATGACCAAGGGCGGCCCGGGTGACGCGACCAATGTCGCCGCACTGGAGATGTACCGCCAGGCCTTCTCGTACGGCGACTGGGGCACTGCGAGCGCCGCCGCCTTCGTGCTGTTCCTGGTGGTCCTCGTGGTCACCCTCGTGCAGTTGTGGATCTTCCGGCGCAAGGGGGAGGACACATGATCCGCCGCCGTTTCCCGTGGTTCTCGTATCTGGTGGTCGTGACCGGCGCCGTGCTCACGGTGGTGCCGTTCCTCGACATGGTGATGACGTCCTTCAAGGGGCCCGGCGAGTCCGGCACGCTGCCGTACCGGTTTCTGCCCGAGGCGTTCGACCTGTCCAACTACCGGGCGGCGATCGACCAGCTCGATCTGCCGGTGCTCTTCCGCAACAGCGTCATCGCCACCACCGTGATCACCGGATCAGTGCTGCTCACGTCGTCACTCGCGGGCTACGCGCTTGCCAAACTCCACTTCCCCGGCAGGAACTTCATCTTCCGCCTTGTGCTGTCGACGATGATGTTCCCCCCGTTCCTCTTCTTCATCCCGCACTTCCTGATCCTGGTGCACTGGCCGCTCGCGGGCGGCAACGACCTGTTCGGGCGTGGCGGCGCCGGCCTGACCGTCAGCATCACGGCGCTCGCCATGCCGTTCCTCGTCAACGGCTTCGGGATCTTCCTGATGCGCCAGTTCATGGTCTCGATCCCGGACGAGGTGCTGGAGGCCGCCCGCATCGACGGGGCCGGCGAGTTCACCGTGTGGTGGCGGATCGTCGTCCCGCAGACCAAGCCGGTCCTCGTCACCCTCGGACTGCTGACGTTCGTCGACGCCTGGAACGAGTACATCTGGGCGCTGCTCGTCTCGACCGCCAACCCGGACGTGATGACCCTGCCCGTCGGCATCCAGCTCCTGCAGGACTATGTCGACCCGACCCGCACGATGCCCATCGTCATGGCCGGCCTCGTCCTGAGCATCCTGCCGGTCCTGATCCTCTTCTTGCTGCTGCAGAAGTACTACATCCGCGGCGTCATGCTCAGCGGCCTCAAGTGAAGAACGCAACCGCCGACACCACGCTGACCGCCGACTACTCACTTCCCGTTCCAGCAGGCCCCCTCAAGCCGCCCCACCTATCGTGGAGGGGAGGAAGGGGCGACTGCACATCATCGATGTGTACGCCCAGGGCTGCAACGTCAAGGAGCGCGTCATGTCGCGCAGCAGCAACGCCGCCATCCTGGAGGGCTTCGGATCAGCGGTGAACACTGACCACCTCGGCGAGCTCGAGGAATACGTGGCGCCCGACTCTGTGGACCACGACCCGGCCCCAGGACAGGTTCCGGGACCGGAAGGCTATGAGGAGATGTTCGCCACGATGAGGCGGGCCTTCCCCGATCTGCACATCGAGGTCGAGCACGTCATGGCCACCGACGACGAAGTCGCGTTCTCCTACACCATCACGGGCACACATCTCGGTGAACTGATGGGGCACGGTCCGACGGGAAAAACGGTGAGTTACCGAGGCATGCAGATCAGCCGGTTCGCCGACGGGAAGATGGTCGAGCGCTGGGGCAGCAGCGATGAGCTCGGCATGCTCCGTCAGCTCGGTCTCGCCTGACCAAGTACACACCGTCGGGCCATCGGGCGGTCGGCCTTCGACTCGTCGCGACCCCGCCGGGGCCACCGCGTTCGCGCCGGTCAGATCTTTCGGGCCCAGGCGCCCTCCTGGGCCTGCTTGAGGAGGTCCTCCATGGCGGGCGGCCACACGTTGCGGTAGGTGCCGTCTTCGGCGCCGATGACGGAGACCATCCTGTCGATCATGTCCTGCGGGTCGAACTGACCCGTCATGATCTGGGCGAAGTCGGCCCTGCCGTCGTCCTCGCGGGTGGAGTCGACCGTGTCGTCGTGCCAGCGGTAGGTCGTGTCGGCCATGCGGTCGTCGAAGCCGGTCTCGTACGGGCCGGGGTTGATGGTCTGGACGGTGATTCCGGTGGGGACCGGTATCTCAGCCATGGGCCCGCTGTCGCCCATGGCGGCGTTACTCACGAACGTGTCGAAGTCCCACGGGGTCCACTAGGTCGCGGGGCGTTCGGCATCAAAGTCTCCGGGCCGTTCCAGGCTCCGTGAGGCGCAAACCGAGCACCCGGCTCACTGGCTGTTGGAGGAGATGTGACCAACCTGCTCTCAGCGGTTCTCGAGGCCCATGGCGGCACAGAGCGGTGGGGCCGGCTCACCACCGTGACTGCCACCATCGTCAGTGACGGAGAGCTCTTTGCGGCCAAGGGCCTGCCCCAGGACCTCCAGCCGCGCCGGATGACTGTCGACATGCACAAGCAACACGCTTCAGTGCGCCCTTTCGGGGCTCCCGAACAGCGCTCGGACTTCACACCGGACCGCATCGCGATCGAACGCGCCGACGGCACCGTCGTAGCCGAACGTTTCAATCCACGAGCGTCATTCCAGGGACACACCCTGGAAACGCCCTGGGATCCACTGGACCGCGCCTACTTCAACGGCTACGCCCTGTGGACGTACATGACCACGCCGTTCTTCGCGATCATGAACGGTATGGGCGTAGAGGAGGCGGAACCGTGGAACGAGTCGTCAACTGAGCGATGGCGTCATCTGCGGGTCACTTTCCCGCCCGGCATCGCAAGCCACAGCACCGTGCAGGACTTCTATTTCGGGGACGACTTCCTGCTCAGACGCCACGACTATCACGTTGACATCGCCGGCGGCTTCGCGGCCGCGCAGTACGTCTACGACATCGATGAAGCAGACGGAATCAAGTTCCCGACCAGGCGTCGCGCGTACCTCCGCCGGTCCGACGGGCGTCCCGACCACGATCACCTCATGGTCAGTATCGACCTGCGCGATGCCCACTACTCCTGACAGCACCAGCCGATCGGAGCCCTGGTTCTTCGCCGGGGAGCGCATCCGGGCGACAGCGAGCCCTGCTCACGCTGGCCCACCTCCGCAACGGCCACCCCTACGCCCAGCTACTCCGTGGGGCGTTCCTTGCAGGACGCATCCGTTCACGGAGGAGGCTGCCCTGCTGCGGCAGGCGGCTCAGGTGGCGACAAGCGAGGTACAACGGCGAGGACCCGCACCGGAGGACCGGCTGTCAGACCTGGTCGGCGTCGGCCCGCTTGCGCGCGCGATAGTTGCGCAGGTTGGCAGCGTTGCCGCAGACGTGGACGTCGTGCCAGACGCCGCTGTTGTTGCGGGAGCGGTCGTAGAAGGCAGTCATGCAGCGTGTGTTGCGGCAGGACTTCAGGCGGCGCAGGGTGTCGGTGCACTGCGCCTGGTAGACCTCGATGAGGGCGAGTGACGCCACCTGCCGCCATCCCGTACCGCGGGGCTCGGCGTGGATGACCCCGTGCTCATCGAGCCGCAGTGCGGTGGGCACGGTCATCAGGGAAGCCGCCGGGCCGCCCTCCGTCGCCGAGTCACCGAGCTGGGCGTGGAGGCTCTGGCTCAGGTCATGACGGAAGTCTCGCAGGCCCTGCGCGTCCTCGGCTGTCAGTGCGATGCCGGGTGCGGGCCGGTGGGTCACGCCACTCCAGCTCTTCAATGCCTGGTCGAGCCAAGCACCGGCGGCCTCAGCGGTCTGCAGGAGGTCGGGCTCCCGGGGCTTGCCGGCGGACAGTGTGTTGAGCAGGTCCTGCACGAAGGCCAGCCCGCCCGGGGCGGGCTCCAGGCCATATCGGGCTGTCGCAGTCCAGGACATTCGCGGATCCCTTTCGGTGACGGCAGCTACAGCAACATGTCCATAGCCTATTTACTTATTACGCCTGAAAGTGTAACTCTCCGAATGACGAGCGTCGGCTTCCCGAAGTCCCGCGTGGGGTCCGGCGGGTTCGCCCATGCAGGCTGTGCGGCTCGGGTGCGTCGCGGACAGAAGCTTCTGGACGTCGGATACACACTCTGCTGACACCTCCTCGCCTCGGGCGCGCCCCGACCATTGCGTGACCAGGCGGCCAGGCGCGGCCGCTCAGCCCTTGGCGGACCTCGCCGATCCCCACAGTGCGCCCTGGTTGACGCGGCCAGGATGCAGTTCCAACATGCCGCGGTAGAGGTCGAGCGTGGTCGTGGTGCGCTCTGCGACCGCCTCGAAGTCGTGGATGTAGCGCCGGGTCTCGGCGATTGTCTTCGGGTCGTCCGGACGGTCGGGGTTCTTGTGTCCCGCGACCACCGCTGCCGGCTCCAGCGCGGCGATGGTGTCGAGCGCGTTCAGCCAGGCTCGCCGGCCCTCGGCGGGCGATTCGGCGAGGTAGAGGTGAACATCGTTGTAGACGGCGTCTCCGGCCACGACCAGGTCGATCGACGGCACGTGCAGACAGGTGGTGTCATCGGTGTCCGTGTGCCCGAGTCCCACGACGACAAGGTCATGACCCTCCAGCTCCAGCCGATCGCCGGCCAGCGGCTCCGCGGCCACGAGCCTGTCCGGGATCTGGCCGGGGAAGCGCTTGTCCCAGAAGGACGCCACGAACTCCGGCGCCATCTGCTTCTTCATCTGCTCCACCACCGCCGGCGTCGCCACTGCGCGCGCTCCAGGGAAGCGTTCAAGAAGGGTGCCCAGCCCGAACCAGTGGTCACCGTGCCCGTGGGTCACGAAGACCGTGGTGAGGTTCATGCCGCTCGCCGCAACCCAGTCGGCCAGCCGGTCGGCCTGGTCGGCAGTCATCAGCCCGTCGACCAGCACCGCGTCGCGCTCGCCTGTGATGAGTGTGGCCGTGATGGGCGACCACATGCGCTGGGGGACGTCGGGCGGCAGGTCCGCGATCTCGGTAGGGATCGACGGCGCCACGTGGACACTCCAGCTCAGTTGCGCTCCGGGCATGATCGCTTCCTTGGAACTCAGAGGCAGCCACGAGGAAGCTGTAACCGATCAGCCATGTCGATACCTGTGAATGCTGCCTGGCCTGTCGCACTTCTCCAGCCGAAAGTAACTCGACTTAACGACAGAGTCAAGACGTGTATGGTTATGTCGTATGGTCGTCGTTGTGCAGGCATTGAAATTCCGCTGCGCAAGCGGACCGCCGCCGCAGGTACGTGAACAGAGGACCGCGCGGGCCGCACGTCGCCCCTCAGGGAGGAGTCATCATGACCGCATCCGCGCCCAGCTCTCTGGAGTACGAGACCTTCGTATCCGACGGCACACCCCGGGCCGGCGAGGAACGTCTGCCGAACGGCGACAGACTCGTCTCCTCACCGCTGACCTCAACGCTGATCTTCGGGGAAGAGGACGCCGTGCTGGTCGATCCCCCTTTCACCCGTGATCAGACCGAACAGGTCGGTGACTGGGTCGGGCGGTCCGGCAGGCGCCTGACCCACATCTACTCGACCCACGGGCACGGCGATCACTGGTTCGGCACCGCGGAACTCGTGAAGCGATTCCCCGGGGTCACTGTCTACGCGACCCGCGGCACCATCGAGGTCATGCATCGGCAGGCCACCGACGGGCGCGCGCAGATGTGGGACAAGCGCTTCCCCGGTCTGATCCCCGACAGCCCGGTTCTGGCCCAGCCCATTCCCGCCGACGGCTTCCAACTGGAGAGCAACCTGATCCAGGCCGTCGAGGTCGGACACACGGACACCGACGAGACGTCCGTCCTGCACGTACCGTCCATCGGCCTCATAGTCGCCGGCGACGTCGCCTACAACGGGGTGCACCAGTACATCCTCGAAGGCGGCAATGGCGGCCTGCAGAAATGGCTTACGGCCATCGATCGCGTCGCCGCGCTCGAGCCGCGCACGGTTGTGGCCGGCCATAAGAACAAAGACCTACCGGATGATCCCGCCATTCTCGACCGAACCCGGCAGTACCTGCTGGACGCCATCCGGCTGCTCGACGAAAACCCGACCGCCCGCGAGTTCTTCGACCGGTTGACAGGGCTCTACCCGGATCTGCTCAACCCGGGTCCGGTGTGGTACGGAGCGATCGGGCTCCTGGGAAAGTGACCCGGAGAAGCCGTGGTGGCGACAGTTCAGCGGCTGACACGAACGGTGCCAGCGAGACATCGCCGGTCACCTGAGTAACTGCACGCTACTGAATCCGGGTGCTCGACCAGACCAAGGAGTCGAGGGTCGACAACACGTCACCTCAGCTTCACGAGAGGGAGCCGTGTCGCTCCCCTCATCGCACGACGATGTGGCAGCCGAACTACCGCCCGGTCGCCGCCATCCGAGGCCATGAACCGCGCGGACGCCGGCCCGCCCCGCCCGGCTCGGGTCGCGCCCCTGCCGGCCGGCAGCCATCCTGGAGGGAGTACCGACCGCCCGCGACCAGGGCAGGAGCTGCCAGCAGAGCGTCGCCCCGCACGCCGTAGGCAGGCGTCGCCGACCGAGGCGCCCTGCCGCGCCGCCGCCTTCTGCCTCGGCATGCAGATGATGCCCCCTGCGCAAGGGGGATTACATCTGGTCCTCTGCACTGCCTGGTCCCGCGCGGCCATGACACGTTCGCTCCAACTGCGAGGCGCCCGGAGTGAAGGGCACCCATCGCACGACGATGACGCCGCGGCCGCGGCAGGCCACGCGGCGGGCTGCGGACCGCGAGACCTGGAAGGCGGCCGTTCGGATCTTCCCCCGCCCCGCGTTGCAGGAGCCTGGTTCAGCCCGGTTCGAGTTCCCTTTCCGGAGGAACTTCAGATGACCACGCGTACCGACGTCATCGACCACGCCGCCCGGCGGCTTGTCGTGGGGCTCCCCACTCCCTACGACGCGGCCCGCGAGCACTACGAAACCCTCGTCCCCGAGGCCGATCTCAGTCGCTTTTACGACACGACCTCCTGGCAGGCCACGCTCGAACTGGCCGAGATCAACGCTCCGCACGCCTTCATGCGCTATTACCGCAGCGACATCACCGCGGCGATGACCGGATCGGCGTCTTGTTGGAAGGCCACCCAGTACCTCATGGGCAACCACACCATCGCCGAACGCATGTACCGCCACGACCCATCGGTCATGCTCCACGCCCCCCTGCGGACCCTCCTGTACATCGACCTCGACGGCGTCACGAAACTGGCCATCGACCAGCCGAGCCTGCTGTTCGCCAGCTACGGCGACCCGCGCATCACCGACGTCGGCCGCGAACTCGACGCCCACCTCGCCCGACTGGTCGCCCTGCTCGGCGGCGAGGTGCCCCCGCAACTGACCCAGTGACAGTTCCGGACGGTCGACATGCCGCGAGCGCGATAGGGCCAAGCCGCTGTTGACGGCCCGCTTCCCCCTCGGCACCGGAGTGCGCGCGGCCGCGCGCGTGCCGGAACGACCCGGGGGTTCGAGGGCGGGGCCCACCTCAAGGCAGCCAAGCGCAAGGCACTCGCCGACGCACGCTCCCTGCCGTCCGCGTTCACGGCCGTCCGGTGCAAGCGGGGTTACTGGTTCGTCTCGTTCCAGGCCGACGAACGCCTCAGTCATCTCCCGGCCGCCGAGCAGCCGGAGGCAGCCGTCGATATCGACGCCCCCAGCCCGAGGTAGTACGTCGCTGCCCGTTGCGGTGGTATTCGTCGCCGGGGCCGTGAGTCTCGAAGGTCGATTCCGTTGGACGGTCCCGTCGGCAGCGGCATCGCTTGCCCCACATGACGTCAGTCAACTGCCGTTCGTGCGCGCCGTGCTCGTCCTGACGAACCTCGAAATCAACCGCTGACGGATGTGAGGCCGCGCCGTCTGGACGCTGAAAGTCACTCAGCGAGAGTGAGCGAACGAAGGCCGGCGTCCAGCATGCGGATCAACTCACCAACCCGTCCGCCGCCACTCGGTGCCGCCGGAAAGCGTTTGAGCACGTCAACGACGACTGGCGTCGCACGTTGCATCGTCTGCTCAAGGCTTTCGGCACCAACACTCCGATCTTCGCTGGCGACGAGTTCGGCCGCTCTGGCCGCGTAAGCGCCAGCTCCGAGAATGTGCTTGACCTGGGTGGCCTTGGCCAGCGGATGCAAGTAGGCGGCGCCTGCCGCCGACATCGCTGCCCACGCTGCCTCACGGGCAGCCGCAGTGTCCGCGCTCTTGGCCGCTTTGAGGGCCGCCGACGCTGTTTCGCGCAGAGATTTCCCGCGTTCGCCGCCCCGAGCGAACTCCCACGCGGCACCGATAGCGTCTCGAGGCCGCGAGTCGTCCGGCTGATCGGCCTCGAATATCTCGAGCACCGCCTCCGCGCACGCCGCAGCGAACGCGGCAACCTCACGAAGGTCCTGCTTGCCCAGAACGATCTCGCTCGCTTCCCCTGTCATGGTGCCATCTTCCCTGATTGCGCTGGACAGCCGCGGCACGGGCGGCTCCGGGCCGCCATGCCGACTGGCTCCCAAGCAGACCGGATCGCCGAACTGCTGATTCAAGGTGGCGGAGGCTCAGTCGTATGCAAGTGCGCCACCGTTGAGCTGTTTGGCCGCATGATCTCGCGCGAGAGCGATCCGACCCTCCTTGGTGTCCGGAGCGAAACGGTCGTCGGGCTGGTAGTGCTCCGCTGCCGAGACCTCGACACGGGGTCGGCGCCGACGCGGCCGGCATGCCCGGCAGCCGGGCAATCGCCACCCGGACATGAGCCGGCAAGTGGCTCACTTTCCACGGTGCACACCGCGTCGGCAGACCCCACTCGACCACCAAAACTCCCGTCATCGTCTGCGCGAGCTGCCCCGCCCCAAGCCGAAACGCTTCAACTATCCGCCCCTGATCGCATGCCGATCAAGCGACCCAACCAGAACTGGCGCAGCATGAGACCTCAAACGCGCTCCGCGTGATGGGTACGGTCAAGGTCGCGTCCGGCGCACGTCGGAGCTGCTCGCTCCTGACGGGCTGACCCACGATTGATCTCGGGGCATGCCGGCCTGGGGTTCGGCCGGCTGGTGTTCACTCGCAGATCGGCCCCGTTACTCGTACCGGTACTTCAGCGAGTCCGCCTCCGTCTGCTCGATGTCGGCGATCGTCAACTCCGGCATCCGCAGTTGGGCCAGCGTCACCTCGGCCGAGGTCGGCTGGGCGTCCGCCGGCAGCCACTGCTCCGGCTTCCAGGCCCCGCTGCGCAGGAGCGACTTGGGGCAGTGCGGGTAGACCTCCTCGATCCCCAGCACCAGCGCACTGGCCGGCGGCTTGCCTACGGCGGTCAGCTGCGACAGCAGCTCCGGGCGGGTGGAGACGACAGCCCGGCCGTTCACCCGCAGGGTGGTGGTCCGCCCGGGGATGACGAACAGTAGCCCGGCCCGCCCGGTGGCGATGACGTTCTGCAGGGTGTCCAGCCGCTTGTTGCCGGTCGCGTCCGGTATCGCCACCGTCCGTGCGTCCAGGACGGCTACGAACCCGGCGGGGCCGCCGCGCGGCGAGACGTCGCAGTTGCCCTCGGCGTCCGCGCTGGCGACCAGGACCAGCGATGAGCAGCCGATCAACTTCCGGGTCTGTTCGGTGAGTTCGGTCATCTGCTTGCGCACGGCCGCGTCGCCGGGGAGTTCGTAGGCCCGGCGCAGCGCCTCCTGGTCCGGCACGGCGTCGAGGCGGAGCGAGTCGAAGGCACTGCCGGCAAGATGTGTCGTCATGCCTCCGACCCTAACGAGCGGACCTGCGATCGATGTTGGTCGGTGGGGGCGGGGCCAACATTGGGGCGAGTTGGCCGCAGAACTCGCCCCGCGCTGGGTAGACGCGCTGGGTGTCCGGGCGTCACGGGCGACGTGAGGACGACCATCGTCGGGAGGCGGGGGCCGGGCCGAATCTGGTCTTCACCGACCGGCTCCTGGTGGCACTGGTCCAGCTGCGGACCGGGCTCACCCATGAGGCGTTGGGCATGCTCGACGAGGCGGGATCCTCCGCGATCGGCCGGGCAATCCGGGAGGCCCGCCCGCTGCCGGCGGACCGTGGGTTCGCCGTCCCCGACTGGCCCGGCATCCGGCTGCGCCACCAAACGACCCACCCAGCACAACCCGAGCACCGAGCTGGCGCACGTCCGCACCACGGTCTGCTGAACGGGGCTTGCAGGCGGAGCCTGGGACCCTAAGGCGTCGCGGGTCAGCCTTTGGAGGGACGTGGGGCCCGCAGGTGCGCCCGCTCCTTCAGCTCCTCCTCGTCGACCAACTTGAGCATCGGCTGGCCCGGCGCGCACACCATGGTCACGACGAACTTGGTCGGCGCGTCCGACAGGGCGTTGCCGTCCTGGTAGTGGATCACGTCACCACCCGGCTCCCAGAACGTTCCCCCGGCCTCGACCACACGCTCCGGCTCACCCTCGAGCTCGAACCGGACCGCGCCCTCCATCACGTAGCCGAACGACGGCCCCGAGTGGCGGTGCGGAGGGAGCCCGGGGTGACCGGGAGGCCAATCAACAAGGATGGTCATTCCCGAACCACCCTCGGGGAAGAAGGGCGGAATGACGTCTTGCAGCAACTGGACTTCGGGCGGCAACGAGATTTCGTGCCCCTCGTCGGCGGTCCTGTGCACTGGGTTCTTCTCTGACATGCACCACACCTCCGTAACCCTGCCTGAAATGGACGAACTTGCGTCGGCCACTGCGTCTGGACCAATCAAGCGATCCACTCGTTCGACGGTGACCGAGTTCGTCGGTTCCGGGCTCACACAACTTGCTCGACACTAGGACCACAGCCCGCATCCGTGACACACCGTGCGCCTTCTGCCTCGCTCAGCCAGTCCCGAGACCACTGTGCCTCCCGTCGGCGGCCGCCACAATCCGAGAGCCGGCGGCATCGAGAACGCATCGCAACCATGTCATCGGCCGACACCTGGCAGGCATCGGTAACCGGGGGTGCCGGCGGAGCTGGTCTTCGACCGGCAGGAGTCCGGGGAGTGCACCCAACCGGGTCTCTTCCCTGACCTTTCCCTGAGGGAAGGGGCGACCGGTACTGGAGCATCGTGATCCCGGCTCCCAGGTTTGCGATGTGTGCGGTGGGACGGCGGCGGGTGGGCGCCAACTGGTCATGTGCCTTGGTGACGACGACTGTCTGCCCGAGGGCGCCGCCCGCGCCTATCTCCGGGACTTGACCGGCGCCAAGCTGCAGCTGCTTGACCGCGGCGGATACTGGCTCCTGGAGACGCATCTGAACAAGGCCGTCGCCCTGGTCCGCGATTTCCCCGGCCGGGTGCACGCCGCTTGAGTGCCCCCACCCTGAGCCCGCGCCGGACGATGGGGCCACGAACGCCCAAGGGCACATCGTCCCTGACCGCGATGCTGGTGCCGCCTTCGCTGCGCTGGCCCTCGACTTCGGCTGCCTGCCGGGCGAGATCTGGATCAGCGACCTGACTGTAGACACTCAGGCGCTGCCGTCACTCTCGCCGCACTCGTGAACCCCGCCAGCCCGTAGCTTGCGACTCGGCTGGATGACCGCCGTCGCCGTCGTGCGTTCGTCGTGGAACAGCAAGGGCAGTGGCAGAACATCGGCCGACTGAGGCGCGCTCTGGAGCGCATCCGTCTTTCCGCCGCAGCGGACAATGCCGGTCGCGAGCCCGCCGGCCCCCTGCCTGCCGGGGGCAGCGGCGGAACATGACCGCTCCGTCTCGGGCCGACCGCACCCCTTCCGGCCGCCTCACGCCTGACGGCTGACACCATCGCACCGCCACACCTGGGCCCGCCTCCGCTGTCAGCGACCGGGGCGGGCCCGTCTCCGTTCCCAGCTGGATATCGGTGACTTGACCCAACTCGCCGACGTCGCCGAGCTCGAACCTCTCACCAAGTTCAACCCACCTGGTCCGACACGCCGTCGCACTGTCCAGACATCTCAACTGCCGTGCCACAGCCAAAACAGTCCAGGCGGTCACGGGCCGGTACTGGTCCGCTGCCACCTACGGCGAGGTGGGCCGTGCTCGCATACAGCTGACCCCTGAGCTCCTACTTGATGTCTCTGCCGTGCTCGGCGTGGCCTCCGGCGACTCAGCTGCGGTGGCCGACCAGGGCCGCCCTACCATCGATGGCCTGCTCAAGCCCGGTGGCGGCCCGCGCGAGCCGTGCCGAGCCCCGAAGCATCCGCCCTTCGCGCCCGCACCCAGCACCCAGCACCCAGCACCCAGCACCCAGCACCCAGCACCCAGCACCAGGATCCTCATCGGCCAACCCGCTCTGAGCGTCGCCACTGCGGGCGCCGCCGCGCTATCGCCACAGGCAACCGCGATACAGCCATGTTCTTACATTCTCCCGCCGTGGTGGCCAGGTACCGTAATGCCCGACTTGCGTGACATAACCAAACGCCATACGCTTATTTCCAACGGGAGCTCGAGGTGCAGCGCCCCCCTCCCCGGCGCCGCCCATGAGCCGCTCACTCGGCAGTGGTCGTACGGCGTGCAGCGCTGTTCCCATGCCGCGTTCCCACCGATGGAGGTCTGACGATGATCATTGACGCTGCGGAACTCGACGCCGCCCACGCGTACAAACTGCTGATCGGAAGCATCATTCCGCGCGCCGTGGCCTGGGTCAGCACGGTGTCGACCGAGGGCGTGGCCAATCTCGCGCCCATCTCGTTCTTCACCGCCGTCGGCAGGAAGCCGCCCATGGTCTCGATCACCATGCAGCCGCAGGCGGACGGCGTCACGCTGAAGGACACCTTCATCAACATCCGTGACACCGGCGAGTTCGTCACCAACCTGGTGACGCTGCCGCAGGCGGACGCCATGCACGGTTCGGCGTACGGGTTCGAGCCGGACGTGGACGAGTTCGAGGCGCTCGACCTGGGCAAGGAGCCGTCCGAGGTCGTGCGCGCACCCCGGGTCAAGGACGCGCCGATCTCCTTCGAGTGCGTCGTCGACCGGATCATCCCCGTCGGGGACGACATGGTCGACCACGTGGTGTGGGGCCGGGTGGTGCGCTTCCACGTCCGGGACGACCTCTACCTGGAGCGGGGCCGGATCGACACCGCCGCCCTCCCGGCCGTGGGACGCCTGGCCGCCGAGTACACGCTGGTCGAGAACGTCTTCACCACCCCCCTGGACAAGGACTTGCTCGAAGCCCGGCAGGGCCGGCGGATGCAGCGCCTGGACGGACGGGCCGCCGACTGGTCCCCGATCAACACCAAGGAATGGTCCCCCTCGGGCGAGGTCAGGGTCGCTCCCGGAAAGTGAGCACAGCAATGAGGACAGAGCGGATCGGATCGAGCGATGTGCGGTTCCGGCGGCAGGGCGAGGGAGACCTCGCTGTGGTGTTCGTCCACGGCTTCCTGGACGACCAGTACGTCTGGGACGGCCTGATCGGCGAACTCACCACCCCCGGCATCGAATGCGTCACCCTCGATCTGGCCGGGAGCGGCGACCGCACGCAGGCGAGCGGGCCGTTCACCTACGACCGGTTCGCCGACGAGGTGGGCGCCGTGGCCGACGCCCTCGGCAAGCCTTTCGTGATCGTCGGGCAGAGTCTGGGATCGGCGGTGGCCGAGCTGGTGGCCGCACAGCGCCCCGACCGGGCTCTCGGTCTGGTCCTGGTCACCCCGGTCCCCCTGGCCGGCACCCGGCAGCCCGACGAGGTGATGGACACCTTCCGTTCCCTGGGCGGTGACGGCGACGCGCAGCGCGCGGTCAGGACGCAGCTGTCGGCAGCGCTGGCGGAGGCGGACCTCGACCGGCTGGTCGTGAGCGGCACGCGGATGCGTCCCGAGACCGTGCGGCAGGCCGCCGACTGCTGGAACAGCGGGCACCCGGCGGGCGGGCAGCCCAGCCGGTACACGGGGCCCGTGCTCATCGTGCGCGCCGAGGACGACGGCTTCGTCACCGACGAATCGGTCGCCCGGGGGGTCACGCCGCGGTTCGCCGCGCCCCAGACGGTGACGGTCGGCCAGTCCGGGCACTGGACCCACCTGGAGCAGCCGACCCGCGTCGCGGGCCACCTCGATCGCTTCCTGGCCCGGGCGCTGCCCGCCGTGGAGGTGTCGGCCTGGACCAACGCCTTCGAGGAGAAGTCGGCCGACGCGTTCAGCGACGCTTTCGCCGCCGACGTGACGCTGGACGCGAGCGCCCTGACCCGCACGGTCGAGGGCCGCGACCAGGTCAAGAACGTGATGGCAGCGTCGAGCACGATCTACGACTCGCTCGTCTTCACCCAGGAGACCGTCAGCGGGGAGCGCTCCTACCTGGAGTGGCGGGCCACCGCGTTCGGCGGCACGCAGATCGACGGCGTGACGATCCTGACGAAGAACGCGGACGGGCAGATCGCCCGGGCCGCCATCCACCACCGGCCGCTGGGCGCCGTCCACCGGTTCTCCGCCGAACTGGGCCGCAGGCTGAACGGCGTGCTCGACGCCGAGTACTTCCACCGGGGCTGAGCCCCCGTTTCCGTCATTCCGGCCAGGGCCCGGCCCTGGCCGCACCGAGGAGGTTGTTCAATGGTCCAGCGCGAGGATGTCGCGTTCGACGCCGACGGCGGGGTCACGCTGCGCGGCTGGCTCTTCCTGCCGGACGGTCCCGGCCCCCACCCGGCGATCACCATGGCCCACGGCTATGCCGGGGTCAGGGACCACGGCCTGGAGCCTTTCGCGCGGGCCTTCGCCGAGGCGGGCTTCGTCGTCCTGCTGCACGACCACCGCAACTTCGGCGCCAGCGACGGCCTTCCCCGGCAGGACATCGACCCCTGGCGGCAGATCGCCGACTGGCGCCGCGCCATCTCCTACCTGGAAAGCCGACCCGAGGTCGACGCCGACCGGATCGGCCTGTGGGGCACCAGCTACGCCGGCGGCCACGCGATCGTGCTGGGCGCCACCGACCGCCGGCTGCGCGCCGTCGTCTCCCAGGTGCCGACCATCAGCGGCTTCGAGCAGGGGCGGCGGCGCATCGCTCCGGAAGCGGTCACGAAGCTGGAGGCGGCCTTCGACGACGACGAGCGCGCCCAGGCCCGCGGCGAGGCCCCCCGCACCCAGGCCGTCGTCGGCGACGACCCTGCCGTGCCCGCCTCCTACCGCACGCAGGAAGCCATCGACTTCTACCTCCAGCCCGTGCCGGAGGGCGCCTGGAGCAACGAGGTCACGATCCGCTCCAACCGGCTGGCCCGCATGTACGAGCCCGGGACCTGGGTCACCCGGGTCTCCCCCACGCCGCTGCTCATGGTGGTCGCCGCGAACGACACCGTGACCCTCACCGACACGGGGCTCGCCGCCTTCGAGCAGGCCCTGGAGCCCAAGCGGCTGCAGATGATCCCCGGCGGCCACTTCGACCCGTACACCACCGAGTTCGACCAGGCGAGCACCGGCGCCCTCGACTGGTTCCGCCGGCACCTCTCCTGACGAACGCCCCCCCACACAGTGCAAGGACGAACCATGCCCCATCTGACCTACTCCATCGACGATGGCCTCGCCACGCTGGTCCTTACCAACCCGCCGCAGAACCGCATCGACCCGCAGATGGCCACCGGCCTCGCCGCAGCGCTGGAGGCGATCGGCCACAGCGACGCCCGCGCGGTCCTGGTCCGCGCCGAGGGCCCGGACTTCAGCTTCGGTGGCGACATCGTCGACTGGCCGGATGCGGACGTACGTGAACTGCGGACCCTCTTCGAGCGCTACATGCAGGTCTTCAACCAGCTCGAGCGGCTCCCGCTGCCGGTGATCGCCGCCGTCCACGGGTTGTGCTTCGGCGGCGGTCTGGAACTCGCGCTCCGCGCCGACGTGATCTTCGCCGGCGAGACGGCCCGCTTCGGCCACCCCGAGCAGACCCTGGGCATCGTCACCCTGCTCGGCGGGATCTACCGGGTCGCCGAGCGTGCGGGCCGGGCACGCGCCGCGGAGTGGGCACTCACCTCCGAGCAGGTGGCCGCCAGGGTCATGGCCGACGCCGGTGTCGTCAACCGGGTCGTCGCCGACGACACCCTGCTGGCCGAGGCGACCGCCTTCGCTCGCAAGGTGGCCAAGGGACCCACCCGCGCCTACGCCGCACACAAGGCCCTGCTGCGCGCCTGGGCCGTCGGCGGCGTCTCCGCCGCGGACGAGGCGATGTTCGACATCGCCATGCCTCTGTTCGAAACCGACGACGTCAACAAGGGCCTCGCCTCCGCCGTCAAGGCGTTCAAGGCAAAGCAGCCCCGGCCCGCCGTCGACTTCCAGGGCCGCTGACCGGCCCACCCCAGAAAGCCGCAGGACCCGTCCCCCAGGCACCACGCCCCCTGCAGCGGGCACCCGCCGATGAGTGACGGATGCCCGGAGCACGGCACCCATCGTAACCGGCCCCGCATGACCGGCACCAAGGCCCGGCGGGGCTGCCACACCATGGCCCGGGCCGGCCGCTAGGCCCCCGGCACCACTGCACACGGCACACGGCGCCGGTACGACAGAGCAACCGCGCCGTCTCGTACAGCACCAGCCCGGGGAACGCACCTCCACCGCAGCCCTCGCGTTTGCCTGCCCAGGGCAGGCAGGCGCGACGCGCACGAAGGAACAGCAGTCATGAACGCAGAAAACGCCACGTCAGCCGAGTACGGCGAAGCCGTCGGCCGGGACAGCAAGCCGGTCTTCGCGCTGCACCGCCGCGGCAAGACGGCGATCACATCGACGGTGCCGCTGCGCGACAGCGACGACCCCTCCCTCGCCCACACCCCCGGCGTCGCCGAGGTGTGCACCGCGATCGCCGAGCAGCCCGAACTCGTTCACGACTGCACCTGGGCCTCCCACACCGTCGCGGTGTGCGTCCGCGCCAGCCGCATCACCCCCGGCATGAAACTCGCCGCAGCCGATGCCCTCGCCTCCGTGGTCGCCGACGAACTGCGCCCCGACCACATCATCCCCTCCCGCTCCGACCCGCGAGTGGCCCCCGCGGTCGCCGAGGCCGTCGCCACCGCCGCCCGGCTCGAAGGGGTAGCCCGGCGGTGAGCCACCCAGCGGAGTCACCGCGAACGGATTCCACTGTCGTCGAGCTACCACCAGTCATGGAGAAACCCGGAGTGCACCCCCAGCCCCACCCCCCGCATCACAGGCGCCGCCATCCCATCCGCATCTGGCTGCAGCCCTTCCTGATCGGCCTGGTCATCGTCTCTGCGTTCGTGAGCTGCTACATCGGACTCATGCGCGACCCCCAGCCCCACCGGATCCCCGTGGCGGTCACGGGACCGCAGCTGGCGAACAAGGTCCAGCAGGCCCTGGGCGACTCGATCGATGTCCGGCGAGCCGACTCCACCACCGAGGCACTCGATGCGCTGCGCCACGGCGACACCGTGGCCGTTCTGGGCACCAGCCCTCACGGCAAAGGCCTCCAACTCGACGTCGCGAGCGCGAACGGCCTGTCCACGACCACCGCCGTCACCAAACTCGTCACCGCCTACGCACACGGCGCCGACCAGCACCTCAGCGTCTCCGACATCGTGCCGCTCGACCGGTATGACGCCCGCGGCCTGGCCGGGTTCTACGTCTCCTTCGGGGTGACCCTCTCCGGCTTCGCCCTCGCCCAGAGCGTCGTGGGACTCAGCAGCCTGCTCCACCTGCGGCACCGTTTCACCCTGATGGCCGGGTTCGCCGCAGCGTCGGGCCTTGTCGCGGCCGCCATCGCCGGCCCCATCCTCGACGCCGTCCCCGCACCGTATCTCCCCCTCGCCTTCGTCCTGGCCCTGCTGGCCGCCGCCGCTGCCTTCACCACGAAGATGCTGGCCACCTACGTCGGCCCCCTCGGCATCCCCCTCGCCACCCTGCTGCTGCTGACCGTCGGCAACTCCACCAGCGGCGCGACCATCGGCACCGACCTGATGCCCAGCGGAGCACGGGCCGTGTCGGCACTGCTGCCCCCCGGCGCCGCCGTCCGCGCCATCGCCGACCTCAGCTACTTCCAGGGCTCCCACGTCCTCGCCCCGCTGGCGACACTCATCCTGTGGGCCGCGGGTTCCGCAGTCCTGCTGGCCTTCCGCACCACCGAACAACGCCCGGCCACCCTCGTATCGCCCCAGCCCCAGCCCCAGACCGCCCCGACCCCGCACCGGTCCGGAGAAGACCGCCCCACATCACACCGAGCCACCATTGACGACACACCCACAACCCACTGGGCCGACACCGACGAGAGACACTCGGCATCAGGCAACGGCACCACACTGCAGCCGGCGTTCACCGCGCCGCCGACAGAGCCCGACACGATGCTGAAGGCTTCGTCCGACGGCGTCTGACCGACCTGTCTCGGTGCACGCGTCGACGTTGCCCACCGGCAGATCTACACCACCATCCACCAACCGACTTGGACCATACGGATGACATCGGTGAGGTGGCCTGACTCGTCCTCGCCTCACGCGACAGTCCGTAGCGTGTGAACCTGGAATGCCTCGACACGTCTGACCCGTCAGGAAGTTCAAACCCCGTCCACCGACGCTGCGGTCCGATGGACAAAACGGGAGGATTCCGCATGAGAATCGCGATTCTGGACGACTATCAGGGCGTTGCGCTGGGCCTGGCCGACTGGGATTCGCTCCACGCCGAGGTGCATGTCTTCACTGAAGCCTTCGAAAACGAGGAGGCGGTTGTGACGACGCTCGCCGAGTATGAGGTAGTGGTGGCCATGCGAGAACGGACCCCCTTTCCGCACTCAACCCTGAAAAGACTGCCACGTCTGAAGTTGCTCGTCACCACCGGGCCGGTCAACGCGGCAATCGATCTGGATGCCGCACACCGTTCGGGTATCACCGTGTGCGGTACGGGGTATTTCTCGTACCCGACGGTTGAACTCACCTGGGGGCTCATTCTTTCCGCAGCACGCCTGATCCCACAACAGGTGGACTCCGTTCGCCGAGGTGGATGGCAAGAGGGGCTGGGGGTGAGCCTCAGGGGTGCCACTCTGGGAGTTCTGGGCCTCGGGCGACTGGGGACTGCGGTAGCGGAGATTGGGCGCGCTTTCGGCATGCGGACCATTGCCTGGAGCAAGAACCTGACACCCGAGGACGCGCAGGCGAAAGGAACGACATACGTTTCGCGAGACGAGTTGTTCACTCGCTCCGATGTCTTGAGCATTCACGTAGTACTCAGTGAGCGCACTCGAGGGCTCGTCGGTGAGCGCGAACTGAGCCTCATGAAGCCGACGGTGATTTTGGTGAACACCTCGCGCGGGCCTGTGGTGGACGAGGCGGCACTGCTCAGGGCGTTGGTCGAGAAGAGGATCGGTTCAGCGGCGCTGGATGTCTTCGATCGCGAACCCCTGCCGTCCGATGATCCTCTGCGTTCACTGAGCAACGCTGTGGTGACACCTCATATCGGCTACGTAAGTCGGGATCTGTATGAGGTCTTCTATCGGGACGCGGTCGAGGACATCGCCGCATGGCACGCCGGAACACCTGTTCGCATGCTGTCTTGACGGGCGCAATGCGCTCCCGGAATGCACCGTCACTCCCTATCGTCTGGCGACGCAGCGGGCCCGCCGGTAGTGCTGCAACACTCCGGCTGCGGCGGCCCCGTTCACGTCGAGCTACGCGGTTCCTGCGGGCACGAGGTCGCCTGCGCCGAAGCCGAGCCGCGGCCACGTGGTGGAGCCGTACGGGACGACGGGGGCGAGTCTGCCGAGCCACGGTTTGTGTGTGGAGTGGTTTCACCAGCAATGGAGCTGTCCGCGGCGTGGGAGGCGGTGCCATAACCGGCGGCGGGGTCGTGTCCGCGGTTCCTCACGCCCAGGAGGCACTGGGCCTCAGCCTTTCAGCCGGTGTTCCGCCCCACGCACAACGATCGCGCCGGAACTACGCGCCCCACGTGATGCGGTGCCGTTTCTGATGAGACACGGGGCCCGCGGTTCTGTCGGCGCGGCGGCAACTTACGAAAACGAGGTGTCCGGCCATGGAGGTCAAAGGATCGGTCGCGCTGGTGACCGGCGCGAACAGGGGCATCGGACTCGCTTTCACCCGTGCTCTGCTCGCCCGGGGCGCAGCCAAGGTGTATGCGGGCGTCCGTGACCCCGAGAGCGTCCGGGAGCCGGGGGTCGAGAGGCTGCGTCTCGATGTCACCGACGAGGACCAGATCGCGGCTGCGGCGGTGGCGGCGTCCGACGTGACCATCGTCATTAACAACGCCGGAATCCAGGCCGGGCCGAGCCTGTTGGAGGGATCTCTGGAGGGCGCGCGGCGCGAGCTGGAGGTGAACTACCTGGGCACCTGGGCGGTCTCGCGGGCCTTCGCTCCGGTGCTCGCGGCCAACGGCGGCGGAGCTCTCGTCAACATGCTGTCGGTGGCGTCGTGGCGGGTGAACAAGCCGTGGCCCAGTTATGCGGCGTCGAAGGCCGCTGAGTGGTCGCTGACCAATGCATTGCGCGTGGGTCTGCGACAGCAGGGGACACTGGTCGTCGGGGTGCATGTGGGCCTTGTGGACACCGACGCCACCGTGGGTCTCGACGTGCCGAAAGTGCCGGCTGCGGAGGTGGCGGCGCAGACTATGGACGCGATCAGCCGCGACCTGCCCGAGGTATTGGTCGATGAGGTCTCCCGCCGGGTGCGCGCGGCGTTGTCCGGCCCTGTGGAGCTCCTGGATCCAGCACAGTGAACAGCGACGGCGAGATTGCCCAAGGCCATCCGACACCAATGGAGAGATGGAATGGACACTGACTTCGATGTCGTCGTCCTCGGTGCGAGCCCCGGGCGGCGAGGTGGTCGTCGTCAGTCCCGGCGCATTCGATTCTCTGCTCACGTCCGCCCCGTCCGTCGAGGACCTGGCCGACCGGCACGAGGACGACACCGCGGAGATTCTCCACACCTCGGGAACGACCGGTGAGCCGAAGGGCGCCGAACTGACCCACGCCAACCTCACCCGCAACGGCGACATCGCGGCCAACGAGCTGGTCCAACTCACCGCCGACGACATGACCTTCGGTGGGCTGCCCCTGTTCCACGCGTTCGGGCAGACCTGCACCCTCAACGCCGCCGTCGCCTCCGGCGCGTGCCTCACCCTGCTGCCGCGCTTCGACGCCGGGAAGGCACTGGGAATCCTCGGCGAGCACGGGGTGACGCGTGCTCCAACGGCCGGACACCGTGATCGCCGCAGGGCACTTCACGGACGATGTGTTCGGCCGTGTCACATCGGTGGGCGACACACACACCTGGGCTCCCGTCGACGAGGCGCCGAACGCGATCGGCGACTGAGCCGCACACATGGTGCTCGCGACCTCCCTGCGCGTCTGGCACCTGGACCGCGGGCTCTACCGGCCGCAGGCCCGCACCCGCGTCGTAGTGGCCGTCATCTGTGTGGGAGTCGGTGCGGCACGCCCGGCTCCCCTCGTTCTGGGCCTCGCCCTCGTCGTCCTGCTCGGTGTCCCCTGGGGACTCGCCGTGGCATACCGCCTGGCTCACGAAGAGGAGTCCGCCGCCGAGAAAGTGTCGGCAGCGGAACATCAGGACGACAACATGCGCTGAGCCCTGCACTCGATGCACCCAGGACGGTCCTGTCCGGGGGAATCAGTCGATCACGGCGACCCGCCAGGTCTCCTCGTCGGCGTCCAGGAGCGCCGCGACGAGGGCGGCATCCGGCAGCGGGCCATGGTCTGCGGCGACTCTCAGGGCCGAGGCCGCGGTCAGATGGCCCAGCCGCAGGGCGCGGTCCACGGGCAGCTGCCGCAGCAGGCCGCTGAGGAATCCGGCGGCGAAGGCGTCGCCGGCGCCGACCGGCTCGGCGACACGCACGGTCAGGGCGGCCACGCTGTGGGCAGCGGTCCCCACGAAGGCGGTGGCGGCGCGGTCCCCGTCCTTCACGACGAGCACGTGCGGGCCGGACAGGAGTTCGCGGACCCGTTCGGCGTCGGTGATCCCGTCCCCCCACAGGGCCTGGGCCTCGTCGAGGCCGACGAGCACGATGTCGGCCCGGTCTGCGAGCCGCCGTAGCACGTCGGCGGCGGAGCGGCCGTCCCACAGCGCGGGGCGATGGTTGACGTCGAAGCAGACGGGCCACGGGCGGTCAGGGCGCAGCGCGCGTTCGACGAGGGCGCGGCAGCCGGGCGACAGGGCGGGGGTGATGCCGCTGAGGTGGACGAGCGCGGCGCCCGCCACCGCCGGATCGTCGAGCACGTCGGGGGTGAGGGCCGAGGCGGCTGATCCGGCGCGGTGGTAGTGGACGCGGGTGCCGTGCCCGCGCGGGCCCGGGTCCTTGAGCAGCAGTCCGGTGGGCCGCTGCGGGTCGGTGCGTACGCCGCTCACGTCGACGCCGCCCGCGGCGATCCGGGCGCGGACGCGGCGGCCGAAGGGGTCGTCGCCGACCGCGGAGACCCAGCGGGCGGGAATGCCGTGGTCGGCGAGGTAGAGGGCGACGTTCGACTCGGCACCCGCGATGTCGACGCGCAACAGGTCGGCGCCGTCCAACGGACCGAGGGGGTCGGGGGCGAGGGCGGCCATGGTCTCGCCGACGCAGACCACGGGGCCGGGGCGCAGTGGCCGGTAGGTGCTCATGGTGGGCTTCCTAGGGTGTGTCGGCGCGGTCCGCCGGGGCTGGAACGGAGGGGACCACAGGGCGGTACGGGGCGGCCGGGGCGCCGGGAACGTCGACCCGGAGCGCGAAGACGGCACCGTCGAGGGGTCCCGGGGCGGCCAGGCCGATGTACGCGCTGGTGACGAGGAGCGTACGGCCGTCGGGGCCGCCGAGGCAGAGTCCCGCGGGCTGCCCGGCGGGCAGGTCGACGATCCGGTCGAGGCCCCCGTCGGGGCGGTAGCGGTGGACCTGCCCGGTGCCCCAGACCGCGGTCCACAGGCAGCCCTCGATGTCGGTGGTCATGCCGTCGGGGCTGCCGGAGCCGAGAGTGACGAAGCGTTCAGGGGTGCCCAGGTCGCCGGTCACGGGGGCGACCGGATAGCGGCGGATGACGCCCCGTGCGCTGTCGGCGAGGTACATGACGGTGCCGTCGGCGCTGAAGGCCGGGCCGTTGGGGATCGTGACGTCCCGCAGGACGCGGGTGACGCGGCCGTCGCGGTCCACGCGGTAGAGGGAGCCCGCGTCCTGGGTGGCCTCGTGCGCCATGCTGCCCGCCCAGAAGCGGCCGCGCGGGTCGGCGACGCCGTCGTTCATCCGCATCGGCACAGGTGCGCCTTCTTCGGGGCGCGCGATCCAGTCGACGCGGCCCGTGGGGTCGATGCGGCAGATGCCGGGGCCCGCCGCCGCGATCCAGTGACCGGGGTGCCCCTCCACCGGTGCCACGGCACCCAGTGGGCAAGGCAGTCGGGTGATCGGGGCGAGCGGCGCGTCGGGCCCGTCGGGCACCGCGAACAGCCGGCCGGTGAGGATGTCGGTCAGCACGGCGCGGCCGTCCGTCCAGCGGATGCCCTCGCCCAGTTCGAGGCGGTCGGTCCCCAGGACCGCGGGGGCGGTCACGGGTGGGCGTCCGCGCGGACGACGTCCAGGAAGGCGCGGGCGCGCTCACGCAGGGCGGTGAGGTCGCCGCCCTCGGCGGCGTCGCCGATCAGGGGCGATCCGACGCCGACGGCGATGGCACCCTCGCGCAGGTAGTCGGCGGCTGCCGCCGCGTCCACTCCCCCGACGGGTACGAAGGGCAGGTCCGGAAAGGGTCCGCGCAGGTCCCGCAGATAGCCGGGGCCCCCGGCGCTGCCTGCCGGGAAGAGCTTGAAGGCGTCGGCGCCGAGGCGCCGTGCCTGGAGGATGTCGGTGGGCGTCATCACGCCTGCGAGCACGGGGAGTTCGAGTTCCCGCCCGGTGGCGATGCCGTCGCTGACCCCCGGGGTGACGAGGAAGGCGGCGCCGGCCTTCTGGGCGGCCCGGGCGTCGTCGGAGCTGAGCACGGTTCCGGCGCCGAGCGTCGCGTCGGGGCCGAGCGCGGTGCGGGCCCGCGCGATGACGTCGAGCGCGTCGCGCCCGGAGAGGGAGACCTCGATGAGGGTGACGCCCTCCTCGGCGAGGGTGAGTACGGTGGTCAGCGCGGCGGCCGGGTCGCTGCCGCGGACGATGGCGAGCAGCCGGTGGGCGCGCAGCGCGGCGAGCAGGTTCATCCGGCATCCCTTCTGGTGACGGTGGTTCAGGTGCGGCTCTGGTGACGGTGGTTCAGGTGCGGCGGGTCGCGGTGACGGTGAGCCGCCAGGTGACCTCGCCGGCCGGCGGCACTGTGGCGGTGTCGCCGTCGTCCGCCGCGGCGCGGTCGAAGACGCGGCCGAGCATCGGCTCGACGCCGATCGAGCGGTACGGCGCGCCCTGGGGGAAGCCGCCGAGGTTGCGCCAGAGGGCGACGGCGACGGGCTGCCCGGCGGCCTCGACGGACAGGTGCAGCGTGTCGGCGCCGTCGTGCACGGACACCTGGGAGGTGAGGACGACCGCTCCTACGGCGCTGCCGTCGTCCGGGCCGAGCCGGTCCAGCGGTACGCCGTCGACGCTGGGCCAGTTGCCGGCGACCCAGCGGTCGCCCTCGTCCGGGTAGAGCCGGGTCGCCGCCGGTCCGCCGACACCGATCCGGGCGCCCGGGGAGAGGTCGAGCAGGGCGTGGGCGGCCCACACGAAGCGGTAGCCGGGCTCGGCGGCGAGCGTGTAGTCGGCGACGACCGCGTCCCCTCGCTCCCCGATGCGCCGGGTCAGGCGGAAGTCGGTGCACTCCGCCACGTCCTCCTCCCCCGCCCTCCGCCAGGGCCGCGACCAGGCGTCCCCGTGGTCGGGCAGCCCGCGCACGGTGGGCACGCATTCCTCCAGGCCGCCGGCGTCGGCGAAGGCGTCACCGGGCCGGACCACGCGGCGGCGGGGCTCGTCGCGGTGCCACAGCCACTCGCGGCCACCGGCGGTCAGTGACGTCCAGCGTCCGCCGTGGTCCGGGTCGGTGGCGACGCGGACGGGCAACCGCGTGGCGCTCACCATTCGGCGAAGGAGCCGTCGACGTGCCGCCAGACGGGGTTGCGCCAGGCGTGGCCGGACCGGTCGGCGGCACGGACCGCCACCTCGTCGACGGCGATGCCGAGTCCGGGCAGTCCGGTGCGGTGCGCCTGGCCGTCGACGAAGCGGAAGGGCTCGGTGTCGACCAGATAGGACAGCAGGTCGGCGTCCTTGTTGTAGTGGATGCCCCGGCTCTGTTCCTGGATCAGGAAGTTGGGCGTGGCGAAGGCGACCTGAAGGCTGGCGGCCAGCGCGATGGGACCGAGCGGGCAGTGCGGCGCCAGGTGGGCCCCGAAGGTCTCGGCGAGCGAGGCGATCCGGGTGACCTCCGATATCCCTCCGGCGTGCGACAGGTCCGGCTGGGCCACGGCGACGCCCGCGGTCAGCACCGGGAGGAAGTCGGCCCGCCCGTAGAGCCGTTCACCGGTGGCCAGCGGCACGGACGAGGCGGCGACCAGCCCGGGCAACAGGTGTGCCTGCTCGGGCAGGACGGGTTCCTCGACGAACAGCGGGTGCAGCGGGGCCATCTCGTGGAGCACGCGGCGCGCGTTTGCGGCGCTGAAGCGGCCGTGGAAGTCGACGGCGACGTCGCGGTGCGGGCCGAGGGCCTCGCGGGCGGCCGCCACGCGCTCGACGACGGAAGCCGTCTCGGCGGGGCTGCCGATCGGCGGGGTGCGCCCGGCGGCGTTCATCTTGACGGCGGTGAAGCCGGCCTCCACCTGGGCGGTGACCTCCTCCTTGAGCCGTGCGGGTTCGTCGCCGCCGACCCAGGCGTACACCCGCACGGTGTCGCGGACCGGGCCGCCGAGCAGGGTGTGCACCGGCACCCCGAGGGCGCGGCCCGCGATGTCCCACAGGGCCTGGTCGATGCCGGCGACGGCGCTGGAGAGGACCGGGCCGCCCCGGTAGAAGCCGCCCTTGCTCAGCACCTGCCAGTGGTCCTGGATGCGCAGCGGGTCCTGGCCCACCAGGTACTCCGCCAGCACCTCGACGGCCGACCGGACCACCTCGGCCCGGCCCTCCACCACCGGCTCGCCCCAGCCGACGACCCCGTCGTCGGTCTCGATGCGGCAGAACAGCCACCGGGGCGGGACGAGAAAGGTCTCGACGCGCGCGATCTTCACAGTGCCTGGCCGTCCTTCTCGTGGGTGGAGCCGTCCGCGCCCTCCGGCGTGGACGGACCGCTGAGTTTGTCGAGGTCGCGCGTCGCCTGGTCGAGCAGGGCGCGCATGGCGTGTTCCGCGCCGTCGGGGTCCCGGTCGCGCACGGCGTCGAGGACGGCTCGGTGGCTGGGGACCGGGTCCTCGCTGTGGGGGGCGCTGTGCACGAGCCGGTCGCGCTGGGCCAGGCCCGACTCGATGACCATCTCCATGCGTTCCAGCAGTTCGTTGTGGGTGGCCGCGAGCAGCGCCCGGTGGAAGGCGAGGTCGGCCTCGACGGCGTCGCTCGCGCCGCCCTCCTGGCCCATCGCGGTCAGTGCCGCCTCCAGTGCCTCGAGGTCGGCGTCGGTGCGGCGGGCCGCGGCCAGCCGCACGGCGGCGGGTTCGATGATGCCGCGGACCTCGCCGAGATTGCGGAGCAGCGCGGGGTCGGCGCCGGTGCCGCTGCTCTCGGAGAACTGCCAGCGCAGCACGTCGGCGTCGAGCAGGTTCCAGTCGGAGCGGGGCCGCACGAACGTGCCGCGCTTCTGCCGGGCGTCGACCATGCCCTTGGCCGCGAGCACCTTGAGGGATTCGCGCAGGGCGGTCAGGCTGACGTCCAGTTCGCTCTGCAGGGCCGCCATGTCGAGCGTCGCTCCCTCGGGGATCTCGCCGCTGAGCACCCGGCGGGCAAGGGTCTCCACGGTCTGGCCGTGCACTCCGCGGCGCGCGTATGGCGTCATGTGTTTGCCTTTCTTGCTGGTCGGTCGGTGGCTGGAGCGGTCGGTCCCGTCACGCGGAGGCCTTGCTGACGCTCCAGCCGCCGTCCACGAGCAGGCTCGATCCGGTGATGTAGGAGGCCTCGTCGGCGGCGAGGAAGGCGACGGCGGCGGCGACCTCCTCGGGGGTGCCGAAGCGGCGGGCCGCGGTCTCGGCGACGCTGAGCTCGCGCTCGGCCTGCGGGACCCGGTCCCAGGCGGCGGTCAGGATCGGTCCCGGCAGTACGGCGTTGACCCGTACCCCGGGGCCGTACTCCACGGCGAGCTGACCGCACAGCGACAGCAGGGCTCCCTTGCTCGCCGCGTACGCCGGGTGACCGGGGATCCCCCGGTGGGCGTGGACGGAGGAGATGAGCACCACGGCCCCCTGGTGCTCGCGCAGGTCGGGCAGTGTCGCCTTGACGCCCAGGAAGGCGCCGGTGAGGTTGACCGAGAGCTGCCGTTCCCAGGAGGCGAGGCTGGTCTCGTGGGCCGGTGCGACCGCCACCGTGTACGCGTTGCTGACGAGGACGCCCACGGGCCCGAAGCGGTGGGCGGCGGTGATCACCCGCCGCCAGTCGTCCTCGCTCGCGACGTCGGCGGCGACGAAGAGGGCACGGGCCCCGTCCTTGCGCAGCCGCTCGGCGGCTTCCTCGCCGCGTTCGGCGGCGATGTCGACCAGGACGACGGCCGCGCCTTCCGCGGCGAGGCGTGCCGCGGTGGCCGCGCCGATGCCCGACGCGGCGCCGGTGACGACGGCGACGCGGTTGGTGAAGCGGGCGGCTGGGTTCATGAGGTGGGTCGTCTCCTGTTCGAGAGGGAGGTGGGGTGCGGATGTTCGAGAGGTGGGGCGAATTCTTCCGTTGTCGTCACTGCCGGGCCAGCACGGTCAGCTCCGCGTCGTGTCCGGCGGTCCAGGCGAACGGCAGCCCCGAGTGGAGCAGGTACGCGCCGCTGTAGCGGGTGCCGGTCGCGGTGTCGGTGTAGCCGGCGTCCGGTCTCAGGCCGCGCAGTCGGAGCCGGGCGGCCCGGCCGGGCACCAGGGGCGCGCCGTCGAGCGGGCCGGTGTTCCAGGCCGTCACCACCAGGCGGGCGCCGCCGGGTTCCTCGTACTGGATGCCGCAGGTCGGGTCGGCGGGGCTGCCGAGCAGGCTCACCTCGCCGTGGTGGACGATGTCGCGGACTTCCTTGTAGCGGGCGATCCACTCGGCGGCCTCGGCGCGCTGCTGCGGCGTCCAGTGGCGTATGTCGGCGCCGATGCCCAGAACTCCGGCGATGGAGTTGACGAACCGGAAGGCGAGGGAGCGGGGACGCGGGTCGAAGACGCCGGGGGCGTCGGTGACCCAGGAGCTCATGGTGTGCGGGGCGTGCGCGTGGAGGTAGCCGTACTGGATGCGCAGCCGGTCCATGGGCGCGGTGTTGTCGCTGGGCCACATCACGTCGGTGCGGGCGAGGGTGGCGTGCTCGACGCGGGCGCCACCGCCGGCGCAGCCCTCGACGGTGACGTGCGGGTGGGCGGTGCGCAGGTGGTCCAGGACACGCAGGTAGCCGGCGACGTGGGCGGCGTCGAGGTCCTGGAGCTCGGGATCGGGACCGGCCGGGTGGCCGGGGCGGCCGCGCTCGGTGGGCGGCCGGTTCATGTCCCACTTGAGGTAGCTGATGGCGTACGAGCCGAGCAGCCGGTCGAGCGTGCCGAGGACGAAGTCCTGGACGTCCTCGCGTCCGAGGTCGAGCAGGAGCTGGTTGCGTACGAGCGTCGCGGGCCGGTCCTCGATCCGGTACACCCACTCGGGGTGCTCGGCATAGAGCCTGGAGCGGGGGCTGATGCCCTCGGGCTCCACCCAGAGTCCGAAGTCCATGCCGAGGGCGCGGACGTCCTCGACGAACCGGTCGAACCCGCCGGGGAATTCGGCCGGGTCCGGGTCCCAGTCGCCGAGACCGCCGGTGTCGTCGGCGCGTCCGGTGAACCAGCCGTCGTCGACGACGAAGAGTTCGGCGCCCAGGTCCGCGGCCGTCCTGGCGAGCTCCAGCTGCCCGGCGGCGTCGACGTCGAAGCCGGTCGCCTCCCACGAGTTGTAGAGGACCCTGCGCCGCCGGTGGATCCGGTCGCCTGTGAGGTGCCGCTCGTAGCGGTGCCAGACGCGGGCCAGTCCGTCGAGCCCGTCCGGGCTGAAGGCGCAGGCCAGCCGCGGTGTGACGAGGGTGGCGCCGGGCGCGAGGCGGACCGCGCCCTCGTGGGGCACGCGGCCGGCGCGTACGCGTACGGCGCCGCCGGGCTCGGCGTCGGCGGTGATCCGCCAGTTGCCGGACCACTCCAGGGCGATGCCGTACGTGGGGGTGGCGCCCCCGGCGGGGGCGGCGGCGTCCTGGACCGCGAGCCAGGGGTGGTACGCGTGCCCGGCCGAGCCCTGGGTGCTCTCCATCTCGAAGCGGCCGCGCTCCAGCTCCACGTGCTTCAGCTGGAACTCCTGCGACCACTGTCCGGCCAGGTACGTCAGCCGCGCGCCGCCCTGGACGGGCACGTTGACGGCGGCGGAGTCGAAGCGCTCCAGGCGGACCTCGGTCTCGCCGGTGCAGGTCAGCTCCGTCCAGCGCAGCACGACGTCCGTGCCGGGCACCGTCTCGTAGCGGAGCGTCGTACGCAGCCCGAGGACGTCGTCGGCGAACTCCAGGCGCAGCGCCCGGTCGCCGACCTGCGTGGCGCCGGTGAAGCGCCACCAGCTGCCGCGGTCGCCGCCGGGACGGGAGGCGACCAGGTCGGCGCCGGTGAACGGCCGCAGCCCGTACGGGATGTACTCGGCCGGGGCGGCGTCGGCGGGGACGATGAAGTGGGTGCGCCGCGACCAGTCCATGGGCGACGGCCCGTCCTCGACGCCGTGCGGCCCCCAGGCGGCGAGTTCGGCCCAGCGGTCGTCGCCGCCGAGGGTGACTGCGTAGGTGGTGGTGTCGGTGCGCAGCAGCCACCGGTCGTGCACGGTCACTTGACGGCTCCGAGGTTCAGTCCGGCCACGAAGTGGCGCTGGAAGCGGAGGAAGACGGCCACCGTCGGGGCGGCGGCGATCACCGAGCCGGCCGCGATCACGTTCCACATGGACACGTACTGGCCCTGCAACCCGATGAGGGAGGCGGTGATGGGCATCTGGGAGTCGGTGCGCAGCACCGTGATCGCCCACAGCAGGTCGTTGAATATCCAGGTGAACGACAGGGCGGTCAGCGCGGCCAGCGCCGGGCGGGCCAGCGGCAGGATGACCCGCCAGTAGATCTGCCACGGGTTCGCGCCGTCGATGACGGCGGCCTGCTGGATCTCGCCGGGGATCGCCCGCATGAAGCCGTGCAGGACGAAGACGTAGAAGCCGACGCCGAAGCCGACCTGGACGCCGATGAGGGCGTACAACTGGTCGTAGATGCCGAGCATTTCGCTGAGCTTGGAGACCGGGATCAGCAGGATCTGCGGGGGCAGCAGGTTGCCGCCGAGCATGAGCAGCAGCAGGACGCGCCGGAAGGGCAGGTCGTAGCGGCTGAGCGCGAAGGCCGCCATGGACGCGAGGCCGAGCGAGAGCAGCACGGTGGGGATGGTGACCAGCATGCTGTTGATGAGGGCGCGCTGCTGGCCGCCGTCCACCCACGCCTGCCGGAAGCTGTCGAAGGTGAACGAGTGCGGCCAGCTGCCGACGCCGTGCGCGGCGATGTCGTCGAACGTCCGGGTGCTGGTGACCAGGACGAGGGCGATCGGCAGCAGCCACAGGGCGGAGATCAGGCCCGCGGAGAGGTGGAAGCCGGCGGTGCGCAGGGCGCGGCCGCTCAGGACGGGGCGGCGGCGCGCCACGACTTGGGCAGGGCCCGGCCGGCTCTCCGGGCCCTCGGCGTCCTTGAGGTCCGTGGTGGTGTGGGTGGCGGTCATGAGTCGGCCTCCCGGAAGGCGCGCACGAGGTAGCTCGCGATGACGCCGAAGGCCAGCACGAAGATGACGACGGCGAGTGCGGAGCCGTATCCCAGGCGCAGCGACTGGAACGCGGTGGAGTACATGTAGGTGCTCAGCAGTTCGGAGGAGTGGTACGGGCCGCCGCGGGTGAGCGCCCACACCACGTCGAACGAGCGCAGCGAGTCGATGACGATCACCGACAGGACGACCGCGTTGACGCTGCGCAGCTGCGGCAGGGTGATGTGCCGGAACTGCTGCAGGCGGGTGGCGCCGTCGACCTTCGCCGCCTCGTACAGCACGGGGTCGATGCCCTTGAGGCCGGCCAGGTACAGCACCATCACGTAGCCGACCTGGCGCCACAGCGCGGGCACGATCACCGCGTAGAAGGCGGTGTCCTGGTCGGCGAGCCAGGCGTGCTTCAAGCCACCCAGACCGATGGCTTCCAGCACGTTGTTGATCAGGCCGTCCGGCTGGTACATGGCCTGCCACACCAGCGCGGTCGCGACCAGTGAGAAGACCACCGGCAGGAAGAGCGCCGCACGGTAGAAGCCGATGCCGCGCCGCTCCTGCTGGAGCAGCAGCGCGGCACCGAGCCCGAGGGCGGCGGACAGCCCGCCGAAGAGCAGCAGCCACAGCACCGTGTTGACTGCGGCGGTGCGGAAGACCTCGTCGTGCACCATCTCGCTGAAGTTGCCGAGGCCGACGAACTTCGGGGCCGACAGACCGTCCCAAGAGGTCAGGGAGAGGTAGAAGCCCTGGAGGGCCGGCCAGAAGACCCAGAACGCCTCGACGAGCAGCGGGACGAGGACGAAGGCCAGGACCACCGGGGGCACCCGCGTGGCCCTGGACCGTCGTGTGGAGCCGAGCAAAGCCATTGTCACTGGCTCCAGATCTTCTGTGCGCTGCGCTGCCACGTGGTGAGGATGGAGCCGATCTCCTTGGGCTTGGCCAGGTAGTGCACGAGCGCCGTGTCGGCGGTCGGCTGGAGCGCGTCGCTGGAGTCCCGGTTGAAGAACTGCGTCACGTCGGTGGCGCTCTCGATGAGTTTGCGGCCCTTGAGGACGAGCGGCGTGCCGGCGTCCTTGGCGTCCGGGTGCGTGGGCAGCGCGGTGCCGGAGGAGTTCTTGAGGTACAGCTCCTGCGCCTCGGCGGAGGCCAGGTAGCGCAGCAGTTCCTTGACGCCGTCGGCGCGCTTGGTGCGGGCGCTGGCGAAGTAGCCGTCCGTGGGCGCCTCTTCGGCGACCGGCACCTTCGGGTCGATGATGGGGAACTGGAAGAAGTCCAGGTCGCCCAGGGCGTCCTTGGGGGCGGCGTCGGCGAAGAAGGTACCGATGAGCATCATGCCGGTGCGGCCCTGGAGGAGGGCGGTGGTGGCGTCCTGGAAGGGGATCGCCGTGCCGTTGGGATCGAAGTACGGCCGGGCCTGGTCCCAGGTGTCGAAGACCTTGCGGACCTCGGGGTCGTCGAAGCGGTGCTTGCCCGCGAGGAGTTCGCGGTGGTACTTGGCGCCGTTGACGCGGATGTCGAGGTAGTCGAACCAGGCGGAGGCCACCCACGGGGTGTCGCCGCCGGCGCCGAGGCCGATCGGGGCGACACCCTTGCTCTTGAGCTTGTCGCACAGGCCGAGGAACTCGTCCCAGGTCTTGGGCTCCTTCACGCCCCACTTGGCGAAGTTGGACTTCCGGTAGAACATGCCCCACCAGTAGTAGCTGGTGGGCACGAAGACCTTCTTGCCGCTGGAGGCCGAGGTGCACAGCTTCTTCAGCGCGTCGGAGTAGCCCGCGAGTTCGGGCTTCTCCCATACGTCGTCGAGACCGAGGAGCAGGTCCTTCTTGGCGTACGACTCGGCCACGGAGCCGGGGTACCAGGTGTAGGCGTCCGGCGGGTTGGCCGACGTGAGGTAGGTCGGCAGCTGGGTGCGGAAGGTCTCGGACGCGACGGTGTTGAGCTGCGCCCTGGTGTCGCCGCGCTTGTCGAAGGCGGCGACGACCGCCTGCAACGCGGTCTTGGCCTGCGGAGAGGAGAGGTTGGACTGCAGGGTCACCGGGCCGCCGGACTTTCCTCCGGAGGCGGACGGACTCTGGGTGACGCAGCCGCTGAGCAGCGCGCCGGCACCGACTGCGCCGGCTCCTACGAGGAATCTGCGGCGGTTGGCGTTGAAGGCGGTCATCTATGCACTCCCTAAGTGCCCACGGAACGGAGCTGAGGCCCCCTGACGGCCCGGCTCTGCCTGCGGCAGGCACAGCCTGTCTCAGGGGCCCGGACACCGTCAAGATTAATTACTAATTTATTTCTTGGAGGGTGTGCCTCCGGGCCGGACAAGGCCCGGAGGCACACCCTGTTGGTTCTGCGTGTTCTGGAGCGCGCGGAGCTCAGAGCCCGGTCTGGTGGACGCGGCCGTCCACCCCGCGGTAGGCGGCCAGTACGCCGCCGTCCGGCCCGGCGACCGCACCGAGCGCGCCGTCGAAGGCACCGCTGACGAAGTCGGTGTCCTTGCTCCAGCCTGCCCAGCCACCGCCGGCGGTCCAACTGCGCGTCCAGAGCGTGTAGTCCCCGGCCCGCGCGTACAGGTGGACGGTGCCTCCGGAGGCCACCAAGGTCGGGCTGCCACTGGTCGTGCCGCCGAGGGCCGTCCAGTCCGACCAGGTGCCGGAGGTGTCGCGGGTACGCGACCACACCGAGTCGTCGGGGGTGCGCACGGCCAGGTGCAGCCGTCCGGCGTCGTCGACGACGGCCGACGGACGTCCGTAGAACGGCCGGCCCTGCGGGGCGCCGAGCGAGGTCCAGCCGGAGGCCGGGCCGCGCGACCACACACTGCCGTCCGCACCGCGCCCGAACAGGGTCCAGTCGTCCGGTCCCGCGAAGGCCGCGGTCGGCGCGTCCGTCAGCGTCCCGCCGAGGCTCTGCCAGCGCCCCCAGTGCCCGTCCGCGTACACGCGCCGGTAGGCGGTGTCGTCGGTGCCGCGCACGAAGACGTCGATCCGTCCCCCGGCCGAGGCGTACGCCGCCGGCTGACCCAGGATGCGTCCGCGCGTCGGGCCACCCAGATCGGTGGTCCGGGACGTGGCCCAGTCACCACCGCGCGCGGTCTGCGCGCGCAGCGCGCCGTCCGTGCCGCGGGTGAAGGCGGTCAGCGTGTCGCCGTCGCGCACCAGGGCCGGGCTCGCCGACGAGCGGCCGGGAAGCTGCGTGCCGGGGGCCTGGTCGGTGCCGGTCAACTTGAGGAAGGCCGTGCCGTGCGCGGGGACGCGCACCGTGTACGAGCCGGTGAAGGTGCCGCGCGAGGCACGGGCCCGCAGGTCACGCACCGCGACCTCGCCCGCGAGGCCGGCGTCCGCGAAGGTCACCGTGCGGTCCTGCGCCTGGTCGGAACGGTTGAGCAGGACGACCGCCCGCTTACCCGCGCCCTGCAATACCTTGCTGTAGACGTCGCCGACCGAGTCGGTCGCCACGCGGGCGCCCTGGATGCCCAGCGGGTCCTGGTCGACGGCGATGATCTCGGGGTTGCGCAGGGTGTCGATCATCGACTGCCCCAGGGTGCGCGGGTCACTGCCGAGCACGAGCGGCGAGGCCATCTCGGCCCACATCACGAACTGAGTGGTCGACTCCTCCTCCGTCAGCTCGTAGCCACCCTCGGCGAGCTTGCGCATCGGGATGAGGTAGTCGGGGTCGTTCCAGTGCCCGGGCCCCTGGGCCTCGGGGTGCCAGGCGTTGGCATCCATGTTGCGCAGGATGTTCGGCCACTCCCCCGCGGTCGGGGTGCCCCAGGCGATGTCGGTGCCGGTGCGCCAGGAGTCGGCTGCCGTCGGACCGTAGACGAAGGTGTTGTGCGCGTCCTGTTCCGGGGTGTGCGGCATGCCCCAGTCGTCGGTGAGCGGGTTGCACAGATTGAGCAGCATCTTCCGCCCGGACTTGGCGACGGCGTCGCTGAACTCCTTGAAGGCGGGGCCCGGATCGAGCCCGGCGCCGATGCCGCAGAGGAAGTCCACCTTGATGGCGTCGACCTTCCACCCGGCGAACTGGCGGGCGTCCTGCTCGTAGTGACCGCGGCTGCCCAGGCCGCACCACTTCCCGCCGTCGTACTCACCCGCGTCGGTGTAGATGCCGACCTTGAGGCCCCGCTTGTGCAGGTACGTCACCAGCGCGGGGATGCCGGACGGAAAGCGGGTGGGGTTGGCCACGAGCCTGCCCGTCTGCGGATCGCGCGGCTGGTCCGCCTGCCAACCGCCGTCCAGCCAGACGATGTCGTAACCGCTGTCGCGCAGCCCGCTGCTGACGAGGTGGTCGGCGACCTTCTTGACCTGGTCCTCCGTCGGGGCGCCGAGCCCGTAGTAGGTGTTCCATCCCATGTACGGCGTGGAGGAGAGACCGCTGTCGTAGTACTGCGGCGCGCCCTGGTCGTCCGCGGCGTGTGCCGCCGGAACCGCCGACCCGACCAGCACCACGGCACCGAGCACCACCGCGGTCCGCCGCGGTCGCGCCATCCCTGCACGATGCGAAGCCACTGAATTCTCCCGAGAGTTGGGGGTACGGGGCACCGCGCTCCGATCGTGCCTGGGCGCCGGTGCCACGGCGGAAACTGTGCCCAGGCCCCTCAAGCCTGTCAATATTAATTGCTAATTAACTTAAAAACGGGATCTCGCGGTGACGTAGGCACCGCCCCGGGACGGTTTCCGCAGGCTGCGGCGGTGCCCCAGCCCCGGCTGATCGCCGGCGGGGCGGGCCGGCGCGGAATTGTTTGGAACCCTCACGCGCTGATGAAGCCAGAGGGCATGGGATGCCGCCGGTGTGCGAGCCGAGCAGCCCGAGTGACCGAGGCGACAGACATTGGAGGGGCCGAAAATGGCAGCGCAGACGCAGAGGGCCGTACTGGCGGGCGGATGCTTCTGGGGGATGGAAGACCTGATCCGCCGGCTCCCGGGCGTGACAGCGACCCGGGTCGGATACACCGGGGGTGACGTGCCGAACGCGACGTACCGCAACCACGGCACCCACGCGGAGGCCATCGAGATCCACTTCGACCCCGAGAAGACCGACTTCCGCACGATCTTGGAGTTCTTCTTCCAGATCCACGACCCGAGCACCAAGAACCGCCAGGGCAACGACATCGGTCTCAGCTACCGCTCGGCGATCTACTACGTGGACGACGAGCAGAAGCGGATCGCCGAGGACACCATCGCGGACGTGGACGCCTCCGGACTGTGGCCGGGCAAGGTCGTCACCGAGGTCGAGCCGGTCGGCCCCTTCTGGGAGGCCGAGCCCGAGCACCAGGACTACCTGGAGCGTTACCCCGATGGGTACACCTGCCACTTCCCGCGCCCGGGATGGCGGCTGCCCGCCCGCGCGGACGGCTGACCACGCGGAGAACTGACCGCGCGAGGCGGCAATCAGCTCATCCAGCGTGAGGAAGAACGGCGAGTGCGTCGGCGACCGGACCGGTCGCCGACGCCCGGGAAGCACGTCAAGGCATGGCCCGTCCTGGCGTTCGGGGCCGGTCGCCGGCCAGCCGTGTACCGCCGACGTGGTCAGGGGCGTGCATGCTGGCGAGCAGACGGAGGCGTTCTTCGGAGGCGCTGCCCGGCTGTGCGTGGCAGGTGACCAGCGTCTGCCCGCCGGTGCCCGGGACCAGCAGTTTTTCGTAGTGCCTACGGCCAGTCCAGGACCGCCGCCATCCTTCTGGCCGAGGCCTGCGGACCCCCGAGCCCTACCGCAAGACGATCGAGCAGGGCGCCGCGACCACCGTGTTCCTCGCCGCTTCCCCGCTGGTCGACGGCGTCGGCGGCCGCTATTTCGAGGACGTCGACGAGGCCCCTCTCGTCCACACCCGGCCCACCCGGCTGGGCGCCCCCGGCGTGGCCCTCTACCCACTGGACCCGGCGAACGCCGAACGCCTGTGGGAACTGGCGAGCGACATCGTCCGCCGATCGGCAGAAAGCCCGACCAGGGTCGGTTTCATCGGTCCCGGTGACCGGGGCGGCACCATGGCAGAAACCATCGGCGAGCGAGGCTTCGAGTGGGGGCAGCTGCCGAGTGCGGCGACTGTGCCGGCCTCGACTGGAACCGCGCCGGGCTATCAGTTGATGCCGTTCCCGTGCCTGGTCAAGGCATGGCGGGGCCCCTCCGCCCGGGGCGGGGCTTCATCCGGCATTTGCACGCAAAGCCTGCGTGCTCATACCCATCCCGATCACCTTCATACAGCAGCCTCCGCTTGCCTCTCAAAGGCCCCGGTGAAAGGTGAAGAGCTCGGCCGAAATCAGCAGTGCGCCCGGGAATCCATGCAGTGAGACGGCATGGAATCCCGGGCTTGCGATGCGTGCAGCGTTGCCTAGTTGCAGTTCGTCGAGTCTCGAACGGCATTGACGAGGTAGGTGCTTGAGCTTGAGCTGTTCTTCATCAGTGCGGTGACAGTGCCGCAACCGCCGTGGGCGCGATAGACAGGTCCCGCATACTCGCTGAAGTTGCCCTCGTCACTCGCACAGCCCTCTGCCGTGTAGTTCGAGCAGAGCTTGAGCTTCATCCACTTCGCGCCACTCGTGTTGTTGTCGAAGATGGCACACGTAGGAGCGTCATTACTCGCGGGGTTGGATCCCTTGACGTAGACGAAGAGGGTCCCGAGGCGCGAGGCGTCGGGCAACTGCTCGGCCCTGTAGAGATTGTATCCCGTACCGCAGACAGTTGCGGCTGCTACGACTGCGACGGGATTCTCCGCCGCAATTGCCCTGGCGTTCTTGTCGGCCTTGACCGAAATGCTGGGAACCGGCTGGTCGGCCGCCGCGACCTGCGGAGCAGTCAGGCCGAGGATGCCCAGGCTGGCTGCAGCCGCCGAAATGACGATTCTTGCTGAGTGCTTGCTTCGCACGGTCATGAGATCCCCCTCTGGAAATCGTTCGAGTTGCCGCCCAAGAAACTCAAGAATCATTTATGGGCGAAGCGAATAACAGCAGCGCGAGCCAATCAGATCGTCCCTCCCGCTGTCTACGTGGATTCCCGCGAGAAAGCGGATGCTGTCGTTCCGCTGTGACCCTACGCGCGTGGACCTTCCTCTCTCGAGGGGAAGAATCAGGCAATCGCCCGACCGCCTAGTTACCCGTAGTCCCGCCCCCGGGTAAGTCGAGTGACGCACGTCACATCGCGGGTGAAGTTACCGGCCTGTCTGCTTTTGGCCATTGGCCGAATATTGGCGGGAGTTCGCCCCCACTACGGCAGTGCTGATGTGGAAAGGCGACGACACCTGCGTGCCTCCGTAGAGTTCGCCGCCGGTTACCGGTCTCCACCGCCGCGCACCTCCGCCGACCTGTGTAAATCAGGGGGACGGCGACCTGGGTGTTTCCCCGGCGGTGCGGGGCGTGTCCGATGCGTCGCATGGGATTCAGGCATCCAAGGACCGTCTCGGCATGCCGCCCGTTGGCGCTTCATCAGTCCGCTACTGTGCGGCCATGTTGCAGACGAGATTCACCGATATGTTCGGGCTTGCTCATCCGGTGATGTCGGCCCCCATGGCCCTGCACAGCGGCGGGACACTCGCCGCCGCGGTCTCCGCCGCCGGCGGCCTCGGCTGTTTCGCGGGTACACATCCCTGGAAGGGACCCGACTGGATCCGTGCGGAGGTCGCGACCATCCGCGCCACGACGGAACGGCCGTTCGCAGTCGGGTTCATCACGCCGTTCCTCCCCTTCACCGAGCCCCTGTTCGACGCCACCCTGGAGGAGCGGCCAGCGGTCGTCGCATTGTCGTTCGCCGATCCCCAGCCGTGGCTCTCGCGGGCCAAGGATGCGGGAGCCCGGGTGATGTGCCAGGTCCAGAACTACGAGGACGCCGAGGCGGCGGTTGCCGCGGGGGCCGATGTCCTCGTGGCGCAGGGCAACGAGGCCGGCGGTCACACCGGGACGATGGGTCTGCTGCCGTTCCTGACGGGGATCGTGCGCAGGTACCCCGATGTCCCGGTGCTGGCCGCAGGCGGCATTGGCGACGGACGAACGCTCGCGGCCGTCCTCACCGCCGGCGCGGACGGTGCCTGGCTGGGCACTGCATTCCTTGCCACACCCGAGGCGGTCGAGGTGCACGACATCCACAAGCGCCTGATCGTCGAGAGCGACGGCGGCGACACCGTATGGACACGGGCCTACGACATCGTGTCAGGACTGCCATGGCCGACCGGTATCGGTGAACGCGTCCGCCGCAACCGGTTCACCGACGAGTGGGCGGAGCGCGAACCAACGCTGCGGGACCGCGCGGAGGAACTCAGGCCTGCGGAGGGTGCCAACCCCTTCGGGGCCCCGCCCGACCCCGACACGGGAGAGATCATCTACGGCCAGTCGGCGTCCTTCGTCGATGGCGTACGCCCGGCCGCTGACGTGGTCCGGGCCGTCAGCGAGGAAGCCGAAGCGATCCTGGATTCGCGGCCTCGCTCGCTGCTCGGCCGCCCGACGACCTGATAGGCGTGACAGCCGGCCCCGGCGGAAACGGCCACACGCGCCCATGCCGTGGAATGCGCAGGCCCGCTGATCACCGCGTTCCGGGGCGGTGTGCTTGATCCGCCGACGCCGCTGGTAACGGCGGTCGCCGCCTGATGAGTACGCTTTGTCACCGCTCAGATGGTCCGGCCGGGTGTGCGAGTGGCCGCCCGCCGGACAGTGCACGCGCATGCGTTCCAGGACCGCGATCACCCGATCATCTGCGGAACGATCCCCCGTTCTCCCCGCTGACTTGAGGATTCACGGAACTGCGGACAGAGCCGACGTAGATGAGGGCCTTCCGCTGCCGGCGTGAACGTCGGCAGCGGTCCGCCCGATCATCCCCCGGTCGCCGGTCAGGGCTGGATGTTCTCCAGGTCCTCCAGGAGGCGCGGATGCTTCGGCTCCCAGCCGAGTGCCTGCTGGGTGTGGGTGCTGGACGAGGGCTGGTCGGTCGCGAAGATCGGGCCGAGAGGACCGTAGGTCTCCGACGGGACCGACTCGACGGACAGGCCCAGCCGTCGGCCGATGACCGTGGCGATGTCCCTCACCTTGTCTCCCTCGTCGGCCACGGCGTGCCAGGAGGTACCGGCCGGCGCCTGTTCCAGTGCGAGCCGGAAGAGGACTGCCGCGTCGAGCGCGTGCACGGCCGGCCAACGCTGTGCGCCGTCGCCCGGGTAGCCGGACACTCCGGTCTGGCGTGCGATGCCGGTGAGCAGACCGGCGAACCCGCCCGTGCCCTGGTTGTGAACCGTGCGCGGCATGCGTACGGCCGTGCTCCGGACTCCGCGTGCGGCCAGGCCCAGGACCGCCGTGACCGCGCGACCGCGACCACCGACCGGCCCGTCGGTCGGCACGGGGTCCGCCTCGGTGGAGACGCGGCCCGGCACATAGGGCGTACCCGAGACGGTGACGAAGGGGCGGTCGCTGCCGACGAGTTCCTCGCCGAGGGCAGCGAGGGCGGCACTTTCCTCGGCGACCGCCCGTGCGAGGGCGTCTGGGCTGCTGAAGTCGTTGGCGAATGCCAAGTGGATCACCCCGTCGGCCTCAGCAACGCCGGCGCGCAGGCTGTCCAGATCGGCGAGACCTCCCCGGAGCGGTTCGGCGCCGGCCGCCTCGGCGACCAGCGCGGACGCGTCGGAGCGGGCGAGCGCGAGGACGGTGTGGCCGTTGCCGAGCAGCTCGGCGACGACGGCGGAACCGATCAGACCGGTGCCACCGGTGACAAAGACGCGCATGAAACTCTCCCCCAAGTGATGGGACTCTTGTCCCATCACCATAGCAGGGTGATGGGACAAGAGTTCCATCACGTACGATGGCCCCATGGGTCGATGGGAACCAGGCGCACGCGAACGCCTCGTCATGGCCGCCTGCGACCTGTTCACCGAGCAGGGCTACGACGCCACGACGGTCGCGCAGATCGCCGAGCGCGCAGGGGTCACGAAAAGCACCTTCTTCCGGCACTTCCCCGACAAGCGCGAGCTGCTGGTGGCCGGACAGGAGACGCTGAGCCGACTGCTCGCCGAGGGGATCGCCGAGGCGCCCGGTGATGCCAGCCCGCTCGAGGCGGTCGCTGCCGGTCTTGAGCGCGCCTCGAGCGCGATGGGCCCCATGAACCGCGAGCTCGCCCCTCGCCTCAAGGCGGCCGTCGCCGCCAGCGCCGAACTTCAAGAACGTGACGCCCTCAAGAGCGTCAGCCTCGCGGCCGCGATGACAGTCGCTCTGATCGCCCGCGGCGTACCCGATCCGACCGCGGCTCTCGCGGGCGAGCTGGGCGTCCTCGCGTTCAAGCGGGGGTACGCCGAATGGTCCGAGGCCGACCGCGACGCCGAGGACGGGCTCGCCGAGTACACCCTGGCGGCCCTGGACGAGCTGCGTGCGGCGAGCGCAGCGCTGGGCTGACCGGACACACCTCACCCGTCGCTCACAGAACCGCGGTCACAGCCGTTTTCCAGAGTCCCCATCAGCTTTTCGAGCCGGGTGGTCTCGTCGCGATGGGTCCGCTGCTGAGGCCGGGCCGGCATGATCGGCCGGGGCCGCCTCCCGGCTGGACCGTCGGATCCGACAGCCGCGACTTCGTTGGCCGCAAGCTCGACTCGGCGGGCCACCGGCTCCCTTGCGTCTCGTCGACAACCAGGTCCGGAACGGACGGCCGGTCCCCTCTTCAGAACAAAGAGGCCGCCGTCGTCCTGACCGTGCCGCGCACGGACTCGTACGCAGTGAATCGGCCCGAGGGGGGCACCTGCTCCGCGCGTACCCTGGCGGGCGTCTCGCGTGAGCAACTGATCGAGGAGTGACCATGGCCTCTGGAACCAATAGGTTGGACATACGTCTTCCGAACGAGCGGGCCGTTCTCGCGCGGATGCGCGGGACCCAGGACCGGATCGCGGACGCGATCACCACCTTCGCCGGAACGATGTTGTTCGTCTATCTCCACGCGGCATGGTTTGCGGTCTGGATCGCCTTCAACGAGGGACTGTTCGGCCACTCCGCGGTCTGGGACCCGTACCCGTTCGGACTGCTCACCATGATCGTCAGCCTTGAGGCGATCTTTCTGTCCACCTTCGTGATGGTGAGTCAGAACCGCCAGGCGATGCGCGAGAAGGTCCGCGCCGACCTGGACTTCGAGACCAACGTCCGCTCCGAGGTGTGGTCGGTTCACATCGGCCAGGCCCTCGGGGTCGACGCCCAGCAGGTCGAACAGGCGGTACAGACCCTTCTCGCGCAGAACCAGGCGAAGTTGAACGGCGCCGAGCGGACACCGTCCGCCCATGAGCCGATCGACTGAAGCCGCGACGCCGACCCGGCGGTGACGATGACCTGGAGCGGTCCTGAACCGTACGGCGTCCGGGGAGGCATGTCCGAGGGGCACCGCACACAGCTTCGGCAACTGAGGCCCCGCAGGGCCGTTGCGGCCGAGTCCGAGACGCCGGAGTCTGAGTGAAGGCGCGGGATGGGGAGGGTGTGCGATGACGGAGAACACGGGCGGGGCGGACCCCGAGCGACTGCGGCTCGCGGAGGCCGACGCGGGGCGGGCGGCGTGGCGGCGCTGGGGGCCGTATCTGAGCGAGCGGCAGTGGGGCACGGTCCGCGAGGACTACAGCCCCGGCGGTGACGCCTGGTCGTACTTCACCCACGACCAGGCCCGCTCACGGGCCTACCGCTGGGGCGAGGACGGCATCGCGGGCGTCAGCGACGACAAGCAGCGGCTGTGCTTCGCGCTCGCCCTGTGGAACGGCCGGGATCCGATCCTCAAGGAGCGGATGTTCGGCCTGACCAACGCCGAGGGCAATCACGGGGAGGACGTCAAGGAGTACTACTTCCACCTCGACTCGACGCCCACCCACTCGTACATGAAGTACCTCTACAAGTACCCGCAGGGCGCCTTCCCGTACGACGATCTCGTGACCGTCAACCGGTCTCGCGGCCGGCACGATCCCGAGTACGAACTCCTCGACACCGGCGTCTTCGACGAGGACCGCTACTTCGACGTGTTCGTCGAGTACGCCAAGGCAGGCCCCGAGGACCTGCTGGTCGAGATCACCGCGCACAACCGCGGCCCCGACGAGGCCACCCTCCATCTGCTGCCGACCCTGTGGTTCCGGCACACGTGGTCCTGGGCGGGCGGCACCGCCGTGCCCGGCCTGCGGCGCACCCCGGGCGCGATCCGTGCCGTTCATGAGGAACTCGGCACGCGGTGGCTGTACTTCACCGGCGAGACGCAGACCCTGTTCACCGAGAACGACACCGACAACGAGCGCGTCTTCGGCAGTCCGAACACTACTCCGTACGTCAAGGACGGCATCGACCGGTACGTCGTCCAGGGCGCGACCGGCGCCGTCAACCCGCAGCAGACCGGCACGAAGGCCGCCGTGCACCACGTCCTGACCGTGCCCGCCGGTGACAGCGTCACCGTGCGGCTGCGCCTGACCGACACCGAACTCGCGGACCCCTGGGCCGAGTTCAACCAGGAGCTCGACACGCGGCGGACCGAGGCCGACGTGTTCTTCGAGGGCGTCGTCCCCGAGGGACTGGCCGAGGACGAACGGCGCATGGTGCGCCAGGCGCTCGCCGGAATGCTGTGGAGCAAGCAGTACTACTACCTCGACGTCGAGCGCTGGCTCGCCGAGCACGGTGTCGATCCGCTGGCCGCCGACCCCCGTGTCCGCAACAGCTCCTGGTACCACATGGTCAACGACGAGGTCATCTCGATGCCGGACACCTGGGAATACCCCTGGTTCGCGGCCTGGGACCTCGCCTTCCACGCCATCTCCCTGTCCATGGTCGACATCGGTTTCGCCAAGTCGCAGCTGGAGTTGCTGCTGCGGCGGCTGTATCTGCATCCCAACGGCCAGATCCCGGCGTACGAATGGAACTTCGGCGACGTCAACCCGCCGGTGCACGCCTGGGCCGTCCTCTTCGTCTACGAGCTGGAGAAGCACCGCACGGGCCGCGGCGACCGGGTCTTCCTGGAGAGCGCCTTCCAGAAGCTGATGAAGAACTTCACCTGGTGGCTCAACCGCAAGGACGTCGACGGCAACAACGTCTTCCAGGGCGGCTTCCTCGGTCTCGACAACATCGGCGTCTTCGACCGCAGCGCCCCGCTGCCCACCGGCGGCCACCTCGACCAGGCCGACGGCACCGCGTGGATGGCCCTGTACTGCCAGAACCTCCTGGAGATCGCCCTCGAACTGGCCGACGACAACCGGGTCTACGTCGAGCACGCACAGACCCTGTTCGAGCACTTCGCCTGGATCACGGTCGCGATGAACCACATCGGCGACGACAACCAGAGCCTGTGGGACGACGAGGACGGCTTCTTCTACGACGTCCTGCGCCTGCCCGACGGCAGCGCGACCCGGCTGAAGGTCCGCTCCCTGGTCGGGCTGATCCCGCTCGCCGCGACCAGCGTGATCGGCGGCTGGACGGATCAGCGTTTCCCGGAACTGGTCCAGGGGGCACGGGAGTTCGTGCGCGGGCACCCGGCCGTCGAGGCCCTGGTCTCCTCCCACCACGTCCTCGGGCCGGGCGCGGCGGGGCACCATCTGTTCGCCCTGTTCGACGAGGACCGGCTGCGGCGCGTCCTGTCCCGCATGCTCGACGAGGACGAGTTCCTCGGCCCGCACGGCATCCGCTCACTGTCGCGGTATCACGCCGCGCACCCGTACACCTTCGAGGTGCACGGCGAGCCGTACGGGGTCGGCTATCTTCCCGCCGAGTCGGATTCGGGCATGTTCGGGGGCAATTCCAACTGGCGTGGCCCGGTGTGGTTCCCGGTCAACCTCCTCCTCGTCCGCGCCCTGCTGAACCTGCACGCCTACCACGGCGACGACTTCACCGTGGAGTGCCCGACCGGCTCCGGCCGCCGGATGAACCTCTACGAGGTCGCGCGCGAGATCTCCGGCCGGCTCACCTCCACCTTCCTCAGCGATGCCGAGGGCCACCGCCCGGTGCACGGCACCCAGCCCAAGTTCGCCAAGGACCCGCACTGGAAGGACCTGATCCTGTTCTACGAGTACTTCCACGGAGACAACGGCGCCGGCCTCGGCGCCTCCCACCAGACCGGCTGGACGGGCCTGGCCGCGGTCACCGCCACCCTGTTCCATCTCGTCGGCGACGGCGACTGGGGCGCCCTGAGGGAGGAACCCCTGTCATGACGGTGATATACGAGATCAACACCCTGGTCTGGCTCCGCGAGTCGGGCCATCGGTACGGACGTCCGGTCACTCTGGGCAACGTGCCCGGCGAGGTCTGGGACGAGGTCGCACGGCCGGGTGTGGACACCGTATGGCTGATGGGTGTGTGGGAGCGCAGCCCGGCGGGACTCGGCATCGCCCTGCGGGACGACCGTCTGCTCGCCTCCTTCCGCGACGCCCTGCCCGACCTCACCCCGGCGGACATCGCCGGGTCCCCGTACTGCGTACGGAACTACGTCGTCGACGAGAGCCTCGGCGGCCCCGAGGGACTGGCCGCGGCACGGGCCGAACTGGCCGCGCGGGGCGTACGCCTGATCCTGGACTACGTCCCCAATCACGTGGCCCCCGACCATCCTTGGCTCACCGAGCGCCCGGACTGCCTGGTCCGGGGCACGCCGGACGACCTGGCCCGCGCACCCGAGGCCTTCCTGGAGGCGAGCGGGCAGGTGTACGCGCGCGGCCGGGACCCGTACTTCCCGCCGTGGCCGGACGTCGTGCAGCTGAACGCCTTCAGCGACGACCTGCGGGCGGCGGCGGTGGACACGCTGGCGGCGATCGGCGACCAGGCGGACGGAGTGCGCTGCGACATGGCGATGCTCCTCATGAACGACGTGTTCGCGAAGACATGGGGCGACCTCGCGGGAGCGGCCCCCACGGAGGACTTCTGGCCGTACGTCATCCCCCGTGTGCGGGAGCGCCACCCGGATCTCCTCTTCGTCGCGGAGGCGTACTGGGACCTCGAATGGGATCTCCAGCAGCAGGGCTTCGACCACTGCTACGACAAACGGCTCTACGACCGCCTGGTCCACGAGGGCGCCGGATCCGTCCGCGCCCACCTCGGCGCCGGCCTCGCCTACCAGCGCCGGCTCGTCCGCTTCCTGGAGAACCACGACGAACCCCGGGCCGCCGCCACCCTGTCCGACGGAAGGGAACGCGCCGCGGCCGTGGCCGTCGCCACCCTGCCCGGCGCGACCCTCTGGCACGAGGGCCAGTTCGAAGGACGCCGCGTGCGCCCGCCCGTGTTCCTCTCACGTCGGCCCCAGGAACCGGCCGACGCGTCCCTGCACGACTTCTACGACCGCCTGGTGAGCGCCGCGGCCCCCGTCCGCGAGGGCGACTGGGACCTGCGGACCTGCACGGGGTGGCCGGACAACGACACCCACCACAACCTGCTCGCCTGGTCCTGGACCGGCGGCCGGGAGCGGTACCTCGTCGTGATCAACTACTCGGACGGGCCCGCCCAGGGGCGGGTTCCGCTGCCCTGGGCCGACTTGCGCGGCCGGTCGTGCGAACTGACCGAACTGCTCACCGAGGACACTTACGAACGGGAGGGCGACGAACTGGTCGACCCGGGCCTGTTCGTCGCCCTCGACGCGTGGCACTGGCACCTGCTCTCGCTCCGCCGGTAGGAGACGGGTGGCCCCTGCGGCTCGGCCGCCGGGGCCACCCCCTTCCTCATGACGCTCATGACGCCTCTCGCGTCCCCGTGGGCTTCTCGGAGTGGGCGGTGGCGCGGACCTCATCAGCCGCCGGGCGACGGACCCCAGGTCGACGAACAGGCCGCGATCAGGCGGCCTGTGGATCTACCCGCCGGATCCGATGCGATAGGTTCCCGGTGTCTGGCCCATGGTGCGGCCGAACGTGTCGATGAACGCACTGGTCGTGGCCCACCCGCAGCGTCGTCCCGTTTCGCTGACGCTTGCTCCTTCCGCCAGCAGCACCATGGCGTGAAAGACCCGGATGTTGGTCCTCCACTGCGGATACGTCATGCCGAACTCGGCCCTGAACAACCTGGCCAGGGTGCGCTCGCTCACGCCGATGCGCCGTGCCAGCCAGGCGGCGGTCCGCGGTTGCCGCAGATCGTCGGTCACCAGCTCGCATGCCTGGCGCAGCAGGGAGTTGCTGGGGGTGGGCAGCGTCAAGGGCTCCACGAGGGCTCGGCGCAGCCGGTCCCGCAGGACGGCGCGCAGGTGGCGTGCCTCCTGCTCCGGGAGGGACGGTTCACTGCACGCGATGATCAGTTCACGCACCAGGGCGTCCACGACCACCACGACCGGCGCCTCGGACCTCAGCAGGACGTCGTGGGCGGCGAAGCCGAGCGTGTGCACAGAGGTGTGCCCGTGTACCCGGTGCTGATGCCAGGTGCCCGCCGGAATCCACACGGCGCGCGCGCTGGACGCCACCCAGGACGCCTCGCCCGTCTGCACGGCCACCACACCGGCGCTGACGTAGAGAAGCTGGTGATAGCCATGCCGGTGGCGGCCGATGACCTCACCCGCGAGGTGGGCATGGGTGCTGTCCCTGGGTTCCGCCGCCGCCTTCTCCGCCTGACCGTTTTCCGACATACGACGGCAGAATAACGGAAGCGGCGCACCGTGCGGTCCTGCCAGCGTTATGACCATGCCCACGACATCCGACACCCCGCGTGATCTTCCCCCCGCCGCCCCACCCGCACTGAAGGCCCGGCTGGCCTCCGGTCTGCGCGGCGTCACCCTCGACACGCGCCCGCTGGCACTCCCCGTCTTCCGGCGCCTGTTGATCGGGCAGAGCGCGGCATACGTCGGGACCATGGTCACCGGCGTCACCATCCCGGTACAGATCTACGCGCTGTCGCGGTCGTCGCTGTCCGTAGGGCTGACGGGACTGGCCGCCCTCGTGCCGCTCGTGGTCTTCGGCCTGTACGGCGGTGCCATCGCCGACCGGTTCGACCGCCGTGTGCTCTACCTGGCGTCGGCATGCCTCACCTGGGCGACCACACTCGCCCTGCTGCTTCAGGCGGTCGTCGATCTGCGCTCGGTTCCCCTCATTCTCGCCCTCGTCGCCGTCCAGTCCGGCGCCTTCGCCGTGTCGTCCGCCGCCCGGGGCGCGATCATTCCCCGCATCGTTCCCACACCCCTGGTACCCGCCGCGAACACGCTGTACTTCACCGCCGGCAACGTCGGGCAGGTCGCCGGGCCGCTCGTAGCGGGCATCCTGATCTCGCTGCCGAACGGCTACTGCTGGGCGTACGGCGCCGACGCCGTGCTGTTCTCTCTCCTGCTGTACTCGGCCGTTCACCTGCCCCCGATCATGCCGACCGGATCGGGGACCCGGACCGGCGGGCTGCGCTCGGTCTTCGACGGGCTGCGGTTCATCGCCGCCGCCCCCGTGCTGTGGATGTCCTTCGCGGTCGACATCGCGGCGATGACGTTGGCCATGCCGACCGCCCTGTTCCCGGAAGCGGCTCAGGTGCGCTTCGGCGGAGGGGTGGGGCTGCTGTACTCGGCCATCGCCATCGGGTCGGTCGTAGCGGGGCTGTTCAGCGGATGGATCGGACGCGTGCGCCGCCAAGGCCGGGCACTGGCCCTCGCCGTCACCGCCTGGGCGGCGGCCATCGCCCTCGCGGGCACCGTCCACCACCTCCTCGCCGCCGCGGCCCTACTGGCCGCTGCCGGAGCGGCGGACCTCGTCAGCGCGGTCTACCGCGAGACGATTCTGCAAACCTACGCACCTGACGCCATGCGCGGCCGTCTGCAGGGCGTCTTCACCGTCGTCGTCGCCGGCGGTCCCCGCCTCGGAGACCTGCGCGCCGGCGCCATGGCCTCCGCCACCGGTCTCGGCCTCGCGTGGACAGGCAGCTCGCTGCTCTGCATGATCGTCGTCACCGTCGGCGCCCTGCTTGTGCGACCGTTCTGGCGCTATTCCGTCACCTCGGCACAGCCTCCGTCCCCACCGGCGCAGCCCTCCCCGCCCGCCGTCGACCCGCTCAGTCGGTGAGGCCCAGCGCCCCCGCTGCCTGGATCGCCAGCCAGACCTCGGCCAGGGCTCCCGTCGACGTCAGGTCACGATCGGCGAGGGAGCCGAAGCGGCGCAGCCGGTAGGCGAGGGTGTTGGGGTGGATGTGGAGCGCCGCCGCAGCCGTCTCGGTACGGCGGTCGCGCTCCATCCAGGTGCGGACGGAGACCAGCAGCTGCGAGTCATGGGCCTCGTCGTAGCGCAGGACCTCACCGAGCACGTGCTCGACCAGCGCGGTCAGGACAGCGGGGTCGTCGGGCAGCCACCGGCCCGTCGAGTCGTCGCCGTATCGGACGACGGGGCGGCCCGACTCCGCGGCCTTGGAGACCGCCCAGAGCGCCTCGCGCTGGGCGACCTTCAGTGCGGCGCCCGGCAGGAAGGGGCGGCTGATCCCGGCCGCGACGGCCGGGAGCTCACCGACGGCCGCTCCCAGTTCCGGTGCCCCCAGGACGTAGCGGTCCTCGCCTCGGGTGAGCAGCAGATGAGGCCGGTCCTCCAGACAGCGCAGCAGCGCCTCGTCGGTGGTGTGGCGCACGACGAGGAGGACGGTGTCGCCCTCGATCGCGTGCCGGGCGAGCCGGCGGCGCGCCGCCTCCGGGTCGAGCACCTCCTGCAGCAGTTCGGCCAGCGTCTCCGCGCCCTCGCGGCGCAGCGTCTCGCGTTCGTTGCGCACCATCGCCACCCGCAGCGCGGCCACGGTGGCGATGTGCTGGACGACGGCGAGTCCCGCGGGCTGGGCGCCCTGACGCTCGTATGCGACGAGAAAGCCCGCCGGGCCCCCGGGCGCGGGCACCGGGAGGACGAATCCGCCGGGGATCGTGGGCGGAGCGTCGACGGAGGCGGGCAGGACAGCGGGATCCGGTACGGGCACGCCGGGCAGGAGAGGGCGGCCCTGCGGGGTGCAGAGGTAGACGTCGTATCCCGACAGGCCTTCGAGACGGCGCAGGAGTGTCGGCGTGTCGAGGTTCTCGGCGACGAGCCAGCGCAGCGCGCCGAAGACCTGGAGCTGCGCGCCCAGCCGGTGCCGGGCGTCCTCCTGGGCCGCGGCCGCGATCTCCTGGGCGACGGCGATGAACGGGACGGCGAGCGGCACTTCGAGGACCGGGAAGCCCCGCTCCTCCGCCGCCTGGAAGAACGCGTCGTGCAGCGGGGGCATGTGCAGCTGCGCGGAGAGCGCGAGAGCGGACACCCCGGCGTCGTCCAGCCGCTCCAGATAGGCACGCTGTCCGGCCGCGGTACGGGGGACCGCCAGGCCCGCCGTCATGATCACCTCGGCGCCCAGGAGCCAGGGTGTCGGATCGGCGAGCTCGCTGGCGTGTGCCCAGGACACGGACCGGTTCAGACCGCCGCTGCCGGCCTTCACGGAGAGCTGGAGTGCGGGGAAGGAGAGCAGGTCCCCGACGGTGAGTTTGTTGCTGGCCACACAAAACAGCGTAAGTCTCTGTGATGGACACAATTGTCGCTGGTCAGCCATGGGCCACAGACTGTGAAACCGTCCCCCTTGCATGAACGGAAGGTGAATCGCCCGTGACGAGCTCGATCACCGAAATCGAGACCTATGGTGTCGAGCGGATCCCGGACGAGGACCGCACGGCCCGCCCGATCGATCTGTTCCGGCTCGCCTTCGGCGGTGCCAACACCTTCGCGACCTGTGTGCTGGGCGCCTTCCCGATCCTCTTCGGCCTCTCCTTCTGGCAGGGGCTCGCGGCGACCGTCCTCGGCCTCGTGGCGGGTGCGCTGCTGCTGGCCCCGATGGCACTGTTCGGCCCTGCCAACGGCACGAACAACGCCGTCTCCTCCTCCGCGCACCTGGGCGTGCACGGCCGGGTCGTCGGCTCGTTCCTCTCCCTGCTCACCGCCGTCGCGTTCTTCTCGATCTCGGTGTGGTCCTCGGGAGACGCGCTGGTCGGCGGCGCCCACCGGCTCGTCCACGTCCCCGAGTCGGACGTCACCTACGGCATCGCGTACGCGATCTTCGCCGGGCTCGTACTCGTCGTGTGCATCTACGGTTTCCGGTTCATGCTGCTGGTCAACAAGATCGCGGTACTGGCGGCATCGGCCCTCTTCGTGCTCGGCGCCTTCGCCTTCGCGGGCGACTTCGACCCCGGTTACGCGGGAACCTTCACCTCCACCGCCGACCCGCTGTTCTGGCCGTCGTTCATCGGCGCCGCGCTGATCGTGCTCTCCAACCCGGTCTCCTTCGGCGCGTTCCTCGGTGACTGGTCCCGCTACATCCCGGCTGGGACCCCGCGCCGCCGGATCATGGGGGCCGCGTTCCTCGCACAGGTCGCCACCCTGCTGCCGTTCCTCTTCGGTCTGGCCACCGCGTCGATCATCGCGTCGAAGGCCGCGAAGTACGTCGACCCGGCCGCCCCGAACTACGTGGGCGGACTGCTCGCGATCTCACCCGGCTGGTACTTCCTGCCGCTCTGCCTGATCGCCCTGATCGGCGGCCTCTCCACCGGCACGACGTCCCTGTACGGCACAGGGCTCGACTTCTCCAGCGTCTTCACACGCTTCAGCCGCGTCCAGGCCACCTTCTTCATCGGCGCCCTGTCCATCGCGTTCATCTTCGCCGGCCGCTTCGCGCTCAACCTCGCGCAGTCCATCTCCACCTTCGCCACCCTGATCATCACCTGTACGGCACCGTGGATGATCGTCATGACGCTCGGCTACGTCACCCGGCGCGGCTGGTACGACGCGGACGCGCTGCAGGTCTTCAACCGCCGTCAGCGCGGCGGCCGCTACTGGTTCACGCACGGCTGGAACTGGCGCGGCATGTCCACCTGGCTCGTCTCCGCCGTCGTGGCACTCCTCTTCACCAACCTGCCCGGCCAGTTCGTCGGCCCGCTGGGCAACCTCGCGGGCGGTACGGACATCTCGCTGCCGGTCGGCCTCGCCCTCGCGGTCGTGCTCTACCTCGCCCTGCTCACCCTGTTCCCCGAGCCGCGCGCCGTGTACGGACCGGCCGGACCCCGCTTCGTCCGGGCGTCGGACGCCCCGGTGCCCCCGATCACCGGCGGCAGCGAGGAGATCGTCCCCGAACCCGCCGCGGCCCACTGAGGCCTCACTCCCCCATAACCGAACGCCCGCCGTTCCGGCCCCGCCGCCGAACGCCCGTGACCAGGAGCCGTGCATGAGCACCACCACCGTCCAGGAAGTCCGGACCGCCGCGGACGCGCTTGTCGCCGCCTTCGCCGAGGGCCGCCTCGACGACTACTTCGGCGCCTTCGCCCCCGACGCGACCTTCATCTTCCACACCACCCCGCAGCGGCTCGGCTCCACGGCCGAGTACCGCGCGCTCTGGCGGCAGTGGGTGGAACAGGACGGCTTCCGCATCCTCGGCTGCACCTCGTCGGCACCGCTGATCCAGCCCTTCGGCGACACCGCCGTTTTCAGTCACGACGTCGAAACCCGGGTCGCCACCCACGCCGGGGAGGAGACGGTCCACGAGCGGGAGACCATCGTCTTCACCCGCGCCGACGACGGCGGCTGGGTCGCCGTCCACGAGCACCTGTCCGCCCGTACCGCCGCCTGACCAGGAGAGACGTTCCATGAGCACCATCTTCCGCAACTACATCGACGGTGCGTTCGCGGACGCCTCGGACGGCCGCACGCTCGATGTGGTGGACCCCACCACCGGTGACGTCTACGCGACCTCCCCGCTCTCGGGGGCAGCCGACGTCGACGCGGCGATGGCGGCCGCGGCCGCGGCGTTCCCCGTCTGGCGCGACACCACCCCGTCCGTGCGGCAGCGCGCGCTGTTGAAGATCGCCGACGCGATGGAGGCACGGGCCGACGAACTGGTCGCCGCCGAGAGCCGGGACACCGGCAAGCCGCTCCACCTCACCCGCAGTGAGGAACTCGTCCCCGCCATCGACCAGGTCCGCTTCTTCGCGGGCGCGGCCCGCATGCTGGAAGGCCGCTCGGCCGGTGAGTACATGGAGGGGATGACCTCCATCATCCGCCGCGAACCGGTCGGTGTGTGCGCGCAGGTGGCGCCGTGGAACTACCCCCTGCTGATGGCGGTGTGGAAGTTCGCCCCGGCGCTCGCTGCGGGCAACGCGGTGGTCCTCAAGCCCTCGGACACCACCCCGGCCTCCACGGTGCTGATCGCCGAGATCATCGGCGGTGTCCTGGAGGAGCTGGCACTGCCCCGCGGAGTCTTCAACGTGATCTGCGGCGACCGTGACACGGGCCGCCTGATGGTGGAGCACCCGACCCCCGCGATGGCCTCCATCACGGGTTCGGTACGCGCCGGCATCCAGGTCGCCCAGAGCGCGGCCAAGGACGTCAAGCGGGTCCACCTGGAGCTCGGCGGCAAGGCCCCCGCGGTGATCTTCGAGGACGCCGACCTGGCGAAGGCCGTCGAGGACCTGGTGGTCGGCGGCTTCTTCAACGCCGGTCAGGACTGCACGGCCGCGACCCGCGTCCTGGTCCACGAGTCGGTTCACGACGAGTTCGTCGCCGCCTTCGCCAAGGCCGCGGCCGACACCAGGACCGGGCTGCCGGACGACGAGGACGTGCTGTACGGACCGCTGAACAACGCGGGCCAGCTCGCCCAGGTCACCGGCTTCATCGAGCGCCTCCCCGAGCACGCCAGGATCGAGGCGGGCGGCCACCGGGTCGGCGAGCGGGGCTACTTCTACGCCCCGACCGTGGTCTCCGGCCTCAAGCAGGACGACGAGATCATCCAGAACGAGGTCTTCGGCCCGGTCATCACCGTCCAGTCCTTCGCGGACGAGGCCCAGGCCGTGCGCTACGCCAACGGCGTCGACTACGCACTGGCTTCCTCGGTGTGGACCAAGGACCACGCGCGGGCGATGCGGATGTCGAAGAACCTCGACTTCGGATGTGTGTGGATCAACACCCACATGGCCCTCGTCGCCGAGATGCCGCACGGCGGCTTCAAGAAGTCCGGTTACGGCAAGGACCTCTCCGCGTACGGCTTCGAGGACTACACCCGGATCAAGCACGTCATGACGTCGCTCTGACTTCCAGCTGACATCCAGGCACGCGTCGGCCGGCCCTGAGAATCCGCACAACAGCGCCACACGGACTGCACACAGGCTTTCGAAAGCCTCGTTAGCGTTGCTGGCTGCTCGATCTCACGTGCGAGCGCGACCAGGCCCGGCCGGGCGACGGCATGTCAACTCAGGAAGACCGCAAATGGACTACTGCTCCTCGTGTCGGCGGCATCTCAATGGCGCCCTGGTGTGTCCCGGGTGTGGCGCCTACGCTCCGGACATCGCGCCGGCCACCGTCGACCGTGGCATCGTCCCGACCTGGGTCGGCATGGCGCCGACGAGCACGGCGGTGAGCGCATCGGTGCCGTGGGAGTACACGACCTCGGAGGCATGGCACGACGGCCGTCTCGACGACGAGGCGGCGGACGCGGCCGACCCGGAGGAAGCCCCCCGGACCGACCCGTACGGCGACATCGAGGGCGCGCCGCCCGCACCGCAAGGTCGAGCGGCGCGGCGTCGCCAGATGGCCCGCTGGAAGAAGAACCAGCGCCGGGCCGTGGTCGCGACTGCCGTCGCACTCGTCGGCGGCGGCCTGACCGTCGCCTCGATGAACCGGCACTCCGCCGACCAGGCACAGGCGGCGACAGCGCCTGACGTCACCACCATGGGCACCGCGGACGAACAGGCGACCGACCAGCCCAGCCCGTCGTCGACACAACCTCAAACTCACGTGTCTTCGCACACTCCCCCCGCGCAGTCGACCACGACCGCCCTTGCACGCCGGCAGTCCGTCGGTGCCCCGTCCCACGCCACGCCGGCGAGCGCTCAGCCGTTCACCGCGGCCTCCGCTCATCCGACGGCGGCGTCGGCGACCCCGCAGCCTCAGGCCGCCTCCCCGTCCTCCGTCGGAACGGTGCCCGACCACACCACTACGTCGGCGCAGCAGACGTCCGCGCCTGCCGGCTCCGACGGCACGGCCTCGGGAGCACCGCAGGCGGCCCCCACGCCGACAGCGACGTCACCTTCACACATCTGCCTGCTCCTGGTGTGCCTCGGCTGACCGCGCCTGACGTTTGACCAGCTGAGACGGGAGCGGGCCCTTGATCCTCCGGGCGAGGAGTGTCGTCGTTCCCTCAGAACACGCGGATCGGGATCTCGGCGGGGGCGGCGAGCAGATCGGAGATCTCGTCGTCCAGCCGGACCAGTGTCACGGAGACACCGGCCATGTCGAGCGAGGTGCAGTACTCACCCACGTAGCTGCGCCCGATCTCGATGCCCCGCTCGGTCAGCTGCTTGTGGGCCCGTCCGTACACCAGGTAGAGCTCGCCGATCGGTGTGCCGCCGAGCCCGTTGACCATCAGTGCGACACGGTCACCGGAGGAGTACGGCAGGTCGTCCACCACCGCGGTGACGAGCTCGCCCACCATCGCGTCCGCCGACCGGAGCTTCTCCCGCTTCCGGCCCGGCTCGCCGTGGATGCCCACGCCCATCTCGACCGCGTCCTCGGGCAGGTCGAACAGCGGCGAGCCCTTCGCCGGCGGCGTGCAGGCGGTGAGCGCCATGCCCATGGAGCGGGTGACGGAGTTGACCTTCTCTCCGATCCGGTGGACCTCGCCGAGGTCCGCACCCCGCTCTGCGGCGGCGCCGACGGCCTTCATCACGAAGAAGTTGCCGGCCACCCCGCGCCGTCCGACGGTGTACGTCGAGTTCCGCGGCCGCCAGCACGGCCTCCAGCGTGTGAGGTCGTTGAACACGTTGGTGACTCCTCCCCCGGCTGAAGCCGGGGGCTTCTCGCTAGGCCGGGTCGGCGTCGCGACGGACCAGCCCGGCCCGTAGAACGTTGGTGGCTCCCACTGTGTCGGCGTGCGCATTGTGGCCGCAGGCGACGCAGTGGAACTTTTCCTGTGTGGGCCGGTTCTCCTTCGCGGTGTGCCCGCATGCGGGGCAGGTGCGGGAGGTGTTGCGGGGGGCCACGGCGATCACTTCCCGTCCGGCGCTCTCAGCCTTGGCGTGCAGGATCGTCAGGAACACCCCCCATCCGGCATCGTTGATCGACGTGTTGAGCCCGGCCTTCGCGGCGGCCCCGTTGGACAGGAACGTACCCGGCCGGCCGGGGTCGGGCTTCGGCGCGGGTGCCCTGCTCATGTTGCGGATCTTGAGGTCTTCGTGCGCGATGAAGTCATGTGCGCGGACCAGGCCGAGCGCGGCCTTGTGCGCGTGGTCGAGCCGCTGGCGACGCACCTTGCCGTGGAGCTGGGCAACCTTCTCCGCCGCGCGCTGGTGATTGGCGGTGCGGTCCTTCGCTGTACGGCGCGGGAACCGCGACAAGGCCTGCTGCGCTGCCCGGAGCTTCTCGGATGCACGGCGGCCGTGGCGCGGGTTGGGCACGAACCCGCCGCCCGAGTCGGCGAGGAAGTTCGCGATGCCCAGGTCGATCCCCACCATGGAGCCGGTCGCCGGCAGCGGCTCCGGCTGGTCCTGCTCGGCACTCAGCACGACGAACCACTTACGGCCCTCACGCTTGACCGACACGGTCTTGACCCGGCCAGCCACGGCGCGGTGCTGGTTGACCTTCACGTGGCCGACGCCCTGGAAGCGGACACGGGTAACAGGGTCGTGTGGGGTGGAGTTCCACCGGCAGCCGTCCCCGTCCTTCGGGAAGTCCACCGTGTCAAACCAGCTCACCCCGCGAAAGCGCGGGTAGCCCGGACTGTCGCCGGATTTGACCCGGCGGAAAAACGCGGCGAACGCCTTGTCGAGACGGCGCAAGGTGGCCTGCTGCGAAGAGAACGACCAGCGGCCCTGACGCTCCGGGTCGAACGCCCTGATCCCCTTGAGCTGCGCGGACTGCATCCCGTACCTGACGCTCGTCTTCGAGCTGTGGCGATAGGCGTCACGGCGTTCCTGCAACGCCCCGTTGTAGAGGGAGCAGTGATCCCGCAGCATCTCGCCGAGTGCCTGAGTCTGCCGGACGGTGGGCCGCATGAGGAACTTGTACGCACGGATCACCCCAACGCTCGCCCCCTCCGGTCGAGTTCACCCAATCCTGATACATTTGCACATTTGGCGTATGTCACCGCGCTGGGAACCGGATCCCGATATCCGTCGGGGAAACCACGTCATCTACAACCTCCATGCACACTTGGTGTTCGTGACGAAGTACCGGCGTGAAGTCTTCAACGGCAAAATGCTGACGCGCTGCGAGACGATCATGCGGGACGTGTGCGAGAGCTTCGGCGCACAGCTGCGAGAGTTCAACGGCGAAGGCGACCACGTCCACCTGCTCGTGCGCTACCCGCCGAAAATCGCCCTGTCCGCACTCGTCAAACAGCCTCAAGGGCGCCAGCTCCCGCTACCTGCGCGCGGAGTACACCGGCCGGATCAACCGGACCGGCACCGGGTCCGTGTTCTGGTCCCCGTCCTACTTCGCGGGCTCCTGCGGCGGCGCACCACTGAGCATCGTCAAGGACTACATCGACAACCAGAACCGCCCAGCCTGACCATCACCCCGCAGACCCAGCGAACTCCGGCGCTTCGCGCCCCCGGACCGAGGATCGCATTCCCGCCCGGCCTCAAGGCCGGGATTCCCTGCGAAGATTCAGAGGATGGCCGGTACGGCGTAGCGCTCGTTGAAAGGTCCGGAGAGGATCTCGGTCAGCGGTGTCACACCCACGGCGCCTCCACGTTTCCGCCCCCGCCTCCTCCATCCCACGCCCGCGGATCACACCCCGCCACTTGTAGCCCGGGGAGCTTGCGCGTAGGCATCGGCGGGCCGGTGCGGCCGGTCAGCGCCACCGTCGCCGCGCCGGTGGCGGCGTCGGACTGACGGGACCCGGGAAATGCCGGGCGTACAGCGGATGTTGCTCACGTCATGACTCAAGATCCCGCACCGCGCCTCCTGTCCGACGAAGCCCTCTCCCACCTGCTCGGCAAGCAGCGGTTCGGCACCCTCGCCACGGTCAAACGCTCCGGCCATCCCCACCTGACCACCATGCTCTACAGCTGGGACGCCGAGGCCCGCGTCCTGCGGTTCTCGACGACGGCCGACCGCGTCAAGGTCACGCACCTGCGGCGCGACCCGCATGCCGCGCTGCATGTGCACGGCGGCGATGTGTGGTCGTTCGCCGTCGCCGAGGGCACGGCCTCCGTCTCCGAGATCACGACGGTTCCCGGTGACGCGGTCGGGCGGGAACTCCTCGGGATGGTCCCGGAGGGTTCGAAGCCGGCGGACGAAGCCGCGTTCCTGCGGCAGTTGGTCGACGAGCGTCGGCTGGTCATCCGGTTGAAGGTGGACCGGTTGTACGGAACGGCACTCGACATCAACGGCTAGGGTCCGCCGGGAGGGCGCTGGCCACCGCCGCGGAGCCGGCCACGGACGGCCACCGTCGGCGGGACAGGCCAGCCCCTCCCCCCGACCGGGGGCACCCGGCCTACGCGGACTCGCGCAGCCTGAGCTCCGCCCCCACCACCAGTTCGTCATGGCCGAGCGGATCCTCGCCGGTCAGCAGCCGGGCCGTCTGCTCCACGACGAGAGCGCCGAGCGCCCGCGTGTCCAGGGCCACGGTGGACAGCGGCGGCTCGACCAGCGCCCCCAGTTGGAGGCCGTCGAAGCCGATCACCGCGAGGTCGCGAGGTACCTCGCGTCCGTGCCGGCGCGCTCCGCGCAGCGCACCAATGGCGACGATGTCGTTGAAGGCGAACACGGCTGTCACCTCCGGGTGTTCGGCGAGCAGGTCCTTCAGCGCGCTCTCCCCGCCCTCCACGCTCTGGTCGGCGCGGCTGACCGGGCCGGCGTCGAGCCCGCAGGCGGCCATCGCGTCGGCGAACCAGGCGTGGCGGATGCTGGGCTCGGTCCGGCCCGCGTGGTCGAGCATGCCGATGTGCCGGTGCCCGGACTCGACGAGGTGCGCGATGGCCGCGCGGACGCCCTTCTCGCCGTCGATCCGGATGGAACTGAAGCGCTCGGTACGGTGCTCCCGGTCGATGAGCACCACAGGCAGCCCGCGTGCCAGTTTGTCGATCTCGTCCTCGGGCTGGCTCAGATAGCCGACCACGGCGTCCACCTGGGAGGCGATCACCTGGAGTGTGCCGCGCTCCTCCTCGATGCGGTCACCCGTGTCGTACACGACGACATGCCAGCCACGGGACCGCGCCGCGTCCAGAGCGGCCGCGGCGACCTCGGTGAAGAACGGGTTGAGCAGGTCGGGGATCACCAGCCCGACGCTGATGGTGTCCTGTCGCACGAGTCCTCTGGCGAACCTGCTGGGGCGGTACCCCAGCGCGAGCGCCGCGTCGAGGACGCGCTGCTTGGTCGTGACGTCGATCTCGCCCTTGTCGTTGAGCGCCCGTGACACCGTCTGCCGGGACACTCCTGCGGTCCGGGCCACATCGTTGATCGTCACTCTGCGGGGTCCGGTCCCCGACGACGCCATCACTACCTCCGTACCTGTGCCGACGCAGGCGCGCCGTAGGGACACTGAGTATGCACCGGGCCGAAGCCATGGTGCGACCTTGTGCGCGGGCACCCGACGATCATGGCCGTGGTGCGGCCTTCGCCGCCGGCGCCAGGCCATCATCGGTGGTCAGCGGCGTCATGTGAGCTCTCCTTGATCTGCCGGACCCATGGACGACTCGAGAGTCTTGACACTCGGCCGTGCCGCGGCGCAAACTCCGAGTCGCTTCATCACACGGTCCCGTGAACGCTCCCGTGAACGTTCACGTGAACGCTCACGAACCCTATCCCAACCAGAAGGCATCCCCGCCTGAGCTGTCAACGTCGACCCGCCTAGCGCCGCCGCTAGTCGTTCTCTGGAACGGAAAACATGAGCAAGACAGTCACGCGCACCCGTCTCGCCGCCGTCGCCGCGGCAGCCACTCTCGTCGCCCTCGCCGGTTGCTCGTCGTCCGCTCCGTCGGACAAGGCGTCCGCGGCCTCCTGCACCCCCACCAAGGGGAAGGTCACCCTCCAGTACTGGAACACCGTTCCGGGCATGGACAAGGTCGTGGACCTGTGGAACAAGAAGAACCCGGACATCCAGGTCCAGACGAAGAACATCTCCAACGACCAGTACGGCACCCTCGGCAACGCCCTCAAGGCGGGCAAGGCGCCGGACCTCGCTCAGGTGGGCTACGACGAGCTCCCCGCCCTGCGCACCCAGAACGCCTTCGTGGACGCCTCGGCGTGCTCGGCGGCCACCGCGGCCAAGTCGAAGTTCGTGCCGTGGACCTGGTCGCAGACCAGCTTCGGCGGCACGGGCGTCTTCGCCCTCCCGCAGGACACCGGTCCGATGGCCCTGTACGTGCGCAGTGACATCTTCAAGAAGTACGACATAACGATCCCCACGACCTGGGACGAGTACGCTGCGGCCGCGCAGAAGCTGCACAAGGCGGACCCCAGCCTCGACATCACGTTCTTCGACCCGAACAACGCCGAGTGGTTCAACGGGCTCCTCTGGCAGAACAGCGCCCAGATGTACGGCTACTCCGGTGACAAGTGGCACGTCACCGTCGCGTCGGACCAGAGCAAGCAGGTCGCCGACTACTGGCAGAAGCTGATCACCGGCAAGCTCGTGCGCACCGACCTCGCCAACGGTTCCACGCAGATGTACGCCGCCTACCAGAAGGACCAGATCGCCAGCTACGTCGGCGCCGCCTGGGGCTACAGCATGTTCCGCGACAACCTGCCCAAGCAGTCCGGGAAGTGGTCGATCGTACCGATGCCGACGTGGGGCGCGAACGGCGCCTCCGGTGACTGGGGCGGCTCGACCGTCGCGTTCATGAAGGGCGGCAAGCACCTCTACGAGTCGGTCAAGTTCAACACCTGGCTGAACTCCGACCCGGAGGCGCTGGCGCTGGAGAACCAGTTGGGCGGTCTCTACCCGGCGGCCGACGCGGGGCTCAAGCTGCCCGCGCTGTCGAAGGGGGTGCCGTACTACAACAACGAGAAGATCTTCGACGTCTTCGCCGACTCGTCCAGGAAGATCGACACCAACTTCGCCTGGGGCCCCACCCAGAAGACGGTGAACCTGGCCCTCCAGGACGCGATGGCCAGGGCCGCGGCCGGTGACGGCACGCTCACCGACGCGCTCTCGGCCGCCCAGGCAGCCGCCCTGAAGTCGATGAAGGCCCAGGCGATCCCGGCCACGGCGGGCAAGTGACCTGGGAATGACCGACATCGCACCCCGCGCGGTGACGTCAGGTGGCCGCCGCCGTCCAGGCGGTGGCGGCCCCCGGGCAGGCACCGTCATCGCGTTCCTCACCCCGTTCTTCCTGCCGTTCGTGCTGTTCTACCTGGTGCCCGTCGGCTACGCGCTCTGGCAGAGCTTCCGCGTCGTGCGCCGTACCGGAGGCCAGTACGGGACCTCGTACACGACTTTCGGCGGATTCGACCAGTACACGCAGGTGTTCCAGAACAGCGAGTTCTGGAACAGCATCGGCCGCATCGGGCTGTTCGGCATCGTGCAGGTGCCCGTCATGTTGTTCGTCGCGCTGGTCATGGCGCTGCTGCTCGACACGCCCCTGCTGAGGCTCAAGGCGTTCTTCCGCATCACCGCGTTCATGCCGTACGCCGTTCCCGGCGTCATCGCCGCGATCATGTGGTCGTACCTGTACTCACCGCAGCTCAGCCCCGTTGTCGACCTGTTCCAGCGCATCGGCCTGCACCCCGACTTCCTCGGTCCGGGCGCCGTCCTGTGGTCGGCGGCGAACGTCTCCACCTGGCTCTGGACCGGCTACAACATGCTGATCATGTACTCGGCGCTCCAGTCGATCCCGCAGGAGCTCTACGAGGCCGCGAAGATCGACGGCGCGACCAACTGGACGATCGCGTGGCGGATCAAGGTTCCGATCATCGCGCCGTCGATCGTCCTGACGACGGTGTTCTCGATCATCGGCACACTCCAGCTCTACGCCGAGCCGGCCGTGCTGCGCCAGATCTCCTCGAACATCTCCAGCACATTCACCCCGAACATGCTGGCCTACGCGGTGGCCTCCGGGAACAACTACCAGCAGGCCGCGGCCATTTCGGTGGTCATCGCCGTCATCACCTTCGTCTTGAGCTTCGGGTTCATGCGACTCACCTCGAAGAAGGCGGGACTGTGAGCAACCCCTCCACGATCCGCGAGAGCCGGGGCAGCCGTACGGCCGTCATGGCCCTGATGTTCCTCCTGGCCGTCTACTTCCTGTTGCCGGTCTACTTCCTGGTCGTCGCGGCGACGAAGCCGCAAGGTGAGCTCGCCACCACCAACGGGCTGGCGTTCTCGCACTTCAACCTGTTCGAGAACCTGCGGATCCTGTTCACCCGCAGCGACGGCATCTTCGGGCGGTGGGCCCTCAACACCGTCATCTACGCGGTGCTGGGCGCGGCCGTGGGCACCCTGATCTCGGCCCTGTGCGGCTACGCGCTGGCCAAGTTCCGCTTCCGCGGCCGGGAGTTCCTCTTCTCCGTCGTGCTCGGCGGTGTCCTCGTCCCGACCACCGCACTGGCCCTGCCGCTGTTCCTGCTCTTCTCAGCGACCGGGATCGTCAACACCTACCTCGCGGTGTTCCTGCCCAGCATCGTCAGCCCGTTCGGTGTCTATCTGGCGCGCATCTTCGCCAACGCCGCCGTCCCGCAGGAGCTGATCGAGTCGGCGCGGCTGGACGGCGCGGGCGAGTTCCGCACGTTCTTCTCGGTGTCGTCCAGGCTGATGACGCCGGCCCTTGTGACCATCTTCCTGTTCCAGTTCGTGGCCATCTGGAACAACTTCTTCCTGCCGATGGTGATGCTCCAGAAGGAGTCGCTGTTCCCGATCACGCTCGGCCTGTACGAGTGGAACGGCCAGACCGCCCGGGCCCCGCTGCTCCAGGAGTCCGTGATCACCGGCTCACTGGTGTCGATCGTGCCCGTGATCATCGTGTTCATCCTCCTCCAGCGGTTCTGGCGCACCGGGCTCGCCGCCGGTTCCCTCAAGTGACCCCTCTCCCCCGCACATCCGCACAGAAGGTCCCCCTCGCCATGCAGAACTCCGCCGTCTTCGTGCCCCATTTCCACTGGGACCGGGAGTGGTACGAGCCGTTCCAGGTGTTCCGGCACCGGCTCGTCACCGCCCTGGACACCGTGCTGGAGACGGCCGAGGCGAACCCGGACTTCCGGTTCACCGTCGACGGGCAGATGGCCGCGGTCGAGGACTACCTCGAGATGCGGCCGGAGAACCGCGACCGCCTCGTAGCGCTGGTGCGCGAGGGCCGGCTCGCCATCGGACCGTGGCTGATCCTGCTCGACGAGTTCCTCTGCTCGGGCGAGACGATCGTGCGCAACCTCCGGATGGGCTGGGACGCGGCGGAGCGACTGGGCGGTGCGATGCCCGTCGGGTATCTGCCGGACATGTTCGGCCACATCGCGCAGATGCCGCAGATCCTGGCCCGCGCCGGGATCGAGCACGCGGCGCTGTGGCGCGGTGTGCCCGGCTCCGTCGACGGCCACGCCTTCCGCTGGCGCGCGCCGGACGGCTCCGAGGTGCGCACCGAGTTCCTCTTCGACGGCTACGACAACGGTCTCGACGTCCTGCTGGTGCCCGACCGGATCGGCCGCGCCCTCGGCGACTACGCGCGGATGACGGCCGAACGATGGGGCGGTGACCCGGTGCTGGCGATGGCCGGCACCGACCACAACGCGCCCGACCCGCGGCTCGCGGACTGGCTGCGGCGCGCTTCCGGCGAGGAGCGCGCCATCACGATCGCGACCCTGGACGAGTACATCCGCGAGCACGTGCGCGACGAGGTGTCCGCCGTCGTCACCGGCGAGCTGCGCAGCCACGTCCGCGGCAACATCCTGCCCGGCGTGCTCTCCGTGCGGCTCGGGCTCAAGCAGCGGATGGCCGTGGCCGAACGCACCGTCGACCACGCCGAGCGTGTGAACGCCCTGTGGTCCCGACGGGACGACGCGCCGTTCCTGTCACTCGCCTGGCACAAGATCATCGAGTCGACGGCGCACGACTCGGTCGTCGGCTCGGGCACCGACGAGACCTGCGACCAGGTCGACGCCCGCCTGGCCGAGGCCGCGCAGACCGCGCGAGCCGTGCGGGACGCCGCGCTCGCCGAGCCCGCCTCCCGGGTGCCGAGCGACGCTCATCTCGTCGTCAACCCGCTGCCGTTCGCCCGTACGGCGCTGGTCGAGGTGGACGTCGTGGCGCCACCTGCGGGAGCCGGGCTGGTCGCGACCGCCGCCGACGGCTCCACGCACTGCGTGCAACTGATCTCGCAGGCCCCGACCGTGCTGAGCGACGAGCGCATGGACGCCTCCCGGCTCGAACGCGTCCTGCGCCGCATCCACCGCCGCGAGTTGTTCGGCCGGCTGATCGACCACTACGAACTCACCCCGAACTCGCTCGTCTTCCACCTCGCCGAGGTGCCCGCCAGCGGACCCTTCGACCTGCTGAACCTGCGCCGCGAGGTCGCCGAGGCAGCCACCACGCACCCGGGCGAGTGGCGGGTGCTGACGCTGGCGGAGGCGCGGGCGACCGCGCTGGTGCCCGTGCGCGTGCCGGCCTCCGGGCTGGCGAGCTTCCGGGTCGCGCCGAGCGGGCGGCCGGCCACCCCGTCGGCCACCCTCGCGGATGCCACGGCGACGCCTCGCGGCGTGTCCAACGGTCTGGTCGACGTCGAGGTCGCCGCCGACGGCACCCTGACCGTGACCGGCGCCGACGGCACCGTCCTGAGCGGCGTCGGCCGCCTCGTCGACGGCGGTGATCGCGGCGACAGCTACAACTACGCGCCCCCGGCGCGGGACGTACTCGTGTCGGAGCCGGTGGAGACGACCGTCGACGTCGTCGAAGAGGGTCCGCTGCGCTCCCGGCTGCGGATCACCCGCGTCTACGCATGGCCCGCCGCGCTCTCCGACGACCGCGATCTGCGCGCCGAGCGGACCGTGGCGACTCCGGTGGAGACGCTCGTCGAGGTGCGCGCGGGCGAGCCGTTCGTCCGGGTCTCCACGTCGTTCGTGAACCAGTCCGCCGACCACCGCCTGCGGTTCCACGTGCCGCTGCCCGAGCCGGTGACCATCTCCGCGTCCGCCGGACAGTTCGCCGTGACCGAGCGCGGGCTCACCGCCGAGGGCGGCTGGGGCGAGTACCCGCTCCCGACCTTCCCGGCGAGCTCGTTCGTGTCGGCCGGAGCGGCGACCGTGCTGCTCGACCACTCCAGCGAGTACGAACTCGTCGACGGCGGCGCGGAACTGGCCGTCACCCTGCTGCGCGCGATCGGCTCGATCAGCGTCAACATCCACCCTCTGCGCGACGAGCCTGCGGCGAGCGAGATCCCCGCGCCGGGTGCGCAGGACCTCGGCATGCGGATCGCGAACCGCTTCGCCGTGCTGCCCTCCTCGACCGGCTGGCAGGGGGCCGACGCGGTCGCCCTGGCCGAGGAGTTCCGGGGCGACGTGCTCGTCACCCGCGGCACCGCACCCGGCGGAGGCGACCTGCCGGGCGACGCGACCGGACTCCGGGTCGACGGCAGGGACGTCCTCGTCTCCAGCGTCCGCCGCGTCACCGACGACGAGCGCGGGTCCGGAACCGAGGTGCGGCTGGTCGCGCTGAGCGACACCGGCTCGGTCGTCCGGGTGTCCGGCTCGTTCACCGAGGCGACGACGGTCGACCTGCTCGGCAGACCGCTCTCCGTGGAAGCCGAATCGTCCGGCGACGGCCTCGAACTCGCCCTCGGCCCCTGGGAGATCCGCACCATGGTTCTCCGCTAGCTCACCAAGAATCTCCCCGCTGCCACCAAGAAAGTTGTGACCTCTTGCCCTCCGAGCTTTCCGCGTACGTTTCGGACCCCACACCCGGGCGCGGTGCGCTGCGCCCGGCGCGCTCGTGGCTGCACTCCGACGCTCCCTCTCTCTCGCTGAACGGAACCTGGCGTTTCCGGCTGTCGCCCACGGCGTCGGTGGCACAGGACTTCGCGGCCGAGGAATTCGACGACCACGGCTGGGGGAGCATCCCGGTGCCGTCCCACTGGGTGCTGGAGGGTGACGGAGCCCACGGCCGGCCGATCTACACCAACATCCAGTTCCCGTTCCCGATCGACCCGCCCCACGTCCCGGACGAGAACCCCACCGGCGACTACCGGCGTCACTTCGCCCTACCCGCCGACTGGTCCGACGCCGAGCGGATCGTGCTGCGGTTCGACGGTGTCGAGTCGCTCTTGCGGGTCTGGGTCAACGGTGTCGACATCGGCAGTGCCGGCGGCAGCCGGCTCGCCCACGAGTTCGACGTCACGCGGGCGGTGCGTCCGGGCGACAACGTCGTCGCCGTACGAGTGCATCAGTGGTCTGCGGCCAGTTACGTCGAGGACCAGGACCAGTGGTGGCTGCCGGGCATCTTCCGCGACGTCACGCTGACCGCCCGGCCGCTCGGCGGCATCGAGGACGTCTGGCTGCGGACCGGGTTCCGCGACGGTCGCGGGCGCGTCGAGGCGGAGATCACCGCCGAGGCGTCCGCGTTCCCGGTCACCCTGCGCATCCCCGAACTCGGCGTCGAGCAGGTCTGGGCGACCGCGGCCGATGTGACGCCCGTCGACGCCGGCGAGGTGGAGCCCTGGTCGGCCGAGCAGCCCCGCCTGTACGACGCCACCGTGTCGACGGCGGCGGAGAGCATCGCGCTGCGCGTGGGGTTCCGGACGGTCGAGATCCGCGGTGACCGGTTCCTGGTCAACGGCCGTCGTGTCGTGTTCCACGGGGTCAACCGCCACGAGGCGCATCCCGTGCGCGGCCGGGTGTTCGACGAGGAGCACGCCCGCGAGGACCTGGCGCGGATGAAGCGGTTCAACGTGAACGCCATCCGCACCAGCCACTACCCGCCGCATCCGCGTCTGCTCGACCTCGCCGACGAACTCGGCTTCTGGGTCGTGCTCGAATGCGACCTGGAGACCCACGGCTTCGAGAAGCTCGGCTGGGTGGGCAACCCGAGCGACGACCCGGCCTGGCGGGAGGCGTACCTCGACCGCATCCGGCGGACGGTGGAACGGGACAAGAACCACCCGAGCATCGTGATCTGGTCGCTCGGCAACGAGTCGGGTACCGGTAGCAACCTCGCCGCCATGTCGGCCTGGGTGCACGCACGGGACGCCGAACGCCCCGTGCACTACGAGGGCGACTACACCGGCGAGTACACCGACGTGTACTCCCGCATGTACGCGTCGGTGCCGGACACCGAGCGCATCGGCACGGACGGCACGGACACGCCGCTGCTGAACTGCACCCCCGCGCAGAGTGCCCGGCAGCGGGCCAAGCCGTTCCTGCTGTGCGAGTACGCCCACGCCATGGGCAACGGGCCGGGGGCACTCGATCAGTACGAGGCGCTGGTGCACGAACATCCGCGGCTGCACGGCGGATTCATCTGGGAATGGCGCGACCACGGCATCCTCGCCACGGCGCCGGACGGCACTGCGTACCACGCCTACGGAGGCGATTTCGGGGAGGTCGTGCACGACGGCAACTTCGTGATGGACGGCATGCTGCTGAGCGACGACGTCCCGACGCCCAGCCTGTACGAGTACAAGGCGGTCGTACAGCCGATCCGTTTCGTCTTCGACGGCGACAAGGTCGCGGTGACGAACCTGCGGCACTCGGCCGACACGTCCGACCTGCGCTTCCGCTGGCGCGTCGAGCACGACGGAACGCCTGTGGACGCCGGGGACATCGAGGTCCCGGTGGTCGCGGCGGGCGAGTCCGGGTGGGTGTCCCTCCCGCCGGTCCCGGTGGCACCCGAGGGCGAGACATGGCTGACGATCGACGCGGTCCTGGCGACCGCCGCCCCCTGGGCTCCCCAGGGCCATGTGGTGGCCACCGTACAGTCGGACCGTTCGCCGCACAGCCCCGTGCCCGCCGTCCGGCACCGCACGGGCTGGCGACCGGACCCCGGAACGCTGACGCTCGGGGCCGCCGAGTTCGTGGACGGCCGCCTCGTGAACCTGGCCGGCCGCGCCGTGACAGGCCCACGGCTGGAGTTGTTCCGTGCCCCGACCGACAACGACGAGAGCCCGTCGGACGGTGTGGAGGAGAGCGACGCGAGTGTCCCGGGGGTGTCCAACGCCGAGCTGTGGCGTCGCGACGGTCTCGACCGGCTGACCTCGCGTCGTGTGTCGGTGGAGCGGCCCCACGACAAGGCGGACGCGCTGCGCACGCTCGACAAGGTCTCCGCGGCGAACTCCGCCCTGTTCGTGATGGTGGAGTCCGTCTGGTCGCTCGAAGCCGGCGAGCTCGAACTCCGGGTGGAGATCGAACCGTCGAGGGGCTGGAGCACGGTGTGGCCGCGGATCGGAATCCGCTTCGACCTGCCCGACGGCGGGGCACCCGTCGACGGCGCCGAGTGGTTCGGGCTCGGCCCGTGGGAGTCGTACCCCGACAGCCTGCGGGCGGCGCGCACGGGCCGTTTCTCCTCCGGCATCGACGACCTCTCGGTCGACTACGCACGTCCCCAGGAGACCGGACACCGGTCCGGCCTGCGCCGGCTGACCCTCACGAGCACGGGCGCGAAGGTGTTGTGTGTCGAGGCCCTGCCCGACACGCACGGACGGCGGCCCGGCTTCACGCTCAGCCGCCACACACCGCAGGAACTCGCACGGGCCGGACACCCGTACGAACTCCCCGCCTCGACGACGAGCCGTCTGACCATCGACGCGGCGCAGCACGGACTCGGTTCGCGGTCGTGCGGCCCGGACGTGTTGCCCGAGTCCGCCCTGCGTCCCGAGGCTCGCACGATCAGGCTGCGCATCTGGGCGGGCTGACCTCCCCCGGCTCCCGACCGACGGAGCACGGCACCGCGAGGAGCACCCGTGTCGGCCGACCGCAGCACAGCGGCCGGCCGGCACGGGTTTTGCGCATGGACCACCGGTGGCACGCCTCCCCTCGATCGTCGTTCAATATATCGAACGCTATGTTCATCAGCGCGATGGTTCGGTATAGTGAACGTATGGTTCATTCGATCGGGACCCTTTTGGCCCGCATCCACGTCTCCTGCACCGCGATCCACAGGAGCCTGTGATGACGCCCCCGCCCTCCGGCCGCCAGCCGGTGAGCAGTACCGCAGCCGCGGTCGGCGCGAAGATCCGTCTGCGCCGCCAGCAGCGCGGCATGAGCGCCGCGGAGATGGCCCGGCGCGCCGGGCTGAGCAAGGCCACCTTGTCGCAGCTGGAGGCCGGCAACGGCAATCCGACGATCGACACCCTGGATGCGATCGCGATCGCCCTGCGCATTCCGATCGCCGACCTGCTGGCGCGTGACGCCGACACCGGCCCGGTCTTCCGGCCGGGCACGGACATCGAGCCCGGCGAGGTCTCCCGTGAACTGCTGCGCCGCATCAGCAGCGGCAACAGCCTCGAGATCTGGCGGCTGCGCATTCCGCCCGAGACGGAGCTGCCGGGCGTCCCGCACGCCACCGGCACGATCGAGCACCTGCTCATCGCCACCGGGCACGTCACCGCCGGCCCCGTCGACGCCCCGCAGGATCTGGGACCCGGCGACATGCTCGCCTTCGCAGGGGACGCCCCGCACTTCTACCGCACCGGCGCGGAGGAAGTGGACATCACCGTCGTCTTCGCCTCCCCCATCAGCACCTGAGACCAAGGAAGACGCTTCATGAGCACCACCATCGCCATCACCCCCTCCAGCCGTGCCTTCATCAGCGACAACATGGCCGGGGCGTCCCCGCAGATAGCCCGGGCCGTCGCCGACGCGGCCGCCGGACAGGTCCTGCCGTACGGCAACGACCCCTTCACCGACAGCGCTCGCCGCAGGCTCAGCGAGATCTTCGAGCGGGACGTCGATGTCTTCCCGGTCACCACCGGGTCCGCCGCCAACGGCCTGAGCCTGGCCGCCCTCACCCCGCCGTGGGGCAGCGTGCTCTCCCACCCCGACAGCCACATCAACACCGACGAATGCGGCGCTCCGGAGTTCTTCACCAACGGCGCCAAGCTGGTCGGTGTGCCAGGCCCCGACAACAAGATCGACCCCGAGGCGCTGCGGGTGGCGGTGCGCCGCCGGGCAGGTGACGTGCACAGCGTGCAGCCGTCCGCGGTGAGCATCAGCCAGGCCACCGAGAGCGGCAGCGTCTACACCCTGGAGGAGATCCGCAGCCTGTCCGCCATCGCCAAGGACGCGGGACTGCGCGTCCACATGGACGGCGCGCGCTTCGCCAACGCCCTCGACCATCTCGGCGCCACCCCGGCCGAGATGACCTGGAAGGCCGGCGTCGACGTGCTGTCCTTCGGCGCCACCAAGAACGGCGCGATGACCGCCGACGCGATCGTCTCCTTCGACCCCGCACTCGCCGCCGAACTCGCCTTCCGGGTCAAGCGTGCCGGGCAGCTCGCCTCCAAGATGCGCTTCCAGGCGGCCCAGATCGACGCGTACCTCACCGACGGCCTGTGGCTGCGCAACGCCCGCCAGGCCAACGCGATGGCCACCCGCCTCGGCGACGGCCTCAAGTCCATCCCCGGCACCGGCCTGCTGGCCACCCCACAGGCCAACATCCTCTTCTGCCGACTGCCCCAGCAGGTCACCGAAGGACTCCTCGCCGAGGGCTACGTGTTCTATCACGACCGCTGGGAGCCGGGGATCGTCCGGCTCGTCACCGCCTTCTCCCACAGCACCGACGACATCGACCAGCTGCTCGACGCGGTCCGCCGCCACAGCCGCTGACGCTGTCGCCGTAGGCGACTGTGAACTGCTCACTGGAGAAGCCGGGCTTCTTCCAGGCGCACGAAGAAAGGCGCCTGACCTGGGATTCACCCGTCAGGCACCTTTCAGGCGCCGTACTCTCCACGCATGGACCGCTCGATGGGCGTCCACCGCTTTCGGCACGAAGTGCGGTTCACCCCTGCGTCAGCGGGGACCAGCGGGCAGCCGGATCGGCAGGGTCACCTCGTGTGGCCGTCGGAGCGCCGGCGGTGGAGCGTGAAGGTCTCGAACACCGACAGATCGCCGTTCGGCTTGTTCACGTTGTAGTAGGTCACGTGCATGCGGGTGGTGTCACCGGCGTGCCGTCCGGGGTCGACGGTGAAGGCGGCGAAGCCGTAGGGGTGCTCGATGTCCCGGACACCGGTCCAGACCGCCTCCTCCTTGGTGTAGGTGGAGGTGCGCTTGCCGTTGGAACCCGGGGTCGCCGACACAGCGGTGATCACCTTGGCGGTGCCGTCCGTGAAGAACTTCTCGTTCGTCGTGCCCGAGACGCCTCCGCCGCCGAGAATCATGTGCACGGTGCCAAGACCGGTGTCGATGGAATCGGTGGCCTGGGAGACCGGGCGCGGGGTCAGAGTCTCACTGCCGGTCACGACGCCGCGGACGGCGAGCGAGCGCTCGTAGTTGTGCTCATGGCCGCACAGGACCAAGTCCACACCGTATCTGTCGAACAGCGGCCCGTACTTCTGGCGCAGGCCCAGGTCGGCGCCGTTCGCGTCCGAGGAGCTGATCATGACCTGGTGCATGGCGACGACCACCCAGTCGACGTCACCGCAGGAGCGCGCCGCCTTCAGCTCCTTCTCCAGGAAGGCGAGTTGCCGTCCACCGGAGTAGCCGCTGATGTAGACGTCGCCACCGTCCTGGAGGCAGTTGTCGTCGTTCTGCAGCACGATCACCCGGACGGAGCCGACCGTGAACGCGTACCACAGGCCCGCGAGCTCGGCGTCGGTCTCGGTGGAGGGCAGCGTGAAGTAGGTCTGGTAGGCGCCGAGCCCGAGCGGGCCGTTGGCCTTCTCGATCTCGTGGTTGCCGGCCGCCGGCATCCACGGGCGGAAGCGCGCGGAACGGGTGTTGTTGGTGAAGAAGTTGTTCCAGGTACGCACCCGGTCGACGTCCAGGTTCGCGTAGCACAGGTCGCCGTTGAGCAGATGGAAGAGCGGGGCGACCTGCTCGATGCCGGTGACGATGTCCTTCGTCGCGGGGGTGGAGTTCGCGTCGAGCGCCACCGTGCCGTTGGCCGCCCAGGTCACCTGCGGAGCGGACTGGTCGCCGAAGCTGGTGAAGGTGAACGGCTTCCGTCCGCGCGGAGCGGTGCGGAACGTACCGCTGTCGGGCGTCGTGCCCTCGTGGGTGGCGAGGTAGACGTAGTCGGTACCCGGGGTGAGCCGGTTCAGCGAAGCGTGGTGGACGTGGACGGTACGGCTGGAGGTGCCGTCCACGTAGGTGGCGGTCCGGGCGTCGACGCTGGATCCGAAGCCGTGCTCCAGGGTGCCGTAGTGCACAACGGGTCTGGTCACCGGTCCGTCGGTGATCCACGACACCGTCATCTGGGTGCGCGGGTCCGCCCCGAAGGTCAGGTGCAGCCCCTGGACCGGGGGCGCACCGGCCGAGTCCGCGGTGAGGTGAACGGCCGGGGCGTCAAGCGGAGCGGCCTGCGCCGTACCTGCTCCCAGCAAGGGGGTGACGGCCGCGCCGGCCCCTGCCGTACCGAGAAGGCCCAGCGCGTGGCGACGGCTGACCCCCTCGGAAGACTGCGTCGACTCGTCCGATGTCCCTGTCTGTGTGGCCATGGTGCCCTCTCTGGCGAGCAGTTGAGCTGACAACCACCGCACCCTGGCGCGCCCCAGCGGCCCCTGAGTGAACGGTGCGTTGCCAGACGGTCATCGCGCCGCGAGTGGCGGGCCACGGAGGCGATTCTTGCCCCGGCCTTTGCCAGTGGCCGCCCCGCCGTTGACGCGGCCGGGCCACGACCATCGATGAGCGAGGGTCCCTTCGACCCGGTCGCCCTTCCTGGAAGGAGCGTGCCGGATCAGCCGAGGTCGAGCAGTTCCTGTAGAAGCCGCCGAACTCGCGCCCCCGGTCCACGAGGTGGATCTCGAGGATCCAGTGGCAACGGCGCCCGGCCTTGTCGGTGCGTCGGCAAGCCGCTCGACCTCGGCGTACAGCCGCCTGCCTGTGAGGTCCGGGGCGCTCTCGAAGAAGCGACGCCCGGCCGCGAAGGCCTCGGGCAGGTCGTCACACAGCCGCTGCTTGACCGGGTCGTCGCCGAGGACGAAGGTGCGCCCTAAGTCGGCCTCGTACTCCTCGAAGAGGGGGCCGAAGTCGGCGAACACGATGTCGTGCGCGGCGCTGACCCGGTCCGGCGGGTCACAGCCGCTCCGCTTTCGCCTGGGCATCCAACAGACATGCGGCGCGCCTGGGTTCGTCGTCCGCCAGGGGGCCGACCGTAGACAGGTGAATCATCGTCCGGCAAACAGATTCGTCACGGCCGCAGCCGCTGCCAGGACCAGTCCAGGCCCGGCTCACGGTCGTAGCGGAGCCTGCGGTGCGGTCGGGACATCGACCTCCGTCAGTCGGTCGTGCGCCGTGGGCGAGGACGGGCCGCTCCGGTCGGCCCTCAGTCATGCGCTGTCGACCCTGGGTACCGGATACGGACGGGGCAACACCGCGCCGCCCGGCCGACGGCACGCCTCGCCGCGCGGTCGAGGGCTGACCGGCGCCGCGGCGTGAGGTGCCCCTCATCCCGTCAGTGGAAGCAGGGTCACCGGGGTGTGGGGCCGCCAGTCCGGTGGTACGGCGGCGAGCGCGTCGGCGAGGGCTGCGCCGTGCAGGAACGCGGGCCGTTGTCCGCCGACGGGGCGGGCGGTGGCGCCGTCCCAGGTGACGGGGATCAGCCGGGTACGGCCAGGGGCGGTCGTGATGTCACCACTCAGCGGGATGCGGGGCAGGGCCCGCAGAGGGCGCCCGGTCAGGCCCGCGAGGAGTGGGGCGAGCAGGGTGTGGGCGGCGGTCAGTGCCGCGTACGGATTGCCGGGAAGGCCCACGATCCAGCGCCGGTCGGGAAGTTGGGCGAGCAGTTGAGGATGGCCCGGGCGGACGGCGACCGCGTCCACCACCCACCGGGCTCCGTGCTCGGCCAGCAGCCTCCTCAGCTGGTCGGTGACGCCGACCGAGGTGGAACCGGTCACCACGATCACGTCGGAGTCGTACGACGTGGTGAGCACGACCGTGGCCAATGACCCGACAGGGTGGTCCGGCACGGGACGTACGTCGGTGACCTCGCCGCCGAGCGTGTGCACCAGCGGCGGCAGCAGCGGGCCCAGCGCGTCGCGTACCTGGCCGGGGGCCGGCCGCCCGGAAGGGATCAGTTCGTCGCCGGTGACCAGGATCCGCACGCGAGGCCTGGGCCGTACCGGCAGCGTGTCGTGGCCGCAGGCGGCGGCCAGACCGAGCAGGGCGGGACCGACCCACGTCCCTGCCGGCACCAGGCACGCGCCCGCTGGGGCGTCCTCGCCCACCAGGCGGATGTGTTTCCCCGGAGCCGGCACCGGGCCGCGTACCGTCGCCCCGGCCCGTACCGCGTGCTCCAGCGGCAGCAACGCCCGGGCGCCGCGGGGCACCTGCGCGCCGGTGGAGATCTCCACCGCCTCGCCCTCGGCCAGTACCGTGGGCACCTCCGTGGCACCCGCGCGCACCGTCCCGGCCGACAGCCGCCACGGGCCGGGGCCGGCGACGGCGTAGCCGTCCATGGCCGCGGTGTCGAAGGCCGGCAGTGGCTGCCGGGCGCACAGGTCCTCGGCCAGCGTCAGCCCGGCGGCCCAGGTGAGCGCCACCTGCCGGGCGGGCAGGGGCAGGGGGGCCGCATGTGCCAGTTCGCGTGCCCGCGACCACGGCACATCGCGGCAGGAAGTCACCGGGGCTGCGGCAAGTACGGTCATGTGTCCACCGTGTCGCCGTCGTTTTACCCCCCGTGGCGCCGGAGGTTGCCGCCACGCACCAAGTCGCTCACGCCTGCCTCGCCGGGTCAGTGAGGAGCGGGTGCCCATGACGGCGCCCGGGAGATTCTGGACCGGACGCCCGGGAGATTCCTGGTCCATCTGCCAGGCACTGCGGCGCACTACCCGCTGCGGGCTCGATCACGCCGCCCGCTGTGCCGCGCTGAGCCGAGGAACTCAGCCGACCCTTACGGCACGGGCCAGGAAGTGGTGCCGCGCGTCCTCGTAGTGGGCCAGCCGCCAGCCGGCCGCGTCCAGCGCGGGCCGCAGGTTGGTCTCGGCCAGCGGGTCGTCGGGGTCCAGGGGTCGGCCGTGCCGGGCTGCGCGTTCGACGCGGCCCGAGGGGTGGAAGAGCAGGAGAGTGCCGCCCGGCGCGGTCACCCTGGCCCATTCCCCCAGCGCGGGGGCGGGTTCGGGCAGGTGGTTGATGAGTCCGGCGCTGAAAATGCCGTCCACCGAGCCGGACGGCAGGGGCAGGTGACAGGCGTCGGCGAGCAGCAACGCCGCGAGCTCATCGCGGCCGTGCCGGGCGGCGGCATCGAGCATCGCCGCGGTGACGTCCACCCCGAGCACCACACCCTTGTCTCCGACTCCCGCCCGCAGCGCGGGCAGCGCCCGTCCGGTGCCGCACCCCAGGTCGACCACCGTCTGCCCCGCGCCGATCCCCATCCGGGCGACGGCAGCCGCGTAGACGGGTCCGTCGGCCGCGAAGCGCTCCTCCCAGGTCTCGGCCCTCGGCGTGAAGAACGTACGGGTCGATGTGTAGCCGGCGCGGGCCGCCACCAGCGCGGCGAACCGGCCCAGTACCCGGGCCCGGTGGGGCGCGAGGGCCGCCAGCTCTTCGAGCGCGTCCTCGCGCAGGCCCGGCACGGCTGCCGCGTCATCCGGGAAGGCGGTCGCGAAGGCGTCGACCGCGGCGGCGTCGACCTCCAGGTGGAACTGCAGTCCCCACGCCGCCGCGCCCACCCGGAACGCCTGCACCGGACAGCGGGCGCAGGAGGCCAACACCACCGCCCCGGCGGGCGGATCCAAGGTGTCACCGTGCCGGTGCAGCACCCGCAGCCGCTCCGGGATCCCGGCGAACAGCGGGTCCCCGGCGGCGGACCCCATCCGCACCGGCGCCCATCCCACCTGGAGTCCGGTCCCGGGCCGGGCCGTTCCTCCCGCCGCCACCGCCAGCAGCTGAGCGCCCAGACACACGCCGAGCACCGGCACCTGAGCATCCAGCGCCGCACGCAGCAGGCCCAACTCCGCCGTGCGTGTGGGGAAACCGTCGTCGCTGTACGCGGACATCGGGCCGCCCAGCACCACCAGCGCCTCGGCCCCGTTCAGATCCTCGGGAAGCGGGTCGCCTGCCCACACCCGGCACACCCGCAGCGCGAGCCCGGCTGCCCCCAGGGAGGTGCCGATCTCGTACGGGCCCTCCTCCGCCACGTGCTGCACCACCAGAACAGCCACGGCCGACCCCTTCCAACTCCGCAGATGCCACCCTGAACAGCGGGATCACATCGTACGCGCGAACTCTGATCGACCATCCAGATGGCGTCTGCGGAGACAGGCGGGCACCGCACCGGCAGGCGCGGGAAAGCCCTTGCCGCTCGCTGTACGGACCTCGATACTTTGCACGGTGACGTCGGAGGAAGCAGGCAAGCTGGGAACGGTGGGCCGGCTCATCCGCTACCCGGTGAAGTCGATCCTCGGCGAGGATCTCTCCACGGTCGACGTCACCGAGCGGGGCCTCGCCCACGACCGGCGCTTCGCCCTGACCGACCGGGACACCGGCAAGGTCGCCAGCGCCAAGCACCCCCGTCTCTGGCGTCGGCTGCTCACGTTGACGGCACGGGCCGAGGATGGCGCGGTACGCATCAGCACTGCGGAAGGCAAGGCGCTGTGGTCGACCGGACCCAACGTCGACGAGATGCTGTCGGAGATCGTCGGCCGCCGCGTCCGCCTCACCGACACCCCTCCGCACGAGGCAACGCTCGACCGTGCCGACCCCGAGGATGTACTGCGTGACGCCTCGCAGCCCCCGGTGAGTGCGCGGGAGGGACGACTGGGCGGCGGTTCTCCGGAGGGCACGTTCTTCGACTACGCACCCGTGCATCTGCTCACGACCTCAACGGTCGCCCGGATCGCGGCCCTGGCCCCGACCGGCACCGCCGAAGTGGAGCGCTACCGCCCCAACATCGTCATCCGTACCTCTCTTGCCGCGGGTTTCGCGGAGAACGACTGGACCGGCCGCGCCCTGCGCATCGGCGCCGAACTCGTACTGCGCGTCATCGCACGCACTCCGCGCTGCGCCGTACCCACCCTGGCGCACGGCGCCCTGCCCCCGGACACCGCCGCCCTCCGGGTCCTGGCGGACCACAACCGGGTCATCCCGTTGGACTCGATGGGGCCGCAGCCGTGCGCCGGCGTCTACGCCCAGGTGCTGCGGCCGGGGCCGATCCAGCTCGGCGACCCCGTCCGCTGGGCCTGACACGAGAAGCCCCTTCGACTGCTCAGTGAGTCACTACCACTGGTAAGGCAGGTACTTCCCGTCGAGGGTGATGACGACCCGGTCGCCCGCGGGGTCGGGAACACGCCGGACATCGAGCCGGAAGTTGATCGCGCTCATGATGCCGTCGCCGCACTGCTCATGGATCAGCTCCTTGATGGTCGGTCCGTACACCTGGACCACCTCGTAGAGCCGGTAGATCGTGGGATCCACAGGTACGGCCGCATCCAGGGCTCCCCGGGTCGGCTGGAGCCGGAAGGCCAGGGCGACGTCGTCACCGAGTTCGAGCAGTGCCGCCGCTGTGGCCGCCTCGTCCTTGCCCATCGGGTGCTGGCCGAGCAGGGCCGCCGTGGTCCAGGCCAGCGGCTTGCCGACCGCTTCGGCCAGTTGCGCCCATGTGACCCCGGTCTTCACCTTGGCCTGCCGTACGGCTTCGGCCGCTTCCCGCTTGGTGAGCATGTGCATCTCCCTTGACGACGGTGGTCCTGGTCGCACGTCACACCAGAGTAGGAGCCGTGTCGGGGCATTGACCCGACGACCCACTGGCCCGCAGAACCACTGGCCAACTACTGACCCACTGAGATCTTCTCGGCAACGTAGCGGTTGCGGTGCGTGACGGGGTGCGGGTGCCCGCGGCCTAGGTCTGCGGTGCCAGGGTGCGTAGGACGCAGAACTCGTTGACCTCGGGGTCTGCCATGACCACCCAGTTTCGGTCTGACCCCTGGCCCACGTCCGTCCTGGTGGCGCCGAGGCCGAGTAATCTGGTCACCTCGTCCTCGGTGCTGCCGTCGATCGGGCTGACGTCGAGGTGAAGCCGGTTCTTCACGGTCTTGCCCTCAGGTACCTGGATGAACACCAGGGTGGGCGGCATCTGACGGGCCCGAACATCCTCGACGGCCGGCACCCAGGAGCCGATCTCGACCTTGCCCTCGCTCCGGTCGATCACCTTGAAGTCCAGGACCTCGCACCAGAAGGCCGCGAGCCTCTCAGGATCGTGGCAGTCAACGGCCAACTCGGTGAACCTACTTGTCATGACTCTCCCCAGGTAGTGCGGACGGGGTTCAGAGTATTGGCCAGGCCGCCCGTCCGACAGATCCGCGATCTTCCTGGCTGGCGAGACAGTCAGACGGGCTTGACCCGGCATCAGATACGCGAGAAGCCCCTGGCAGGAACAGGTCTGCGAAGATCACGTTCCGGAACCCAGAGGCTTCACGCGTTGACCAGTCCCACCTGCACCGCAACGCTCGACGTCGGCAGGGAGACCGCCGGGGCTCTCGCCCAAGCAGGCCGACACGCTGTGGGCTCGGGACCGTAGCTCCCTCAACGCCCTCGGCGAACGCTGGGCCGGCACCAGCCCCAACCAGACCGACTGGCGCACCCAGGCCGGCGCCCTCGAAGCGCTCACCGCCGCCGCGGGCTGACGACCGGTTCCGGGAGCCGGCTCGCACGCGGGTCCCCGACCCATGTGCGAGCCGGCCGACGCGAGCGCGTTCGGCGCTCCACGACTGGACGACTTCCTCCGGCGCCTCGTCGAACAACCCTGGCTATGGCCGCCACTCTCGCGGGCCCGCCCAGGTCGCCGGTGGCACTTCCCGGGCCGTTTCCCACTGCCCGACGGCTTCCCACGCGCGCCCTGCCCGTCGCCGATCCATCCACCGAAAACATTAGTCTCCTTGACAATTTTTTTTGTCGGAGAGATTCTGGAGCGGTGCTGGACGGCGAGGTGGTCCGGTCCGGGCGACGAGCGCACCGGGTACCGCCGACGGCGCACCGGCCTCCCTCCTGGGCGGCCCGCAAAGACTCCCCACCAGGAGGCCGCCGTCTCGAACGTGGTCGAAGCGGCGGCGGGCAATCGAAGACCGCGCACCAGAAACCTAAGGAAACCAGCATGCGCACCCTGATCAGCTCCGCCTTCATCTCGCTCGACGGCGTCATGGAGGCCCCGGGCGGCGAACCCGGCTACCGCAACTCCGGATGGACCTTCAAGGACGTCGAGTTCGTCCCCGAGGCGTTCGACATCAAGGGGCGGGAACAGCAGGAATCCACCGCTGTCCTGATGGGCCGGACCAGCTACGAGGCGTTCAGCCCGGTGTGGCCGGACATGAACGAGTTCACCCACTACAAGTCCATGCCGAAGTACGTCGTCTCCACCACCCTCACTGAGGACAAGCTCGTCTCGAACTGGGGCGAGACCACCATCCTTCGCTCCCTCGACGAGGTCGCCGCCCTCAAGGAGACCGACGGAGGCCCGATCATCGTCCACGGCAGCGTCGCCCTGAACCACAGCCTCGCCGACGCCGGCCTGATCGACCGCTACCACCTGCTCGTCCACCCGCTGCTGCTCGGCGCGGGCAAGCGTCTGTTCCCCGCCACCGACAAGGACACCCAGAAGCTCAAGCTCGTCGAGCACGCCGTGTACTCCAACGGCCTGCAGATGAACGTCCTCGACGTCGTCCGCTGACCAAGCCCCGGGTCTTCCCATGCCGCGGGACGCGATGATCACGCACGGCCTTGATCCACTTTCGAAGAGGGCCCCAGGAGCGCGCGGGGTCGTCCTGGGAGGACTCCGCCGCTGCGTGATGCGTGCCTCCCAGTCCTACGAGGCAGCCCGCGCGTTCGTGTTCATCACGGTCGCGCCCTGAATCACGGGTAACCAGGCCAGGACTTTCTCAGGAGCTGCGTTCCTGGGAGTTCCGCACCCGCCCGCTGGAGGGTTCGGCGTGGATGAGCCGTGCGAGGTGGTGGCCGGAGTGGGTGGGCGCCCGGCGCAGGGCGATGAGCGCGGCGTCGTCGCCGAGGCGTCCACCGACGTGGGCGAGGAGGTCACGCCGGATGTGACGCAGGAGCGGTTCGGGGCCGCACTCGGTCCACTGGGCGGCTCGTGCGGCGAACGGATAGAAGTCACCGCGCTGATTGCGCGCCTCGATGACACCGTCGGTGTAGAGCAGGAGCGTTTCCCCGGCTTCGAAGGTGAACACGTCCAGCGGGCGCGGCGATGAACCCAGTACACCCACTCCCAATGGGGGCGCGGGGTGCAGCCTCAGTGCGGCGACGGAGTGTTCCGGGCTGAGCAGCAGGGGCGCGGGGTGCCCGCAGCTGGTCATCCTGACGATGGCGACATCATCGGGGATCTCCAGCAACAGGGCGGTGACGAAGCGCTCCTCGGCCTCGTCCTCCGGCGGGGTGAATTCGCGGTGGTAGCGGGAGATGCTCTGTTCCAGCGCGTCCGTCAGCGCGGTGAGGTCACCGTGTTGATGGGAGGCTTCACGGAACGCGCCGAGCAGCAGGGCGGCCTCTCCGATGGCCGCCAAGCCCTTGCCTCGGACATCTCCGATGAGCACGCGCGTGGTGTCGTCGGTACGCGTGATGGCATACAGGTCTCCACCGATCTCGGCCTCGTCCTCTGCGGCCAGATACACCGACGCCGTACGCAGGGGGCCGATCCCGCTGGGCAGCGGCCACAGCAGTACGTGCTGTGCGGCCTCGGCGACCGATCTCACCTGGGCCAGTTGCCTTCCGTGTCGTTCGTGTACCACGGAGTAGCCCACGATCAGAAGGCTCAGCAGGGCGAGGGCGGCCATCTGCACGATGATGTTGCGCGAGAAGAGGATGCCGTCGTGCAGGGCGATGCCCGCCTCGGCCGCGAGCGCCAGGACACCGATCGCCCCGGTCAGCCGGGGACCGGCGAAGGATGCGGTGATCGCCGGCGCGATCACCAGCAGCGGACCCAGGTGGATGTCGGCCGGGGCAACGATGTCGACGACCGTGATCATCACGATCAGCAGGACGGGGAGCGCCAGCAGCACATGCTTCGACAGCCCCGGGCCGAAGCCGGCAAACCGATTCCAGGTCCCCACATGTTCCACAGTGCACCGCCCCAGGACAGCTTGCGAGCGCAGCCAGGAACTGTCGGCAAAGCGCCGGGAAGACTGCCGCGCGCGTCCCGCACGCGCCGGCCGCGCGTCGACGGAACCGGCCCCGCACCGGCGCCCGGCGCGGGGTCGGCAGGGCTGCCGCCCGGCCGCCGATCTCAGGCGACCAGGGGTTCACGCTGCCCGTCCGGCGCCGCGTTCACCACGGTGGCCGCCCGGTCGGTCGCGGAGCGCGACCACCTCCGCGACGACGGCCGAGGGTGGGTCAGTCGAGGAGGAGGGGATTCGGCAGGGTCGCCAAGGGGTGCATGCGCAGGAGGGTGTGAAGTACTCCTGAGAGGCCGGACATGAGGCTGGGCGAGAACGCCTCGCGGGCCAGGCCGCCGACCGGGCCGCGTTGCTCGAGGCCGGTGAGGATTTCGGCGTCGAGGTCGGAGGGGTCGCCGAAGTCCATGGACGTGAGGAACTCCCAGAGGCCGAGGTCGCCGTGGCACAGGGTGTGGCTCCAGCCGAAGCCCTCGGCGGCGCAGGCATGTGCGGCCCGACGGGCCATGTCGAGGTGGGCGGGATCGCCCGTGCGCCGGTGGAGGTCGAGCATGCCGATGCCCACTCCCGCGCTGCCGTGGCACCAGCTGGTGAAGAAGTCCTCCTCGGCGCCGATGCGGACGTCGAGCCAGTTGCCGTGTTCGGGTTGGTAGAGGGACTCCTGATAGGCGAAGGCCCGCTCGGCGAGGTGGTTCCAGTCGCGCCGTTCGGCCGCGGAGCCCGCGTCGCTGAGTGCGAGCCGGGTCAGCGCCCAGCCGATGCCGGTGGCGCCGTGGGCGAAGCCGCCGATGCCCTCGGGGTTGAGCCGGGTCGTCCAGCGGGCGCCGCTCGCGTCGAGGGCGGCCAGCCCGGCCAGTCGGCGGCCGATGTGCGCGGCGGCGCCGAGCCAGCGGTCCTGCCCGGTCGCCGCGGCCAGGTTGAGCAGGGGGACGACGGCGCCTGCCGCCCCGTTGAGGAGGTCCACCTCGACGTCGTCCTCGACCAGTCGGCCCTCCGCGAGCAGCAGGCCCCTCGCGGCGGCCCGCTCCAGCAGCCAGTCCTCACCGAGCACCCGGTGCAGCGCCAGCCACGTCCACACCTGCGACGCGGCACCGCTGAACGCCCCGGGTGACGGCGTAGGTGTCCGGTCCTCGGTACCGACCAGGACCCGCAGCGCCCCCTCGAACGTCTCGGCGACGCCCGGCACCTCCTCCGCCCGCCCGGCCCGCGCCTCATTCACGTACTCCGCGAGCGTCAGCGCCACCCCGCCCTGCCCGGTGTAGAGGTCGGCGGGCAGCACCCTGATCGACCACCCCGCCGGGGTGAAGACGGGGCTGATCCAGGTGACCGTACCGTCCTCACCGCGCACCGCCCCGTCGCACAGCCGCCGTACCATCTGCGCGGCCAGGTCGCGGCGGCGGCGCTCCCTGTCCCGGGCGTGCGGGTCGTGGGCGGCGGCCTGCGTCCGCGTGGGCAGCGAACGCTCGTTGAGGTACGCGCCGACCAGCGCGTCCTGGATCACAGCCTCCTCCAGCGCCAGGTCGGCGGTACGCCAGTCCTCCACGGTGGTCCGTACGGCGGCCGAGTCGACGGTGAAGGTGAACATCGGGACGTCACCGGCCAACAGGTCCGCGATCTCGCCGTCGATGGCCGCACGCTCGGTCGGCGCGCCGGGCAGCACCTCGGCGTTGCGGCGCAGGATGTCCCGGGCCCGTTCGACCGCCGCCCCCTCGTCGTGCAACGACGCCGGGTGCCAGAGCATCCGGCCGATGTCGACGTACGCCTGCGTCGGCCGCAGGATCCGCCGAGCCTGGGCGCCTTCGAAGCGGCGCAGCAGCCGGTGGGGATCCGTCCCGGGCCGGTGCAGGTGCGCGGTCATCTCGCGGAAGCCTCCCAGAATCCGGTCCCAGTACGCGCTCAGCACGGGAGTGGGGCTGGGGTGGTTGCCCGCGGTGGGCATCGCCACCAGGTCCACCTGGAAACGGGCCGCCGCGGTGCCGGCGTCCGCGATCACCGGGTTCGGGATGAGCGGCTGTTGGCCGGGCAGCGACCCGACTCCGGAGATGTCGACCCCGCCGAGCGCGAAGCCGGTGCCGCGTACGGGCAGCAGTCCGGTGCGCAGCACCGTACGGCGGATGGCCGCCGCTGCCACGTCCACCGCGTCGCCCCGGCCGCTGGGCGGGAAGGGCGCGGGGGCGTCGAAGAGCGTCTCGGCGTCCACGATCACCGGCACCGGGCCCGCGGCGATCATGTTCTCCGCGTGCATGTCGGTGCCGCCGGTGAAGCGGAGGACGGCCAGCCAGTGCCCTACGTTCCGGTAGAACGCGGCGAGTTCGGCCTCGCCGGCGCAGTAGCGGTGGCGGACGAACTCGGCCCAGCCGTAGCCCTCGCGTGCTTGTGTCCGCGGCACCCGGATGCGCTCGTCGGGCGACGGTGCGCCGGGGAAGTCCGCGTAGAGGTCGTCCAGCAACGCGCCCAGCGCCACGTCGGATTCGGACGGCCGGGGCTTGTACATGACGCTCCCGCCGGCGAAGTCGACCCGACTGACCGTCAGGCCGCCCCGATGGGTGTCGCCCGCCCCGAACGCGACGGCTCGCATCTCCCCCGCGGATCCCCCCAGCAGCGGCCACAGCGCTTCGCGGTCCGCGGCGAGCCGTCCCGCGAATCCGGCGGTCGCCGCCACCGACAGCCGCGCCACCGAGGCGATCCGCGGGCCGACGTTCGGGTATCGGCCGGCCAGCCGGTCCAGATAGCCCTCCTCCCCGGCCTTCTCCAGGAACGCGGTCCACGTCCGCGTGTCGGATCCCGCCCCCGCGTCCTCGGCGTGGCGTCCGCCGCCCGCTGTCATGCGCAGCGCGTGCAGTTCGATCAGGAAAAGGCGGGACAGCTTCGCGTGCAGGGACTTGAGCAGGGCGGTGTGGCCGGCTTCCAGTACCGCTTCCTGTTCTGCCCGGCTCAGGGCGTCGATGGAGGCCAGCCGCCGGGCCAGCTCTTCCCGCCAAGGGCGGGCGATGGTCCGTACGGGTCGGGCGAACCATTCCGCCTCGTCCCGCCTCCCCGGCTTCCCCGGCTCTCCCGGCTCCCCCGGCTTCCCTGGCAATTCCGATCCTTCCGGCGTCGATCCGCTCACCGTCCGCCCTCCCCATTCCGCCGTGAACTCACTTCTTGCGGTCGTTCCGAGGGAGCGCGGGCAACTTCGCGACCAGCCCGGACCCATCCGCACCCGGCAGCAACCGACCGAGCCGAAAACCCCCGCATCCCCGACGCGCGCGGGGCGGGCGGCAACCGACTCGGCAGGCTGCGGCGCGTTCCCGGGTGCGGACGCGTCGTGGCTTGGTGCGCGGTTTCCCACGCTCCGGCTTTATGAACCGCACTCCGCAGGGGCGCCCCCGAAGAGGCGTACTCCGCAGGCGATACGGTCAATAAGCGCGCCCTGGAGAGGGCATTCAGCGGGCAGGCCCTTCGCAAAGGGCCCTGGAGTCATCGCAGGCGATCAGCAACACCAGCTGCCGTGCGACCCACTCGGGCTGGAACAGAAGCCGTAGAGGGAGTCGCTCGGGTCGGTGAGCGCGGCCTCGGCGGCGGCGCCGCCGACGTAGAGGGGCCCGGCGGGGTTGGACTGGCCGTACGCGCTCTCGGCGCCCGCCAGCCAGGCATCGAGCACGGCTGTGGTGGCAACGCTGGTCTGGGGCATGAGAGACCTCCGGTGGATGTGGGGATTGGGGCGGATTGCCCAGCCCTGAGTATCGCCGGGTTCGAACACCCGACAGACGTCCAATCTGGCCAAAGCCATGTGGTGTTCTTGCGGTCTGCCGCCTTCTACGGGACGGGTGGGACGGCCGCACGGCCGAGCGCCGACCGGGCGGGCGCGGCGGACGCCGAGCCTCCGACTCCAAGCTCCGGCCTGGGCCACGCACCGACGAGGAGCCCCTGAAGAGCGAAGTAGGGGCGCGTCGGCGCTCGTCCGGTCACCACGGACCGGTCGGCAATCGCACGACCTCGAGCTCGCGCCCTCTCATGTCCCGGTCCAGACCGGCCACTTGGCCAACAAGCGCACCGGCTGTCTCCGATGCCGGCTCCCATGAAGTCGACGGCCGCCGAGGGCCGCCCACCGCCCCGCCCTGTCCGGGCACCGGCACATGTCGGAACGTCCTGACAAACCTGTTGACATCACTTGGAGAGCGCTCCATAGTACGTGCCACTAGAGCGCGCTAATAAAGCGCTCTAGTCTCCGGTCGCGAAGGGCCGGCGGTCCGCACCCCTGACCTCCGCCACCCCACCGCTCCACGTTCCGCCGTCACACACCCACCGCGGCCGCCGAGCAGGGCCGAGCGTGTCCCACCCCTTCATCGCAAGCCCTCAAGCCCGCCCGCCGGGCGTCGACGCCCTCCCCCCGCCCCGCCAAAACCCACCCTGACCAGCCCAGAGAGGCGCAACGGACATGCGCAGAAACCACCGAGCGGCCGGCTTGGCCGGTGTCGTTCTCACCTGCACACTCATCGCGGCCGGCTGCTCCAGCAGCGCGGGCGGCAAGAAGTCCGAGGAACGCGGCGCGGCCGCTTCCGCGGGCAAGGCCGACACCCCACGCATGACCGTGGCCCTGATCACCCACGCTGCCCCGGGCGACACCTTCTGGGACCTGATCCGCAAGGGCGCCCAAGCTGCCGCCGCCAAGGACAACGTCAAGCTCGTCTACTCCAGCGACCCCAACGCGGGCAACCAGGCCAACCTCGTGCAGAACGCCCTGGACCAGAAGGTCGACGGCATCGCGCTCACCGCCGCCAAGCCCGACGCGCTGAAGGCGGTGGCGGCCAGGGCCGCGTCAGCCGGCGTACCGGTCGTGGGCTTCAACTCCGGCTTGGACGACTGGAAGCGACTCCGCATGCTCGAGTACTTCGGCCAGGACGAGAACATCGCCGGCCAGGCCTTCGGCGCGCGCCTGAGCCGGCTCGGCGCCAAGCACGCCCTCTGCGTCATCCAGGAGCAGGGGCAGGTCGCGCTGGAGGCCCGCTGCGCCGGGCTGAAGAAGGGATTCACCGGCAAGACGGACACCCTGTACGTCAATGGCACCGACATGCCGTCGGTGAAGGCGACGATCACCGCCAAGCTCCGGCAGGACTCCTCCATCGACCAAGTGGTCACCCTCGGCGCCCCGTTCGCACTCACGGCCGTGCAGTCGGCGCAGGACGCCGGCGGCAAGGCCAAGATCGCCACCTTCGACCTCAACAAGGACCTGGTGAAGGCCGTCCAGAGCGGATCGGTCGAGTTCGCTGTCGACCAGCAGCCCTACCTCCAGGGTTACCTGGCCGTCGACGCCCTGTGGCTGTACAAGACCAACGGGAACGTCAGCGGAGGCGGCACCGCGCCGGTCCTCACCGGACCTGCCTTCGTCACCAAGGAGAACGCAGACACCGTCGCCGAGTTCGCGCAGAACGGCATGCGATAGCGGCATCCGACCGGCGCTGTGGGCACAGCGGCCGAGCCTCCCTTCGCCGCGCCGGGCAGTCCTCGGCGGCGAGGGAGGCACCGTCGCGTACGCCAAAGTCCCTGCCATGCGCCGGGTCACCGCGCGCGGCGGACGCCGCCCCGTGCCCCGACCTCGCCTACCCTTCAGGGCCGTCCGACGGAACCGGCCCGCTCGTACCACGCACCACGAGCTTGGGGTCCAGCACCGCCTCTCGCGGCTCCAGGCCATCGTCCTCCAGCCGCTGCACGGCGAACCGCACCGCGTGCTCGGCCATCAGGACCGCGTCCTGACGAACGGTCGTCAGGCCGATCGGCATCAGGTGGGAGAGATGGCTGTCGTCGTAGCCGATGACGGACATGTCGTGTGGAACGTCGACGCCTGCCCGCGCCAGTGCCATCAACAGGCCCATCGCACAACGGTCGTTGCCGGCGAGGACCGCCGTCGGCAGCGGTTGTCCGCTGTCGCGCTCCGCCAGGAGCACGCGGCCGGTCTCGATGCCCGACCGCTCGGTGTGGTCGCCGGGGATCACCCGGATCTCCGGCTCCAAGCCGTAGTGGCGCATCGCGGCCCGGTAGGCGCGACGGCGTTCGGCCGAACCGGGGCCCCGGCCGCCGTCGATGTGCACGATGCGCCGGTGGCCCTGTTCGACCAGATGGTCCATGGCCTGCCGGATGCCCTTCGCCTCGGCACTGTGCACGAAGTCGACGCGGGCGCGGGGGACCCGGCGGCTGACCGAGACGGTCGCCGTACGGTGACCGAGTTCCTCCAGGTACGCGGGCTCCGCCTCGGGACCCAGCAGGATCAGCGCCTCGCAACGGTGACTGAGCAGAGCCTCCACCGCCTTGGCCTCACTGCGGCCCTGGGAGCTCGCGGAGAGGACGACGTCGTAGCCGAGCCGTTCGGCCTCGGGGTAGATGCCCTCGATCAGGTCCGAGTGGAAGGTCTGGTGGACGGTGAACATCACGCCGAGCGTGCGACTGCGGCCGCGGGCCAGGAGCCTGGCCGCGCTGTCCAAGCGGTAGCCGATCTCGTCGGCGACACGCAGCACCCGCTCGCGGGTCTCCTGACTCGCGCCGGGCTGATTCCGGAAGATGATCGAGACCAGCGCACGGGACACACCAGCCTTCTCAGCGACATCCGCCATCGTGGGCCGCTGCTTGCCCGATGCGTCCACCTGCGTACCCACCCTTCGACGGCGCCCACCCTACGGGCAGTCGCGAAATCTCCCAGCAACAAGCTATTGACATGACATTTGGACAGGGGCCATCGTACTCGCACTAGAGCGCGCTAGTAGAGCGCGCGAGAGAACCCACCGGAAGACCGCCGCCAAACCCCCGCCCCCTCCCCCAAGGACACGCCATGGCACCGGCGCCATCCCCGCTCCGCACCACCGCGGGCAACCTCTGCCTGGGCTCCGCCCCCGACTCCTGGGGCGTCTGGTTCCCCGAGGACAAGCATCAGGTCCCGTACACCCGCTTCCTCGACGAACTCGCGCAGGCCGGCTACGAGTGGCTGGAGCTCGGACCGTACGGCTATCTCCCCACCGACCCGCAGCGGTTGAAGTCCGAACTCGACGCCCATGGGCTCCAGGTCTCCGGCGGCACCGCCTTCGGCGCGCTGCACCGACCGGAAGCCTGGGACGAGATGCTCGCGCACGTACGGCAGGTGGCCGCACTGACCGCCGCCGCGGGCGCCCACCATCTGGTCCTGATCCCGCCCATGTACCGGGACGAGAAGACCGGCGCGTTCACCGAGTCGCCCGAGCTGACCGCCGTGCAGTGGGCGGGCTTCGGCCGCGCCGCCGACCGGCTCGGCCGACTCCTGCTCGACGAGTACGACATACGGCTCGTGATCCACCCGCACGCCGACAGTCACCTCCAGACACAGCCCGAGATCGAGCGGCTGCTGGGCGAGTCCGACAGCCGGTACACCAACCTCTGCCTGGACACCGGCCATGTGGCATACGGGGGTGGTGACAACCTGGACCTGATCCGCCGCTTCGGCGAGCGCGTCGGCTATGTGCACATCAAGCAGATGGACCCGGCAGTCCTCGCCCAGGTCGCCGCGGAGAAACTCTCGTTCGGCGAGGCCGTACGGCGCGGGGTGTGCGTGTCCCCGCCGGAGGGCGTGCCGAGCCCGGCCGATGTGGTGGCCGAACTCGCGGGACTTGACGCCGAGTTGTTCGTGATCGTCGAGCAGGACCTGTATCCGTGCGCTCCCGGTGTGCCGCTGCCCATCGCCGTACGCACACGTGAACACCTGGACGGCTGCGGCCTCTCCGGAACCCGGCGCCCGAAGACCACCCGGTAGGCGGCGGCCATGGACGTCAGGGACGGCACGGCAACGGCATCCATCACTCCGCCCCGGATCATCGACGACGCACCGGTCGCGGTACGACGACGGCTCCGGGTCATCAGCCTCATCGCGACCTTCGGCGGGCTCCTCTTCGGCTACGACACCGGTGTCATCAACGGCGCCCTGCCCTACATGACCGACGACCTGGGACTGACCCCGGTCACCGAGGGCATGGTCACCAGCTCGCTGCTGCTGGGCGCCGCACTCGGGGCCGTGGCCGGCGGCAGGCTCTCGGACGCGCGCGGCAGGCGGCGCGGCATCCTGACACTGGCGGTGCTGTTCTTCGTCGGCGCGCTCGGCTGCACGCTGGCCCCGACCACCGCGGTCATGGTGGTCGCCCGGTTCGTACTCGGCCTCGCGGTCGGCGGCGCGTCGGTGACCGTGCCCGTCTACCTCGCGGAGATCTCGCCGGCGGAGCGACGCGGCGCACTGGTCACCCGCAACGAACTCATGGTCGTCAGCGGCCAGTTGCTCGCCTTCACCTCCAACGCCGTCATCGCCGACGTGGGCGGTGGGTCCGGCGGTGTCTGGCGCTGGATGCTCGTGATCGCCACAGTCCCGGCCGTCGTGCTCTGGTTCGGCATGCTGGTCATGCCGGACAGCCCCCGCTGGCTGGCTTCCCAGAGCCGCTTCAACGAGGCCTTCGAGGTGCTCAAGCAGGTCAGGTCCGAGGCCCGGGCCCGGGCCGAACTGAGCGAGGTGTCCGCACTCGCCGTCAAGGACGAGCAGGAGAAGCTCGGCGGCTGGCGCGACATGAAGGCCACCCCTTGGGTGCGCAGGCTGATGTTCATCGGCTTCGGCGTCGCGATCGTGCAGCAGATCACCGGCGTCAACACGATCATGTACTACGGCACTCAGATCCTCACCGGCGCCGGCTTCACCGCGGACAGCGCCCTGACGGCGAACATCGCCAACGGCGTGATCTCGGTGCTGGCCACCTTCGTCGGCATCTGGCTCCTGGGCCGCGTCAACCGTCGGCCCATGCTGATGTGCGGTCAGATCGGAACAACCACCGCCCTGCTGCTGATCGGCGTGTTCTCCCTGGCGTTGCCGGAAGGCACGGGCCGGGCGTTCGCCGTGCTGGCGATGACCGTCACCTTCCTCGCCTTCCAGCAGGGCGCGATCTCGCCGGTGACCTGGCTGATGCTGTCGGAGATCTTCCCGATGCGGATGCGCGGCTTCGGGATGGGCGTCGCGGCCGTGGTGCTGTGGCTGACCAACTTCGCGATCGGCCTGGTCTTCCCGTCCCTGGTCGACGGGATCGGGATCTCCAACACCTTCTTCCTCTTCGTGGCGGCGGGCGTCCTCTCGCTCATCTTCGTCAAGCGCTACGTCCCCGAGACCAGGGGCCGCACCCTCGAAACCCTCGAAGCCGAACTCCGGACGCGTTTGTCCTGACCCCTCCTCCGACTCTTCACCTGACCCCTCTCCTGACTCCTCTCCTCAAGGAAACAACCATGACCGTACGTGTAGGTGTCATCGGTGCCGGAATGATCGGCCAGGACCACATACGACGACTCACCGAGGCCGTCACCGGCGCACGTGTGAGCGCGGTGACCGACATAGACCAGGCCCGCGCCACCGAGGTGGCCGCCCGCGTCGGCGCAGACGCACTGCCGACCGGTGCCGATCTGATCGCCTCTCCGGAGGTGGACGCCGTTCTCGTCACGTCCTGGGGCCCCACCCATGCCGAGCACGTCCTGAACGCCGTCACGGCCGGCAAGCCGGTGTTCTGCGAGAAGCCCCTCGCCACGACCGCCGAGGACTGTCTGCGTATCGTCGAGGCCGAGCGCGCCCACGGCCGCCGGCTCGTCCAGGTCGGTTTCATGCGCCGCTTCGACATCGGCTACCGCCGGATGAAGGAGGTTCTCGCCTCCGGATCGATCGGCGCCCCGCTGATCGTCCACTGTGCCCACCGCAACCCGACCGTGCCGGAGTCGTACACCTCCGTGATGGCCGCGCAGGACACGGCCGTGCACGAGATCGACGTCCTGCGCTGGCTGCTCGACGACGAGATCGTCTCCGCCCAGGTGATCACCCCACGCGCCACCGGCAAGCGGTCCGCGCACCTCAAGGACCCGCAGATCATGCTCTTCGAGACCGCCCACGGGGTCCGCATCGACCTGGAGGTCTTCGTCAACTGCCAGTACGGCTACGACATCCAGTGCGAGACCGTCGGTGAGGAGGGCCTGGTCCGGCTGCCCGACCCGGCCGCCGTCGGGGTCCGTACCGCAGGACACCACGCGACCGCCGTACCGCAGGACTGGAGGGGGCGTTTTGCCGACGCCTTCGACACCGAGTTCCGCGAATGGGTCGCGGCCGTCGGCACCGGCAGCGAGCCCACCGGCCCCTCCGCCTGGGACGGCTACGCCGCCACCGTCATCACCGACGCCGCCGTGCGCTCCCTGGAGTCCGACGGCACCGTCGTCACCGTGGACATGAAGCCCCGCCCCGCCCTTTACGGAGGCGCCGCATGAAGATCGCCCTCGACCCCTACATGTTCCGCGCCCTGCCGCTCGACGAGATGGTCCGCACGGTCGCCGAACTCGGCTACCAATACATCGAGTTGTCCCCGCGTGACGACTTCATGCCGTTCATCCTGCACCCACGGGCGGACGACGAGCGTGTGGCCGACTTGAAGAACTCACTGCGCAGGCACGGCGTCCAGCTCTCCTCCGTACTCCCGCTCTACAAGTGGTCCTCGCCCGACGAGACCGAACGGCAGGCCGCCGTCCGCTACTGGAAGCGGATGATCGAGATCACCGCAGAGCTCGAATGCCCTTTGATGAACTCGGAGTTCAACGGACGCCCCGACCGAGCCGCCGAGAGCGAGTCCGCCTTCTGGCGTTCCATGGAGGAACTGCTCCCCGTCTTCGAACGCGAGGGCATCGCCCTCAACCTGGAGGCGCACCCAGACGACTTCTGTGAGGAGAACACGCCGGCGGTCGACCTCGTTCGCGCCGTCAACAAGCCCTGGGTGAACTACCTCTACTGCGCCCCGCACTCCTTCCACCTCTCCGGAGCCTCGGACGTCGGCGCGGACATCGCGGCGATGATGCGCTACGCCGGCGACAAGCTCCACCATGTGCACATCGCCGACTCCTTCAACCACAAGGGCTCCTCCGGCCTGCGCTACATCCTCAACCCGCCCGGCACCACGGCCCGCATCCACCAACACCTCGACATCGGCCAGGGCGAGGTGGACTGGGACGCCTTCTTCGGCACACTCCGGGAACTGGACTTCGACGGCGTCGCCACCGCGTGCGTCTTCGGCTGGGAGGAACGCGCCGAGGAATCCTCCGCGTTCATGCTGGACCGCATCAGCAAGGAACTCTCCGCGTAACGCGAGCGACGCACCGTGCCCCGACGGTCGAAGGACCGCCGGGGCACGGTGGGAGCGGAGGGCAACCGAATGCCGACCGGGAGAGGCTGCCGCGATCAGACCGCCGGGGCCGGGTACGTCGGGTACTCCACGCCGGAGACGTGCTGGACGACGCGGACGACCTGGCAGGAGTAGCCGAACTCGTTGTCGTACCAGAGGTAGAGGATCGCGTTGTCGCCTTCGACCTTGGTCGCGCCGGCGTCGACGATCGAGGCGTGACGCGAGCCGATGAAGTCGCTCGAGACCGCGTCGGGGGCGCTGATGAAGTCGATCTGGCGCTTGAGCGGCGAGGTCAGCGAGACATCACGGAGGTGGTCGAGGACTTCCTCGCGCGTGGCCTCGCGGGCGAGTTGCAGATTGAGGATGGCGATCGACACGTCCGGTACCGGGACGCGGATGGAGCTGCCGGTGATCTTCGCCTTGAGGTCGGGCAACGCCTTGGCGACGGCAGAGGCGGCACCGGTCTCGGTGATGACCATGTTGAGTGGCGCCGAACGACCGCGGCGGTCGGAGTTGTGGTAGTTGTCCAGCAGGTTCTGGTCGTTGGTGAACGAGTGGACGGTCTCCACATGGCCGCGCAGAACGCCGTACTCGTCCGCCATCGCCTTCAACGGCGGGACGATCGCGTTGGTGGTGCAGGAGGCGCAGGACATGATCTGCTCGTCCGGCTTGATCGTGTCGTGGTTGACGCCGTGGACGATGTTGGGAACGTCGCCCTTGCCCGGTGCGGTCAGGACGACCTTGGCGATGCCGGGGCGAAGGTGCTGGGACAGGCCCTCGCGGTCACGCCACCTGCCGGTGTTGTCGATGAGGATGGCGTCCTTGATGCCGTACTCCGTGTAGTCCACCGACAGCGGGTCGTCGGAGTAGATCACCTTGATCTCGTTGCCGTTGGCGACGATCTTGCTGTTCGCCTCGTCGACGGTGATCGTGCCCCGGAACTGGCCGTGAATGGAGTCACGCCGCAGCAGCGAGGCGCGCTTGACGATGTCCTGGCCGGCGCCCTTGCGGACGACGACGGCGCGCAGCCGCAGCCCGTTGCCGGAGCCGGCCTTCTCGATGAGCAGGCGGGCGACAAGGCGGCCGATGCGGCCGAACCCGTAGAGGACGACGTCGCGCGGCTCCTGGCGCTCGATCTTGTTCACACCCGTGGCGCCGGCCACGGCCTCGGCGGTGAACTCCGCCACCGACAGACCACGGTCGTCGGACTTGTAGGTCGCGGCGAGCATGCCGATGTCGATCTGCGACGGGCCGAGATCGAGCGTGGTGAGGGCCTGCAGGAACGGCAGCGTCTGGATGACCGAGAGTTCCTCACCGGCGATCTGCCGGGCGAACCGGTGGGTCTTGAGGATGCTCACCACTGACTTGTTCACCAGGGAACGGCTGTGCAGCAGGACCGTGACGTCCCGCTCCCGGTGCAGCTTCCCGATGATCGGGATCATCGACTCCGCGATCTCCTCGCGGTGGTTCCAGTTGGTGAACGAGTCGTCATTGACAGTCACAGATTCATCTTTCGAGCTAGGTGGCGCTCAGATGGTAGCCCGACGCTCTTTTGATCGTTCGAGCGGGGCCACCTGATCAAGAGGAACGCCCAGCTGAGACGCTCGTACGCCCTCGCGCCGGTGGCGTGGGTCCCGGCGACCGGCGTGCGAGCGCGCCCTCATGGCCGGTCTGCCTCGCGCAATGAATGCCCACTTCGAGGGCACTAATGCGCCCCTTTCACGCGGTTCCGACCGCCACCGGTGACTGTTTCGCTTGACATGGGGCGCGCGCTGCCCAACTGCCCGGGCCGTCACGAGGTTGCTGTCCTGGCGCCCGCCTCCCCGGAATCCGTCTTCGACCCCCACCGCCTCCGTGAACCCACGCCGCACGGCTTCCGACGCGTCGCCGGGCGCCCCTTCGACACGGGTTCAGGTCAGACGTCGTCCATGGCCGGGCGGTAGGAGCCCCTGCCCGAGACGTACGGCGTCGACGCCCCGCCCTGTTCGCTGATCTTCGTGCGTATCCACCCACGCCCGCTCACGTATCGGGAGGACATGTGACAGTCCCGGAAAGCTCCCCAGACAGCGCCGCCGGGCCCACCGCCGACGGACCACGGTCCACCAGTCTCAGCACCGACGCGGCACGTCAGCTCGCCACCACCACCAAGTCCGAACCTCAGATGCAGGCCATCACCTCGCGATGGCTGCTCAAGATGCTGCCTTGGGTGGACGTCAAGGGCGGCGCCTACCGGGTGAACCGGCGACTCCAACTCCGCGTCGGCCGGGGCCGGGTGCAGTTCGAGCAGAACGGCGCGGACGACATCAGGGTCATTCCCGAGACACTGACCGAGCTGCCCGCCCTGCGCGGCTACTCCGACACCGCGGCCCTCCAGGAGATCTCCTCACGGTTCAGGGTGCGTGAGGTGCGTACGGGCCAGGTCCTCTTCGACGCCGGGCAGCCCGTCACCGAGGCCTATCTCGTCGTCCACGGCCGGTTCACCCGCTACACCACCGGCAAGTACGGCGAGCAGGAGGTCACCGGAGTCATCTCGGACGGCGACGGAATGGGGGACGAGGCCATCGGCCAGGCCGACCCGCTGTGGTTCAGCTCGGTACGGGCCGAGACTCCGGGCGTGGTGCTGGCACTCAACTGGGACACGCTCCTGGCGTTCGTGGAGCGCACCCCGTCGCTCGCCGCCCAGCTGGACGCCTTCGCACAGCAGCAGAGCAAGCCCATGAACCGCAAGGGCGAGGCCGACGTACCCGTACAGGCCGGGCACGTGGGCGAACCGGTCCTCGCCGGCGGCTTCGTCGACTACGACCTCGCCCCGCGCGAATACGAGCTGTCCCTGACCCAGACCGTCCTGCGCGTCCACACCAGGGTCGCCGACCTCTACAACCATCCGATGAACCAGACCGAGCAGCAACTCCGCCTGACCATCGAGGAGATCCGCGAACGCCAGGAGTGGGAGCTGGTCAACAACCGCGAGTTCGGGCTGCTGCACAACGTCGACTACGGCCAGCGCGTCAGCACCTTCACCGGTCCCCCCACGCCCGACGATCTCGACGAACTGCTGTCGATGCGCCGCAAGACCCGGCTCTTCCTGGCCCACCCGAAGGCGATAGCGGCCTTCTTCCGGCAGTGCAACCGGCGCGGCCTCGTGCCCGGCACCGTGAACCTCGACGGCCACGAAGTACCGGCGTGGCGCGGCGTTCCGCTCTTGCCGTGCAGCAAGATCCCGATCAGTCCCCACCACACCAGCAGCATCATCGCGCTGCGCACGGGAGAGAAGGACCAGGGAGTCGTCGGCCTGCACCAGACCGGCATCCCGGAGGAGTACGAGCCCGGTCTGAACGTACGGTTCATGGGCATCGACAGCACCGCGATCATGAGCTACCTGGTCACCGCCTACTACGCGATGGCCATCCTCGTACCCGACGCCGCGGGGATCCTGGAGAACGTCCAGGTCGGACGGACCGCGGAATGAGCACCCCATCGGCTTCCGGATCGCCGACGCGACTGCCCGGGCCGCCCCGCCTCGTCCCCGTCGCGCAAGCCCGGCGGAGCGGGGCGATCCCCGGGCTGCGCCACCGGGCCGCCGCCCCCGCGGACCCGGGGAAGGCAGCGGAGGTCGACCGCAGGCTGGAGGCCTGGGTCCGTCGGCTCGACGCGTTCCCCAAAGCGTGGACGGGGGACTTCGCGGGGTTCCAGTTCGGCCGGGCCGTCGTACTCCAGCATCCGGGCGCGGCCGACCTCGAACGTCTCACCGTGGCCGGCAAGTTGCTGCTGGCCGAGAACCTCGTCGACAACTGCTACTGCGAGGAGGACGAGGACAGAGGCGGCTCGTCGCGCGGCCTCGGCGGCAGGCTGATCAGGGCCCAGTCCACGCTCGACCCCTTCCACTCCACTCCCGAACTGGAAGCGCGGTGGCGGCGCGGCGTCCAGGCCGACGGGCCGCTGCGTTCGTATCACGGGGCCCTCAAGGACTACGCCGTCTTCGCCACCCCCAGCCAGACCGACCGGCTGGTGCACGATCTCGCCCGGCTGCACCTGGGCTATCTCGGCGAGGCCGCCTGGGCCGAGATCCGGTACGTGCCACCGGTCTGGGAGTACCTGGTGATGCGGCAGTTCAACAACTTCCGCCCCTGCCTGTCGATCGTCGACGCCGTGGACGGCTACGAGCTGCCCGAGGCCCTCTACGTCCGGCCCGAGATCCAGCGGATCACCGCACTCGCCGGCAACGCCACCACGATCGTCAACGACCTGTACTCCTTCACCAAGGAACTGGCCAACGATCCCAGCCATCTCAATCTGCCTCAGGTCATCGCCGCGAACGAACGGTGCGGGCTGAAGGCCGCCTTTCTGATGGCCGTCGAGATCCACAACCAGGTCATGGAGGCGTTCGAGGAGGAGGCGGCGGCTCTGTCCGCCACCTCACCTCTCGTCGAGCGCTACGCCCGGGGCCTGGCCGCCTGGGTGTCCGGCAACCACGAATGGCACGCCACCAACACCCACCGCTACCACCTGCCGAACTACTGGTAACGCCCTGCCGCCCGGCCCGTCGTCCACCGCGCCACAAGGAGTCACCTTTGCCCATCACCGATGCCGGTACCGCGGCAGCACCGATGCCGACCCAGGCCACCTGCCAGTCGACGTACCAGGCCCGCGTCGCGGACTACTGGAACGCCGAGGAGAACCCGGTCAACCTCGAACTCGGAAAGATCGACGACCTCTACCACCACCACTACGGCATCGGGGACGTCGACTGGTCGGTACTCGACGCGGGCCGGGACGGGGGCGGGGACGACGCTTCCCTGCGCCGTGACCGGATCACCGCCGAACTGCACCGACTGGAACAGGCACAGGCCGACCTCCTCGCCTCCCAGCTCGGCCCTCTCTCCCGCGCCGACCGCGTCTTCGACGCAGGCTGCGGGCGCGGCGGCGGAAGTGTGGTGGCCCATCTGCGGTACGGATGCCACACCGACGGCGTCACGATCTCAAGGAAACAGGCCGACTTCGCCCATGCCCAGGCCCGCAAGCGGAACATCGACGACAAGGTCCGCTACCACCACCGGAACATGCTCGACACCGGCCTGCCCTCCGGCGCGTACGCGGCTTCCTGGAACAACGAGTCCACCATGTACGTGGAACTCGACCTGCTGTTCGCCGAGCACGCACGGCTGCTGCGCCGCGGCGGACGCTACGTGACGATCACCGGCTGCTACAACGACGCCTACGGGCGGGCCTCCCGGGAGGTGTCTCTCATCAACGCCCACTACATCTGCGACATCCACCCACGGTCGGAGTACTTCCGCGCCATGGCCCGCAACCGCCTCGTACCCGTCCACGTCCAGGACCTGACCGCCGACACCATCCCCTACTGGGAACTCCGCAAGCGGGCCGACCACCTGGTCACCGGCATCGAGGAAACGTTCCTGAGCGCCTACGAGAACGGCAGCTTCCAGTACCTGCTCATCGCGGCTGACCGCGTCTGACATCTCCGCCGCGTTGGCGCTCCTACGGATGCGAGGCCGGCCACTTCGCGATCGTCGGTCCGGACTGGAGCGGGACCCGGCGCAGGATCCCCTCGGCCCCTGAAAGACGCTCAACGCCATGCCGGCCGAGAACCCGCCACCGGCTCACCACGCGATCCTGCTCAAACAGTTCGCCGAGGCGTTCACGGTAATGATCGTCACAACATCCTGTCCGCAGGCCGCGCAGCCCACTGCCGGCGGCCGCCCTGGCCGACAGTGGTGGACGCTGCGCGCATGGTGGGCCGGAACACCGCGGGCGCAGGCATCGGAGCATGACCGACCGGACGCGGCCGGGTGCCCCGCCGGGCCCGTCGGGATCAGGCCCTGGGGCCGACGGAGTCTTCGATGCGGGCGAGCTGGTGGTCGATGGCGGTCAGCCACACTTCGAGATCGATGATTGCGGGCAGGGCCGAGTGGTACTCCGGCAGCGGTGGGCCAGGGGGACTCCGGCCGGGCGCGGGGCGTTCGTCGGTGGTGAAGCACGTGGCGATGCGGTCGGCGTCCGTCGTCAGCTCGGCGGCCGTCCCCCGGACCCATGCGCACGCGTCGGGCGGCACATCGGCCAGGGGCGCTTCGAAGCAAGGAAGCCGCTGGGCACCGAGCACCGTGTGGTATGCCACGACGAGCACCCCGTGCCAGTCGGCCTGGGCGCCCTCCCAGGCGGTGGGTGGCTCGCTGCGGAACTGCGCATAGGCGGACTCCGCCAGACGCAGATGCCGCAGCGTCGGCAATGTCGCGGGCGGAGACGGAGCGGTCGACGGGGCCAGCAGCGCCTCGACCGTGGCGGGTACCAGCGTCCCGCACGAGCGCAGCAGCCCCGCCATGGTGCGGTGAACCTCTTTCCGTGCCCCCGCCGGCCAGGCGAGCAGCCCACACAGGAGGCCGATGACACTGCCGGTGACGACATCGACGATGCGGGCTTCCGACAGTCGCCAGCTGGTCGGGGTGATCTGGGCGAAGGCGAGGGTCACCACCAGCGTGAACAGCCCCTGTGCGTAGGCGATTCCGAGCCGCGGGCCCAGAGCGAAGGCGATGAGCATGCCCGGCACGAGCAGTGCGGCGTAGGCGTCCAGGTGCCGGCCTAGGGCGATGAGCAGCGCACCTGCCGCGACCGCCCCCACCAGGTTGCCGATGAGGGCCTGGCGCACGGCCCGCCAGGTGGCGCCGACCGTGGTGCGCCCCAGCGTGAGGACCGCGAGGAGGACCCAGAATCCGTGCGTGAGGTCGAGGGTGCCCGCGACAAGACGGGCGATGGCGAGGCCGCACGCGACCCTTACCGCGTTCTGGAACCACACCGAGCGATGCGTCGCGTTGCCCACGATGCGACGCGCCCACAGCTGCGTCGTGGGCAGGTCGGCGTACCAGAAGAGTTCGCGGGGCCGGAGAGGTGAGGTTGTGCGCCCGGTGGTGGAGACACCCACGGCTGTCACCGCTATCCACGTCGACTCGGCCAGTGTCAGCTCCGCCGCCTGTCGCCGCAGGACGTCGGTGTCCGCACCGGGCTCCCCCGGGTCGGCCGCACGGCGGATCCGTTCCGTCTGGAACTGCCGGATCGCCCTGTCGAGCGCGTCGGCCGTCGATGGCCGCTCACCGGCACGCAGGGCCGCAGCCGTGTCCTCGCACGTCCGCGCGACGCGTGCGCGGAGCGCGGCGGACGATCGATCCGTGCGCGGTGTCGCGCCAGGGGGCGCGGACGTCGTGCTCCGCGACGCCAGCTGGTCCAGGACCCGGCGGACCGCGGCTCCCGCCTGTGCCAGGGCCCGGTCCCGGCGCCCCGGGCCGGTCGGGCGCTCACCTGGGGAAACCCGCGACAGCCGCATCCCCTCGCTGAGATCACGCAGCCTCGCGACGGAGACACGAGCCGGATGGATCGCTGCCGCGGCGGCCGTCTCCAGCGCGTCGGCAAGCACGATCCGGTAGCTCGCGGCAGGTGGACCGGACAGCACGAACACCTGGCACAGGGACAGGAGTACGACGCCCACGGTCCCGCCCGTCAGCCGGGCGCCCAGCGTCTGAGGGGCGTACGGCGGGAAGCAGGCCAGGATGTAGAGGAGTTGGAGCCCGGGGGCGGGACCCGCCGTACGAGGTCCGGCCACCACGGTGAAACTCAGCAGGAATCCGACGATCAGCATGCCGGTCACGGCGGCCGCCGTGCTCACCGCGAGTGCCGTGCCCAGCGCGACGAAAACCACTGCGAACGGCAGGGTCCGCAAGGTGATCCATGCCTGCTGCCGGCCGGTCCCGGGAATGGTGGACAACAGGCCGAGCGCGATCGGTGTGAACAGTGCGTACAGTGCCGCCACGGGTTGGTGAAGGCCGTACAGGAACGCGTAGAAGCCGACGCTCGCCGAGCAGGTGACCTGAATCGACCGTCGTAGGATCGCGGCACCGCCCGGCCCCGGCGTCATGCGTGCTCGCCGCCCGCACCGGTACGTGCACCGCGAACGGCCCCTGACGGCAATGGCGGCTGTCCGCGCATGGCGACGTTCCTCTCGGCAGGCACCGCGTGTCCTCGACGACCGGGCCTCTGCCCATTTTCGCCCCTCTGAAGGGCCGGCGCACATGGTGGCGGCCCTGATCGGCGCGCGGGCACGCACCAGGCACTGGGCTCCGGGCCGCGCGACTTCCGGTGGGCGGGGCACCTCACGGGCCCCGCCGAACCGGTCCGGCAGACCTCAGGCGGTCGGATCGTCAGGCGGTCCGATGGTCGTCAGACGGTCAGATCGTCAGCAGGCACCCTCGTCCTGCCAGACGCCCCAGTCGGAGGCGACGGGTGTCTCGTTCTGAGTCCACCACTTGGCCTTCCAGTTGTGGCTGTTGTACGACACCTCGTTGCCGACGGTGTAGACCGCGGTCGAGCTCCAGGCCGGCTTGCACCCGGTACCCGGGGGCGTGGGCGTCGGCGTCGGGGTGGGAGTCGAGGTGGGCGGCGTGGCCCCGGCGAACTTCACCGAGTACTTGGCGAAGTCCCAGGAGTTCTGCGCCACGCTGGAGCAGGTGCCCGAGGTCCGGCCACCGTTGTCGGCCGGGGTGCACTGACGGTCGCGGTTGAGGGACCAGAACGTGAAGCGGTCCATGTTGTGGCTGGTGGCGTAGTCCAGCACGGTCTGGAAGTCGGTCTGCGTGAAGAACTCGCCGGCGTCGCTGCGCCCGTTCATCCCGGAGAAGCCCTCGTGGGCGTAGGCGGTCGCCTGGTCCCATCCGAAGGTGGACTGCAGGATCTGGTTGAAGTTGGTCAGCGCGCTGGTCTGCGACGCGGCGCCGTTGAAGCCGCCGTCGAACGGCATGATGGAGAAGTTGTTCGGGGTGAAGCCCTGTGACTTCGCCTCCAGCAGCATCTGCTTGCCGAACCAGCCGGTGCCGTCAGCGGTACCGGCGGTGGTGACGGAGACGTAGAGTCCGGGGTTGTTCTGCTGGAGGATCTTCGCGGCGCCGATCTCGTTCTTGATGGCCGCCGTGTTCTCGTACTCCGGCTCTTCGAGGTCGAAGTCGATGGCGTGCAGACCGTACTTGGTGACGACCTGCTGGTACGCCGCCGCCGTGGCAGCCGCGTCCGAGCACACCTGGCCGAGCTTGGTGCCGCCGTACCCGCCGATGGAGACGGAGACGTCGCCGCCCTTGGCACGGACGGTGTTGACGACCGACTGCACGGCGGTGTCCGAGGAGACCGCGGCCGTACCGCCCCATGTGGGGCTGCAGCCGCCGCCGTTGGGGGCGAGGACGAAGGCGAGCTGGAACGCCTTGAGGCCGGTGGCATCCATGATGGTGGCCGGGTCCGGCGGGTCGTTGTCGAGCGGCATCAGGTAGGGAGCCGCGGCGTACCAGCGGTTGCTGAGTGCGGAGGTCGCGCCGGAAGCGCTGCCCGCGACCAGTGCGGTCGTGCCCGCTGCGGCGAGTCCAACGGCGGCTGCCGCGCCCAGACATGCGCGAAGACGTCTCACTGCGTGCCTCCAGGAGGTGGGGGAGAGTCGCCCCAGCTTCCTGTAGGTGTTACGTGCATGCCAATAGATTGGCCTAGACCAAATAACTCTTGGACTAGACCATACGATTGCTTTACCTCTCCCCCGCTACGGGAGGAACCGAACGCGGAGAGACATCACGGTCGACGCACACGAACTGCGGAACGTGGCCTCCGCCGGGTCAGCCCCGCGCCTGCGCCCTGACATGTGCCGGGTACCACTTCGTGAAGCGGATCGCTGCGACCAGCAAGGCGATCGGGATGACCCAGTTGAGCCAGTCCGACCCCGACGTCACATGCAGTGCGAGCAGCCCCAGCAGGGCCGTGACCAGGAACACCCCACCCCATACCGCCGTCAGGATCCTGTTGGTGCGCCGGAACAAGGGTGTGTCCCAGTACTGGCGGGGCACCGACTCACGTGCGTACTGCTCGGTGAACGGCGTGAAGGCGAGGGAACCGAGTGCCACGACGGCGATCACCCCGTTGGCCAACGTCTGCGCGTAGGTCTCCAGCCACATCAGATCCTGACGGTCCACCGCGAGCCCGAGTACGAAGATGACGGCGAAGAACACCAGACTCGCCGCCTCCAGAATCTTGAAGCTCCCGCGCCGCAGGTCGGGCACATTGAACACCAGGGCCGCGATGAGCGCTGCCAGTGCGGCGTACTTCCACGTACTGGGGCTCGCCACCACGTCGAAGATGATCCAGGGGGCGAAACCCAGGAAGACACTGTTGGTGCTCGGGGCTTCGCCGCTGGACACAGCGGCCTGCGCATCGGCCGCCGGCATTCCGGACGGCGTCATTCTGGACGGCGGAGACTCGCCGCTCCCCGTCGCTCCGAGTCCTCGATTCGCATCGGGTTGAGCCATCGGACACCTCCGCGGACGGCGCCTCCATGTCGGAAACCGAGAGCGCGAGGAAACCCCCGGCCGGGCGCTGAGGCGAGGACCCCTGCTTCTCATGCTGCGACCGCCCCCACCCCGCCGCATCCGCTGCGGAAGTCCCCCGGTGTCGCTGACCTGGTCGATCACCGGACCTGATGGCACAGTGCGGCGCGGCCCCACCGTCGTGGCCGGGTGCTCGACTACGTGCAGTGGCCCAGGTTGCCACTCGGTGACTCCGAAAGGTCGGGATCGGGCCGAGCGGCCGACACGGAGAGCGGCAGTGGTCTGGCACGAGCCGTGATCGATCCGGCCGCCGGGACCGTGCGGCGCAGACTGCTCGACGACTGGCACATGGAGTTCCCCCGCGCCGACGGCGCCCACCCCTGGTGCGGAACTCCTCTCGGGCGAATTCGACGCGTTGCACTGGGCGGAATTCGGCTGATGCCGGAGGCCTCCTGGACACTGCCTTACGCCGGTCGTCCTGCACGTAGGCGGCCGAGCGGCGTGACGTAGGGTGAGCGTCGGGGTGGAAGACCAAAGGGGGCATGAGGTGGCGCCGGATCCGGTGCGGTTCGCGGTACTCGGACCGGTTCGGGTCTGGCGGGCGGGGACGGAGCTGCACCTCGCACGTCCACAGGAAAGGGCGCTACTGGCACTGCTGTTGGTACGGGCAGGTCAGCCGGTCTCCGTGAGTGAGATCGTCGACGTCCTGTGGGGCGGGCGTCCGCCGGACACCGCGGTCAATGTGGTCCACCGGCATGTCGGGGCGCTGCGCCGCCTGTTGGAGCCCGGCCTTCCCACCCGGGCGACGGGCCGGTGGCTGCTCCGGGACACGGGCGGATACCGACTGGTGGCCGACAGTGACTCTCTGGACCTGTTGCGCTTCCGTGCGCTGCGGGTCGAGGCCCGGCGGGCCGCCTCGGACGGAGCACCCGAACGGGCCGTGGACCTCCTCACCGAGGCGCTGTCGCTGTGGCAGGGCCCGACGACGCACGGGATCCCCGTGAAGGCGCGCGCACACGCGGCGTTCGTCTCACTGGAGGGCGAGCGCCTCGCGACCGTGAAGGAGGCCGCCGATGTCGCGCTGCGCGCGAACCTGCCGGGTGCGGTCCTCCCCCGGCTCCGGGAGGCCGCTGCCGACAGCCCGTTGGACGAGCCGTTGATGGCCAGGCTGATTCTCGCTCTTTCGGCCACCGGTCGACGACCCGAGGCGCTCAGCGCGTACCTCACCGTGTCGAACCGTCTCGCCGACGAGTTGGGCATCGATCCTGGACCGGAGCTGCGCGACGCGGCATCCACGGCGGCCGGGCCCGCAGCCGACGCCTCCGAGGCGCGCACCGCCAAGGGTCCAGCGGCCTCGGACCTCGTCGGTCCGCGAGCGGTCTCCCTGCCCGTGCCCGCGCAACTGCCGCTCGATCTACCGACGTTCACCGGTCGGCGGGCCGAACTGGCCGAGGTCCTCGGACCGCTGTCGAGCGAGGGGCGGCCCGCCGAAACAGTGGTGATCAGTGCCATCGGCGGAATGGCCGGAATCGGCAAGACCACACTCGCCGTGCACTGGGCCCATCGGGTCGCGGATCGCTATCCCGACGGGCAGCTCTACGTCAATCTGCGGGGCTTCGACCCCTCGGGGGCCGTCATGCGTCCCGACGAAGCGGTCCGCGGTTTTCTGGACACGCTGGGGGTACCGCCGGAACGCGTCCCGCACGGTCTGGACGCCCAGGCCGCGCTCTACCGCAGCCTGCTGGCCGGACGCCGGTTCCTCGTCCTGCTGGACAACGCGCGGGATTCCGATCACGTGCGGCCGCTGCTGCCCGGCACGCCCGGCTGCCTCACGATCGTCACCAGCCGCAACCAGCTCTCCGGTCTGGTGGCCGCTCATGGGGCCCAGTCCCTCACCCTGCGTCCGCTCGGCACCGACGAGGGACGGGAGCTCCTCATCCGCCGCCTGGGGGCCGAGCGGGTCTCCGCCGAGCGGGCGGCGGCGGCGGACATCACCGCACTGTGCGCCGGGCTGCCGCTGGCCCTGGCCTGCGTCGCCGCCCGCGCGGCCACCCACCCGCACTTCTCGCTGTCGGCCGTCGCCGCCGAGCTGCGCGAGGCCCATGGCAGTCTCGACGCCTTCATCGAGGCCGACACGTCGGCCGATGTCGGCGCGGTCTTCTCCTGGTCCTCCCGCGCGCTCTCCACCGCCGCCGCCCGCCTCTTCCGACTGCTCGGACTGCATCCCGGACCTGATGTCACCGCGCCGGCCGCGGCCGCTCTGGCCGGGCTCGCGGAACGGGAGGCGCGGCTGCTGCTGACCGAGCTCTCCCGCGTGCACCTCATCAACGAGCACGCCCCCGGCCGGTACGCCTTCCACGACCTGCTCCGCGCCTACGCCGCCGAACTGGCGCACACCCAGCACAGCGAGGCCGAGTGCCGGGCGGCCGTGAACCAGCTGTTCGAGCACTATCTGTACACGGCGCACGCCGCCGGTCGGCTGATCGCACCGTACGTGGACACCATGCCGCTCCCGCCTGTCCCCGAGGGGACTCTCCCCGAACCACTCGCCGACGACGAGTCGGCCCTGGCCTGGCTCACGGCCGAGTACGCGGTGCTGCTCGCCGTCATCGACGCCGCCACGAGCTCCGGTTCGGACCGCCTTGTCTGCCTGCTCGTCTCGTCCCTTGAGCGGTTCTTCGACCGGCAGGGGCACTGGCACGACTGGGCGGCCGCCCAACGGACCGCCCTCGACGCCGCGCTGCGGCTGGCCGACCCCGTCGTGGAAGCTCACGGCCTGCTCGGACTGGCCCGGGTGGCGGGCCGACTGGGCCTGCGCGACGAAGCCGGTGCCCACCTCGACCGTGTCCTGGAACTCTTCACCGAACTCGGCGACGACGTCGGACGGGCCTACGTCCACCTGAGCCTCGGCTGGGAGGCCGAGCAGCACGGTGACCTCCCCGGCGCCCTCCGGCACGACCAGCTGGCCCTGGATCTCTTCCGGGCCACTGGCCGACAGGCCGCGCAGGCAACCGCCCTCAACGCGGTCGGCTGGGACCACGCGACGCTCGGGGATCACCAACAGGCCCTCAGCCACTGCCTCGAGGCCTTGACCATTCAACGGGATCTCGGAGACCACATCGGCCAGGCCGCCACCTGGGACAGCGTCGCCTACGCCCACCATAATCTCGGCGACCATCCGCAGGCCCTCACCAGTTACCGCAACGCGCTCACCATCTTCCGGGACCTGGGCGTGCCGTCCGAGGAGGCGGGAACCCTCGTCCGCATCGGTGACACGCACCGTGCGACAGGCGACCACGAGGCCGCCCGAGCCGCCTGGCACAGCGCCCTCACCCTCTTCACCGAGCTCGCCCACCCCGACGCCGAGAGGGTCCGTGCCCGGCTGGGTCAACTGGGCGCACCGCTCGGTGACGCGTGCTGTCCGCCGCCCATTCGGTGAGCGCCCACACCCGGCCCGTACTCCACCAGTAGGACGTGCTCTTGGTGTGCCGGCCCCAGCAGGCGTACGTGATGTCCTGCCCGCAGTTGGCTGCCGCCGTGGCTCCGCTGGTGTTCTGCCGCCACAGGATGCCGTGCCGGCCGACGCCGCCGCGCACGTCGTCGACGTAGAAGTTCGGCGTGCCACCGTCGGTGGCGCTGCGCGACAGCACGCCCTGCCGCCCGACGGCGTTCGTCTCGTACGCCTTCGAGGCGTTCACATGGTTGCTGCTGTCCGTGGCGAGGTAGCCGGGCTCGGAGCCGTCCGCCGACCATCCGCCACTCACCTTGCCGACCGCGGAACTGTTGACGGTGGCCTGGAGGATGCGCTTCATGTCGAAGATGTACATCACGTTGTCGTCGGAGTCCTGCTCCCATGAGGTGACGATCAGCTTGTCCTGGTACCAGACCATGCCGCCCATGTGGGACTTGAGCGCGCGGTAGCCGGTGCCGCCGTTGAGCGGAATGACCGGCAGCACCCAGCGGTACTTGAAGTTGTTCGGGTCGAGAGAGTCCGTCGGGATCCGGTGCTCGACCAGTTGGAGCTTCGACAGTTCCGAGGGCGAGGTGATCGTGGTCGGCTTGTGATCTTCACCAGACAGATGCCACAGCGTTGTTGACCACGGACCTCGGTGCTCGAGGACGGAACTTGACCGCCCGTCAGGTCACGTCCCCGCGTCGGCGTCGGCCGCTGCCATAGAGGCCACGGAGACACGAAGCCGGCCACAACCCGAGCCCAGGACCTGCAGCTCGAACCACTGCCCGCAGGCCAGTTCCAGCAGGCCCTGATGGAGAGCGGACCGGCGTTCGCTCCACAACCCCATCGGATCCGGGCCCGCGGGACCGGAGTTGAGTACGGGTACTCATGTGCGTCACCACCAGCCGCGGCACGCTGCAGCCATGACCGACACCCTTCCAGCCCCGGAACGCCGACGCCCCTGGTCGCACCCAACACGCCTGGGCGTGGACCTCGCGCTCGCGATCCCGCTGTTCCTCTTGGAGACCGCGTGGCTGGTGCTGGACTGGATATATGGCTACGGCCTGGAGGTATGGGCAGCGCAAGGCGACCAAGCACAGATCGACGCGGCCGGCCTCGCGCACATGGGGCGGGTACGGGTGCTGCTGATCGCCGTACTCATTCTGGCAGTTCTCGCGGCAATCTTTCGTGCCCGCTGGACGGTGATCGCGCACCTGCTGGTGGCCCTCCTGGCAGGCGGATCGCTGACGGCCGCGCAGCACGAGTGGGACCACAGCCACACCCCGCCACCCGGATGCATCCGCTACAGCGCGAACTGCTGAGACCGCCGGGCGCGCATCAAGCCGTGTTGTCGCCTCTTGACGTCGCCAGGCCAGTGCCGACGACCTGTGGAGGGAGCGCTCATCCACGACCCACTCATCCGGCTCCACGACCCGCCGGGTGGTCGAGCACTTCAACTCGCATGCAGCAACATGCGCTTGAGGCGACTCCGAAACTCATTCTGAAACGATCAGTTGGCCCCATGGTCCGCCGCGCAGCAGAATGGGGCGCACCAGAAGAATGGTGCATGTATTCAAATGGCGTATGCATTCAGACTTGCGGTAATAGTTTGATTTCAACCTCGACGCCTTCCGATTTACGGCTGAGATCGGCTCAATGAGTGGCTCTCTCCGAACGGACTGGCGCGCTGCGGTTACGCTCCGAATCAACCCCTGTATTCCTTGTGCGCTACGTGAGGCGACGGAAGGACAGGGACGATGATTGAGCGAAGGAAATTCCTCACGGCCAGTGGTCTGGGGGCTGCGGCCATGTTTCCAGGGGGTGTTCTGGGACTGCGGGCGTATTCCGCGACGGCTCACCCGCCGGCAGGGTGTGAGGACCCCGCGGGGACGCCGAACACCCCTCAGCTGAAGAGGTTCGTCGACCCGTTGCCCAGGCCGCTGACAGCCATCTCGGATCCCTCCGTCTATCCGGGCGCCGACTACTACGAGTTCACGATGCGGCAGGGCTCGTGGCGCTTCCACCGGGATCTCGCGCCGTCACCCGTGTGGGGCTACTGGGCCACGAACCCGCACGACCCTCACAAGCCGATCGGCATGGGCTATCTCGGGGCTACCATCAGCACGACCAGGGACCACCCGACGGTCGTCAAGTGGCGCAACGAACTGCCGACCACCCACATGTTCCAGAAGGTGATCGACCAGATTCGCCGCAAGAACCCCCTGGTCGCCCCGGTCCCTCCGCCTCCCTACAAGTACGTCAAGCAGTTCCCCGACGACATCAACGTGTGGAACGTCGTACACCAGCACGGCGGTTACACAGCGCCACAGTCCGACGGCCTGCCGGAGCAGTCGTACAGCCCGAAGGGCTTCCATGCCGAGGGCTACACCACCCTGGACCCGCGCCGGGCCAAACCCAACGAAGCGATCTACGGCTACACCAACCACGACCATTCGTGCATGCTCTGGTATCACGATCACGCCATGGGGATGAGCGCTCTCAACGTCTATGCGGGCCTTGCGGGCCTCTACCTCATTCGTGACCCCGCCGACGAGCGGCTCGGGCTGCCGCAAGGCGAATTCGAGGTCCCCCTCATCCTGCAGGACCGGACCTTCAACCGGGACGGCTCGCTCGCCTACACCATGCTGGACAGGGAAGGCGAGGACACCCCGGTCGTCAACGGGAAGGCATACCCTTTCCTGGAGGTCGAGCCGCGACGCTACCGGCTGCGCCTTCTCAACGCTTCGAACGAGCGTTTCTGGCGGCTGAGGTTCGACGTTCCCAGAAACGTACTGCCCGAGCCCCAGCTGCCGTTCTGGCTGATCGGCACAGACGGCGGCTTCCGTACCCCGTTGCACATGCTGGACTTCCTGATCAGCCCGGCCGAGCGCTACGACCTGATCGTCGACTTCAGTCACGTGAAGGGCAAGATGGTCACATTGACGAACTACCCAGGAACGCAGGTCCACTTCCCCGGCTTCCCCGGCTGCGGACCGGAAATCGCAGACATCATGCGATTCCACGTCACCAAGCCATTGTCCGGACGGGACAGGACGACGCCGCCCGAGAAGCTCAAGCTGCGGGCGGTCGCACCCATCAAGCCGAGACCGCACACCCGTCGGCGGGAATGGGTCGTGTACCAGCACCAGCTCTACAGGACGATGACGCTCAACGCGGTGCCCTACATGGAGCCGTCCCAGGACTTCATCGAGGAGGGCTCGACCGAGATCTGGGAGTACATCAATCCCAACCACGACGCCCACCCGATGCATGTCCACCTCGTCAACTTCCAGGTGCTGAACCGGCAGCCGATCGACGCGGCCGCCTACCAGACGGATTACGACAAGTGGATCTACGGTGGCCGCAAACCACAGGACCACCCGGTGTTGGCCAACTACTTCACCGGCCCGCCCGTTCCGCCGGACCCGGACGAAACGCTGTCCTACAAGGACACGGTCAAGGCCCCTGCGCAGATGGTGACCAGGATCATCATTGAGGAATTCGTCCCGCCCAAGGATGACATCGCGTCGATTCCGAACAGCGGCGCCGAGCTACCGGCGACGTACATCCACCACTGTCACCTCCTCGAACACGAGGACGACGATCTGATGCGCCCATGGACGATCGTCGGCCCCGACGGCAACCGCCCCGCCGGCGGCCACGGCGGTGGCGGCCACAGCCACTGACGGGATCCGATCGACCCGCGTGTGCCGGTCCGCGCCCAAGGGGCCTGGACCGGCACTGCTGAGGAACAGGCCGAGGCGTACGGGAAGTTCGCCGGCACTTGTCCCCGCGCTTCCCCGACCCCCTCAACGTGCTCGGCCGCTACGGCTTCACCTCGTCCGCCCCGCACGATCGAGGGCGGCGACCTCGCGCACGGCCTCGGCGATGGACGGGAAGTCCTTCTTGAGGATCGCACCGTGGTTGCCTGCGACCTTCGCGCTGATCCGTATGTTCGGGTTGCGGGCGGTCACCGCGTCGAGGCCGGTGCGTATCCGTTCCTGCTCGTCACCGCGGCTTCCGAAGGACGTCCCCGAAGCGACCACGTACCGCACCGGGACGGTGATGTCGTCCAGCACGGGGCCCAGTTCGCGCTCGCGGGAGAGCCTGCCGAGCTCGATGTTGCTGTTCGCCTGCTGCTCGGCGGTCATCCGCGGGGCCAGCCCCGTCGGGCGCAGCAGCGGCAGGAACCAGCCCATCCGCCGGAACAGCTTCCGGATCCGCTGCTCCATGGCCTCGTCGAGCCAGTCGTACGGGAACGCGCCGTCGACCAGGACCGCGCCCAGGGCACGCTCCGGGTTCCGGCCGGCCCAGTGCGCCCCGACGACCGCCCCGTAGGACCAGCCCACCATCAGCGCCCGGTCCACGCCCCTGGCCGCGAGTACGGCATCGACGTCCCGGACGGCTGCCTCGAAGGAATAGTCCGCCGAGCGCTTCGATCTGCCGCGGGCCCGCTCGTCGTAGGTGATGTGCCGCCACCCCGTGCCCAGTTCGGCGATGACCCGCCGCCAGTACCCCTGAGTGGCGAACTGGCCATTGAGGTAGACCACAGGGATACCGGGACCGCCGGTGTCGGTGACGGCCAGGGCCGTATCGTCGACCGACACCATGCCGGTCCACTTCGAACTGATCGAGGAAGTGCTGTTCTTCGTCATGTGTTCCCCCTGGCTGGTTCCGGTTCAGTTCGTTCAGAGGCTGCGGGCGGTGATGTCGCCGCGAGAGGTGGTGGCGCGGATGTCGAGTTCGGCGGTGCCGTCGTTCTTGAGCGCGTTGCTGACACGGCCGTAGCCGGTGCCGGCGTCCAGGGCGGCCGAGACGCCTGCGGCGGCGCCGACCGAGATGTCGCCGGACTCGGTGCGGAGCACGACCGTGCCGCGCACGGCCTCGGTGATCCGGATGTCGCCCCGTGCGGTGCTGATCTCCGCGGAGTCGCCCAGCCGGCCGACCTCGACGTCGCCGTCGATCGCGGTGAGGCGGACACTCGCGGCCTCGTCGATCTTGATCTGGCGGTACGCGCCTTCGAAGGCGACGTCGCCGAGGCGCCCGACGCCGCGGAGCTCGGCGCTCGCGGTCTTGGCCTCGATGCGGGAGCCGGCGGGCAGCTGGACGGTGACCTCCAGGGATCCGGAGGGGCCGAAGAGCTGGTTGTTGGAGGTCGAGGCCGTGATCCGCAGGACGCCGTCGGCGTAGGTGACTTCTGTCTGCTCAGCGGTCTTGGTGTCGCGGCTCTTGGAGGGGTCGGCGGGCAGGACCTCGACGGTGGTGTCGGCGCGGTCCGCGGCGATGAACTGGATGCGTCCGGCGGGGATGTCCAGGACGGCGGAGATCGGGGCGGGGGTGTCGAACTTCTGCATCATGCTCTCCCGTGCTCGCTCGTTGTTTCTGACGTTGGAAACGCTACGTTGCTTTCCATGAACTGACAACGAGCCCGTTGCACACAATTGACATCGATGCAGGTAGATGCCTAGAAACTGTTGCAACAGTCCTGAGAGTAACGCAACGACAATCGCCCCGGTCATTGCAATGGGTGAGACGTGAACGCTACAGTGGAGGGGATCAGAGACCGCCACGAAGGACCACCGAGGAGATTGCGATGCCGGGAGGCAGGCTCACCCAGCAGGAACGCCAGCAGATCGCGCTGGGGCTGGCCGACAGCCTCCCCTACGCCGAGATCGCCCGACGCCTCGACCGCCCGACCTCGACGATCACGCGTGAGGTGATGCGCAACGGCGGCCCCACCGCCTACCGCGCCGACCTGGCCCACCGCGCCACCGAACGCCGCGCCCACCGGCGCAGGCCCACCGCCTCCCGGGGGCCGGAGTCAGCCCCTCAGCCGCACGGACGCGACGCCGAGGCCGTGGCCGAGTACGAGGAGACGCTCACGACCGTCCTCATGGCCTCGGGCATGACCAAGATGACGGCCCGGGTGCTGACCCGCCTGTTCATCACCGACGCGGGCAGCCTCACCGCGTCCCAGCTCGCCCAGCACCTCCAGGTCAGCCCGGCCTCCATCTCCAAAGCGATCGCCTTCCTGGAGAGCCAGAGCCTCGTCCGCCGGGAACGCGACGAACGCCGCCGCGACCGCTACGTCGTCGACGACGAACTCTTCTACCAGGCGACGATCGCCAGCGCCCGAGCCAACGACCAACTCGTCGAAACCGCACGCCAAGGCGTCGCCGTCCTCGGCCCCCACACCCCCGCCGCCACCCGCCTGGAGAACATCGCCCGGTTCCTCGACTTCATCAGCGAAAGCATCACCCGCGCCGCCGAACAGGCCCGCGAAGTGCTCCACACCCGACCCGAAGCAACCTCGAACGCCACCGCCCCATCAGGTCCGGACCACGGATAGACAAACCCTCACGACATGAGATTCCACGGCGGCGGCCGTCCGCGACAGGGGGCGGAAGTCTCCGCGCAAGCGCCCGCGCGGCTCAGGTCGACGCAGGGCCGCGAGACACCGCTCGCGGCCCTGTTGTGCGTCGGAGTTACGGCTGCTGCTGGGCCGGAGCGGGGCGAGCGCCCGCCGGGCGGCGGGCCTTGGTGACGGTCGAGGCTGCGTCGGACGCGGGCGCCGCCACCGTCCGCCACCACGGGGCTTGGGGCAATTCGCCGCCAGGTTCGAAGGGTTGACCCGGTATGGGCAGGGCAACCCGAGCACCTGCTTCAGCAGCGGCCGCGTACGTGCGCTCGGCAGGCTCCTCCCACGGATGCGGGGCCAGGTTGAAGGTGCCCCAGTGGATCGGCAGCAGCACACCGTGCGGCTCGCCTCCGCCCAGGTCGAGATGGGCGCGGAGACCCTCCTCCGGTGTCATGTGGATGTCCGGCCAGAAGTCGCTGTAGGCGCCGATCTGCATCATCACCGCGTCGAACGGACCGTGTACCGCCCCGATTTCGGCGAAGCCGGGAAAGTAACCGGTGTCCCCACTGTGGAAGACCTGGTGCCTGGGACCGGTCGCCACCCAGGATGCCCAGAGCGTACGGCGGTGCAGGGCGCGTCCGCAGAAGTGCCGGGCCGGCGTGGCAGTCAGTGTCAGCCCTGCGACCTGCGTCGACTCGTGCCAGTCCAGTTCCGTGATCCGTTCGGGTGCGACTCCCCAGCGCTCAAGGTGCGCCCCCACGCCCAGCGGGGCCGCGAACTGTGCGCCCGTGCCGACGAGGGCACGAATGGTGGGCATGTCCAGATGGTCGTAGTGGTCGTGGGAGATCACCACCACGTCCACGGGGCCCAGGTCCTCAAGGGGCATCGGGACCGGGTGGAGTCGCCGGGGTCCCGCGAAGCCCACCGGTGAACAACGCTCGCCCCATACCGGGTCGAACAGCAGCCTTGCGCCGTCGATCTCGGTAAGAACGGTGGAGTGCCCCGTCCAGGTCAGTCGCAGACCGGATTCCGGCGCCGCGTCGGGCCCCGTGAGGGCCGGTCGGTGCAGGGGGATCGCCGTGGCCGGCCTGCGACGGACGCGATCGGCGCGGTGAAGGTTCGTCCGGGCCAAGTCGAGCGCGGAGCCGGAAGCCATGGTCAGGGTGGCCGTCGGATTGCGGAAGCTGCCGTCGGCGTACTGAGGAGATGCCTGCATGCGCTCCAGTCGTGCACCGGTGGGGATGCCGCCGAAGGCGGCGGGGCGAAGCAACCGACCGAGGCGCGGCAAAGGCATGAGAGGTCTCCGTAGTGATAGCCGGGTGGGCCGAGGCTGAGGTGAGACGGAAGTCGCTGCCGCCTCGACGAACAGCCCTCGGGTTTTCCGCAGGATCTGCGACCCTGAATGTAGTCACTGGAAACAATGATGTCAACGACAACAATGATGCCAGTGTCTACATCCTCTGGGCATGGCCACGCGGCCCGCCCTCAGGGCACTGCAGGGGCTTTGTGGTCTTGGCGGCGAAGAGCGCCTACGGGTCGGACTGCGGTATCTGTCGCTCGGGTCCGACCTGCGCAGAGTGGTCGACGACGGCATGACGGGCGGCGGTCTTTCCCTTGCCGCGCTGGAGCGTGCGGGACCGGTCGAGCGGACACCGGATCCTCATGACGGGCGCTCCGAGCTGGTGCGCCTCACCCCGGAGGGCGCCAAGGCGCTCGCCGCGGGGACCGCGGCGGGGGAACTGGTGTTGCGGAAGGCCTTCGGAGCGCTGGGCGCCGAGCAGCTGGGTAACTTGGACCAGTTGCTCGACGCCCTCCGGGCGGGCCTGTCGGGAGCCGCTTGACCTGTCGCGATGTGACGGGGTCGAGAGCCCCCGTTCGACGGGCTCCCTCCTCAGACTTGTGCCATGCCGCCGTCGACGCTCAGTTCCATGCCTGCGCAGAAGCTGCTCTCATCGGATGCGAGGAAGACGGCGGCCGCGGCGACCTCCTCGGGACGTCCCATGCGTCCGAGTGGAATGAGGGATGCGAAGGCCTCTCTGATCGCGTCGGCGCCTTCCTTGGAGTCCGCTTGGCCGTCCAAGATCGGGGTGTCGATCGGGCCGGGGCTGAGGACGTTGACCCGGATGCCGCGGCCCTTGAGCTCCTTGGTCCAGGTGCGGGCATAGGAGCGCAAGGCGGCTTTGGTGGCGCTGTAGGTGGTGTATCCCTCGACGCCGATGTGGCCCGCGATCGATCCGACGAGGATGACCGAACCGCCGTCGTTCATCAAGGGCAAGGCCTTCTGAGCGGTGAACAGGGTGCCACGGGCATTGACGTTGAAGGTACGGTCGAAACCCGCTTCGGTGATCTGGCCGAACACCTGCGGATCGACCAGACCCGAGTTGGCGACGACGACGTCGATCTTCCCCTTCTCCTCCGCGACGGTCCGGAAGAGCCGGTCGAGGTCGGCGGAGACGCTGACGTCACCCTGGACGGCCGTGACATTCCTGCCGATCTCGTCTTTCGCCTTGTCCAGTTCGGGCCGGCGCCGTCCGGTGATGAACACGAAGGCACCTTCCTCCACGAACTGTTGTGCGGTGGCAAATCCGATACCGCTACTGCCGCCGGTGACGACGGCGACCTTTCCGTCCAGCCTGTTCATGGCTGTGACCTTTCATGTGTGCGTCGTATCAACTCGGGTGCCCGATCCCCGCACAAGGAACGGGCGGGTTCGGATGGCGGTGCGGCCGCCGTCGACGGCGATGGTCGGACCGCTGACATGGCCGGCCTTCGGCGAGACGACGAAGGCGACGACCTCGGCGCGGGCTCAGCCGCGGGTCTTGTCGCTGTGGTCCCGCCGAGGGCGCCGAACAGGTCGCGAGCCCGGGGGTCGGGTGTGGGCGGGACCGGGGGCAACCGTGTTGAAGCGGACGCCGCGGCCGCTGTACTCGGCCGTCCAGCCTTGCGTCAAGGATGCCGACGCGGCCTTGGTCGCGCCGTACGCGGCACCCGTGGCCAGGCCGATGCCGCCCGCCATGCTGCCGATATTGATCACGTTACCCGATCCCTTCGCCGCCGTCGCCGGGGCGAATGCCGCGACGAAGGAGAACGCCGCGCGCACGTTGCCGGCGAACATCACGTCGTAGTCGGACACCTTCATCCCCTCGGCCGGTGCCCAGAGCGCGTGCCCGGCGTTGTTGACCAGGACGTCGATCTCACCGGCCTCGGCGTCCGGCCGGTCGATGCCGGACGTGGCCCCGGTGACCAGGCGCTCTTTCGGGGTGTCGTAGCGGGCTGCGACGCGTTCGAGGTGCGGGGGCTGTCGTTCACCGAGCCGGGGCTCCGCGGCGCGTGTTCATCAGCGCGAGTGCCGACGCCTGCCCGGCGGTGTCGTCGAACAGGCCGCGCAGGACTACCACGCCTGGCTGCACGAGCTGTTCTTCGACGTCGCCCAGCAGGCAGGCGCCACGGGCGCGAAGTCACTCACCCACCGGCGGGCCGCCGCGCCCGCACGGGTGCCGCTCGATTCTGCTCTACGACGGCGCCGGGATCAGTGCCTGGCCGGACCACGATCCCGGCGCCGAGACAGCGGCCCGCACCGTAGCCGCTCCCCTGGTCGAGGCCGCCATCCCGGACTGAGACGAACCGCCCGACGGCGACCACGCCCACCAGTCGTTGGTGGCCCAGCCCAAAGGGGGCCGCTCCCCCGCCGGGAGTGAGCCGGGCCGGGCCGACTCAGTCGCCGACGCCCGGGGCGACCTCGTGACCGTTGGCGGTCAAGGTGACGTCGATATTGCCCCGGGTGGCGTTCGAGTAGGGACACACCTGATGTGCGGCCGCGACGATCTGCGCTGCCTGCTCGGGATCCGAGATCTGCGGCAGGGTCACGTGGAGCTCCACGGCAAGTGCGAAACCACGATCCTCGGTGGGCAGGAGGCTGACCCGGCTATCGATCGAAGCGTCGCCGGTTTCGACCCTTTCGCGACGGCCCACCACGCCGAGTGCGCCCTCGAAGCAGGCCGCATAACCCACCGCGAAGAGCTGTTCGGGGTTCGTGCCACCCCCCTCGCCACCCATCTCCTTCGGCGCGCGGAGCTGGACGTCCAGGACTCCGTCATGGGTGCGCCCGTGGCCGTTCGCACGGCCGCCGGTCACGGTCGCCTCCGCCGTGTAGAGAACTCGTGCCATCTCGATCTCCCTTCCGGACCTGCGGATTGCCCCGACCCACAGCCGGGACCTTTCCAAAGTCTGCCGCTGATCGCACCTCGACGAACCCATCCGTACGGCATGAGCGACCGGTCACTCCCGCGTCCGGTTCGTCGAACGGCCGTAGAGACCGACACGGCATCGCGGTGCGTGGCACAGCTTCAGCCGCCGGAATGAGTCCTGAGCGTGCGTGGAGCTGTCGAGCGACGTCCGGACCAGCGCCGTCGCGCAGGCGGCTTTCGGTGAACGGTGTCAGTGAAGGGTAGCGACCGAAGTGCGGTAGAGAACTTCCTCGGCGCGCTCCCATGACCAGCCGTTCTCCACCACGAGCGTTCGCCAGCCGGTGGGACCGAACCAGTACCAGAGAAGGTCGGCCGTCTCCTGCACCGAGTGGGAGGGCGGCGGAGTCAGGTGGTGCAGGTGCCGAGCGGTCGCGCGCAGCGCGTCCCGGTACGTCGCGGTCGCGCGCTCCCACAGGGCCTCGCCGTTCTCATGCACGGGCAGCGCCTTGCGGATCGCTTCATGCACGGCGAACTGCCCCTCGTTGCCCATCCGCGTGCCATGGGCCAGGGCTTTCAGGACCGACTCCGGTGTCCGCAGGGCGAGCAGGTCCTCCATGGCCTGCTCGTAACCAGAAGCGATCACACCCTGGTCGACGATCCGGTTCAGGATGTCGCTCTTGCTCCCGACACTCGCGAACACGGTCTTCGAGGCGACGCCGGCCGCTGAAGCGATGTCGGCGACGGTCACGCGACCGTAGCCGCGCTCGGCGAACAGTTCCGTGGCCTGACCGAGGATCAATGCCCGCGTCCGTGCGGCGGCCTGCTCGCGCAGCGGGGAGACATAGCGGCGCTTGGACGGCATGGCGTCATCCTAAGGCGTGAATTCATTAGGCGTGCTATAACCTCAATATCCGCCGGCCGCCCTCACACTCGGCCCCGGCCACGACCGCACCCCGTCCCCCTCGGACCGGGCGGCGTCACCCCCAGATCGCACACCCGTCGAAAAGGATCAACGCAATGGGCATGGATGCCACGGACCTGGCTCACGGACTCTTCCGGGTCCTCGAGACAGGCGATCCGGCACTGGCCGCAGAGGTGGTGCACGAGGACTTCCACAACCGCGAGGCCGCCGTGTCACCCACGGCCTGCGCACTTCCCGGACCGGCGGGAGTCCTTGCCTCCGGCGCGTGGATGCGCTTCGCCTTCAGCGACCTGACCTTCCCTGTCCTCGGTATCGCCCGCAACGACGAACAGGTCTGGGTACGGCTTCGCATGCAGGGCCGCCACACAGGTCCCTTCGTCCGCTTCCGTGACGGCGCTCCAGACCAGGCCATACCGCCCACCGGGCGTGACATCGACTTCGAACAGATCCACGTGCTCGAACTCCGCGACGGCAAAGTGGTCGGGCACGAAGCGGTGCGCGACGACATGACCATGCTCGGCCAGCTCGGCGTCTTCCCGCCCGCTCCGGCCACCGCGCTGCGCATGGTGGCCTGGCGGGTGACTGGAAGGGCCGCGCGCGCCGCGACCGACGTCACGGCGAAAGCCGTGGAGGCGGCCGGCCGCCCGCAGGGCAACCCGGGACCGAGCCGCTGAGCCCCTGAACCGCCGAGCCACCGACTCGCCGAGCCCCTGAACCGAAAGCCTCCTCGGCGTCCCGGCAGGCCAGGTTCCACCCGGGACGACACGGGCAGCGTCCACACAACCACCCCACGACCGTGCCGTCGCGGGCGGACGCGCCTCCGACGGGGTCGCCATCGGTGGGCCCGGTCCGGCCGCCCACGCCGGTAGCGGGGTGGGTTCCGGACCCGGCCCGCCCGACCTGACCATTCGCCGACGTCCCGCCGACCGACCCCACCCCACCCCTCCGCCTCCCCGGCGGGAATATCCGGCAATGATTTAGCACTCAACAATATGGACCTGATCGCCGACCGTATGGGAGGCTCGCATGGGCACCACCGCCGAGATCGGGGATGGAACGATGTCTGAGCTGGGCCTCCTCGACACCGGTGGCATCCTGCGCCAGGCATGGGTCGCCCCGGACCGGACGAGCTCGGGCCTGGGCTGGGAGCACGCGTATCTGTCCACCCAGCGGGAAGCGCCGTACCACTCGACCTTCGACAGTGCCCCCACCCATCTGCTGATCCTTCACCTCAGTGGCCCGGTGACCGTCCGACGCCGGTCCGGCCGGTCGATGCGGGCCCAGCGGATTCCGGCGGGGGGGCTCTTTGTCCATCCGGCAGGTCGCGCACTGGATGTCGAACTCCAGGGCGGCCTCGACACGGTCCACCTCTATCTCAGCGACTCGGCCCTCCAGGAAGCGCACGGCGGCCGTGGGGCAGTGGAACTCGCCGAGGAACTTGGCAGCTCGGATCCCCTGATCGAGCAGGTCATGCTGGCCCTGGACGGCGCCGTGCGGCAGTGGGAACCCTCCGCGCGCACCTACGTCGATCGCCTCGTCGGCATGCTCGCCGCCCAGCTCGCCCACGCGCACACGGCCGGTCGGCCTCCCGCCCCGGCCGGCGCGATGTCGGGACTGACCACTCAACAGCTCGTGTCCGCACGGGAGTTGATGGATCAGCACATCTCCGACCCACTGCGCGTCTCCGACCTGGCCGCCGCCACTGGGCTGAGCGCGAGCCAGTTCAGTCGGCAGTTCAGGACGAGCACCGGAAAATCTCCGCACCAGTTCCTCTTGCAACTGCGGCTGGACCACGCGCGCCGGATGCTGCGCACCACGGTCCTGCCCATCCCCGACGTGGCCGTCCACTGCGGTTTCTCGCATCAGGAACACCTGACGCGCGTGATGCGGGCCAAGCTCGGCACGACCCCCGCCGCGGTCCGACGCGCGGGCTGACGCCGCGCTCCACGGCCCGCCCCGGCCCGTCCCGCCCGCCCCTTTCCTCCGGCGCACCACAGGCGCCGCATCCGCCGCGTGCCCCCGCCAGAGCCACCGCACCGCGCCGATCCTGCAGAAACACGCGCGAAACGTGCAGGAGTCCGAGCGCCCGCCGTCCCCACACTCGGTGTCAGAAATTCAGGGACCCACGGCAACGCGAAGGCGGACCCCCATGAGGAATTTCGTGTACACCTCCCATCCCTCGCGGATCGTCTCCGGCACCGGAACGGTCAGCCAGGTCCGCGAGGAGGTCGAGCGACTCGGCTGTTCCCGAGTCCTCCTCCTGTCCACTCCGTCGGTGGCCAAGGCCGCCGCCCGGGTCCGTGATGTCCTCGGTGACGTCACCGTGGCGGAGTTCGACGGTGCCACCATGCACACTCCGGTCGACGTGACCGAGCGGGCCCTCGACGTCCTGCGGAAACACTCCGCCGACTGCCTGGTGGCTGTCGGTGGCGGTTCCACCACGGGGCTGGCCAAGGCACTCGCGCTCCGCACCGATCTGCCGCAGCTGATCCTTCCCACCACCTACGCGGGTTCCGAAGTCACCCCCGTCCTCGGCGAGACACAGGACGGACGCAAGACCACGGTGGCCTCCCCCGCGATCCTGCCCGAGACCGTCGTCTACGACGTCGAGTTCACCCTCGGCCTGCCGGTGGGCCTGTCGGTCACCAGCGCGGTCAACGCCATGGCCCACGCCGTGGAAGCCCTGTACGCGCCACAGGCGAACCCCGTCATCGACGCCATGGCTCTCGACGCGATCGCGCGGAGCGCCCGCTCCCTGCCGGCGCTCGCGGCTGAGCCGTCCGACACCGCGGCACGCGCCGACCTCCTGCATGCCGCGTGGCTGGCCGGTACCTGCCTCGGCTCCGTCGGTATGGGCCTGCATCACAAGCTGTGCCACACGCTCGGGGGTGCGTTCGACTTGGCGCACGCCGCGACGCACACCGTGATCCTGCCGCACGCGATGGCCTACAACGCCCCGGCCGCCGGGGACGCCATGAGTCGCATCGCCGACGCACTCGGCGTGCCGGACGCTCCGAGCGGGATGTTCGACCTGATCACCTCGCTCGGGGGCCCCACCTCGCTGCGTGAGCTGGGCATGGCGGAGACGGATCTGCCGCACGCCGCGCGGCTGGCGGTCGCCACGCCGTACCCCAACCCCCGTGAGCTGACGCCCACGGGAATCGTGAGCCTGTTGCGCGATGCCTGGCAGGGCCGCCGTCCCACGGTTCCCGCGACGCCGACTCCTGCTCCGCGAACCCCTGGGCTGTCGGCCCCCGAGGCGCACGGAGCGGCTTCGGACGTGGAGCGCCTGACCGCCCAGGTGGTGGAGAGCTTCGCAGACGCACCCGATCCGCGGGGCAGGCAGCTGATCAGTGACCTCGTACGGCACCTGCACCACTTCGTGACAAGCAATGACGTCACCGAATCCGAGTGGGAGCGGGCCATCGACTTCCTGACCCGTACCGGACAGATCTCCACCAGCACCCGCCAGGAGTTCGTGCTGCTGTCCGACACGCTCGGGGTCTCCAGCGTCGTCGACCTGCTCACTCATTCACGCACCCCGCAGACCACACCGTCAGCGGTCCTCGGCCCCTTCTACACGGACGGGCCGCCGGAAACCGTACAGGGCGGCGACATCTCACAGGGGGTGGCCGGCACCCCCCTGTGGGCGGACATCCTCATCACCGATACGGACGGACGGCCCGTGCCGGATGTCGTCACTGACGTCTGGCAGGCCAACAAGGACGGTTTCTACGACGTCCAGCTGCCCGAGTTCGACGGACCGGTGCTGCGCGGCCGCCTGCGCACCGACGAGCAGGGACGCCTGCGCTTCTGGACGATCCTGCCGGCCGAGTACCCGATCCCGGACGACGGACCGGTGGGACAGCTGCTCCAAGCCGTCGAACGTCATCCCTACCGTGCGCCCCACCTGCACTTCATGATCTCCGCCGCCGGCCACCAGCGCCTGATCACCCAGCTGTTCGTGAAGGGCGGCCACTACATCGACTCCGACACCGTGTTCGGCGTCAAGGAGGGCCTGATCGTGGATTTCACCCCCCGGGTCGGACCGACCCCGGACGGCCGTGCCGTCGACGGGGAGTGGCGCAGCCTGCAGTTCACCTTCCGCATCGCCCGCCTGGCCGACGGCCCCGCACACTGACCTGGAGCAGTCTCATGAACTCGACCCACACTTACGACACCGACGTCCTCGTGGTCGGCAGTGGCCCCGCCGGTGGATCCGCGGCCCTGCTCCTGGCCACGTACGGCATTCGCACGCTGCTCGTCACCAAGTACGGCTGGCTGGCCGACACCCCCCGTGCGCACATCACCAACCAGCGCACGATGGAGGTACTGCGCGACCTCGGCGTGGACGGCGAAGCAGCCGCGGCCGGCAGCCCCGCCGAACTCATGGGCGACACCGTGCTGTGCACCGCCCTGGCCGGCGAGGAGATCGGCCGGATCCGCAGCTGGGGCACCGGCCCGCACGCGGCGACCGAGTACGGTGCCGCCAGCCCCGCGCAGATGATCGACCTTCCGCAGACCCTTCTGGAACCGATCCTGGTGAAGAACGCCGCGGCGCGAGGAGCCAAGATCCGCTTCGACACGGAGTTCCTCAGCCTGGAACAGGACGCCGACGGCGTCACCGCCCGGCTCCGGGACCGGGTGCGGGGCGACGAGTTCACCGTGCGAGCCCGCTACCTGATCGGCGCGGACGGCGGCCGCAGCGGGGTGGCGGAGCAGATCGGACTGCCGATCGACGGGCAGAGCGGCAAGGCCGGCAGCATGAACATCGTCTTCAAGGCCGACCTGTCCCGGCACGTGGCCCACCGCCCGAGCGTTCTGTACTGGGTGATGCGTCCCGGCGCCCACATGGGCGGCATCGGCATGGGGCTGGTGCGCATGGTGCGGCCGTGGAACGAATGGCTGCTGGTGTGGGGATACGACATCGATCAGCCCCCGCCCCACATGGACGAGGCGACCGCCCGTGACATCGTCCACGACCTCATCGGCGACCGCGACATTCCCGTCGAGATCACGTCGAGCTCGCTGTGGACGGTCAATCACAGCTATGCCACGACGTATTCGTCCGGGCGGGTCTTCTGCGCAGGGGACGCGGTGCACCGGCACCCGCCGTCCAACGGCCTCGGTTCCAACACCTCGATCCAGGACTCGTACAACCTCGCCTGGAAGCTCGCCATGGTCATCCGCGGGCAGGCCGGCCCGGGGCTCCTCGACACGTACACCGCGGAGCGGGCACCGGTCGGCCGGCAGATCGTCGATCGCGCCAACCTCAGCCGTGACCAGTTCGGCCCGATCTTCCAGGCACTGGGACTCGACGAGTACAGCGAGGAGGAGGACATCGTCGACGGTCTCGCCGCGTGCCGCAGCGGGACGGCCGAGGGCACCAAGCGACGACAGGCGCTGGAAGAGGCCATTCAGCTCAAGAACTACGAGTTCAACGCCCATGGCGTAGAGATGAACCAGCGCTACGACTCCTCCGCGGTCGTCCAGGACACCGGCGCCGCCGAGGAATGGGCCCGGGATCCGGAGCTCTTCCACCGGCCGACGACCCGCCCCGGCGCGAAACTCCCGCACGCCTGGCTCGTCGACGGCAACGGCCACCGCCTGTCCACGCTGGACGTCGTCGGCAAGGGCACCCTCACGCTGATCACCGGCCTGTCCGGTGGCGTGTGGGAGTCGGCCGCGGCCGACTGCGCCGAGGCTCTGGGGATTCCCCTGAAGTGCGTCCGCATCGGCGCCGAGGACAGCCGCGACGCCTACGGCGAGTGGCGCCGGACATCGGAGGTGGCCGAGGACGGGTGCCTGCTCGTCCGCCCGGACGGACACATCGCCTGGCGGGCCTCCTCGGCGCCGGACGCCGACTCCGCGGCATACGGCGAGCTGCTCGAAGCCCTGAGGACCGTACTGCACCGTTGACGACCGCGACGCGGCAACGGCGTACAGCCACACACTCACACCCCTACACGGAAACCCGAACAGAGGCAGACACCACTCGGGGCGAGTCTGCCGGACCGGAACGGAGCGCAGTGCACATGGACAAGGTGATTGCCACGGCCGAGGAGGCACTGGCCGGCGTCATGGACGGAGCGTCCCTCGCCGTGGGCGGCTTCGGCCTCAGCGGCGTCCCCGACGTGCTGATCCGCGCGCTGCACGCGACCGGTGTGACCGGGCTGAGCGTGGTCTCCAACAACTGCGGCGTGGACGGCGGCGGCCTGGGCATCCTGCTCGCCGCCGGTCGCATAGCCCGCGTCACCGGCTCGTACGTCGGCGACAACAAGGAGTTCGCCCGCCAGTACCTCTCCGGTGAGCTGCTGGTCGAACTGACGCCGCAGGGCACGCTCGCCGAGCGCCTGCGCGCCGGGGGATGCGGCATCCCCGCCTTCTTCACGCCCGCCGGTGTCGGTACCCAGGTCGCCGAGGGCGGCCTGCCCTGGCGCTACGCCTCCGACGGCACCGTGGCCGTCACCTCACCTCCCAAGGAGGTCCGCGAGTTCGACGGCCGGCGTCATGTGCTCGAGCACGGCATCACCACCGACTTCGCACTGGTGCGGGCGGCCAGGGGCGACCGCCACGGCAATCTCGTCTTCCACCGCTCGGCCCGTAACTTCAACCCGCTCGCCGCGATGGCCGGCCGCGTCACAATCGCCGAGGTCGAGCAGCTGGCCGAGCCCGGCGAGCTCGACCCGGACGAGATCCATCTCCCCGGCGTGTTCGTCCAGCGTGTGGTGGAACTGACGCCGGAGCAGGCCGCGGACAAACACATCGAACGGCGCACTGTCTCAGCGCCGTCGGCACGAGGGACGGTGCGGCACTGATGCCATGGACCAGGAACGAGATGGCCGCACGTGCGGCGGCGGAGATCCGGGACGGCGACTACGTCAACCTCGGCATCGGACTGCCCACGCTGGTGCCTGAGCACGTGTCCGAAGGAGTGCACGTGGTGCTCCAGTCGGAGAACGGGGTCCTCGGCGTCGGGCCGTACCCGGCCGAGGAGGACGTGGACCCCGACCTGATCAACGCGGGCAAGGAGACGGTCACCGTACTGCCCGGTGCGAGCTTCTTCGACTCCGCGTTGTCCTTCGGCATGATCAGGGGCGGTCACATCGACACCGCCATTCTGGGAGCCATGCAGGTCTCCGCCACCGGAGATCTCGCCAACTGGATGATCCCGGGCAAGATGGTGAAGGGCATGGGCGGTGCGATGGACCTCATCCACGGCGCCCGCCGAGTCGTCGTCGTCATGGACCACTGCGCCAAGGACGGCAGTGCGAAGCTCGTCGCCGCGTGCACCCTGCCCCTCACCGGAGTGGCCTGCGTCGACCGGGTCATCACCGACCTCGGCGTACTGGACGTCACCGAGGACGGACTCGTCCTCGTGGAGACCGCTCCCGGCGTCAGCACGGACGAGATGGTCAGCCGCACCGCCGCGCCCGTGCGCGTACCGGACCCCATCGGCTGACCCCGATTCAGTACTCCCCCCTTCCTAGGTCCCCCCACCACAAGGAGTCCCGATGAACGAGCGCCTGCGAGACGTCTACGTCGTCGACGCCGTCCGCACCCCGATCGGCCGATACGGCGGTGCCCTGTCCGCCGTGCGCCCGGACGACCTCGCCGCCGGAGTCGTACGTGAACTGCTCCGCCGCAGTCCCGCCCTGGACCCGTCCCTCATCGGTGACGTGTTCTTCGGAAACGCCAACGGCGCCGGGGAGGACAACCGGGACGTCGCCCGTATGGCCGTGCTGCTGGCCGGTCTTCCCGTGACGGTCCCCGGAACCACCGTCAACCGGTTGTGCGGCTCGGGGATGGAGGCGGTCGTCCAGGCCGCCCGCGCGGTGGCGCTCGGCGACGCCTGCGTCGCCGTGGCCGGCGGAGTGGAGTCCATGAGCCGCGCCCCGTGGGTCATGCCCAAACCGGAGCGCGCCTACCCGGTCGGCAACCAGGAGCTGTACTCCACCACCCTCGGCTGGCGGATGGTCAACCCGCGGATGCCCGACGCGTGGACCATCCCGCTCGGCGAGAGCGCCGAGCTGATCGCCGACAAGTACGGCATCACCCGCGAGGCCCAGGACGCCTTCGCGCTCGCCAGCCACGAGAAGGCCGCCCGGGCGTGGAAGGGCGGTGCGTACGACGCCGAGGTGGTCCCCGTCGAGAGTGTGGACCTGCCCCGCGACGAGGGGATCCGGGACGACACCTCACTCGAGGCGCTGGCCCGCCTCAAGCCGGTCTTCCGTGCGGGCGGCACGGTCACGGCCGGCAACGCCTCGCCCCTCAACGACGGCGCGGCGGCCCTGCTGCTGGTCGACGAGGCCGGGCTGGCCGAGACGGGCCGTGAGCCGCTGGCCAGGATCCGCGCCAGTGCCGTGACGGGCATCGAGCCGCAGTACTTCGGTCTCGGCCCGGTCGACGCCATCCGCAAGGCCCTGACGAAGGCGGGCCGCACCTTCGACGCCCTGCACACCGTCGAGCTCAACGAGGCATACGCCGCCCAGGCGCTGGGCTGTCTCGCCGCCCTGCCGGAACTCGACCCCGACCTCCTCAACCCGAAGGGCGGCGCCGTCGCCCTCGGGCATCCCCTCGGCGCCTCCGGTGCTCGTATCACCGGAGCGGTTGCCCATCAGCTCGCGGAAGCCGGCTCGGGCACGGGCCTGGCCGCGCTGTGCATCGGCGTCGGGCAGGGCCTGGCCCTGGTCCTGGAGCGCTGAGGCGGCGACCGCCACCCGGTCAGGATGTCGTCGCCACGCGTTCGAGTGCGGCGGTGAGTGCGGCGAGGTCATGGCCGGCGAGGTTGTCGAGAACGTGCCGTCGGATGCTGGCCAGGTGGGCGGGCCAGGCCTCCTGGAGGCGGGCGAGGCCGTCGTCGGTGAGGACGGCGTTCCAACCGCGCAGGTCTTCCTGGCACTTGGCTCGTTGGACGAATCCCTGCTTCTCGAGGCGGTTGACGACACGCGTCATCCCGCTGAGCGAGAGATTGCAGGCGGTGGCGAGCTCGCTCATCCGCATCCGGCGGTGGGGCGCCTCGGACAGGAACATGAGCGGGGTGTACTCGGAAAGGGGCAGCCCTCCGTCGCCGACCATGTCCGCGTCCACCAGTCGAGGCAGCGCCATCATGACGTGGGCCAGAGCGCGCACGAGCGCTTCCTCGGTCCGGTCCATGGGGCGCAGGGGCTGTTCGTCGTGGGGCATGCCTCACACCCTATCTCCTTGACACGGCAAGCACTCATACATTTACTTGACTCGACAAGCACACATACAAACGAAGGTGCACACCATGACCAGGATCGGCATCATCCTCGGCAGCACGCGCCCCGGACGCAACGGCGAGGCCGTCGCCCACTGGGTGCATGAGCTGGCCACACAGCGCACCGACGCGCAGTACGAGCTCGTCGACCTCGTGGACTACAAGCTGCCGCTGCTGGATGAGGCCTACCCGCCGGCGATGGGCCAGTACAGCCAGCCGCACACGCAGCAGTGGGCCGCGAAGATCGCCTCGTTCGACGGCTTCGTCATCGTGACCCCCGAGTACAACCACTCGGTGCCCGGCGCGCTGAAGAACGCCATCGACTTCCTGGCGGCCGAATGGGCCAACAAGGCCGTCGGCTTCGTCAGTTACGGCTCCACCGGCGGCGTCCGCGCCGTCGAGCACCTGCGCCTGATCGCCGGTGAACTGCAGATGGCGGACGTCCGCTCCCAGGTGGCGCTGTCCCTGTTCACCGACTTCGAGAACTTCAGCGCCTTCAAGCCGGCCGACAGCCACCGTGCCGCCGTCACCGCCACCCTCGACCAGGTCGTGGCGTGGAGCAACGCTCTCGCTCCGCTGCGCTCCGCCTGACGCGAGGAATCACGGGGCGCCGCCCAACCGTGCCTCGCGCCGGTGCCCGACACCGGTGCGGGGTGCGGGTCCTGAGCCACCGTTCGACCGTTACGGGAAATGAGAAATCCGCCGATGTCAGAACGTGCTGCCTCCTCCGCGGGTGGGCACCCGATCACGCTTGGGCTGGACACGTTCGGCGACGTGACCGACGACGCCCAGGGCCGACCGCTCTCGCACGGCGAGACGATCCGTAACCTGGTGGCGGAGGGTGTCCTCGCCGATGAGGCCGGACTCGACCACTTCGCCATCGGTGAGCACCACGTCGACTGGATGCCGCTCTCGGCGGCGGACGTGGTGCTCGGGGCGATCGCGTCGCGTACTTCGCGCATACGTCTGGGATCCGGTGTCACCGTGATCAGCTCGGACGATCCCGTTCGGGTCTACCAGCGGTACGCGACCCTCGACGCCGTGTCCGACGGCCGTGCCGAGGTGATTCTCGGCCGGGGCTCGAGCACGGAGTCCTTCCCGCTGTTCGGCTACGACCTCGGCGACTACGACACCCTCTTCGAGGAGAAGGTCGGCCTCTTCGCCGAACTGCGCAAGGAGAAGCCCGTCTCCTGGTCCGGCAGCACCCGGCCGGCACTGGTGAACCAGCCCGTCTACCCGCACAGCGAGTCCGGGGCGATCCCCACCTGGATCGGCGTCGGCGGAAATCCTCAGTCCGTCGTCCGTGCCGCACGCTACGGATTTCCGCTGATGCTCGCGATCATCAGCGGTCCGACCGCGCGGTTCGCCCCCTTCTCGCAGCTCTTCCGCCAGGCGCTGGAGAAGTTCGGCCGACCCGATGTGCCGGTCGGCGTGCACAGTCCGGGGCATGTGGCCGCGACCGACGCGCAGGCGGTGGAGGAGTTCTGGCCGTACTACGAGAAGACCATGCGCATGATGGCCCGGCAGCGAGGATTCCGCGTCCCGGCATTCGCGCACTTCATGAGCGATGTCGGTCCCGGCGGCGGGCTGTTCGTCGGATCACCGGAGACCGTGGCACAGAAGATCGCCACCACCCTCCGGGAACTCGACGCGAGCCGCTTCGACCTCAAGTACGGGATGAACGGTCTGCCGCACGAGACACTCATGACCACCATCGAGCTCTTCGGCGCCAAGGTGGCCCCGCGGGTGCGGGAGCTGATGGCCTCGTGAGGTGTTCCGCCTCAGGCCGACCGGCTTCGCCGTCCAAGCCTGCGCCCCGTGATGGCTGACACGGGTGCAGGAGGGTCGCGACTGTGGGAGCACGCGACCCATCGGACACGGCTGTAGCGGTGACCGTCGGGGCGGTGTCCATGGCCCGCGCACTGAGTGCGCGACGGAGGGCCGACGGATACCGCCCCTTGCCGTTGCTGACGCCAAAACCTTCGCTCCCTGTCGTGCGTCCGGCCGACGCGCGGGACGTTCAGCCGGGCGGGGACACAGCTTCAGCTCACGAACTCCTCGTCCCCGTAGCGCACCTCGGCTCGGTTCCAGTCGACGCCGAGTTCGGCCGTGAACCTCTGGGCCACCGGCAGGTCGGCGAGTGGGGCGACGAGGATGAGCCGCCCGTCCAGGGTGACCGAGCAGCCGCCGAGCCGGTCGCGGGCCTCCGCGTCCGCGAGCAGCGCGTCATGCAGACGGGTCCGACTGACGCCGGGGGCCTGGATCTCGACCGCGTCGGTGTCCGGCGAGGTGCGTGGCAGGCAGCGGAACGTGAGCACCGAATCCTGGTGGTACTGCTTGGCCACGACGCCGGCGATGTGGTGGAGCCCGGCGCGGCCCACCTGGTCGACATCGAACTCGCGTGAACGCTCGTAGGTGGCTTTCTTCAGGTCGCCGGACCAGAAGACGCCGTCGAGCAGGGTCGAGGAGCCGGGTCTGGCACCGTTGGTGCGGATGATCTCGCGCACCTCGTGGTCGAAGTGCGTCAGGCGGGTGTTGAGCCGGGAGTCGGCCGAATCCGTGATGATCGCGGTGTTGTCGGTGGCGAAGATCTCCGCAGTGGGGCAACTCCGAGTCGCCGGGCTTGCCGGTGCGCTTCCCGCGCCCGCGACTCCCAGCGTCAGGGCGGCAACCGTGGCCAGGGCGCGCAACTGCCGCCGCATGATGACGTTCTTCATGCGGTGATCAACGAGCCTTGGCCGACTTCGTTGCGTCACCGCCCGCGCCGCACCGCGGATCCGACCGCGGGCCCCGGCCACGGCATCCGGCCACCTACACCGGGTACTCCGGTGCCTGGGTGCTCGGACGCCTCACCGCGAGGGCCGCGATGTCGTCGTTGAGCCTGCCGCCGCTGTAGTGAAGCAGGTCCTGGTGGAGCCGGTCGAGCAGCTCACGGGGCGGCCTCGGGCCCTGCCGCCGCATCCAGTCCGGGAGCGGGAAGAACTCGCCGGTGCGGCCCCGGGTCTCCGATACACCGTCGGTGTAGAGCAGTAGCTGGTCGCCCGGGGTGAAGTCGACGGTGTCGACGCAGTAATGGTCTCCGATGAGCGACGCGAGGTGCAGAGGCGGCGAGGGAGCGGTGGGATCCAGGACGCGGATCTTCCCGCGATGCGCGAGCAACGGCGGCGGGTGCCCACAGTTGAGAAGTCTGACGTGGCCGCCGCCGTGCGGGATCTCGACGAGGAGAGCGGTGGCGAAGCGCTCCGGCAGGTCCGGCGCCGGGAACGCGACGCTGTAGCGGTTGATGCTGATCTCCAGACGATGGACGACGCCTCTCAGGTCGGGCTCGTCGTACGCGGCCTCCCTGAAGCAGCTGATCACCGCCGAGGCCGCCCCCACCGCGGACAGGCCCTTGCCGCGTACGTCGCCGATGAGCAGTCGGACCCCGTACGACGTGGCGGCGGCTTCATAGAAGTCGCCGCCGATCCGGGCCTGTTGTTGGGCCGCCAGATACAGCGACTCGATCTCTACGTCGTCCATGCGGCGTGGCAGAGGGCGCAGCAGTACCTTCTGGGCCGCGTCGGCGACGAGGCGGATGTGGAAGAGCGCCTCCTCGCGCTGAAGTCGGACATGGCTCGCGTAGGCGGCCGCCAGGGTGACCGCGACGATCGCCGCCGCGGTGTACTGCGTGCCCAGGTCGGTGTAGACGAAGCTGAGACCGATCATGACCAGCAGGCAGAGCGCGCCCAGCAGGATCGTGGGGAGTACGGGCCACATCGCGGCGGCGAGGGCAGGGGCGGCGGGCAGAAGTCGGCTGACGGCGATCTCCCTGGGTGTGGAGAACGCCAGGCAGGTGATGAGCAGAGTGAGGACGACCGGTGACAGCGGGGCAGCTTCCCACCAACCACCGCCGAGGGAACGACGGCGCCGCAGCCATCCGGACATGATCACAAAACGCATCATATCGGTCGAAGTGGATATCGAGCGGGGCATCGGGCGGTCAGGCCCGACTCGGGGCCGTAGACCCGCGGCGGGCCGGTGGAACGGTACTCCGAAACGTTCGGCGCGAACGAGTGTCGATCCCGATGACCGACATTGCCTCCCTTAATCGAACGGACTAGTCTGTTCGATTAAGGGAGGTGCCCGCACATGGCGACGCGCACGAGAAGGACGAACACGGTCGAGAAGATCCTGGACACGGCAGCCGACCTGTTCTACGCGAACGGCCTACGGGGCGTCGGCGTGGACCAGGTGATCGCCGCCTCAGGGGTGGCGAAATCCACCCTCTACGTCCACTTCCGTACCAAGGACGAGCTGGTCGCGGCCTACCTGCGCCGAACCGACATATCCTGGCGCGCCCAACTGGAGGCGGCCGCCGAGCGGGCGGGCGACGACCCGGCGGCCAGGATCACCGGGCTCTTCGACGCACTGACGGACGCCTTCGACCGGCACGGCTTCTTCGGCTGCCCTTTCGTCAGTGCCGCCGTCGAGACCGCGCTCGACTCCGAGGCCCGGGCCATCACCGTGCAGCACACCGAGCGCCGTCACACCTGGCTGACACAGCTCAGCACCGAGGCGGGCGCCGCCGACCCCGACTCCCTCGCCCGCCACCTCGGCCTCCTGATAGACGGCGCCCTCGCGTCCGGAAGGCTGCTCCAGGACCGCGCGGTGGTGGATCAGGCCAGATCCGCGGCCCGGCGCCTCCTCGACGACCACACCTGCCGCGACACGGCCGACGCCCTCCCGTAACAGGCCACCAGCACACCCATGACCGCGAGACGCCCCCCCGCCTCCGGCTCCCTACTCACGAACAGCTTCCAGGAAGGAAGGCAGGGCCATGCGCGCAGCGATCCTCGAACAGTTCGGGGCACCCCTGGTACTCAAAGACCTCCCCCGGCCCGCCCCCGCCCCGGGCGAGGTCCTGGTGAAGATCGCGGCCAGCGGAGTGAACCCGCTCGACATCAAGATCCGGGCGGGCAAGGCCGCACACGCCAGGACCGTCCTACCCGCCGTACTCGGCCTCGATCTCGCCGGTGTGGTCGAACAAGTCGGTACCGACGTCACCGGATTCGACGTCGGCGACGAGGTCTACGGACTCACCGGCGGGGTCGGCGACCTCCAAGGCTCCCTCGCTCAGTACGCGGCGGTCGACGCCCGGTTGCTGGCCGTCAAACCCGCCGCTCTGACCCTGCGTGAAGCCGCCGCACTGCCTCTGGTCTTCATCACGGCGTGGGAGGGCCTGATCGACCGCGCCCGGGTCCGCCCCGGACACAAGGTCCTCATCCACGGCGGAGCCGGTGGCATCGGACACGTGGCCATCCAGATCGCCCGTGCCCACGGTGCCGACGTCTACGCCACCACCTCCCCCGCCCATGCCGAGACGGTCGCGCGCCTCGGCGCCACGCCCGTCGACCGCACCGCGATGTCCGTGGCGGAGTACGTCGGCAAACACACCGGCGGCGAGGGCTTCGACATCGTCTTCGACACCGTCGGCGGTCCCGTGCTCGACGCCTCCTTCACCGCCGTGCGCACGTACACCGGCCACGTCGTCAGCGCACTCGGCTGGGGCACCCACGCCCTCGCTCCCCTCTCCTTCCGGGGCGCCACCTACTCCGGTGTGTTCACCCTGATGCCCATGCTCACCGGCAACCACCGCGCACACCACGGCGAGATCATGCGCGAGGCCACCACCCTCGTCGAAGCGGGCTCCCTCAAGCCACGGCTCGACCCACGCACCTTCACCCTCGACTCCGTCGCCGACGCACACGCGGCGGTCGAACAGGGCACCGCGGCAGACAAGGTCGTGGTGGACATCGCCCAGGCTCCCAGCGCACCGTGAGTCGTGCTCCGCATTCCGCCTGTAGTGCAGTTGGGCGCCCACCAGCTGTTCGAGACGACTGATCTGCCGGCTCAGCGATGACGCGGTGAGGTGCAGGGCGGCGGCCGCGCGACCGAAGTGCCGGTGCTCGGCGACGACGGTGAAGCACCGCACCGGCTTCAGGTCGAGGTCCTGGGCAGGTGGTGGCGAGTCGGGCACACCGGCAGGGTTAGCCGCTCGGGGATCGGCGTATGCCCCAATGGCCGCCGCGAACTGCGGTGTTGCGCACATCGGGATGCGTATGGCGAAACATTCATTGGACCTGGAGTGGGCTGGGGTCACACAGTGGAATCACCGGTCGGACACCGTCGTGCGCGGCGTCGGCCGGTCATCCGAGGAGGACATTCGTGGGGTCCACGGGGACCACTACCGTGATCGACGCGGCCCGCCGGGCCCTGGGGCCGGTCGGCGTGACCCTGCCGGTCTCCTTCACCACCCCCCTGTCCATCGATCTCCAACGCAAGGCCGTCCACCGCCTGGAACGCGCCGGCCACCACGCCGTGTGGACCAACGAGGTCGTCGGCGGCAAGGATGCCCTCGTCCAGTTGGCCGTGCTGCTGTCCGCGACGGAGCGGCTGGCGTTCGGCACCAGCATCGCCGACATCTGGGCCCGGCAACCGCAGACCATGCACGGCGCGGCGGCCGTACTGGCCCAGGCCTGTCCCGGCCGGTTCGTGCTCGGCCTGGGGGTCGGCCACCCGCAGCAGGCGGCCGACGTAGGCCAGGAGTTCGGCGGCCCGCTGGCCACCGTGCGCGACTACGTGGAACGGATGGCCACCCCGACCCAGCCGCCCGCACCCGACCCCGCCGTTCCCCGGATCATCGCCGCGAACGGTCCGAAGATGCTGGCGCTGGCCGGCGAGATCACCGACGGAGCGCTGCCCGCCGTACAGCCTCCCGAGTTCACCGCGCAGGCCCGGCCGGTGCTCGGCCCGGACAAGCTACTGGTCGTGGGACTCTCCGTGGTCCCCGACAGCGACCGGGCGCGGGCGATCGCGCGGGAGCGGGTGTCGGCCGGCCTCGGCCAGCCGTCGTACGCCGTCGGCCTGGCCCGGCTGGGGTACTCGGACGAGGAGATCGCCGAGGTGAGCGACCGGCTGGTGGACTCGGTCGTCGCCCACGGCGATCCGGCCGCGATCGCGGCCAAGGTGCGCGAGCGCCTGGCCGCCGGCGCGGATCACGTGACGCTGCTGTCGCAGGTCGGCACCGACTTCTCGGTCGGCGTGGACCAGCTGGCGTGGCTCGCCCCGGCGCTGACCGGCATTGACACCTCGGGCTGAACGGCCGGTGTCCGGCGGTCCGGTCCCGGTACGCCCTCGGACATGCACCGGGGTGGCGTCGGCCGATACCGCCGTCAGCCCTTGAGCTTGAGGAGAATGCGGGCCAGTTCTGCGAGCTCGGCCGCGTCCAGCCTGTCCGCCAGGACCGGAGACAGGGTTTCGCGACGGGCGGCGTCCGCGCGCTCGAAGAGGTCGCGGCCCTGCGGTGTGATGGTCACCTCGACGGACCTGGCGTCGGTGGCCGAGGGGGCGCGGGTGACCAGTTCGCGGGCCTGGAGGGCGTCGATCACCCGAGAGACCTGGCTTCGGCTGATCAACGCACAGGAGCCGAGATCGGTGGCCGACAGCGGCCCGTCCTGGTGGTAGAGCCAGAGCAGCACCTCGAACCAGGAGGCCGGCAGGCGGAAGTCCTCCTCCAGCCGGGCGCTCGCGCGTGAGGTGAGGGCACTGCTCACCCCTACGAGGCGGTAGTACGCCTGGTCCTCGACAGGCAGTTCTGCCTGCTTGAGCCTGATGTCCGTCACCAGGTGAGTCTACCAATTTGCGTGCACGCACACACAACCCTAATATGTGTGTGTACACGCATCCATGGAGGTTCATCATGAAGATCGCCCTCGTCACCGGCACGTCGACCGGCATCGGTCTGGAAACCGCCGTACTCGCCGCAAAGGCGGGCTACGAGGTCATCGCGACCATGCGGAACACCGCCAAGGCCGCGGCGCTGCTCGAGCGGCTGCCCGACGCCGACGTCCGACAGCTCGACGTGACGGATCCGGACTCGGTCAGGGCCTGCGTCGACGGTGTGATCGCCGACCACGGACGACTGGACGCGCTGGTCAACAACGCCGGGGCCGGACACCTCGGCACCATCGAGCTGGAGAGCGTCGACGACGTCCGCGACGTCATGGACGTCAACTTCTTCGGTGTCGTCCAGGTCACCAAGGCCGCCCTGCCGCGCCTTCGCGCTGCCGAGGGGCGCCTGATCACGGTCACCAGCGTCGGCGGCGTGGTCGGCCAGCCGTTCAACGAGGCCTATTGCGCGGCCAAGTTCGCGGTCGAGGGCTGGATGGAGAGTCTCGCCCCGGTCGTCGGCAAGCTCGGTGTCGCGGTGAGCGTGATCGAGCCCGGCGCGGTGGCCACCGAGTTCGTCGCGAACGTGCGGGCCGACCGGGATGTCGAGGCCCTGGTCGCCGGGGCCGGGGACTACCAGTCGGTGATCAACGGCTATCTGGCCCGCACCCAGCAGGCGTTCTCCGCGGCGCAGTCGGCCCGGGAGTGCGCGGAGACCGTCGTGGGCGCGCTGACCGCCGCCGAGCCCCGGTTCCGCTACCAGAGCTCCGAGTCCGCGGCCGGCTTCACCGCCGTCAAGCTGGCCGACGCCGACGGCTCGGCCGTACAGGCCCTGACCACCTCCTGGCTCGGGGCGTGAGCGTCTCGGGCTGGAGGACTTCCACCTCTCGGTCGCCGGGGACCGAGGCGCCGTAGAAGCCCCGCCTGCCTGCGAGCCGGTATCAGGACATTCAGGCGATGCGTGTCAGTTACGGCTTCCTCAAGTCATGGTGACTTCGTGGTGAGCTGGGCATGATGGGTACATGACGTTGGCCCTGCGCGCCATGGCGCGACTGGCGAGTTGGCCGGACCTCACGGAGACACCGCCAAGCTGTGGCACGGGGCGGGCGCTGCGCTCGGCCCAGGACGAGATCGTCCACTTCCATACAGACCAAGACGTTGACCTGCACCTCACCGCCCGTGCCATCCGGCGTTTCGAAGACCACCTCAGGGGCGCGACCGCGGTCCGTTTGGTGCCCGGTTCGCGCTGGGTGACGATACGCCTCGAAGTCGAGACGGACATGGATCTGCTGCTGACCCTGGTGAGCCTCGCTCTTCAGGCCCATCAGTCGTGGCCGGTTTCCCGCGATACGCCGACGGCCAGGTGTAATGATCACCACGACATGGTGCTTCCGCGTGACAACTCCAGCGGGAGCTGAGGAGCACATCTTTCGGGCAGGGGACGTCGTGGCTGTCGAGACACGCGAGGAAGACGCTATCCGCGGAGTCGTCGAACGTCTCACGAGCACCTACGCCGAGACGCGTACGCCCGAGCAGGTCGAGGCGGCTGTAGCCACGGCTCACGCCGCCTTCAGTGAGCGGCCCGTGCGCGACTTCGTTCCGGTCCTGGTCGAACGCAAGGCGCGCGCCCTTTTGAACGAGGCTTCGGGCTGACATCGCGCTTCACACGGCGGCGAGCGCAGCTTGACGGGCTCGTTGACGCCCACGTCCGCCGACAGTTCTCTGACGCAGAAAGTCACCCACTCGCTTCGAGGGTGTACCCAGACGTCGAGGCCGACCGAGGGAGAACTGTCCATAGCCGGGGGGACGTTGCGGGTACCGCGCTTCGGCAGCCCCCTTACGGCCGTCCGCTCGCGTTGACCGGGCAGTCACTGGGCACGTACGTCACTACGCACCCGGCACTTCACGCGGTGCGGCAGGACGGACGGGACCTGCTCGGCTCGGCGGACACCGTCGGCAGGGACCTCGGGCCCGGGGAGTAGTCACTCATGCGTCGTTGCGCGTGCCTGGCTGATCGGAACTGGCGCCGAGAGCGCTGTCGATGTAGGCCGCGAGCGAGGAGCGCAGGTCTTCGGGCGTCGTCTTCTCAACGTCGATCAGGTGCGCCACGAGGTCGGCGCGGATGGCGGCCAGCAGGGCGTGGGCCGTGAAATCCGCGTTGTGGACGCCGGGTACCTGTTCCAGTGCCGCACGGAGGGTTTCGTGCCACCAGCCGTAGTGCTCGGCCTGGTAGGGACTGCTGAGCCCGGCGTCCTCCGCGGCCGTCATCAGGTTCCGGTTCTCGATCTTGAAGCGCAGGGAGGCATCGAGGAGGTCCAGCACCCGCTGCCGCGACGAGGATCCGGCTGCGTCCTGCGCTTCCCGCACGGCTTGCTGCAGGGGGTCGAGGCGGGAGGCGATCACAGCGCCGATCAGGCCTGCGCGGTCGCCGAAGCGGCGGAAGAGGGTGCCCTTGCCGACACCCGCGGCCGCGGCGATGTCGTCCATCGACACGCTGTGGGGGCTGCTGCTGGCCGCGAAGAGGGCGTCGGCGGCAGCCAGGACGGCTTCTCGGTTGCGCAGGGCGTCCGCGCGTTCTGTGCGCTGGGCCACGGGGCCTCCTTGGTCTTCGGCCTGTCCCGGCCCCCGGGAATGATATGCGGTGGGTTCGCGTGAGTGGCGGCTCACGCCCGGCCGCGCCTCCCGCACACAGGGGCGGCAGTGGGCGCCGCCGCAGATTGCGCGGATCGGATTCCTCGCCGGTGGAGTAGAAATAGGTGATCTTCTGTGGTCCAAGGCCCAGCGCAGGATCGCGCTCCACGTCCGGGCGTCGGCGATCAGGCGGTCATTTCCTCGTCGTGCTCGGCTGCGGGCTCGGCTCGTACGCGGCCGTGACGTTGGGGAAGTGGGCGATGGCGTCGCTGAGGCAGGAGACGCCGCGCTCGTACGCGTGGTCGATGCACGGGTCCTCGATGTCGCCGTGGAGAACGAACTCGGTCGCCCGGCAGTAGCTGGAGGCGCGCGGCAGTCCGTCGCGTGCGCTGACGGGGCGGCTTCCGCGTACCTCGGCCTCCAGGCGTTCGGCGGTGGCGATGACTTCGCCGACGTCCGAGCTGACGTAGGCGGGGAGATTCAGGTTGCGCAGGGTCTCGAACCAAGAGGGCGGATCGTCATCGAACATCAGCTGTTTCATGACAACTCACGTTCGGCGAAGGCGTGGAACGTGCCCGGGGGACGGCCGGTGAGGCGCTGGACGGTGTCCGAGGTACGGTCCTCCGCGCCCTCGGCGATGGCACGGTCCATGCCCGCCAGCATGGTGGCGAACTCCAGCGGTATCTCCGCCGCCCAGCGGTCGCGCAGCTGGTCGAACGTCAGATGCCGGTGCACGACGGGCCGACCGGTGACCTCGGTGATGGTCGCGGCGACGGCGTCGTAGCTCAGCGCCTGCGGCCCGGTCAGGATCAGGTCGGCGTTGGGGGCCTGCTCGTCGGTCAGGGCACGTACGGCGACGGCGGCGATGTCCTCCGCGTCGACGAACCCGACGCGGCCGTCTCCCGTAGCCGTCAGGATGGCGCCGTCCTCGCGGATGCTGCGCGCGTGGGGAGTGGAGCCGGCGAAGTTCTGCATGAACCAGGACGGCCGCAGCACCGCCCACTGCTCGAACAGGCCGGGCAGGGCCTGGTGGACCTGTCCCACCGCAGGACCGCCCGCGGGGATCGCCGACGAGCTGAGCAGCACCGCGCGATGCACGCCTGCCGACCGGGCCTGACGGAGGAAGGGCAGCATGACCGCGGCCGGGTCCGAGGAGCCGATCGGCGGGATGAGGTAGACGCGGTCGACGCCGTCGAGGGCCTCACCGAAGGTCGCGGGCTCGTTCCAGTCGAAGCGGACAGCCTCCGCGCGCTCCACCGGGGTGGCGCTTCGGCCGGCCGCCTTGACGCGGTGGCCCTCGGCGACCAGCCCGGCGACGACACGGCTACCGGTGGTGCCGGTGGCCCCGATGACCAAGGTGGCGCTGGGGGCGTTCATCAGTTGGCTCCTACGAAGTCGGCGCCGGGCAGCTGAACGGCGAGGGGGTTCCAGTAGTCGCGGTAGGAGGTGATGCGTCCGCCCCTGACCGTGACCACGGCGATGTAGGTCATGTCGAAGGGGCTGTCGGTCTCGACCAAGCGGCCGACTCCGCGCATCTCCACCACGATCGTCTCGGGGACGGTGGTCTGGTGGATCGTCAGGTCGGGGAAGTCGTGGAGGTCCACGTGGTCGGGGTAGTGGCGCATGTAGTCCCCGATGGCCTGTCGGCCCTCCAGCCGCTCCGGCCAGCCCTGGGGCGCGAAGGGGAACTCGAGGACGCCGGCCTCGTCCCACAGGTCCACCCAGCCGGGGATGTCCTTCTCCACCAGCAGTCGCAGGCCGTGGCGGTACAGCTCCGCGGCCGTCATCGGTATTGCCATGATCAAGGTTTCCGTTCTGCTCGAAGGCACGGCGATCCCAGCCTGTGGGGTACGGCCACTCGTCACGAGAAGCGCGATATCCAGTGATGACGGTTCCCCGCCGTGGGACACCCGAATGAAAGCGGACCGACAGTCCGCATGCCATGGAGCATACGGACCGCCAGTCCGCTTGGCAACCCTGAGCGCGACCGGTGACGCCGACGGGTCACGGAGGGGCGATACGGGGCGCGAGTGCGGCGGCATCGACTCCCGACAGCTCCTGCAACGACCGTCCACGCGGTTCGATGCGGAAGAGGTAGGTCACCAGGAAGCCGAGCGCGCTGGTGATCGCCACCCCGTAGAGCAACAGGCTCTCGCCGAGCCGCGCCAGGAGCACCGGGAACAGGAAGGTGCCCAGGGCCGCGCCCAACTTGCCGCACCCGGTGGCGAAGCCGTGGCCGGCGGCTCGCATTTCGGAGGGGAACACCTCGGCGGGCAGCGTGAAGGTGGTGGAGTTGGGGCCCAGGTTCATGAGGGTGTTGAACAGGGCGAACCCGACCACGACCATGGAAAGGTGGGCCTGCGGTCCGCCCGGCAGTTGGGCGCTCCAGGCCAGAATGCACAACGCGATGGCCATGACACCGAATCCGGTCAGTTGCAGCGGCACCCGGCCGACCCGGTCGACCAGCACGATGGCCAGCCAGAAGCCGATGACCAGGAAGACGTCCAGCACGGCGGTGCCCTTGGTGGAGGCGATGTCATCGGCGATGAACGTGCTGTTGGCACCGGCCAGTGCGAACGAGGCCAGCAGGGTGGGGGTGAAGATGCCCACGCCGTAGGTGGCGATGTCCATCAGGAACCAGGGCACCGCGGTGAAGATCGTGCGCCGCCTCCACCGTCGGGAGAACAGCTGCGGCTGGAGGAACGCACGGAACCCCTCCGGGGGAGCCTCCAGGCGTTCCCGGTCGGCACCGGTCACCGTCACGGGTAGACCGACGAGTGCCCGACCGATCTCGCGGGCCTCCTCCTCGCGTCCGTTCTGGGCGAGCCAGCGCGGACTCTCCGGCACCGCGCGCCTCAGCCAGATGATCAGGAGGGCGGGCAGCACGCCGAACCCCAGCATGATCCGCCAGGAGTCGACCTCCGGCCGGACGTTGAGGACCACGACGCCGACCACCGCGCCGAGCAGGATCCCTGCCGCCTGCAGACTGAACGCGCCCACCAACCACCGCCCGCGGTTCTTGGACGGCAGGATCTCGGCGAGGTAACCGGCGGCGATGGGATAGTCGAGACCGACCGCCAGCCCCAGAGCGAATCTGAACGCCGCCAGCGACCAGGGGTCCCAGGCGAGGGTGCACAGCACCGAGAAGACGACGAACATCCACAGGTCAAGCCGGAAGATCCGGCTACGGCCGATCCGGTCCCCCAACGGCCCCAGCAGCGCGGCGCCGCACATCGCACCGACGATCGCGGCAGCCGAGATCAGTCCCTGCAGCGCGGAGCCGACCGCTAAGTCCTTGGCGACCAGCGGATTGGCCACCCCGATGATGAAGAAGTCGAAGCCGTCCAGCAGGATGCCCAGTCCCGCCAGCAGCCAGAACCGGACATGGAACCGGGACATCGGCGCGCCGTCCAGCGCCTCACCCAGCGGCATTGCACGAACGGCGGCATGGTCGGTCGCCGTCGCTGAATCGGTCGACAAGACGTCCCTCACTCGAGCACGAATTCCAGGAATCCCCCGGGGAGATCGTGCGGGAGCCGGCCCGCCGCCACCATCGCCACGGACAGGTGGCGGACCGCGACGCTCGAACGGATTACCTCCTCTCCCCCATTCGACCGCCCGACATCGTCATGCCCGGGCCGGCCCTCCGACCAGCGGAATCCGCACGGGCGCGCCGGGAATTCTCGTCACGCCGGGGATTCTCGTGAAGTTGAGGCGTTGTTCACCCGAACTCCGGGCGGCGGCCGGACAGTACGGAATCAATCCATGTCAGTCCCCAAGGAGTTGCGCCTGATGCCGAGCACCACACCCGCCGAGGTCCGTACCATCCCAGCGGGCGGCAGAACCGCACCACCCGGAGGCCACTCGTTGAGGTTGGACATCCAGGGGCTGCGTGCGGTGGCCGTCACGCTCGTGGTGCTCTCCCACGCCGGGGTGCGACAGGTCAGCGGCGGATACGTCGGGGTCGACGTCTTCTTCGTGATCTCCGGCTTCCTCATCACGTCCCTGCTGCTGCGCGAACTCGCCACCACCGGTCGCTTGTCGGTCCGCACCTTCTACGCCCGCCGTGCGCTGCGGCTGCTGCCCGCGTCGTCCCTGGTCATCGCGGTCACGCTGGCCGGGTCATGGCTGTTCCTGTCGAAGGCGCGGCTCGCCGAGTACGCGGGTGACGCCCTCGGCAGCGCGCTGTACGCGGTCAACTTCCGGCTGGCGGCGGCCGGTACGGACTATCTCGCCCAGAACAGTCCGCCTTCGCCGTTCCAGCACTTCTGGTCGCTCGCCGTGGAGGAGCAGTTCTACCTGGTATGGCCGCTGCTCCTGCTGCTCAGCTGGCGGGCCGCCCGCGGCCGGCGCCGGCTGATCGCGCTGGTGCTCGGGGCGCTGTGCCTGGGGTCGTTCGTGGTCAGCGTCCTGGTGACGAACTCCTCGGCGCCCTGGGCGTACTTCGGCTCCCCCACCCGGGGCTGGGAGCTCGGCGCCGGCGCGCTGGTGGCGCTGGCCACGGCCCGGCTGGAACGGCTGCCCGCAGCCCTCGCGGCCCCGCTGACCTGGCTCGGCCTGGCCTGCGTCGCGCTGGCGGCGGTCTGGTACGACGACGGGACGCCCTTCCCGGGCTACCACGCTCTTCTGCCCGTCCTCGGCGCCGCGCTCGTCCTGGCCGGCGGCTGCGCGCCCGCCTCGCACGGCGCGGGGTGGCTGCTCGGACGGCGGCCGATGGTGTGGCTGGGCGGGCTCTCGTACGGCTGGTACCTGTGGCACTGGCCGCTACTGGTCGTAGCCCCGGTGGCGCTGGGCCGTACGGACGGCGCCGCCGGAGTACCGCTCGCGCTCGGGCTGTGCGCGGTCGCCCTGGGCCTGGCCTGGCTGACGCTGCGTCTCGTCGAGAACCCGGTCCGCTTCCACCGGGCGTTCCGGGAACGGCCGAACCGGGCGCTGGCGCTCGGCGTCGGGCTGTCGGCGGGGGCGACGGTGCTGGCGCTGACGGCGGCGGCGGTCCCGCCGACGATCGAAGTCGGCGGCCCCGCGCCCGTACTGGCGCAGGAGCTGGCCGGTGCGCCGGACCCGCAGGCGCGGCTGGCCGAGCTCCTGGCCGCGTCCTCCGGCAGCCTGCCGAACAACCTCACCCCGGCCCTGCCGAAGGTGAAGTCCTCCCGGTCCGCGGTCTACCGGGACGGCTGCCATGTCGACTACGACAGCACGAGGAATCCGCCGTGCGTCTACGGCAACCGCGCGTCCTCCCGGACCGTCGTGCTCTTCGGCGACTCCCACGCGGCCCAGTGGTTCCCGGCTCTGCAGGGTCTGGCGACCGAGCGCGGATGGAAGCTGGTCTCACTGACGAAGGCCTCCTGCAAGGTCGCCGGCGTGACCATCATCAACCGCCACAAGCCCTACACGGCCTGCGACACCTGGCGTTCCAACGTCGTGGCGAGGATCAACGCCCTTCACCCCGCCCTGGTGGTCGTCTCCTCCTCGGACGCGGGCGACCCCGCCGAGCCCGCCGACGACACCCTGCGGCAGTGGACCACGGGCTTCGAGGACACCTTCCGGGACCTCGCCACCTCCGGCGCCCACGTGGCCGCCCTGCTCGACACCCCGTGGCCCAAGGGGGACCCGATCGACTGCGCCGCCGACAACTCCCTGCAACTGCACGCCTGCGCGAACCACCTGCCGGACGCGATCCACGATGCGACCCGCCAGTCCGCCATCCGCAACGCCGCCGCCGAGACCGGCACCACGGTCATCGACCCCCGGCCCTGGGTCTGCGCGATCCGCACGGGCGTCTGCCCCGTCGTCGTCGCCGACACCGCCGTCTACCGCGACGAAAGCCACCTCTCCGAGGCTTACGCCGCGGCCCTCACCCCCGTCCTCGCCGACTCCTTGGACCGCCTCGTCAGTGCGTCCTGAACGCACGGGGCGATTGAAACCGTTCAATCGCCCCCGCCTCGGACGCGTCGGGCTCCACCGAAAGCGCGTACCCGCCCGGCAGCGCAGCAAGAAAATCCGGCACACTCATTGACCTCCATCCCGCACGCCCCTACGTTCACCGCCGTGAATCGATTCATCGCTTCTACGTGAGGGGCCCCAGTGATCAGCAGGAGGAACTTCCTGGCGGCATCGGCGGCCACGACGGCCGCGGCCGTCGCCGACACCGGATCAGCAGTGGCCGCAACGGCGTCCGCACCGGCCCGAGCGGGTGCACCACGCGGCGCCCTGCGCGTCACCACGCCCACCGTCGAGTACGTTCAGGACCCCCTGGGCCTCGACGCGCAACACCCGCGGATGAGCTGGCCGATGGCCTCGGACGAACCGGGGGTGCGCCAGAGCGCCTATCAGATCCGTGTCGCCTCCAGTGCGTCGGACCTCTCGCACCCGGATGTCTGGGACAGCGGAAAAGTCACCTCCGGCGAGTCCGTACTCGTCCCGTACGCGGGCCCCCGACTGAAGCCGCGGACGCGCTACTTCTGGTCCGTACGCGTCTGGGACGCCAAGGGCGCTGTCTCCGCCTGGAGTGCGGCGGCTTGCTGGGAGACGGGCCTCATGGACGCCGCACAGTGGTCGGCGGAATGGGTCTCGGCCCCTCCGGCTCTCACCGACGCACCGTCGCTGGAGGGCAGCGCCTGGATCTGGTTCCCCGAGGGCGAGCCGGCCAACAGCGCGCCCGCGGCCACCCGTTGGTTCCGTCGCGCCCTCGATCTCCCGGACGGCGTCACGGCGGCGACCCTGGCCATCACCGCCGACAACGTGTATGCCGTTTCCGTGAACGGCACCGAGGTGGCCCGTACCGACCTGGCGACGGACAACGAGGGCTGGCGCCGGCCGGCCGTGCTCGACGTCCTCGCCCAGGTGCGTTCCGGGAAGAACGTCCTCGCGGTCTCGGCGACCAACGCGACCGAGGGACCCGCCGGTCTGGTCGCCGTCCTCGTCCTGCACACGGCATCCGGCGAACAGCGGATCGTCACCGACGACTCCTGGAGGTCGACGGACAAGGAGCCCGCCGCCGGCTGGCGCGAGGCGGACTTCGACGACAGCGGCTGGCCGGCGGCGAAGGAGGCCGCCGCCTGGGGAGCCGGACCCTGGGGGCGGGTCGTCCCGGCGTCGTACGCGGCCAACCAGCTGCGCCACGAGTTCAGGCTCCCGGGCAAGAAGGTGGCCCGCGCCCGCCTGTACGCCACGGCTCTCGGCCTGTACGAAGCCCACCTCAACGGCCGCCGCGTGGGCCGCGATCAGCTCGCTCCCGGCTGGACGGACTACCGCGAACGCGTCCAGTACCAGACGTACGACGTCACCACGCTCCTGCGGCCCGGCGCCAACGCCGTCGGCGCGTACGTGGCTCCGGGCTGGTACGCGGGCAACGTCGGTATGTTCGGACCCCACCATTACGGCGAACGCCCCGCGCTGCTCGGGCAGTTGGAGGTCGAGTACGCCGACGGGACGAGTGAGCGCGTCGTCTCGGGCACGGACTGGCGGGCCGCCCCCGGACCGATCGTCTCCGCCGACCTGCTGGGCGGCGAGACGTACGACGCGCGCAAGGAGACCTCCGGCTGGACCTCACCCGGCTTCGACGACCGTGCCTGGCTCGACGTCAGCGCCGCGGGCGACACCGCTCCCGCCCTGATCGTCGCGCAGGTGGACGGCCCGGTCCGGGTGGCCGGGGAACTCACGGCAAGGACGGTGACCGAACCACAGCCGGGCGTCTTCGTCTTCGATCTCGGCCAGAACATGGTCGGATCGGTACGGCTGCGCGTCTCGGGCGAGGCGGGAACGACCGTACGTCTGAGGCATGCCGAGGTGCTCAACCCGGACGGCACCCTCTACACCGCGAATCTGCGCACCGCCGCGGCCACCGACACGTACACACTCAAGGGCGACGGCGAGGAGACGTACGAGCCGCGCTTCACCTTCCACGGATTCCGCTACGTCGAGGTGACCGGGTTCCCCGGCACTCCCCCGGCGACGGCCGTGACGGGCCGCGTCATGCACACCTCCGCGCCCTTCACCCTCGACTTCGAGACCGACATCCCGATGCTCAACAAGCTGCACAGCAACATCACTTGGGGACAGCGCGGCAACTTCCTGTCCGTCCCGACGGACACACCCGCACGCGACGAGCGCCTGGGGTGGACGGGTGACATCAACGTCTTCGCGCCCACGGCGGCGTACACGATGGAGTCGGCCCGCTTCCTCACCAAGTGGCTCGTGGACCTGCGCGACGCGCAGACTTCGGAGGGCGCCTTCACGGACGTGGCACCCATGGTCGGTACGGTCGGCAACGGTGTCGCCGGATGGGGCGACGCGGGGGTCACGGTCCCCTGGTCCCTGTACCAGGCGTACGGGGACCGACAGGTCCTGGAAGATGCCTGGCCCTCCATCCAGGCCTGGCTGAAGTACCTGGAGAAGAACAGCGACCACCTGCTGCGGCCGGCCGGCGGGTACGGCGACTGGCTGAACGTCTCCGACGAGACCCCCAAGGACGTCATCGCCACCGCGTACTTCGCGCACAGCGCCGACCTCGCGGCCCGCACGGCCGAGGAGCTCGGCAAGGACTCCGCCCCCTACCTCGACCTCTTCGAGCGCGTCCGCACCGCTTTCCAGAACGCCTACGTCACCGCCGCCGGCAAGGTGAAGGGGGACACACAGACGGCCTATGTCATCGCCCTGTCGATGAACCTGCTGCCGGACGCGCTGCGCAAGGCGTCGGCCGACCGCCTCGTCGCGCTCATCGAGGCCAAGGACTGGCACCTTTCGACGGGCTTCCTCGGTACACCCCGGCTGCTGCCCGTCCTCACCGACACCGGCCACACCGATGTCGCCCACCGGCTGCTTCGGCAACGCTCCTTCCCCAGCTGGGGCTACCAGATCGACAAGGGCTCGACCACGATGTGGGAACGCTGGGACTCCATCCGGCCCGACGGCAGCTTCCAGACCCCGGCCATGAACTCCTTCAACCACTACGCGTACGGCTCGGTGGGCGAGTGGATGTACACCAACATCGCCGGCATCGCGGCGGGCCGGCCCGGCTACCGCGAGATCGTCATTCGCCCCCGCCCTGGCGGCGACGTCACCTCCTGCCGCGCCACGTTCACCTCAGGCTACGGCCCCGTCTCCACGCGGTGGCGGCAGCGATCCGGCGAGTTCGTCCTGAGCTGCGCCGTGCCTCCCAACACGACCGCGCAGGTGTGGGTACCCGGGGAAGACCCGGGCGCGGTGACCCACACCCACGCGACGTTTCTGCGGACAGAGGACGGCTACGTCGTGTACCAGGTCGGCTCCGGCGACCACCGGTTCACGACCGGGCGCGCACAGGGGGCCGCCCGCGGCCCCAGTCACCAGTAGTGGCGGCGACCACCGACAGCGTGTCCGGCAGCCCCGAGGACCCACAGGATGAGACCGACGATCACAAGGATCACGCCGATCGTCCAAAGAATGCTGATGCCCGTGACGAAACCGACGACGAGCAGAATGATGCCGAGGACAAGCATGGCAACCTCCCGCAATCAGCCCCCCTCGTCACCTCCGTGTACCACCGCAGGGCAACTCCTAACGCGGTCGCGGCAGGCGATCAGCGCGGTTGCGGCAGGCGATCGGGGGAGCTCTCCGGCTCCTGCGGCGGGGAGGGGATCTTCGCGGGTACGAGTTCGGTGAGCAGGAGCGTACGGTCGTCCGCTCCGTCGTTGGTGGCCGACGTGCCGTGCAGCAGGCGCCGGCACAGGGAGTCCAGGGTGTCCGGGCCGGCGACGCGGTCGGGGTCGACGCCGTCCGTGTCGAGCAGGCCGGCGAGACGGGCGATGCCCTGGTCGATGTCGGTGTGGCGGGACTCGACCAGACCGTCGCTGTAGAGCAGGAGGAGCATCGGGTCGGGCACGTGCAGAACGGTGGGTTCGTACGTCCCCATGCCGAGTCCGAGGGGCAGGCCCGGGCTGGTGAGTGTGACCGGCCCGGTCCGGCCGCCCGGATCGCGGATCAGCGGGGGCGGGTGGCCGGCTCCGACGAAGGTGCAGATGCGGCGCCTCGCGTCCCACTCGGCGTAGATGCACGTGGCGAAGGAAGCCCCCGGTGTGTCACAGGCGAGCGCGTCGAGACGGTGCATCAACTCGGCCGGGGTGATGTCCAGTCCCGCCAGGGTACGGACGGCGGTGCGCAGCTGGATCATGGCGACGGCCGATTCCGGACCGTGCCCCATGGCGTCCCCGACGATCAGACTGACGCGGCCTTCCGAACGGGGCAGCACGTCGAACCAGTCACCACCGATGATGTTGTCGCGCCCGGCGGGGAGGTAGCCGTGGGCGATACGACATCCCTCGAAAACCTGCTCGGTGGCGGGCAGCAGGCTCCGGCGGATGGCCAGTGCCGTACGGCGCTCGCGTTCGTACCGGCGCGCGTTGTCCAGGGCCACACAGGACCGCACCGCCAGCGACTCCACGGCCTCGGCGTCGGCGGGCAGGAAGGGCGACTGGTCCGGGCCGCGCGTGCAGGCGATGAATCCGACGGCGGTACCGCGCAGACGCAGCGGGACGACGAGGAAGGAAGCCGTGCGCAGGAGGACGTCCATGCGGGCGTCGCCGCCACCGGCGGTGCTCAGCCGCGCGGACGTATGGGCGTCCACCATGTCGAGCAGTTGCGTCTCGAGGGTGGCGATGGCACGTGTGTAGGGCGTCCCGCGCGGAAAGACGACGACCTCGCCGACCGGCAGCAGCCCCTCCCAGTCATCGGGCGCGTCCGTTCCGATGCGCAGCGCCAGTCGGCGGGCCTCGATCTGCGGTGGTTCCGCGGAGGCGTACGCGTTCTCCTCCAGCAGCCAGCGCTCCAGCAGGTAGACGGAGGCCGCGTCGCAGAACCCGGGCGTCAGCGCGTCGACGACATGGCTCCCGGTCAGGCTCAGGTCGAGTTCCGAGCCGATGGCGTCGGCCGCGGGGGAAAAGGCCGACCGACGCGGTGAACGCGCGGTGGCGGGTTCGTCGTCCATGGGACAGTGCGCTTCGTTCCGCAGGGTTGTGCCTTTCCGGTGAGGCGCGGCTCCGGCAGCATGGCCTGGGCATCATCCCGCCACGCCTGGTCGGCAACTATATGATGGAGCGTCAAGATCACGGACATGACAGGGAGTTGAGTTGGCCGACAACGACGGTCTCCCGCAGGGGATCGATCCCGACAAGGCGAGCGTTGCCCGGATGTACGACGCAATGCTCGGCGGACAGCACAATTTCCCCATAGACCGGGAGGCGTTGGCGGCCTTCACGGCGATCGACCCCCAGGTGCGCACGCTGGCGCGGGCCAATCGCGCCTTTCTCGGCCGAGCCGTGCGTTTTCTCGTCGAGGCCGGAGTACGGCAGTTCATCGACCTCGGATCGGGCATCCCGACACAGGGCAACGTGCACGAGGTGGCACAGGCGGCCAGCCCGGACGCCCGGGTGGTCTACGTGGACAGCGACCCGGTGGCGGTGGCCCACAGCACCGCCCTGCTCGCCGACAATCCCGGCGCGGACATCGTCGACGCCGACATCCGCCGGCCTGCCGACATCCTGTCGTCCCCGCAGGTACGCAAGCTGATCGACTTCGAGCAGCCCGTCGCGGTGCTGATGATCACGATCCTGCACTTCATCACGCCCGAGGAGAACCCCGGCGGCATCGTGGCCGCGTTCCGGGACGCCCTGCCCGACGGGAGCTGGCTGGCACTCACGCATGCGACGAACCAGGATCGCCCGGACACGGCCGCGGCCGTGGGGCAGCTGTACCGGTCCAAGGCCACATCCCCGGTCACCGCTCGCTCCCGCGGCGAGATCCGGGATCTCTTCGACGGATTCGACCTCGTGGAGCCCGACCTGGTCTACGTACCCCTGTGGCGCCCGGCCCCGGACGACCACATCCCGGGGAACCCGTCGGAGTACTGGGTGTACGCGGGCGTCGGCCGCAAGCGTGTGTGACGGAGCCGGAGGCCAGGGGTCAGAGCGGGTCCGAGGACAGATTGCGACGTCGGTCGGACATCGGCGGCGTGTCTTTGTCACCGCCCGTCCGTGACGCCCGGTCGGCGGGAGAGGTCCACTCGGCGCTCGGATGGCTGGGGGCATGGGGACCGTGGACTTCGGCGACCGCCGCGGACACATGGTGCCGGAGCGAGTCGGGAAGCGGATCTCCGTTGACGGCGGCGACCAGGTCTTCGGCGACACGGTGGACTTTGGTGTTGGTGTGCTGGGACACCTCGACCAGTACATTCCAGGCGTCGGCGGTGCTCAGGCCGAACGAGGCCATCAGCACTCCCCGGGCCAGATCGATGACCGGCCGGGTCTGCATGGCCCGTTTGAGCTGGACGACTTCGGTGCGCAGGTCCTGCTCGGCGTCGTCGCTCAACCCATCCTCCTTGTGCGCTCTGTCGTTCTTGCCGGGATGCCTGTCACGGCCGCCGGCGGTCCGCCGATCGACCGCACAGAGGCTTCGCACAGGGAGCGCTGGAGTGGGTGCTCGGTGTCGATGGCACCGGAGATCGCGGCGGCCGCCCGCCCACCGGCCGAACGTGCCACGCCGTTCAGAAGCGGGCAGAAGCCTTCGCTGCCGGCCTGGACGGAGAGTGGACGTTCGTGCATGGCAGTCGCTCCTGGGGCATCCGCCTATCTCACTACTCCAAGCGTCGGCCTCCGGACCCTCACACGTCAAGAGATACAGGAACTTTCTTTCACCCTTTTGAATGCGCGAATGCCGAGCCGTATCCTCGAGACATGGGTGAAGTACCGCAGGGACATACCGGCTGGACCTTTCTCACCAACCACGCCCGAGTGCTGGCCGCGATCTCCAGGGATCAGGGAACCCGTATCCGTGACATCGCCGCACGGTGCCGACTCACCGAGCGTGCCGTCCAGAAGATCATTTCCGATCTGGAGCAGGACGGCTATCTCACCCACACCCGCCACGGCCGCTCGAACATCTACCACATCGAACCGGGGACCATCCTCCGGCACCCGGCAGAGGCCGGGTTGACCGTAGAGGGCCTGCTGACCCTCCTCGACCAGCACGACGCACGGCGCGACGGCAGGCCCGAGCCCGAGCAGCACTCGCCGGCGTTCGATCTTTCCGCTCGGCGCACGACGGACTGATCCCTGCGGCCGGGACGAGAGCAGCGGCCAACCGGCCTTTCGCCGGGGCCTGTTGAGGGAGCCCGGTGTCACATCGCGTCCGGCGGTCGACCGGGTGGCGTCCCCCGGGAGCTGTCACCGACCACGGTGCCGCCGGAAGCGGGGTGGTCGCCGGTCGTGATCGTACCTCCGGCCCCACTCGCGTTCCCCGAGACGGCGACGCTGTCGCGCGTCGCGTCACCCAACTCCACGGGCCCCTCCAGGAGTACGTCGTCGCCGGCCCCCGAGGCGCCGAGGCGCCGAAGAATCCCAAGGCCGTCCCCGATGAGCTGTCGCTGTCGTTGCCGCCCTCGAGATGGTCGTTCGCACCTCCGGGGGCGGTGTCGCCCCCTGCTGGCGCCGACCCTGCCGTCATCTCCGGGACCGCCGCACAGACGGTCGGCCGCGGCGCCCTGCTGAGCGGAGTAGGACAGGACACCCGGACACCCCGGCCTCTTCCGACGGTTCTTTCATCCTTTCAGTGGCCTGGCGCACCTGAGGTTGCACTGCGTACCGGCCGGACATACTGACCGGTACGGCCCTCCTAGGCCGGTACGACAAGAGGATAAACGTGATCATAGGCGATTAATCTTCTCATCACATGATGAAACCGCTCAAAGGAGGCACTCGTGACCACATCGTCGCAGCCACGAGTATCGGGTCTGGAAATCCGCTCCATCGACTACGTCCCCCTCGACGAGCGGCACGGAAAGCTCTGGCACCTGGGGCCTCTGTGGTTCATGTCCAACGCGCAGATCGCCACCCTGGCGGTAGGGCTGATCAGCATCACCGAGGGTGGCAACCTCGTCTGGTCGCTGATCGCGATCGCCGCGGGCACCATCCTCGGCACGTTCTTCATGGCCTTCCACTCCGCGCAGGGTCCGCAGCTGGGACTGCCGCAGATGATCCAGTCACGGCCGCAGTTCGGCTACGTCGGGGCCCTGCTCGTATGGCTGTTCGCCTATGTGCAGTACGCGGGGTTCAACATCTTCAACACGATCCTGGCCGGTGAGGCCCTGCACACCACATTGCACGGCGGCGTCAAGCTGTGGGTCGTCGTGGTCACGCTCATCGGGTTCGTCATCGCGCTGGTGGGCTACGACGTCATCCACCGCGCCGAACGGGTGCTCACCTACACCTTCCTGGTCGTCTTCGGGATCTTCACCGTGGGCATCCTGCTCACCCTGCACTATCCCCCGGGCTCCTTCGACCTCGGCGGCTTCCAGTGGACGCCGTTCCTCGCGCAGTTCGGCGTGGTCGCCGGATACCAGATCAGCTGGGCCATCTACGTCTCGGACTACTCCCGCTACCTCCCGCCGGACGTCACCGTCCGCAAGACCTTCTACTGGACGTACTTCGGCTCGGCGCTCGGCGGCATCTGGCTGATGTGTCTAGGGGCTCTGCTCGCCGCGTGGGCGGGCAAGGACTTCGAGACCGTCCGCTCGATCAACGCGGCGGGCGACAAGGTCTTCAGCGGCTTCGGCGCGATCGTGCTGCTGTTCTCCGCCCTGGGCCTGATCTCGGTGACCGCCCTGAACATGTACGGCGGGTCCCTCACACTCATCAGCGCGATCGACTCGTTCAAGAGAGTGCGGCCGACCGTCGCGGTACGGCTCGTGACCATCGGCCTCACCGCGGCGCTCTCCGTGGTGGGGGCACTGGCCTCCACCGCCCACTTCCTCGAGAACTTCAACAACTTCCTGCTGTTGGTGCTCTACCTGTTCATTCCGTGGACCGCCGTGAACCTCATGGACTACTACGTGGTGCGCCGCGGCCACTACGCGGTCGCCGAGATCTTCAACCCGCACGGCATCTACGGCCGCTGGGGCTGGCACGGCATCATCTCCTACCTGGTCGGCTTCGCCGTCATGGTGCCGTTCTTCTCTGTCGGCACGCTCTACGTGGGACCCGCCGCCCACGCGCTCGGCGGTGCTGACATCGCCCTGTTCATCGGGCTGCCCGTCTCCGCGGTGCTCTACTGGCTGCTCACCCGGTCGATCGACGTCGATGCCGAGGCCCGCCTGGCCGAGGCGGAGATCGCGACGCTGGAATCGGCGGCCCATGAGCATCGAGAGCCGTGACGCTGCCGTGCGCCGCTGGGCGGCGAGTTCGCGGATCGACCGGCCGAGAACCGCGGGGCACGTTGGTGCGTCCTGTCTGTCTTGCAGAGTGACGGCCGCCGCTCTGGACGCGAACAACGGCAAAGGGTGATCATGAGGCGGAAATGGGTGCTCGCCGCAGTCGTGGCGTTCCCGGTGGCTTTCGTGGGGTGGATCGCCTGGACGGTCTTCACGGCCCTCACAGCCGACCCGATGACCCAGGTGGAAGCCGCCTCGTGCGCGGACGCCATGGACTACGCGGACCAGGACGGGCTGCCCCAGGGGGCTCAGGACGCGAAGTGCACCGTCCGCGCCTGGCTGGACACGGAATACCAGGCACGATTCACGATCCCACGAACGGATCTGGAGGCGTGGCTGAAGGCGGCCTATCCCGGCACCCGTCTCACGCCGGAGAACTGCTCCGGGACACCGGCGGACGTCTGCGCCCACATCGATCTGCACCCCGAAGCCGAAGGCGGGGCGATGGCGGTGGACATAGACGTGCGGTACGGCAAGGACTCGACGGCGGTCGTCGACTTCTCGGCGTACGACGTGTGACGCGGCCGGCGACGCCGTCCGCACGATCGGTTGCGGCCACCGCCTTCCCGTCCCGGCCGATCTGTCCGGTCACAGCCCTAGACCGCCGCGAGCAACGGCGCGACCAGACCCCGCGCCCACTCCCCTGACGCGGGCTCCCCGCTGAAGATCGCGCGGTAGTACAGCGGACCGAGCAGTCCGTCGACGGCCCGCTCCACGCTCGGCACCTCGCCTCCTCGAGCTCGCTCCCGCTCGATGATGGACTCGAGCTGAGCGTGCCGGTCGGCCGTGCAGGCGCATCCGCCCTCCGGACCCGAGCCGATCGTCGCCCGCATCAGGGCGAGGACGTCGGGGTCGGCGAGGTCGGTGGCGACATCGCCCGTCCACCGCTCCAGGTCACCCGCCAAAGAGCCGGTGTCCGGCACCACGACGTCGCCACTGAACCGACTGGTGGCGACGTCGGCCAGGAGCTGTGCCACTGAACCCCACCGCCGGTACACCGTGGTCGCGTGCACGCCGGCGCGCGCCGCGATGGCGGGAATGGTCAGAGCCTCGGCCGGCTCTTCGGCGACCAGTTCCCCGACCGCGCGGTGAACGGCCGCGCGCACCCGCGCGGAGCGGCCGCCGGGACGGGGCTGGACTGTTGCTTCGGTCATGCGGAAATTATTGCACCGATCGCTGCGTTAGAGGAGACTGCTAACGCAGTGATCGCTGCATTCTGAGAGAGAGCGCATGTCTGACGCACCCACGTCCTACAAGAAGATCCCGTCGGCCTCAGCCACAGGGGGCCCACCGTCCGGCCGTGTGCGGCGCGGGCTGAGCCGACCGGTGGCCTTCGCGTCCATCGCGGCCGTCTTCGTCCTCTTCATGGCCGCGTCGAGCGCGCCATCGCCGCTCTACGTCATCTACCAGCACGAGTGGAGCTTCTCGGCGACCACGCTGACCACCGTTTTCGCGGTGTACGTCGTCGGAATGATCGGCGCACTCCTGATGCTCGGCGCACTGTCCGATCACATCGGCCGCCGACCCGTCCTGGCATCGGCCATCGCCCTCGAAGCGGTGGCGATGACACTGTTCATCGTCGCCGACGACGTCTCGATCCTGCTCACGGCCCGCTTCGTCCAGGGCATCGCCACCGGCGCGGCCATGACCACACTCGGCGCGACCCTCGTCGATCTCAATCCGCCCCACGCGCCGCACCGTGCCGGCGTCATCACCGGTGCGGCCCCGACGTTCGGGCTGGGCCTCGGCGCACTGGGCTGTGGCGTCCTCGCGGAGTACGGGCCGCACCCGACCCGACTGGTCTACGCGCTGCTGCTCGCGGCCCTGGTCCTCGCCGGCCTGGCCATCGCCCTCCTGCCCGAGACGGCACAGCGGCGGCCCGGCGTCGTGCGGTCGCTTCAGCCGCGCCTCGGCGTCGCTCCGCGACTGCGCACGAACCTGATGGCACTCGTGCCGATCCTGGTGGCGAGCTGGGCACTGGGCGGACTGTATCTCTCACTCGGTCCGTCAGTGGCCGCCAACCTGTTCGGCCTGTCCAGCCATGTCATCGGCGGCCTGGTGGTCACCCTGCTCTGCGTGCCCGCATCGATCACGGCGTTCGCGCTGCGCGGCTGGCCCACCGAGCGCACGCTCGCCCTTTCGGCCACCTTGCTGCTGCTCGGCACGGCCGTCGGTCTGGGCGGTGTGGAGGCGCACTCGCTCGCCATGGCCGCGTCCGGCACCGCCATCGCCGGAATAGGCTTCGGCGGCTCGGGTCTCGCCAGCTTCGGCACACTGGCCCGAATCGCCGAGCCGGCCGAGCGGGGCGAACTGTTCGCGGTCGCGTTCGTCATCTCCTACCTGGCCTTCAGCATCCCGGCCGTGGTCGCGGGGATCGCCGCCACGAACGTCGGCCTGCACGAGACCTCGGTCGTCTACAGCGCGGCCGTCATCGCCTTCAGCGCCCTCGCGCTCGCCGCCCAGCGGCTCCGCACGGGACGGGCCAGGAACACCGACCAGTGCGGCCGGCCCGCCACGGCCCAGCGCTAGAGACAGTCCGGCACGGACACCCTCACCACCGATCCATGACGGTGGGCGGGTACACGAAGCCCCCGGCAGGCACACAGGCCCACTGCCGGGGGCTTTGGACTCCCGAGGAACGACACGACCCCACCCAGGACCACGGTCATCGCCGATGCCCGCGGCGGCATCGGCGCGGAAGATCAGCGGTCGGCGATGTCCTCGCGCAGGCCGTCGGAGAATTCCCACCACGACAGGGGAAGCCAGTCGCCGTTGACGAAGGCGTCGACCGTGGCGCCTCGTCCGCGGACCGTCACGGTCGTTCCCGGCGGGTAGGTGGTGCCGGACAATCCCGGCACGGGGACAAGCAGCGTTCCCAGTCGCTGTGCTGACATCTTTCGGCCTCCTTCGCCACTGCATTTCTCTGCACGGCACCGGGCAGTTATTCACATCGACGTTACCGGCTTGTCCGATCGCGTAGGACGGAGAATCATGAGAGATGGGTCACGCGGAGAATGTGGGCGGGGGCGTGGACATCACATACATGCGTCACCGAGCGGAGGTGGCAGCCGTGAAGGCCGTCGTTTACAAAGGGCCGTTCAGCGTTGCGGTCGAAGAGGTTGAAAAGCCCAGCATCCAACATCCGAACGATGTGATCGTACGGGTCACTTCCACCGCGATATGCGGATCCGATCTGCACATGTACGAGGGCCGTACCGCCGCCGAGCCCGGCATCGTCTTCGGCCACGAGAACATGGGAATCATCGAAGAACTCGGCCAGGGCATCACCTCGCTCAAGGAGGGCGACCGTGTGGTCATGCCCTTCAACGTCGCCTGCGGGTTCTGTACGAACTGCGTCGAGGGATTCACAGGTTACTGCCTCACCGTCAATCCCGGTTTCGCGGGCGGCGCGTACGGATACGTCGCCATGGGCCCCTGGAAGGGCGGCCAGGCCGAATATCTGCGCGTACCCTTCGCCGACTTCAACTGCCTGAAGCTGCCGCCGGGAAACGAGCACGAGAGTGATTTCATATTGCTCGCCGACATTTTCCCCACCGGATACCACGGTTGTGAGCTCGCCCAGGTGCGCCCTGGCGAGAGTGTCGCGGTGTACGGCGGAGGGCCTGTCGGACTCATGGCCGCCTACTCGGCTCTGATGCGCGGCGCGAAAAAGGTCTTCGTCGTGGACCGGGTCCCCGAACGACTGCAGAAGGCCGAGGAGATAGGCGCGGTTCCGATCAACTTCTCCGAGGGCAACCCGATCGAGCAGATCAAGGACGAGACGGACGGTATCGGCACGGACAAGGGCATCGACGCCGTCGGCTATCAGGCGACAGGGCACGGCACGGACCGCGAAGAACCGGCAACCGTCCTGAACTCGCTCGTCGGCACGGTCCGAGCCACCGGAGCGCTCGGGGTGCCCGGCCTGTATGTACCCTCCGACCCCGGCGGCCCGGACGAACAGGCCAAGCAGGGCATGCTCCTCGTCTCGATCGGCAAGCTCTTCGAGAAGGGCCTGCGGATGGGGACGGGACAGTGCAACGTGAAGCGCTACAACCGGTACCTGCGCGACATGATCATCGAGGGCAGGGCGAAGCCCAGTTTCGTCGTCTCCCACGAACTACCCCTGGATCAGGCGCCGTCGGGCTACGACAAGTTCGACAAGCGGATCGAGGGCTACACGAAGGTGATACTGCACCCGTAGCCCTGCGGACGGCGGCCTCCGCCCACTGCCGGACAGGGAACGTCGGCGGACGGTGTGTCCGTGAGCCTGTCCCGCCGCTCCCCATGCGTGAGTCGCTGTCGGCCACCCATGCGTGAGGTCGCTGTAGCGACGGGAGCCGTGGCGGTGAGCCCCTCCCCCTCGCGCAGCGGACGACGGCGGGCCCCGGCGGAACAGAATCCGCCGGGGCCCGCCGCCCGGGTACCTACGACCGGTGACCGGCGTCAGTCCGTGCCGGACTCCATCGCCGCGCGGTCCAGCATCGTCTCCTCGTCCGTCGCCTCGCCCCGCGAGGCGATCACCTCGGCGCCGCCCTCGTCCATGGCGCCGATCAGACCGGTCGAGGCCGCCTGCGCGGCGCCGATCGGCGTCGGGTGGTCGCTGCCGACCAGGCCCAGGCCCGCGTACTGCTCGAGGCGGGCACGGGAGTCGGCGATGTCCAGGTTCCGCATGGTGAGCTGGCCGATGCGGTCCACCGGGCCGAACGCGGAGTCCTCGGTCCGCTCCATGGAGAGCTTGTCCGGGTGGTAGCTGAGCGCCGGTCCCCGGGTGTCGAGGACCGAGTAGTCCTCGCCGCGCCGCAGCCGCAGGGTCACCTCGCCGGTAATCGCCGTGCCGACCCAGCGCTGCAGCGACTCGCGCACCATCAGCGCCTGCGGGTCCAGCCAGCGGCCCTCGTAGAGCAGCCGGCCCAGCCGCCGGCCCTCGTTGTGGTACGCGGCCACGGTGTCCTCGTTGTGGACCGCGTTGACCAGACGCTCGTAGGCGATGTGCAGCAGCGCCATGCCGGGGGCCTCGTAGATGCCGCGGCTCTTGGCCTCGATGATCCGGTTCTCGATCTGGTCGGACATGCCGAGGCCGTGCCGGCCGCCGATCGCGTTGGCCTCCATGACGAGGTCGACCGGGGAGCCGAACTCCTTGCCGTTGACGGTCACCGGACGGCCCTGGTCGAAGCCGACCGTCACGTCCTCCGTGGCGATCTCCACCGACGGGTCCCAGAACCGCACGCCCATGATCGGGTCGACCGTCTCGATACCGGTGTCCAGGTGCTCCAGAGTCTTGGCCTCGTGCGTGGCGCCCCAGATGTTGGCGTCCGTGGAGTACGCCTTCTCCGTCGAGTCCCGGTACGGCAGCCCGTGCGCGAGCAGCCACTCCGACATCTCCTTGCGGCCGCCGAGCTCCGTGACGAAGTCCGCGTCCAGCCAGGGCTTGTAGATCCGCAGGTGCGGGTTGGCGAGCAGCCCGTACCGGTAGAACCGCTCGATGTCATTGCCCTTGAACGTGGAGCCGTCGCCCCAGATCTGCACCCCGTCCTCGAGCATGGCCCGCACCAGCAGCGTGCCGGTCACGGCACGCCCCAGCGGCGTGGTGTTGAAGTACGGGCGCCCGCCCGACCTGATGTGGAACGCACCGCAGGCGAGTGCGGCCAGCCCTTCCTCGACCAGTGCGGCACGGCAGTCGACAAGCCGAGTGATCTCGGCGCCGTACGCGGTGGCACGGCCGGGCACGGACGCGATGTCGGGCTCGTCGTACTGACCGATGTCGGCGGTGTACGTGCACGGGACGGCACCCTTGTCGCGCATCCAGGCGACGGCGACCGAAGTGTCGAGCCCGCCGGAGAAGGCAATGCCGACGCGCTCGCCGGTGGGGAGGGAAGTGAGGACCTTGGACATGGCAAGATTATGCAACATCCCGCATGGTCATGCAAGCCACTCCGTAGACGGCCTGATGTCCCGACGGTCGAGAAGTGACCGAGACCACAAAGGAAACGATGTCGTTTCGATAGCACCCGAGCTACGCTGATGGCACCGAAGTGAACGAAACCGTTTCGTTCGCAGGGAGTGCGGTGGCGGACACCCGACCCACGTCGGCCGTCGCCCCGACCCTCACGAAGGGCGCCCGTCATGACCTCCGTACTCGTGGTGCACAGCCAGTCCCTGCACCGTCTCGGTCTGCGCATGCTGCTGGCGGCCGAGCCCGACCTGACCGTCGTCGGCGAGGCGGCGAGTGGCGCCGAGGCGGTCCGCATGAGCGCCGCGCTCGGTCCCGACGTCGTCGTGATGGGCCACCACGCAGCCGATCCGAACGGCGTCGAGGCCATCCGTCGCATCACCCGGCCCCTCACCCCGATTCCGGCACCCGAGCACGTCAGAGCCGGCGGACGCCCCCCGCGCGTACTGGTCCTCACCCCCAGCAGCCACGAGGGGTACGCCTACGCGGCACTGCGCGCGGGAGCCGGCGGGTTCCTCCCCCAGGACGCCACTCCCGACGAACTGACCGCGGCCGTCCGCATCGTGGCCGCCGGAGACGCCGTCACCACACCCAGCGTCACCCGTGCGCTCATCGACGCGGTCCGCCAGGAGCGCCCGGCCCGAACGGCCGAGCAGGAGACAGGGCTCGACATGCTCACCGAGCGGGAACGCGACGTCCTCACCGCCGTCGCCTCCGGCTGGTCCAACGCCGAGATCGCCGCGCGGCTGTCCATCGCGCCGACCACCGTCAAGTCTCACGTCAGCCACATCCTCGCCAAGATCGGCGCCCGCGCCCGCGTGCAGGCGGTGACCTTCGCCTACGAGACGGGCCTGGTGCGACCGGCCGCCTGACGCCGACCTTCACCGCAAGGCCGCCGGCCCGCACCGCAAGGCCGCCGACTCCGCGAGCAGGTCCGCGGTGCGGTGCCACTCCCCCGCAGGCCACGCCTCCCCTTCGCGCCGCGCCCGCGTGCTGGCGGTGGCCCCGGAGCGCCTGTCAGACGCGCTCCGCGGTGGTGCCACGCAGGACGAGCCGTGGGGCCAGTACGACCTCGCGGGGCTCGGTGCGGCCCTGGTCCAGGCGCTCGACGGCGGCGACCACCGCATGCCGGGCCTGTTCACGGGCGCTCTGGCTGACCGTGGTCAGGTTGAAACAGCTCAGGCGGGACAGGGCGTCGTCGTCGTAGCCGACCACGGACACCTCGCCCGGCACGGCGACCCCGGCACGGGACAGAGCGGCCAGGACGCCGATGGCGGACTGGTCGTTGAACGCGACGACGGCGGTGGGGAGTTCGGCGCCGTCGAGCAGCTGGCGGGCGGCACGTTCGCCGGCCGCTTCGGTGTTGTCGCCGCGCAGCACCCCGATGTGCGCGTCCAGGCCGTGACGGCGCATGGCGGCGCGGTAGCCGCGGCGACGGTCGGTGGCGATGACACCCTTACCGCCGTCGACGTAGGTGATCGCGCGGTGGCCGAGCTCCACCAGGTGGTCGACCACCTGGCCGACCCCGTCGTCGTCGGCCGAGCGGACGACGTCGAGGTCGGCGTCGGCGATCCGGCGGCCGACAGCGATGACGGGAGCCTTGCGGTCCAGCGCGGCGAGTGCGTCGCCCGAGGCGGTCGGGCCGAGCAGGATCAGAGCCTCGCTGCGGAAGGCCAGCAGCGTCTCGACGGCGGTGTGTTCGTCGCGGGTGCGGGTCTGGGTGCTGAGGACGAGGTCGTAGCCGACCTCCTCGGCGGCCGTGTGGAGGTGCTCGACCAGATCCGCGTGGAAGGGGCTGTGGATGTCGACCATGACGCCGAGCAGCCGGGTGCGTCTGCTGGCCAGCAGACTGGCGGTGCGGTCCACCTGGTAACCGAGCTCGGCGGCGGCTTTCAGAACGCGTTGCCGGGTGCGCTCGCTGGGGCCGGGCACACCACGCAGCACCAGGGAGACGGACGCGGTGGAGACGCCCACGCGGGCGGCCACGTCCTCCAGCCGGGGGCGTTTGCTGGCGCCGTCCCTGCGACTCGCGGAAGCGTCGTCGTCCACTCGCACCTCCCGGCAGATCTCCTCGAGCAACACCCTTGACACGTTGACCGAACGAGCCGATAGTACCAGAACTTAAAGCGCTTTAAATTGTCCTGACGTTCCAACGAAGTCGGCTCGGACCGCTACCGCTACCGCTCCCGGCATTCCGAGACCGGCCACGTCACCGTCCCGCAGACCGAGTTCCCCAAGCCACCGCATCGTCTCGACCCCGGGACGGTCATCACGCCCAGGCCACCGACTCCACCGGGTCGAGGGCCTGCGTCCGGCTGCCAACAGCTTCCGCGCACCGCGCCCCGACCGAGGCCGCCGCGACCTCCCCGGCCCCATCCAGCAGCCGCGCATCCACAGCCCACTGCCCGTCACTCCCTCTCACTTGCACAGCGAGGTGCACGCGCCATGAGACACACATCCCTTCCCCGCTCTCCCCGATTCCGCAGAATCGCCCCCGTCGTGGCGGTGGCCGCCGCGGCCGCTCTCACCCTGGCCGGCTGTTCCAGCAGCTCCGGCGGGAAGAAGGCCGCGGAGAGCGGGGCCGCGGTGTCGGCGGGCAAGGCCGACACCCCCCGCATGACGATCGCCATGGTCACCCACGCGCCCTCCGGCGACACCTTCTGGGACACCATCCGCAAGGGCGCCGAGGCGGCCGCCGCCAAGGACAACGTCAAGCTCATCTACTCCAACGACGAGACCGCCGCCGATCAGGCCAACCTCGTGCAGAACGCGATCGACCAGAAGGTCGACGGCATCGCGGTCACCCTCGCCAAGCCCGACGCCATGAAGGCCGTGGTCGCCAAGGCCGAGGCGGCCGGCATCCCGGTCGTCGGCTTCAACGCCGGCCTGTCCGAATGGAAGAAGCAGGGTCTGCTGTCGTTCTTCGGCCAGGACGAGTCCGTCTCCGGCCAGGCGCTCGGCACCAAGCTCAACGGCACCGGCGCCAAGCACGCCCTGTGCGTCGTGCAGGCCCAGGGGGACGTCAACCTGGAAGAGCGCTGCGCCGGTGTCAAGAAGACCTTCAGTGGCAAGACCGACAACCTCTACGTCAACGGCACCGACATGCCGTCCGTGAAGTCGACGATCACCGCCAAGCTCGCGCAGGACAAGTCCATCGACGAGGTCGTCACGCTCGGCGCCCCGTTCGCGCTGACGGCCGCGCAGGCGACGTCCGAGGCCGGCAGCAAGGCGAAGGTCGCGACCTTCGACCTCAACAAGGACCTGATCTCCGCCATCGAGAAGGGCAGCATCCAGTTCGCGGTCGATCAGCAGCCCTACCTCCAGGGCTACTTGGCCGTCGACTCCCTGTGGCTCTACAAGACGAACGGCAACTACAGCGGCGGCGGCGAGCAGCCGATCCTGACCGGCCCGGCGTTCGTCGACAAGACCAACGTCGACACCGTCTCCCAGTTCGCCGCGAAGGGCACCCGGTGAGGACCGTGACCCAGCGGGCCGAGCCGGCGGTGACCACACCGCCGGCCCCGGCCCCGGCCACGGCCCTGGCCCTGGCCCCAAGGAGACCGACGGCCGGACCGCCCGGCGTCCTCTGACGCGCGCCCTCGCCCGGCGCGCCAAGAACGAGATCTCGTTCGGGCGTGCAAAGGCCCCAGGTGCAGGGCGGACATGACGTGGCGGCACCCCGGTGCCCGGAGGCGGCCCCACGACCTCCGCCCGCCTCCGGGCACCGCCAGGCACCGCCGCTGGACCGAAGACGTCCTGCCCCAACGCTCCACCGTCTCCCCGTGACCGGAAGGCACACTCCCGTGAAGATCGCCCTCGACCCCTACATGATCCGCAACGTTCCGCTCCTCGAACTGCCCGCCGTGGTCGCCGAGTTGGGCTACGAATGGATCGAACTCTCCCCCAGAGAGGACTTCATCCCCTTCTTCCGGCACCCGCGCGTCGACGACGCGACCGTACGGAAGTTCCGCAAGGCGCTGGACTCGGCGGGCGTCGGTGTCTCCTCCGTCCTGCCCCTGTTCCGCTGGTCGGGCCCGGACGAGGATGCCCGGCAGGCCGCCGTCCGCTACTGGAAGCGCGCCATCCGGATCACCGCCGATCTCGGCGTGGACAGCATGATCTCCGAGCTCAACGGCCGGCCCGAGGAACCGGACCGCAGCGAGGCCCAGTTCTGGAAGTCGATGGACGACCTGCTGCCGCTCCTGGAGCGGGAGGGCATCCGCCTCACCCTGGAGCCGCACCCCGACGACTTCATCGAGAACGGCCACGACGCGATCAACCTGATCCGCGGCATCAACCACCCGAACGTCAGCTTCCTGTACTGCGCCCCGCACACCTTCCACATCGGCAACGACGCTCCCGGCATCATCAAGCACGCCGGCGACCTGCTCACCCACGTCCACCTCGCCGACGCCCTGGACCACACCGCGTCCTCCGGCAACCGCTACATCCTCAACCCGCCCGGCACGTCGGCCCGGATCCACCAGCACCTCGACATCGGCCAGGGCGAGGTCGACTTCGACGAACTCTTCCGCGAGCTGCGCGCGAACGGCTTCGACGGGACGCTCACGGCCTGTGTCTTCGCCTGGGAAGAACGCGCCAAGGAGTCATCCGTCTTCATGCGGAAGAAGATCGACGAGCACCTGGCCATCTGGTCCTGACGGACCACGACAGCCCCGGCACTGACGTCCCGGGTGCGGGCTGACATTCCTTCCTTGTGAACCTTCCTTGAGAGAGGCACCTCCATGACCACGTCCGCCAAACCCCTCTCCGTCGCGGTCATCGGCGCCGGTATGGCAGGGCGCAGCCACGCCGCCGGCTACCGCAACGTCAACACGGTCTTCGGCGCCGGTCTGCCGCCGGTCCGGCTGGCCGCGATCGCCGATGCCAACATCGAGCTCGGCGAGGACGCCGCCCGCCGCTACGGCTTCGAGAAGGCACTCCCGAGCTGGGAGGCCGTCGCCGAGGACCCGACGATCGACGCCGTCAGCATCGTCGTCGGCAACGCGCTGCACCGGCCGATCGCCGAGGCACTGGTCGCCGCGGGCAAGCACGTGCTGTGCGAGAAGCCGCTTGCCGGATCGTTGGAAGACGCCCGCGCCATGGCCGAGTTGGAGCGCTCCGCCGATGTCGTGACCACCGTCGGGTACACCTTCCGCCGCTCTCCCGCCATCGCCGCGATCCGCGAGCACGTCCGGCGCGGCGAGCTGGGTGACCCGACCCTGTTCAGCGGCCGCTACTGGTGCGACTACGCGACCGACCCGAACGGGCCGCTGAGCTGGCGGTTCAAGGGCGGCCTCGGTTCCGGTGCGCTCGGGGACATCGGCTCGCACGTCATCGACGCCGCCGAGTACGTCGCGGGGCCCATCGCCTCGGTCTCCGGTGCCTCGCTGTCGACGCAGATCCCCAAGCGGCCCCTGCCGCTGGGCGCGGTCGTGGGGCACAACGCGGCTCCCGTCTCGGACGAGTTCGGTGAGGTCGAGAACGAGGACACCGCGTCCTTCACCGCCCGCTTCGAGTCCGGTCTCGTCGGCACCTTCTCGGTGACGCGCACCGGCTTCGGCCTGCCCAACGGGCTGTACTTCGACATCCTGGGCGTCGGTGGCCGCGCCGCGTTCGACCAGCATCGGCCCGCCGAGTACCTCTTCGACGACGCCCAGCCCGAGGCTCGTACCCGAGGCGCGCGCCAGATCATCGTCGGCCCGCAGCTGCCGTACTTCGCGGGCGGGGTCCCGATGGAGGCGCCGGGTGTGGGCGCCAGCAACGCCGACAACTTCACCTACCAGGCCCGGGCCTTCCTCGACCAGGTCGCGGGCGTCGCCGAGCCGCTGCCGGCCTGCGCCACCTTCGCCGACGCACTGCGGACCATGGAGATCATCCGGGCCGTCGTCGAGTCCTCCCTCGGCGGTGGCGCCGCCGTCACGGTTCCGCCCGCCGCCTGACCGCCTGACCCCCACTCGCGTCCAAGGAGCACACACATGGCCCTCAAGCTCGGCGCCTACACCGCCTGTCTGCACGACCGGCCCCTCACGGAGGCACTCGACATCCTCAAGGAGAACGGCCTGACCTCCGTCGAGGTCAACACCGGCGGCTTCATTCCGTCCCCGCACTGCCCGGTCGACCTGCTGCTGTCCTCGGCCACCGCGCGCGAGGAGTACCTGGCGACCTTCGCCAACCGTGGGATGGAGCTGACCGGCCTCAACTGCAACGGCAACCCGCTCAACCCGCTCCCCGGCGTCGGCCCGAAGCACGCCGACGACCTGCGCCGCACCATCCGCCTCGCCGGCCTGCTCGGTGTGAGGCACGTGGTGACCATGTCCGGCACACCGGGCTCCGACCCCGACGCGAAGTACCCGTCCTGGGTCGTCAACCCCTGGGACGGCGTCTACATGGACGTCCTGGACTACCAGTGGGGCGTGGCTGTCGAGTTCTGGAAGGAGATCGACGCGCTGGCCCGGGAGAACGACGTCCGGGTCGCCATCGAGATGCATCCGCACAACCTGGTGTTCTCCCCGGTCACCCTGAAGCGGCTCGTCGACGAGACCGGCGCGATGAACGTGGGCGCGGAGATGGACCCCTCACACCTGATGTGGCAGGGCATGGACGTCGTCGCCTGCATCAAGTGGCTGGGTCCGCTGGTGTTCCACGCCGCGGCCAAGGACGCGACGCTCTGCCCCGGCGCCGACATCCGTGGCGTGCTGGACACCTCGTTCACCCGTGTACCCGCCGACGCGCCGGGCAAGGTGCCCACCGGTTACGGGTTCTGGTGCAACGCCTGGCCCGAGAACCCGGCGTGGAAGTTCGTCGCCGTCGGCGTCGGACACGACGTCGCCTACTGGACCGAGTTCCTGCGCGCTCTCGCCGAGATCGACCCGGACATGGCCGTGAACATAGAACACGAGGACGCCGCCTACTCCCAGACCGAGGGACTGGCACTGGCCGCCAAGAACCTTCAGGGCGCCGCGACCGCCCTGTAGCTCCACTCCACCGCATGGCCCCGTGCCCACGCACCAGGCGCGGGGCCACCAGCTGCTCCACCCGGTTCGCGACGGGCCACGGTGGGGCGGCGCCCCACCGTGATGTCACCGTCCGCCGAGCGTCACCTTGGCGGCCTTCGTCCACCCGAGGTCGACCAGCTGCACGTTGCCGCCCGTGCACCGGCCACGGGTCGACCGTTCATACGTGGAGCCGTATCGGTAGGTGCCGTTGCCCTGTGCGTTCGCCGCGGGCTGGGTGAAGTAGGCGACCGACCGGGGCACCTTGTCGCAGGCGACGGCGGTGCCGAAGTACTCGCTGAAGTTGGACGGGACGCCGAGCAGCGTCTGGTCGCGCGGCACCCGGAGACTTCCGATGGCGGTGTCGACGCCTGTCTTCATGTTCTGGATCCACGCGCCCCACCACTGCCCTCCCGCGTCCGCGTTCAGGCGCCACACCCGGAGCCGGTAGTCGGCCTGCCGGTCGATGGGATAGGCGAGCCGGCAACTGAGCCCCGCCCCCTCGCCGCCGAACGCCCCGCAGCTCCCCCTGCCGGCGTTGGCGTTCCACAGCGAGAAGATCGCCGTCTCACCCGTCGTGTGATTGAAGCGCGTCCCGTCGGTCTGCAGGCCCATGTACCCGCCGTTGCCCGGTGTGGCCGTGAAGTCCCACATCATGGCCCAGTACGAATGGTTCGCCTTCTGGGTGATCTGCACCCGCTGGTCGATGTTCCAGAACCCCTTGGCGCCGTGGAAGTTCCATATCGCGTACTCGTTGGCGTCCTGGTGTTGCGCGGCCTGTGCCGGCGCCGTGCTCAGCATGAGCACCGCGCAGACGGCCGCGACGAATCCCAGAACCCCGCGCGCCCGAGAGCGCCGACCCCGACCCCGTGGGCGTGCCATTGCGCTGTTGATCGTCCCCACCCCCTGTTCATGCCGACCGCCCCCGCGTCGCGGTCCGGACCCGGCGGTGGTCGTGCGGCACCACGCTAGGCGAGCGGATATAGAAGGCAAAAGGGGCGTGGCGGGAAATAATGGCACGCCGCCCGAGTGCTCCGTCACGCCCCCTCTACGACGTCCACGCGCCGCGTCTGCGCGTACTCGTCCACGTCCTTCCCGCACGGTTGCGTCAGTCCTGCTCCTGGTAGGGAAGCTCTTCGCGGACGTTTCCGGAGCGGTCCCGGGCGACCAGCACGGCCGTGACGGGGCCGCGCTCCGGCAGGTCGGTGAGCTCGGGCCCGGCGATGAGGAACGTCCCTCCGGTGATGTGGGCCGCCAGGTCGGGCATGCCGTCGCGACGCAGGACGACCGAGGCGATGTGGGCGTCTTCCACCAGGCCCACCACGGCGATGGTGCCGCTGGCGCCGTCCGTGAAGTCGTAGTACATCCGGGTGGCCGCGATGTTGTTGCCGACCACGGCGAAGTCCCGAACCGGGCCCTGTTGAGGAGTGAAGTCGAACACGAACGGGTCCTCGGCGCTCGCCCGGTCACCGGTGGTGTGCCAGACGAGCAGCTTGCCGTAGCGGCCGAGCCGGACTCGTTCGTGCGGTGTGAGGTCGGCGTGAGCACCGGGTCGCCACTGCTCCGGATCGACGATCGGAGGTGCGTCGGCCGCCGCGAGAACCGCGGTCAGATCGTCGGTGGCGAGCACGGGGTCCTCGACGGCCGGTGCGGGCCGGTCCTCGACGGCGGTCGCGCGCGCCGGCAGTGCCGCGACGGGCACGATCTCGCCCTTCGGGCTGCCGTTGGTCCGCAGAACGAGGCCCGTGGAGTCGACGAGGAACGCGTTGGGAGCCACGAACACACCGTCGGCGACCACCGTCCATCCCAGCGGGCGCCGGTCCGCGGGCCGTTCCACGACCAGGCTGCCGACCTCGGGTGCGACAACACCCGCGATGGTGCCGAACTCGGTGTGGAACGTCGCCGAGGCTCCTTCGCCGGGCGACGCGCCCACGGCGGGCTGGGACAAGGTGACCCGCTTCGGAGTGAGTTCCGCGAACACCACTCCGTCCGGCGAGCCGAATGCGATCACCCTGATGCCGTTGCGGCGCGCGGTGAGCAACGGCTGCCAGTCGGCCGGATCGGGATGCGCACGCGTCGCGGCCGCGTCGCAGCGGCGTACGTCAGCCGCGGAGGCCCACCCGGTCCGCAGACGGTAGAAGTCCTCCACCCTACGAATGCCGGAGCGTGGCTGGTCACGGGGCGCTCCGGAATGCGCGGCGAGGTGCTGCCGCAGGCGCGGCCAACTCGGGAATCCATGAAGGCGGGCGATCACCAACTGCGCGGTGTCGAGGCTGAATTCGGCCAGCGGATTCCGGCTCTCGGGCGCGTGCCGCGCGACGAGTGCCAAGGCGGTGGGCTGCTGGGAGCGCACGGCCCGCTGCAAGTCCTTCGCCCGCTTCTTGAGCTGTTCCAGACTGGCACGCTCGGGCAGGGGCACGGTCTGCGGTGTGGTCGGCACGGAGCCTCCTTCGGTGAACCGGTGGTCCGCCGAACCGGCCGAAGGACGGTAGGCCATCATGACGCGCTCGTGTACACCAGGTGGGCTCTGCTCCCCGGTCGGCTTTCACGCCCGTGCCGGCTTGTGGGCCAGTTCGTAGGCGAAGCCGACCGTCTCGGTGAGGCGGTCGTCGGCCGTGTGGCGGCTGAGTTCGGCGGTGAGGTCGGCGTCGAAGGCGGCGGCGTGGTCCGCGAGCACCGGCGGCAGGAACGACGTCGACCGGATGTGCCCGGCGAGTTCACGGATCGTCCAGTGGTGCTCGACCGGGAACTCGTGGCGTCCGACGGGCTCGAACCCCGCACGGGACAACACCTCGTGGTCAGGGTCCCGCCGCCTCGGCTGATCCCAGCCCTGCGGAACGCGTCCGGCCGCGCCGAGGGCGTTCTGCCATGTGCGCAGCACGCCGGAGAGCGCCCGCTGCCAGTCCTGGGAGCCCGCCCAGGGGGAGGTCGACCAGCACAGTACGAGGCAGCCACCCGGCCTGAGCCAGGTGTGGGCGAGTCCCGCGACCGCAGCGCGGCGCAGCCGGTGGAAGGCATTGCCGATGACGATCGACTCGAAGCTGTCCGGCCCGGCGGGCAGATCCTCGGCGCCGACGGTGATCGCCTTGGCGCGGACCACTTCCGTCATGCCGGGTTCGGCGTCCACGCACCACACGTCCGCGAACGAGTCGCGCAGCGGGAAGGCGAGTTGGCCGGTGCCGCATGCCAGGTCGAGCAGGCGCCCGCGCCCCGAGGGGGCTGTCCGGCGTACGAGATCGGCGATCATCGCGTCGGGGTAGGGAAGCCGGAACCGGTCGTAGTATCCGGCCGTACCGCGGTAGAGATCGGGCTCGAACCTCACGTCACCGGCCATGCGACCACCCGTCAGGTAGTGGCCAACAACAGATCTTCTCCGCTCGACGGGCGAAGGCCGTCGGTCCGATCGGCGAAGTAGCGTTCGGCGAAGACGGTTCCCGGCACGTGGTGGACGCCCTTGAAGCCGGCGTCTCGGGCCAGCGCCACCATCTCCTGCGGGGCGTAGAAGCTGATGAACGGCGTTCCGGCCGCTTGCGCCTGTGGCTTGGTCGCCTCGAGTGCGGGGCGGTCGGCGTCATCGACGAGTTCGGCCGGCAGCATGAAGGTCATGGCGAGCGTCGAGCCCGGGGCGAGCAGGGCGAGCCGCCGCAGGGTCGCCGCGATGGCGTCTTTGGTGAGGTACATGCTCACGCCGGTGCAGGCGACGACCGTCGCCCGGCCGGGATCGAAGCCGGCGCCGGACAGTTGCTCCCACCAGTCCGCACCCGCTTCGAAGTCGACCGGCACGAGTCGCAGCCAGTCGGGGATCCCGTAGCCGAGTTCGATCAGGCGTCGGCGCTTCCAGGCCTGGGTGCCCGGCTGGTCGATCTCGAACACCCGCAGACGGGCTGCGATCTCTGGCCTGCGCTGGGCGAAGGTGTCCAGACCGGCGCCCAGCACGACGTACTGGGCGACGCCGTGGCCGACCTGTTCGGCCACCAGGTCCTCGATGAAACGGGCTCGGGCCACGATGGCCGCCCGGAACCCGCTGGTGCCCCGCGGGTCCATGTCCGGGCGGAGCCGCCATCCCTCCTCGGGTGCCGCCAGTCGCAGCCCGATCTCGTCCTCGATCACGTGGGGCGGCGAGTCGACCCGCACGTGCATCGCCCGCCAGAGGGCGACGCGCACCGCGCTGCTGTCCGGCACCTCGCTCTGCTCGTCCGCCACGATGCCCCTCTCCTTGCGGTCGGTCTCCGAGTCGGCCGTGGACGACCGCGACCGCGGGTTCCCGGCGCACCGGACGACAGCGTCGCGATCAGCCGGGGACACGACCCTCCCACACGCCGGGGCCTCAGTAGCCGAAGCTCGTCGTGTAGGCGCACTCGGTGTAGATGTAGCCGTTCCTCAGCTTGGCCGTGTCCGAGGCCGGGGACTTCCCGGTTCCGCTCCGGGCCTTGTGCACGAAGTACGTGGTGCCCGCGGGCAGTCGGATGGTCCGTTGCGGATAGTTCTTCCCGCTGTCGTTGCACGGTGTGAAGCCTCGCACCAGCGTGCGGGCGAGGGAGTAGGACGTGCAGCTCCCGCAGGCTTTGAGAGGGAAGCTTCCCGTCACCGGCCCCGTGTACATCACGGTGATGTCGTCGGGACTGTCGTTCTTGACGGTGACGGAGATACTGCCGCCGGATGCCGTCGTGGGCAGTCTCTTGCCCGCGGCGGGCACCGTCTGCGCGATTTCCGCCGCGATGGCGATCTTCTGGGCGCGGGCTCGGTTCGTGTGGTGCGGATGGTGCTTGACGAAGTCGTTCATCGTGGTGACGGCCTCGTCGAAGCGCCCGTCCTTGTACTGGTCCACTCCGCAGGCGTACGTACCCGAGTCCGCGGTCCTGTCGGCCCGGTCGGCGTCCTGGCCGAGGTCCGCGGCCACACCCGCCTCTTCTCCGGGCAGCGCACGGACCTGGGTGCCCAGGCTGTTGAGGTGCTGGACGGCCGTGCAGGGATCGCCGCCGGCCACCTGTGTTACGGCCTTGTCGACCGCCGTTTTGACGGTCGGCTCCACCTTCGCGGCCGACGCGGACCGCGGGAACGTCGTCAGGAGATCGCTGAAGTGCGTGGGCCAGTCCGTCTCGCCACCGCTCAGCGACTGCGACGCGCACTCGTAGAGCGAGGTCGCCAGCCGATCGTCGGGCCAGGTGGACAGTGCTCCGAGTGCCTGCTTGCCCATGGTCCTCGGCACGGTGCGCAGGTACTTCAGGGGCGCTATGGCGTCGCAGTAGTTCTTCTGGTCGTAGGGCGCACCGACTGTGGCGTAGTAGGTCTTGAGCCGGTCGGGGACCCGGGCGGCCGCTCGGGAGCCGGGATGGTCGCCGCGCAGGCCTTGATAGACCGCCAGGGCCCGGCGGTAATCGGCCTCCGCCGTCGCGAACGGCTGCTTGCCGGCGGTCTGCACGAGCTTGTCCGCCCGCTCCAGCCGGTCCATGAGCATCGCCTCGGTGGCGTCGTCGCGCGCGCCGTCGTACAGGACGACGCCACCGGTCGGCACGGCCAGAAGGACGATCCCGAGCGCGATCGCTAGCCAGGCGCGCGGCGGCCACACCAGACGGGTCCGCAGCCCCACGACCGCGCCATGAACCGCCGCGAGACCGAGGGAGACCAGGTAGGCGACGACGGCTGCGCCCGGCACGCCGTCCGGGTCCGCGGGGAGGGCCGCCAAGAGCAGCAGCGCGGTCGCGACCCAGCACAGCGTCATGAGTCCCCGACGGCGCACCAGCGCGTAACCCAGGCCCAGTCCGCACAGGTTCAGCAGGGCCACCGCGGTCGCTCGCAGCCCGTCAGCCGGAGCGGGCGGCGGTGCGCTCGGCATCGGCGGTACGACGAATCCGGCGCGCGGGCCGTTGTTGTCCCAGGACATGACGGCTCCCCCGGTCAATCACGCCCGAAGTTCTATGACTTGTCAGAGTACGTTCAATCATTCCGATGCGACAGAGGGTGCGCCGCGGCAGTGCGGGCACGCGGGAAGCGGAGTGCCGCCGTCGGGGATCACCTGCCGTCACCCGGGATCGCCCGCCCGATCATTACCCACTTTTGATTGGCCAGCCCAGACTGATAAACCTATTGTTAGTACTTGTGCAGGTGGAGAGAGAAGCAGGTACCGATCACACCCACGGACCGAGCGACACCGTCCGGCTCGCCACGGACCTTCGCCTCGCCGTGGGCCGCACGACCCGGCGACTGCGCCAGGCCCACGCCGTGGGGGACGTGTCACTCTCCGGTGTCTCGGTGCTCGCGCGGCTCGCCGCCGACGGCCCCAACTCCCCGGGATCCCTCGCCGACCTGGAACGCGTACGGCCACAGGCGATGGCCAGCACGCTCGCCGTACTCGAACAGCGCGGTCTCGTCGGTCGTGGCCCCGACGCGGCGGACGGGCGACGGATCATCGTGGCGATCACCGAGGAGGGACGAGCCATGCTGGCGGAGCGGCGCTCCGAGTCCGTACACCGGCTCTCGGCCGTCCTCGACGAGTTCACCCCGGAGGAGCGCGGAACACTCGCGGCGGCCCTGCCCCTCCTCGACCGACTGGCGCAACGGCTGTGACCGCGCGCACCGCGCGCTGGACGCGCCGGAAGGACGCCCCCGCGGGCCCCGGCTACAAGTGGGTCGCCCTGTCCAACACCACGCTCGGCGTACTGATCGCCACGATGGACGCCTCCATCGTGATCATCTCGCTGCCCGCGATCTTCCGCGGGATCGGGCTCGACCCGCTCGCGCCCGGCAACATCGGCTATCTGCTCTGGATGATCCTGGGCTATCTCCTGGTGTCGGCCGTACTCGTCGTCGTCCTCGGCCGACTCGGCGACATGTACGGCCGGGTCAAGATCTACAACCTCGGTTTCCTCATCTTCGCCGGTGCCTCCGTCGCGCTGTCCCTCGACCCCTTCCGGGCCGGCGCCGGCGCGATGTGGCTGATTCTCTGGCGCATCGTGCAGGCCTTCGGCGGGTCCATGCTCACGGCCAACTCGGCCGCGATCCTCACCGACGCCTTCCCCACCCGGCAGCGCGGCATGGCGCTCGGCATCAACCAGATCACCGCGCTCGCCGGCCAGTTCCTCGGCCTGCTCGCCGGTGGCCTCCTCGCCGCCGTCGACTGGCGCGCGGTGTTCTGGGTGAGCGTGCCGATCAGCATCACCGGGACCATCTGGTCGTACCTGAGCCTGCGCGAGACCGCGGCGGGGCGCCCCGGACGCATCGACTGGCTGGGTAACATCACCTTCGCCGCGGGCGCCGGGATCCTGCTGGCCGGGATCACCTACGGCATCCAGCCCTACGGCTCCGACGCCACCGGCTGGGGAAATCCGTGGGTGCTCAGCGGCCTGATCGGCGGCGTCGTACTGCTGCTGCTCTTCTGCTACGTCGAGTCGCGCGTCGCCGACCCCATGTTCACCCTGTCGTTGTTCAAGATACGGGCGTTCGCCGCGGGCAACCTGGCGGCGCTGCTGACCGCGATCGCACGCGGCGGGCTGCAGTTCATGCTCATCATCTGGCTGCAGGGCATCTGGCTGCCCCTGCACGGCTACGCGTTCGAGGACACCCCGCTGTGGGCGGGCATCTTCATGCTGCCGCTGACGCTCGGCTTCCTGATCGCGGGTCCTGTGTCGGGCTACCTGTCGGACCGGTTCGGCGCCCGGATGTTCTCCACGGCCGGACTGGTCGTCGTCGCGGTGTCCTTCCTCGGGCTGCTCGCGCTGCCCATCAACTTCGACTACGGGCTCTTCGCGGCGTTGCTCCTGCTCAACGGGCTGGGCCAGGGCATGTTCTCCGCGCCGAACACGTCCTCGATCATGGGCAGCGTGCCGCCCGAGTACCGGGGCGTCGCCTCGGGCATGCGCTCCACGTTCCAGAACTCGGGCACCGCTCTGTCCATCGGTGTGTTCTTCTCCCTGATGGTCTCCGGACTGGCCTCATCCCTGCCCGCGGCACTCAGCAGCGGACTCCAGGCGCACGGCGTACCGGCCGGCACCGCCGAGCACGCCGCGTCGCTGCCCCCGGTGAGCACGTTGTTCGCCACGTTCCTCGGCAACAACCCCATCGAGCACCTGCTCGGATCCGGCGGAACCCTCACCCACCTCACGGCGGCCCAGCACGCCACCCTGACCGGCCACACCTTCTTCCCGCAACTGGTCTCCGGCCCGTTCCACCACGGACTGACCATCGTCTTCAGCGTCGCCGCGGGCATGGCGCTGGTCTCCGCCCTCGCCTCGGCCCTACGCGGCGGGTCGCGTCCCGCTCAGGACAACCCGCCGCAGAGCCGACCGCCCGCTGCGGCCGGCCCGGCACCGGCGGAAAAGCGCCGGAACAACGCACCCTCGTAGGCGCGGGTCGTCGCCCAGGCCTGGCCGGTGCGACGCCGGTACGGGCGTCCCGAGAACGGCCGTCGACCGCTCTCAGGCGGTCTCAAACGGCGATCTCAACACTGAGTTGAGAGCCCAGTTCCTCGAAACCCAGTACGGCGGCGACACGCCGGGAGGCGGGAGGCCGCGCGCGCCATTGCGGCAGGAGTCCGGCAGCGAGGGCGTGCGCGACCGTCGCCGAGCCCGTCACCCGCGCCAGCCCGCGTCCGCGCGCTCCCGGCGCCGTCAGCACGCCGACGTGCGCGGTCCGACTCGGCCAGGCCCGATACCCGGCAGCCGCAACCACCTGCCCATGTTCTCGGACGACGAACACGGGCGACGTGATCTCGTCCAGTGCGGCCTCGCCGGCGTCCTCACGACCTGCCGCCTGCTCCAGCAGCCGCAAGTCCGGGTGGCCGGCCGGCAGTTGCTCCACGGTCGACGCACCGGCTTCCACCGGACGAAAGGCCTCCGGAGACACGTAGGACAGCGCTGCCGGCCCCAGCACCCGAGTCACGGGCAGCACCTCCCGGACCGCAACGCCATCCGCGACGTCTCCCACCGGCAGACCCGCCACCGCGTCGCGAACGGTCACGGCGGCGCTCTCGCTCGGCACGGTCACGATCGCCGATCCGCCCAGGGCGACGACTCCGACCCAGCCGACCGGGCACAGCCCGGACTCCGCGGAGACCACCACGTTCACACCGCCCATCGGCGCGAACGACACCGGCACCCGGGCCAGGCCCTCCCAAAGCCCACGGGCTCTCACCAGCAGCGGTTCCCTCGACATGGCCTCATCCTGCCGGCATGCCCCAGCTCCCACGATCATCCCGTGACGTCGGACGTCTTGACCCGACGGCCTCACCCCTCTACTTCTGTCATGTCTGCGACAGTTCAGCATTCTGACTTCTGTTCGAAATGCCGAATCACTGGGTGGGGTGGACGACATGGCGATGAAGGAACGGCGGCGCGACGGCGACGCGGAGAAGCGGGCCGGTGACGACGTGGTCGAGGACTCGCGCGGCGCCCCGGGTGGGGGCTTATCACGGCGTCGGGCCTTGCAACTGGGCGCGGTCGCCGTGGGCACGGCGGCGCTCGAGTCGGACCCGCCGGCCGCAGCGGCCGACCAGGACGGTCCGGCCCGGGTCGGGTGGGCCAGGGAGCGGTCGTTCGACGAAGAGTGGCTCTTCTTCCGCGGCGACACGAGCGACGCCGCGGATCCGTCCTTCGACGACGCTTCCTGGCGGGCGCTCGACCTTCCGCACGACTGGAGCATCGAGGACCTCCCGTACGCCACCTCCACCGACGGCGGAGCGACCAGCGACCCGTCCCTCCTCGTACTCAAGGAACCCGACCCGTCGGAGCCCGAACCTCCCCAGGTGACAGGCCCGTTCGACACGAAGAACAGTCAGAACGGCGGCTCGACCGGATACACGGTGGGCGGCATCGGCTGGTACCGCAAGCACTTCAGGGTGCCGGAGCTCGGCGGCGGCCGTTCCACGTCGGGATTCGACGCGGGCGGAACACAGGTCGAGCTGCGGTTCGACGGCGTCTACCAGAAGGCGGACGTCTGGCTCAACGGCGTACACCTGGGCTTCCACCCTTACGGCTACACGGCGTTCGCCTACGATCTGACCCCGCACCTGAACCCGACGGGAGCGAACGTACTCGCCGTCCGGGTCGACAACAGCGGCCAGAACAGCCGCTGGTACTCCGGATCGGGGATCTACCGGCATACGTGGCTGACCGTGACGGGGCCCGTGCGGATCCCTCTCTGGGGCGTTCACGTGACGACGCCCGAAGTGAGCGAGCGCCGCTCGGTCGCTCATGTGGAGGTGTCGGTCGCCAACCTCGGCGCACGGCCCGCCCCGGCGTCCGTGCGGGTCACGGTCCTCGACGCGCGCGGGCACGTCGTGGCCACGCGACACGCGCCCGCACGGAGTGTCGGATCGGGCGCCACGGCCGACTCTTCGCTCGACATCCCGATCGAGCGCGCCGCGCTGTGGTCCCCCGGCTCACCGAACCTCTACACCGCACGCGCCGAAGTGCTGGTGCGCGGCAGGGTCGTCGACACCGTCACCGCCGGGTTCGGGATCCGCTCACTGGTGTGGAACGGCCGGGTCGGCTTCCTGCTCAACGGCGAACCGCTCAAGATCACCGGTGGGTGTGTCCACCATGACCACGGGCCGATGGGGGCCGTCGCGCTCGACCGCTCGGAGGAACGCCGGGTCGAGATCCTCCAGGCGGCCGGCTTCAACGCGCTGCGCACCGCCCACAATCCGCCGACACCCGCCCTGCTCGACGCCTGCGACCGGCTCGGCATGCTCGTAATGGACGAGTTCTTCGACGTGTGGGACACGGGCAAGAACCCCCAGGACTATTCCGTGTACTTCGCCGAATGGTGGGAGCGGGACCTGACCAGCGCGGTGCTGCGGGACCGCAACCACCCCAGCGTGGTGATCTGGTCCCTGGGAAACGAGATCACCGACAGGACGAACGGGCAGCGGGGCGCGCAGCTCGCGGATCGCCTGCGTTCCCTCGACCGAACCCGCCCGATCACCCTGGGCGGCGGCTCGACCTTCAGCGCGGACGATCCGTCCTGGAGTTACGTCGATGTGGGCGACGTGCACTACAACGCGAACGGCAAGGGCTACGGGCCCCTGCACGACGCCCACCCCGAGCGGGCGATGACCCAGAGCGAGGGCTTTCCCGCGACGATCCACCAGGACACGAAGTTCGTGAACGACCACACGTGGGCCGTGGGGAACTGGGTCTGGGCCGCCTGGGACTATCTCGGAGAGTCCGGGATCGGCAAGACTTCGATGGCCCCCGAGGGCACGGCCGCGGGCATCGGCGACCAGGACGTCATGCCTGGATGGTCGATCGCCCGGACGCTGCACCACTCCTGGGGCGGCTTCGGCTACCCGTATCCCTACTTCCAGGGCAACTGCGGGGACATCGATCTGATCGGCCGGCGTAAACCGCAGAACCACTGGCGGGCGGCCGTGTCCGGCATCAGCCCCGTGGAGATGCTGGTGGAGCGTCCGACGCTGCCGAGGACCGAGCAAGTGGCCGTCTGGTGGGGCTACTTCGACGAGTTGGCGAGCTGGACCTGGGACGTCGAGCCCGGCCGCCCGATGACGGTTCATGTCTACACGCCAGGCGACAGTGTGCGGCTGCTGCTCAACGGTGCCGAGGTCCCGGGCGGCGCCGCGACTCCCGAACGTTCCATGGCCACGTTCACCGTGCCGTACGCCCCCGGCGAGTTGACGGCGGTCGCCATCCGCGACGGCGAGGAGATCGGCCGGACGACGCTCGGGACGGTGGGCGCTCCGGCCGCGTTGCGGCTCGTTTCGGACGTCACGGATCTCACCACGAGCCGCGACGACCTCGCGCACGTGCTCGTCGAAGTGACCGACAGCCACGGCCGTCTCGTCCCTGACGCGACGCTCGAGGTGACGTTCCGGGTCGACGGCGCGGGTGAGCTCGCCGCCGTGGGCAACGGCAATCCGCACAACGTCGACAGCTTCCGGCAACCACGCCGCCACACCTGGCACGGGCAGGCACTCGCGATCCTGCGGCCCGCAAAAAAGCCGGGCCGCGCCACCCTCACCGCGAGCTCACCCGGAATGCGGCCGGCGGCACTCACGCTGGCAGTCGGTCAGCAGCGAACCCGCTCGGACCGAGGTCAGCCGTAGCCCGGGCCGCATACCGGAACAGGGGGCCGGGGACACCAACACCGTGCTCACCGCCGCTCGTTCGGAGGACTTTCCCCGCGTGGCGCCGCCGCTCTGTCTCCAAATCCCCGCGGAATTGTCCGTGATCGGTAACGGACGCATCCCCCGGCGGTCCATCGCCGTCCTCACGGGTGCACGAGATCCACAAGGACGACGAGGAGTGGGGCGGACATGTCGCGGCATGGGGGACGGGGTTGGCACGGGCGGGTTCTCGCGGCGGCGGTCGGGGTGACGGCGGCGGCCGCCGCCACCTCGATGTGGACCGCGCAGGCCAATCCCGTCGAGGGGCGGCACACGCCGGCCGGCAGCTCGGCGCACTCCGGCGCGCCGAACGCCGGGTCCAAGGCTCCGGGCGGGAAGCCCGTGTCGGTGGACATCGCCCATGCCTCGGACCGCGGGGCCCACGGTGTCAACATCACCATCGACGACGGACCGGACCCCACGTGGACGCCGCAGGTCCTCCAGGTGCTGCGGGACAACGGCGTGAAGGCCACCTTCTGCATGGTGGGCACCCAGGCCCAGGCCCACCCGGACCTGGTCAAGGCGGTGGTGGCCGCCGGGCACCGGCTGTGCGACCACACCGTCTCGCACGACACGACCATGGACACCAAGTCCCAGGCCTACCAGTCCCAGCAGATCCTGGACGCCGAACGCATGATCACCCAGGCCTCCGGAGGCGTCCGGCCGGAGTACTACCGCGCCCCGGGCGGCGCCTTCACCCCCTACAGCCGCCACCTCGCCGCCTCCCACGGCATGCGACCGCTCGGCTGGAACGTCGACTCCAAGGACTTCGAACACCCCGGCACAGGCGCCATCGTCGCCACCGTCAAGAGCGAGGTCTCCAACGGCCCGACCATCCTCTTCCACGACGCCGGCGGGGACCGCTCCCAGACCGTGGCCGCCCTGCGTGAGGTCCTGCCCTGGCTGAAGCAGCAGGGGTACTCCTTCGGCTTTCCCGTGCGCTGAGTGCCCGCCCCGCCACTCGTCCTCTCAGCGGGTGAGTCCGGCCTGGTCGCAGGCGGGCCGGAGCTCGGCGGTGCAGATCTCGTCGACCCTGTACATGCCGTCCTTGAGGAGCGTCGGCTTGATCTTGTCCACCGTCACCGCCCTCGGCGTGAGCAAGACGGAGGGTATGTGTCTGGTGGTGGGGCTGTCGGTCGTCGTCGTGGCGATCTCGCCGAGGTCCTTGCCGCGTCCCAGGGCGACGGCCATGGCGGCGGCCGCGTCGGCCTCTGCCTTGAAGGGTTTGTAGACCGTCATGTACTGCTCGCCCCTGACGATGCGCTGCACGGCGTCGAGGTCGGCGTCCTGGCCGGTGACGGGAGGAAGGTCCTTGACCCCGGCGCTCTTGAGAGCGGCGATGACCCCCGCGGCGATGGTGTCGTTGGCCGCGAGGACGCCGTCGATCCGGTCCGGGCCCAGGGCCGCCATCGCGGCGGACATATTGGCGTGGGCGCTGTCCATGCTCCAGCCCTGGGTGTCGTACGCCCTTCCGATCTTCACCCTGCCGGAGACGACGGACAGTGCGCCTCTGCGGAACCAGTCCGCGTTGGGGCTGCTCGGATCGCCGTTCATCATCACGACGTCGGCGCCGTTCGCCTTGTCACCCAAGGCCTTCAGGAGCGCCTCGCCCTGGAGCCTGCCGACCTGCGCGCCGTCGAAACTGACGTAGCCCGAGATCGGGCCTTCGGCGAGCCGGTCGTAGGCGACGACCGGGACACCCGCCTCGTGCGCCTCCTGGATCGAGGAGCGCAGCGCCCTGGTGTCGGTGGCGTCGAGGATGAGGACCCTGACCCCTTTGGTGATCATGGAGGTCATCTGTTGCCGCTGCCTCATCGCGTCGTTCTGGGCGTTGGCGTAGTCCAAGGTGCAGTGGGGGCAGAGTTGTTTCAGCCGCTTCTCGATCAACGGCTTGTCGGAACGCTCCCAGCGGGGGACGGTTCGGCTCGGGAGCAGCAGGCCGACGGTGAAGCCGTCCTTGCCCCTCTCCTCTTCCACTTCTTCGCAGGCGGCCAGGCACGTCGTCATGAATCCCGCGACGAGCACCGCGACGACGTGCCGTGTACGGGTCCTCATGGCAGACCCCCTCGCTCCGTCCGGTGCCCCGAGTCCGCGTGAGGCTGCTTGCAGTGCGGCACGACAAGCTCGCTCCACACCTGTTTGCCGCCGGCCACCGGCACGGAGCCGAAGGACTCCGACATCGCTTCGACGAGCATCAGACCTCGGCCGCCGGTCGCGTCCCAGTCCACGATCACGGGCTTGGCCGGGGTACGCGGCGAGCAGTCGCTCACGCTGACCCGCACCCGGTCCCCGCGGAGCATGAGGTCGACGCGGACCGGGCCCTGAGTGTGCACGAGGCCGTTGGTGACCAGTTCCGACACGACCAGCAACGCCGCGTCGGTCACTTCTTCGACCTTCCACCGACGCAGCGCGCGTGCGGTGAAACGGCGTGCGTGCATGACGGCGTCGGGCAGCCGCCACACCGCCCAGCCGGCCCGTATCGGTCGGGTCTTCATGCCGTCGTAGCGCAGCAGCAACAGCGCCACGTCGTCCTCACGAGGGTCGAGTTCGCCGAGCAGTTCGTCGGCCATTTCTCCCGGATCCGCCGGATCAGCCGCGGCGAGCGCGCTGCGGGTCCGGTCCATGCCCTCGTCCAGGGGAAGGTCGACGGCCTCGACCAGGCCGTCGGTGACCATGACGATCACCGTGCCGGGGGCCAGCGCGCAGGTGGTCATGGGGAACTCCGCGTCCGCGAGGATGCCCAGCGGGAGTCCGCCCTCGACCTGTACCTCCTCGGTCCTGCCGTCGGGATGGCGTACCAGCGGTGCGAGGTGCCCGGCCCGTACGAACAGGGCGTTGCCCTCCTCCATGTCCAGCTCGGCATAGCAGCAGGTGGCGAACAGATCGGTCTCCATGCCGACGAGGAGCCGGTTGGCGTGCGAGACGACCACGTCGGGCGGATGGCCCTCCACGGCGTACGCCCTGATCGCGGTGCGCATCTGGCCCATGATCGTCGCGGCTCCGGCGCTGTGTCCCTGCACGTCGCCGATGACCAGCGCCACCCGGTCCTCGGAGAGGGCTATGACGTCGTACCAGTCACCGCCCACCTGCAAGCCCCGTCTGGCGGGCAGATAGCGGGCGACGGCCGTCCCGCCGGGCAGCTCGGGCAGGCGCCGGGGCAGGAGACTGCGCTGCAGCATCGTCGCGAGCTCCTGTTCGGCGTCGTGTGCGCGCGCACGTTTGAGGGCCTGTCCCACCAGCGCCGCGGTGGCGGTCAGCAGGAACCGCTCCTCGGGGACGAACTCGTGCGGCCGGTCCCAGCCGACCAGGCACACGCCGGCGACCCAGCCCTTGGCGGGGAGCGGCAGGACGGCCAGACCTCCGGCGCCGATGCCCGCGAGCCCGGGTTCGAGGGCCGCGCCGGCGGGCCACAGATCCATCCGTCCGTCCCGCAGAGCCATCTGAAGGGTGGGCAGGGCGCCGACCGGCGCGTCGGGCCACTCCGAACGCCACTCGGAACGCCACCACTGCGGCCAGGCGGCGGGCTCGGGCGGATCGAGCACCGTGACGGCGAGCCGGTCGTCCTGCAGCTCGGCGAGCGCCACCCGGTCGGCGCCCAGCGGCTCGCCCAGCGCGGTGACCACCACCCGGCTGACGTCACGCACTGTTACGGCATCGTCGAGTGCGGCAGTCAGCCACTGGATCCTGGACACGTCGTCGGCGCTCTGCCGCAGGACCGAGGTCGCCGTCACCACGCCCAGGACCTGCTCCGGCCGGCCGTCGAGGCCGGCCGCCACCTGGCAGCTCAGGCTCAGCCAGCGCATCTCACCGGTCGGTCGGCGGACACGGAACTCCAGTTCCCGCCGGCCGACCGTCTGGGTGGAGGGCTCCAGGACCGACATCAGCGCGTGCATGTCCTCCGGGAGGGCATGCGCGAGCAGGGTGTCCGCCTTGCCGTCGAAGTCGTCGGGCGTGATGCCGGCGAGCTCGAGCAGCGTCTCGTCCGCCTCGATCAGGCCGGTGTCCGGCGTGATGACGAAGGAGCCGACACACAGACTCCGCAGGGCCGGAGTCAGTAGCGGCGGAGCCGGTCGGCCGGTTCCTGTCCGGAGCACGGCGCCTGTCCGGAGCACGGCGCCGACGGCGTCGGCGTACTGCTGCAGGAAGCGCCGTTGCTCGGCCTCGAAGCCGTCCGCCGAATCCCCCACGACGACGAGGCAGCCCAGCCGCCGGCCCTCCGTCCCGAGGGGCAGCGCGGCGAGCGACGTCTGGGGCCGCGGGGGCGTGGGCCCGCCCGTGGGGTAGGAGGCGAGCGCCTCGGGTGTCAGCCACAGTGGCCGGCCGGTGCGAAAGGTGTGCGCCGCGGGTGAATCAGCGGTCAGTGGCAAACGCTCCGGCAGTCCGTACTCGCAACGGGCGCATCCGGCCGTTTCCACCAGCCGAAGCTCCTGGTTCCCGGCACCGGGCAGATAGACGGCCGTCAGCGCCGCCCCCACGAACGTCAGGGCCCGCTCGCTCGTGACCGCCTCCGGCACCGGAGCCGGTGAACCGGTGTCGGCGGCGTCGGCCTGGTATGCCCGTGGCTCCACACCAGAATCGTATATGGGTATCAATGGGACATATTACTCAGCCGGTGTCACACTTACGACGTGGTCGTCCTGCCACCGGGCCCTCGCCGCGCGAGGTGAAGGACAGGGAGGTCTCTCGCATGAAGGCCTGCATCCGGGGCGCGGCCGTCGTCATGGCCGCGATCTCGACGGCCGTCGCTCTCACGGCCTGCGGGCAGGACACCGGGAACAGCTCAGGCGGTGGCGAGAACCTGACGATCGGCCTGCTGCTGCCGGACGCCACCACGACTCGCTGGGAGACACAGGACACGCCGCTGCTCACCAAGAACATCAAGGAGCTGTGCCACGACTGCACGGTCGAGCACGTCAACGCCAAGGGCGATGTGGCCACCCAGCAGGAACAGATGGACTCGATGATCACCAGGGAAGTCGATGCCATCGTGCTCGTGGCCGTCGACGCCACATCGCTCGGCGTCGCGGTCAAGAAGGCCCATGCGGCAGGTATCCCGGTCATCGCCTACGACCGTCTCTCCGAGGGCCCGATCTCCGGTTATGCCTCCTTCGACGGCGAAGAGGTCGGCAGGCTCCAGGGCAGGGCACTGCTGAAGGCGATGGGCGCCAAGGCGCGCACCGGCGCGATCGTCATGCTGAACGGCGATCCCAGCGACCCCAACGCGGTGGCGTTCAAGAAGGGCGCGCTGTCCGTGCTCAACGGCAGAGTGAAGATCGGCAAGGCGTACGACATCCTGCAGTGGCGGCCGGAGACCGCGAACCTCGACATGTCCGGCGCCATCTCCGCCCTCGGCGCCTCCACCATCCCCGGGGTCTACGCCGCCAACGACGGCCTCGCCGCCGGCAGCATCTCCGCCCTCAAGGCGAACAAGGTCGCCCCACTGCCTCCTGTCACCGGGCAGGACGCCGAACTGGGAGCCCTGCGGCGCATCGTCGCAGGCGATCAGTACATGACGGTCTACAAACCCTTTCCACCCGAGGCTTCCGCCGCCGCGGCCATGGCCGTGGCCGCGGCCCGCCATGAAAACCTCGACCGGATCGCCACGGGCAAGGTGCGGACCCGCGACGGGAGGACGGTTCCCGCCGACCTGCTCACCCCCGTGTCCGTGACCGTCGGCAACATCAAGAACACCCTGGTGAAGGACGGCGTCTACACGATCCGGCAGATCTGCACCCCTCAACTCGCGGCCGCATGCGGCAAGGCGGGGCTCACCTGACAGGCGGGTTCCGAGCAGGTCCGGGCCCCGGGAAGGAGATGGTGACCGTGCCGACTCCCCCCTTGCTGGCGCTGCGTGGCGTGTACAAGCGCTATGGCGTCGTCGAGGTCCTCACCGACATCGAACTGGAGATTTACGCCGGCCAGGTCCTCGCCCTTCTCGGGGACAACGGGGCCGGCAAGTCCACCCTCGTCAATGTCATCTCCGGGGTCGCCCCCGCGGACAAGGGCACCATCGAGTGGGAAGGCCGGGCGGTCCCCATCAAACGCCCCCACGACGCCCGGGACCTCGGTATCGCCACCGTCTACCAGGACCTCGCGCTGTGCGGGAACCTCGATGTCGTCGGCAACCTCTTCCTCGGGCGCGAGATCCGCAGGTTCGGATTCCTCGACGAGGTGGAGATGGAGCGCCGTACCAGGCACCTGCTGGAACGCCTGACCAAAGGTGTCCCCGATCTGCGGGTTCCCACCGTCTCGCTCTCCAGTGGCCAACGGCAGACAGTCGCCATCGCCCGCTCGCTCCTGGGCAACCCGCGGGTTCTCCTTCTGGACGAACCGACCGCGGCTCTGGGATTCGAGCAGACGCGCGAGGTCCTGGACCTCGTCGACCAGCTGCGCGACCGCGGCCTGGGCGTACTGCTCATCAGTCACAACCTGGGCGACGTCAAAGCGCTCGCGGACCGGGCCGCCGTGCTGCGGCTCGGTCGCAACAACGGCTTCTTCGACGTGAACACCGCATCTCAGGAACAGATCATCTCCTCCATCACCGGCGCCACGGAGAACGTGCCCCACCGGATGACCTCCCACGAGTCGGGGTGGTGAAAGGGATGCGCAGGACGGCGGACAACGCTCGGGCCGAACCCACCGAACCCGACGCCGGGGCCCCGCAGCCCCGTCGCGGGCAGGCCTTCGTCCGTGCCCTCGCCCGTGTCGTCGATCGCTGGGCCGCCGCCGCCCGGCGCAAGCTCAGCGCCGGCGAACTGGGCTCACTGCCCGTCGTCCTCGTCCTCGCCGCGGTCTGGATCACCTTCCAGTCCCTGAACAAGCACTTCCTCTCGCCCCGGAACCTGTCCAATCTCAGCGTGGACGTCGCGGGCACCGGCCTCATCGCGGTCGGCATCGTCTTCGTCCTGCTGATCGGTGAACTCGACCTGTCGGTCGGCTCGATCAGCGGTCTCGCGGCGGCCGTCTTCGCCGTTCTCAACGTCAACAACGGCGTGCCCGAGTGGCTTGCCGCCATCATCGGGGTGCTGACGGGTACCGCGGCGGGAACCATCCAGGGCTTCTCCTTCGCGAAAACCCGGGTGCCCGCGTTCGTCGTCACGCTCGCGGGACTGCTCACCTGGAACGGCTTCATGCTGTACATCCTCGAGACCAGCGGCACCGTCAACCTCGACGAGAACGGCCTCGTCGCCAAACTGACCAGCTACTACTTCACCAATGACGCCGTCGCCTACGGCCTGGCGGCGATCGCCGCGGCCACGGTCTTCCTCGTGTGCTACGAGGACAGGCGGCGCCGCAAGACCGTCGGCATGCCGTATCGCTCGCTGCGGGGAATCGTGGCGCGCACCGGAGTACTCGCGGTGATCGCGTTCACCGGCGCGTATCTGCTCAACCGCTTTCAGGGCCTGCCGCTCGCCCTCCTGATCTTCCTCGCCGTGGTGGCCGGCCTGGACATCGTGCTGCGCCGCACGCACTACGGGCGGCAGATCTACGCACTCGGCGGCAGCGTCGAGGCAGCCCGTCGCGCCAGCCTCAGTGTCACGGGGGTACAGACCGCGGTGCTCGCGATCTCAGGCACCATGGCCGCGATCGGCGGTCTGTTCCTGGCCTCGCGCATCACCTCGGTGAGCCAGAGTTCGGGCTCGGGCGTCCTGCTGCTCAATGCCATCGCGGCAGCCGTCATCGGCGGCACCAGCCTGTTCGGAGGACGCGGCACCACCTGGTCCGCCGCGCTCGGCATGCTGATCATCCAGTCGATCGCCTCGGGCATGGCGCTCACGGACACCCCGGCTGCCGTCCAGTTCGTCATCACGGGCGGGGTTCTCTTCGCCGCGGTGGTCATCGACTCGCTGTCACGCCGTTCGCAGAAGGCACACGGGCGGGCTTGACGGGTGTGGCCCGGGATCACCGTGGCAGGTTTGGCCGCGAGCTACGAGGCTGCTGTGAATTCGTGCGGCGTTTGAACGCTGCCGGGCCCGTCTGCGTATGGCATGGGGGATTTCCATGCCTGGCCTGCCACGGGACGTAGGAGTACACACGTGAGACGCAACACGCGCAGACGCCCCATGGGGGCACAGCGTGCAACTTTTGCCGCAGCCGCACTGATACTGGGCGGCGGAGGGCTGGTAGCGGTCAATGTCTACGCTTCGGCGACCGAGAGCGGCTCGGCCGGTGAGCCCGGTCAGGCGAACCCGAGCAACCAGACCTGGGCATCGGGTGCCGCCACGATCGACTGTCCGGACGTGGGCAGCAAACTCGCCGAGGTGCCACAGCAGGCGAGGGCGGAGGTCGACAAGGAACTCGCCCTTCTCGACCAGCAGGTCTCCGAGGCGTACGCACGAATGACCTCGGAGAAGCAGGCCAAGGCACAGGACGCGGACTTCGTCCAGAACGCGATCCTCGGTCCGCTGAAGGAGAAGCGGGGCGCGGTCATCGACCGCATCAAGACCGACTTCAAGAACGCGGGCGCCGAAGCCCCGAACTCGCTCGACGCGCTGGCCACCTGCACCGCGGTCCCCGCGGAGCAGCCCCAGAACAACGCCGGTGGGCAGAACGGCAACGGCCAGCAGCAGAACAACAACGGCGGCCAGCAGGGCGGGCAACAGGGCGGTGGCCAGCAGGGCGGCGGCGCGAGCCCCGTCAGCGGCCCCGTCGCAGCGGACTTCGTGGACATCACGACGCTCCAGCCGAACGTGCCGCAGAAGCCGGGCAGCAGCGGCAACGCCTCGACCGGCACGTTCACCAGCTCGTGCGGCGTGAACGCCAACAAGAAGTTCAACACCGACAACGTGATCGTCGCCCCCGGTGTCACCAACGGTGCCCACCACCTGCACGACTACGTCGGCAACCAGTCGAACGACGCGTTCGCCACGAACGACGATCTCGCCAAAGCCGCGACCAAGTGCCAGAACCAGGGCGACAAGTCCACGTACTACTGGCCGGTGCTCCGAGTGCAGGACGGTACGCAGGAGTTCGACGCCGACAAGAACGGTGGCGGCCTGGAGGGCAACGTCGGGAGGGTCCTCCAGGCGAAGCAGGCGCAGATCGAGTTCATCGGCAACCCGCAGAGCAAGGTCGTCGAGATGCCGACGTTCCTGCGCATCATCACGGGCGACGCGAAGGCGTTCACCAACGGCCCCGCGAACGCCAACGCGCACTGGAGCTGCACCGGCTTCGAGGACAAGGTGCAGCTGACGGACAAGTACCCGATCTGTCCCCAGGGCAGCAGCGTGGTGCGGTCGTTCGCCTTCCAGAGTTGCTGGGACGGTCAGAACATCGACAGCGCCAACCACCGCACGCACGTCGCCTTCGCCGACGCAGGCGGCAACTGCGCGGGCGGCTTCAAGGCGATCCCGCAGCTGACGATGCGCCTGCTCTACGACGTTCCCGCGCCGACTCTCGAGAACGGCCAGGTGAAGAACCCGTACGCCGTGGACGGGTTCCCGGAGCAGGTGCACAAGGCGATCACCGACCACGACGACTTCATCAACGTCTTCGACGCATCCCTCATGCGGGAGATGGTGGACTGCATCAACGCCGGCCGACAGTGTGGCGACGGTGTTGGTGGAGGGACCGGCGGCGGTGCCGGTGACAACGGCGGTGTCGGCACGGGCGAGCCGTCGCAGAGCGAGCCGTCCCCGAGTCCTGACGCCTCCTCCGGCGGCAACGACGCGACGGCCTCCGCAACCCCCACGGACACGCAGACCACGCAGCCTCCGGCCGGCACGCCCGCCACCACCGAACCGACGCGCGGCGGCCAGACCACCGGTACCGGTACCGGCCACACCGTCGTCGTGCCCAAGGCGGACACGTCGCCCTCGGCCGCGGCGAGCGACACCGCCGCCGCGCACGAGCACCACGGAAGCGAAGCGACTCACCGCGCGCAGACGCCGGCCGCGGGCGCGGGCGCCCCGTCCACGCAGGCGACAGCGCAGGAAACGTCGCAGGCAGGTTCCCAGTCGCAGTCGCAGTCGCAGACCGAACCGCAGGCGATCACCGGCGATCTGGCCGACACCGGCACCAATCTCTGGCCGGCCGCGGCCGGAGGGGTCCTCGTGATCGCGGGCCTGGTGCTCCTGCGCCGCATCCGGCGCAGCTCCGTATAACAACACCCCCTGGGCCGCACACACCGCGCCGCCCGTACCCGCACGCCGCGGGTACGGGCGGCGCGCTGTCACTCCGGCGCGCTGTCAGCGTCGCCCCGGAATCACCTGGGCCTCGGCGGTTTGATCCACCCCAGCGACCGCTCGACGGCACGCTGCCAGTTGTCGTATTCCAGGTCCCGCCGCTTGGGGTCCATGTCCGGCAGCCACTGGGCGGCCCGGTGCCAGTTGCGGCGCAGCACTTCCAGGTCCGGCCAGTAGCCGGCGGCGAGCCCCGCGGCGTAGGCGGCGCCGAGGGAGACCGTCTCGGCGACCATGGGCCGCACCACGGGCACATCGAGCACATCGGCCACGAACTGCATGAGCAGGTTGTCCGCTGTCATGCCGCCGTCCACCTTGAGCTCCTTCAGCGCGACCGAGAAGTCGGCGTTCATGGCGTCGACGACCTCGCGCGTCTGCCAGCCGGTGGCCTCCAGGACGGCTCGGGCCAGGTGTCCCTTGGTGATGTAGGAGGTGAGACCGACGATGACACCGCGTGCGTCGCTGCGCCAGTGGGGTGCGAAGAGACCCGAGAACGCGGGGACGATGTAGCAACCGCCGTTGTCCTCGACCGTCCGCGCGAGCGTCTCGATCTCCGGCGCGCTGTTGATCAGCCCCAGGCGGTCACGGAACCACTGGACCAGCGAGCCGGTGACGGCTATCGATCCTTCCAGGGCATAGACCGGGGGCTGGTCCCCGATCTTGTAGGCGACGGTCGTGAGAAGTCCGTGCCGGGATCGCACGAGATCGGTACCGGTGTTGAGCAGCAGAAAGCTGCCCGTTCCGTACGTGCACTTCGCCTCACCCGGTGTGAAGCAGGTCTGGCCGAACAGGGCGGCCTGCTGATCACCGAGAGCTGCCGTGATGCGGACACCGGGGAGGACCGAGCGGGCATCCCCGTAGCCCTCGGCCGAGGACCGGATCTCGGGCAGCATGGGGCGGGGAATCCCGAAGAACTCCAGCAGCTCCTCGTCCCAGGTGAGGGCCCGGATGTTCATCAGCATGGTGCGACTGGCGTTGGTGGCGTCGGTGATGTGCAGGCCACCTTCCGCACCCCCGGTGAGGTTCCAGATCAGCCAGGTCTCCATCGTGCCGAACAGCACCTCGCCGTCCTTGGCGCGTTGATCCAGTCCGTTCACATGGTCGAACAGCCAGCGGATCCGCGGTGCCGAGAAGTAGGTCGAGGGGGGCAGACCGCAACGCTCGAGAAAGAATTCGTCCCCGGGCCGGGTTCTCAGGTCCTCGACGAGCGGTGCCGTACGTGTGTCCTGCCAGACGATCGCCCTGCCCAGCGGCGCACCCGTCCGCCGGTCCCACAGCACCGTCGTCTCGCGCTGATTGGCGATACCGATGGCGGCGACCTCTCCCGCGCCGACACCGGCGTCGGCGAGCGCCTCGGGCATGATGCGCCGTAGATTGCGCCAGATCTCGACGGCGTCGTGCTCGACCCAGCCGGGCTTGGGGAAGTGCTGCTGATGCTCCCGCTGGACGACCGACACCAGCCGCCCGTGGTGGTCGAACAGAATGCATCGGGTGGAGTTGGTGCCCTGATCGATGGACATCACATACCGTTCAACCATGATCCGGTCTGCCTTCCGATGTGTCGAGGAGGCGGGGTTCTCCTAGCGTGCTGCTCCCAGATCTCTGGAGATCGCCCGTGCGGCCTCGCGGAGCAGAGTGATCAGGTTCGGCCGGGGACGGCCGTGGCTGTCGCAGATCCTCTCGACCGGGCCGGAGAGGCCGACGGCACCCACGACGAGGCCGCCGTGCCCCCGGATCGGCGCGGCGATACCGGCTTCCCCCATGCTCATCTCCTGGATCTCCGCGGCCCAGCCGACTTCCCGTACCTCGGCGAGCGCCCGGGTGAGCTTCGCCGGTTCGACCAGGGTGTGCCGGGTGTAGGCCTCCAGCCCGGCTGCCGAAGCCGACTCGAGGGACGCGGTCCCGTACGCCAGCAGCACCTTGCCCAGCGAGGAGGCGTGCAGAGGCAGCAGTGAACCCACGTCCAGGGTCTGGAGGGTGTCGTCCGGCCGGAACACGTGGTGGATCACGAGGACCTCCCCCTCGAAGGGGGTGCCCAGGCGGACCGCTTCCCCGCTACGGGCGGCCAGGGCATCGGCCCAGTTGATGGAGCGCGACCGTAGCTCGTTGATGTCGAGGTAGCTGGTGCCGAGGTGCAGCAGCGCCGCGCCGAGCTGGTACTTCCCCGTCGACGCGTCCTGCTCCACGAAATCCACGTGCTGGAGGGTGCGGAGAATGCCGTGCGCCGTGCCCTTCGCCAGCCCGAGCGAGGCCGCCACCTCGCCGAGCCCGAGTCGACGGGGCCCGCCAGCGAGCAGACGCAAGATCGCCGCCGCCCGTTCGATCGACTGGACTGGGCCGGCCATGAGGCGAGCCTAGTACCGCCACGGAGGGTTCGCTTTACGTGCAGGCCGCCGCAGGTACACCACCAGGTGAAGGTGAGCGTTCGGTAATGGCGACCGCCGTTCATTGACCGACCTCACTTCGCTTCCTAACGTTCACTTCGGCCCGGCAACGCGCGCTGAGGCTCGGCAACCGGCCGACAGCGCTCACCGGAGGAGAAGACATGGCGGCACAGCTCAATACGATGCTTCGGGAGGCGGTCGAACACGTCGGTCCGCTGCCCCACGTCGCCGAGGTCGTCTCGGCCGCACGCCGGCGCGTGAAGGCGGTCCTCGCCGACTGGAACGTGTCCTGCGAGATCGCCGAGGACTGTCTTCTGGTGGTCTCGGAGCTGCTCACCAACGCGATCGTCCACGCCCTGCCCCCGGCTGAGCTGCGGCTGTCCTGGGTGCGGGCCGAGGGGCTCAGCACTCTGCGCGTCGAGGTCACCGACGCGGGATCCGCGCTTCCAGCCGGACAGTCGCCCCCCGGAATCGATCCGGACGAGCACGGCCGGGGCCAGGAGATCGTCCACGCGCTGGCAGCTCGGCACGGCATACGTGTCCACTCCGGCGGGATCACTCGCTGGGCCGATCTCATCGGACCCTGAGAGCACACCTCTCGTTGACGAGAACACGTGTGTCACCCCCTCTGAAGCAAGCTCTGCCTGTCAGCCGTATCGGCGCAGGTCGTGGAAGAAGTCCTCGATGACGTGAAGGTGCCCGGAACGGGCCGTCTCGTTGTAGACGTATGTGCCGACGGCGAGGTCGAGCACACCGAGTCCGAACGGTGAGAACACCAGGGGCCGGTCGGTGGGTGGTGTCACCCTGCCGGAGATGACGTCGGCGAGTGTTCCGTGCAGGAAGTCGCGGTTGCCGGTGAGCTGCTCGGCCAGATGGGGGGACGTGCCGGCCTTGAGGCAGTGGTCGACGTCGTCGACGATGTTCGCCGAGGCGAGGATGATCTCGGGTGCGAGGTCGCGCAGGGACACATGCAGGACCAGGGGGTTGTGGTCGAACCAGGCCGGGTCGCCGATGTGCGGCTCACCCGCGATGGTGGCGAAGACGACGAGGTCGCTGGAGCGGATGACCGCCTCGGCACTCTCGTGCACGGTGACCTGTCCCGCGGCGTCGCTCTGTTGGACGTGGTCGCGGAATCCGGCGGCGCTGTCGCCTGACAGGTCGTACACGCCGGTCTCCTCGAAGGACCATCCCAGGGCGGTCAGGAAAGTGTGGATGTAGCGGGCGATCAGGCCCGTACCGAAGAAGCCGATGCGGATGGGGCGCAGCCGGTTGCGGGTGAGGTGGTCGGCGGCCAGCGCCGCCGACGCGGCGGTTCTGGTGGCGCTGATGATGGAGCTTTCCAGGCAGGCGAAGGGGTAGCCCGTGTCGTGGTCGTTGAGGATCAGTACCGCGGAGGCCCTGGGGATGCCGGCCCGGACGTTGTCGGGAAAGCTGGAGATCCATTTGATGCCGTCCACCGGCGCCGGTCCGCCGATCGAGGCGGGCAGCGCGATGATCCGGGCGGTGGGCCGGTCGGGGAAGCGCAGGAAGTAGGACGGGGGGTTGACCGACTCTCCGGCGGCGTGCAGGTGATAGGTGGCCTCGACGAGGTCCACGATCTGCTTCTCCCGGTCCTGAAGGGCGTGCTGGACCTGGGCGCCGGAGATCACTGCGAAAGTCGGCACGAGGTGCGGCTGGGACATGACGGGCTCCAGTGCGATGGAACGGACGGTGGTCATACGGCGCTCACCTCGCCGGTCGGCGGCCACGCGGCCCGGCGCACCGGCTCGGCCATGGCGAGCAGGCCCTCGCGTGGTCCTTGGAAGGTGTCGCCGGGGTGCGGGTCCGCCTCGATGGGGGGCGTCGGGGTCGCGTACGGCATGGTGCTGTTCCTTTCGACGTCGGTCAGGCGGAGGCCGGTGGCGGGGTCGTGTGGCGTTGGGGTCCGTGGTCGACCAGAGCGGCGAGGTCGGTGAGGACCGGGTGTGCGGTGACGTCCTTGAGGGACACGGCGCGGTCCAGGGCGATGGCGAGCTTCACCGCCGAGAGGGAGGTGCCGCCGCGGTCGAAGAAGTGGTCGCCGCGTCCGATCCGGTCTTGCGGGACGCCGAGGACTTTCGCCCAGGCGGCCGCGAGACGCTGCTCGGTCGGGGTGGCCGGCGGCTGATGCTCGTCGTCGGTGGTGACGGGTTCTTCGGCGAGTGCCGCCAGGGCCTTCTTGTCGATCTTGCCGTTGGCGGTCAGCGGCAGGCTTTCGCGCCAGTGGAAGGCCGACGGGACCATGTACTCGGGCAGCGACTCGGCGAGCCGGTCGATGAGGGTCCCGGTGTCCAGGGGCTTCGGGCCGGAGTAGAAGGCGACCAGGTGCTTGCTCCGGTCGGCGCGTTCGACCGTCACCACCGCGCCGTCGCGGACACCGGGGAGACGGAGCAGGGTGTTCTCGATCTCACCGATCTCGATCCGGAACCCGCGGATCTTGACCTGGGCGTCGCGGCGGCCCAGGAACTCCAGCTTTCCCGAGGGGTGCCAGCGGCCGTGGTCGCCGCCGAGGTAGAGCCGTGTGCCTTCGCGGTGCGGATCGACCAGGTAGGAGGCCCGGGTGAGTTCGGGGTCGTTGATGTAGCCGCGCCCGACGCAGACGCCGGAGAACACGATCAGACCGGGGGCGCCGAGCGGCACCGGGGTGAGGTGTTCGTCGACGACGTGGACGCGCACGTTGTTGACCGCGCGGCCGAGCAGGATGCGCTCCGGCGCCCGGTCCATGACCTCGTGGTTGGTGTCGTCCGAGGTCTCGGTCAGCCCGTAGGCGTTGACCAGCTTGATCCCGGGCTGGACGGCGAACCAGCGCTCGGCGAGCTCCTTCTTCAACGCCTCGCCGGTGACCGACACGTACCGCAGGTCGGGCAGCGGGCGGGGACGCTGTTCGAGCTCCGTCAGGACGGCTTCGAGGTAGGAGGGCACGACCTGGAGGACGGTGACCTCGCCGTCGGTGAGGGTGTCGAGGAAACGGGGTACGTCGAGGATGACGTCCTGTGCGACCAGCAAGGTCCGGCCGCCGACCAGCAGTGCGCAGACCAACTGCCACAGGGAGATGTCGAAGCACTGGGGCGCGGTCTGGGCGACCACGTGCCCCTCGCCGACCTGGAGGTCGTCGATCTTGGCGTAGAGGTGGTTGAGCATCCCCGCGTGCTCGCACATCGCGCCCTTCGGCTCACCCGTGGAGCCGGAGGTGAAGTAGATGTAGGCGAGTTGGCCGGGCGTGACCGGGATGCCGAGATCACCGTCGGGTTGGTCTTCCGCGTAGGCCGTGTCGACGAGGAGCCGCTCGGTTCCGGGAAGGGAGTCGAGGGCCTGGTCGAGGGTGGTGGTACTGCCGCGCTCGGTCAGCACCAGCGTGCATGCGGCGCGGGAGAGGGTGGCGGCGATGCGTGCGGCCGGGAAGTGCGGCTCGATGGGGAGGTAGGCGCCTCCGGCCTTGAAGACCGCGATGACGGCGGCCAGCCAGTCCAGATTGCGTTCGGTCACCACCGCGACGACGCCCTCGCGGGCGAGCCCACGAGCTACTAGGGCGCGGGCGAGCCGGTTGGCCCGGGCGTTGAGCTCCGCGTACGTCCACTGCCGGTCGGCGTGCACGGCGGCGACGGCGTCCGGATGCTCGCGCACCCGGTCCTCGAACAACTCGTGCATCCGCGCATCGGGCAGTTCCCGGTCCGGACCGGCCAGTTGGTCGAGCTGGAACCGCAACTCCCCGGCGGACAGCAGGCTCTGCCGTGTGTGCTCGGCATCGGGGTCGGCGGTGATCAGCGCGAGCGCGGTCAGGTGGTAGCCGGCGATACGGGCGGCGCTGTCGGCGTCGAGCGCGTCGGTGCGGTAGCGCAGCCGCAGGACGAGCCGCCCGTCGTGGTGACGGACGCCTACCCGAAGTGCGGTGTCCTCGGTGAGGGCTCCGTCGCTCGCGGCGGGATCGCAGACGGTGTCGCTGACGGTCTCGGCGGGGGCAAGGACGGTCTCGGTGAGGTCGAGGACGGTCTCGAACAGCGGCCCGGTCAGGCCCAGTTCGCTCATGAGAGCCTCGATGTCCTCGGCCGGGACGTCCTGGTGTGCGGACAGTTCGGTGGCGACCTGGTGGGTGCGGTGCAGCAGCGCACGCCAGGAGGCGGGTGCGGTGGTGAGGCGGCACAGGAGCGGGCTGCCGCCCCGGGCGACGCAGCCGGTGGTGATCTCCCGCTCTCCGGACAGTGCCGCGAGCACCTTGGCGTGCGCGGTCAGCAGGAGCGAGGGCAGTGGTACCGCCAGCTCCGCCACCAGTCGGCGCAGCCCGGTCACGGTGTCGTCGGGGACCGGTGTCTCGTACTCCCCCACGCCGGGCACCGGCTGAAGGGTCCAGCGTGGGGCGGGCGTGAAGCCCCCGGCTGTCAGTACGCCGCGCCAGTATGCACGGCCGGTCCGGCTGGAACTCGCATGCGTTGCCATCGGGTCTTTCCTCTGCTTGTCTGCGGTGCGCGGTGTCAGAGACAGCGAGCCGGGGCGGTCTGGTTGGCGTGGGGTTCCTCACCGGCCTCGACCTGGGTCTTGTGGTCCGGCATTTCCCGGGCGGGGTTGCCTCCCCATTGGGCGTGCGAGGGGATTTCCTCGCCCTTCATGAGGAAGGAGTCGGGGGCCAGCGCGGCGCCGTCCGCGATCGTGACGCCGTAGTGGACGAAGGCACCGACCCCGAGGGTGCAGCCGTTGCCGAGGGCGCTGCGGTCGGACTTGAAGGCGCCGTCCTCCTGCGAGTGGCACTGGACCACGGTGCCCGCGTTCAGCGTGCTGTCGTCGCCGATGGTGACGAGGGTGCGCTCCGGGAAGAAGCAGCCGTCGTCGAAGACCCGCTTGCCGATCCGGGCCCCCAGCAGCCGCCAGATCACGTTCTTGAACGGGGTGCCGTCGAAGGCCTGGATGTAGTGGACCGAGGCCATCTTCCAGAAGCGTTCGTGGCGCCAGAAGGAGGGTTCGTAGATCGAGCAGTACAGCGGCTTCTGGGGCTTGAATCCGGTGGAGGCCCGCTCGACGAGCGCGAAGTGGACGACGGTGTATGTGAGGGTGAGGACACTGGCCAGTGCGATCGCCAGTGCGCCGAACGAGGGGTAGAGGTCGACCGCGCCCATGGTGATGAGGGTGATCACGAACAAGTGGATCAGCCGCGCGAGCAGATACAGGCCGGCGGTCGCCGCGTTGTGCCTGTTCTTGGCGGCCAGGCGGCGGCGCAGTTCGGCGCCGGTCTCGAGGTGGTTGAACCGGTTGTCGCGCATCACCGTGCGCGGGATCTCGAAGCTGGGTGAGCCCAGCAGGCCCACGCCTTCGCGCACGGGTCCGTCGATGGGGACCATGACCTTCGTCGCGAGCAGGCAGTTGTCTCCGGTCCTGCCCTGCGCGGGGTAGGCGATGCGGTTTCCGAGGAAGTTGTGCGGCCCGATCGCCGTGCGGGACACGCGGAAGGACGTGCTGGAGAAGTCGGCGTTCATGATGGACAGTCCGTCGGCGATCATGGTGCCGGTGCCGACCGAGCTCAGGTACGGATTCTCGTGCTGCACTTCGGTGCCGAAGTTCGAACCGGTCTGCTGAACGCGGGACAGGTCGTATCCGAGGTAGCGCAGATAGTGGACGATGCCGGAACTGTCGCCGAAGAGGGTGGTGAGGGACTTCCTGTTGGTCATCACCGCGATCGCCCGCTGAATGCCGTAGTGGAAGCCGTACAGCGGATAGACCTTGCCGGGTTCGACGGCCCGGCTCAGAAGACGCGGCACGGTGCCCACGACGAAGAGGGCGGCGAGCAGGGATCCGAAGAGGAGGACCACGGAGGCGATCAGGGCATCGACGTAGAACGCCGGGCTGGCCATCGGCTGCGGGTTCAGGAGCGTCTGAAGCTGTGGGAGCCCCGTGAGCAGGGCTGTCACGCCGCCCAGCGCCAGCGGCAGGTACACCGCCAGCAGGCTCAGCAGCTGCACGACTCCGTACGCGGTCCTTTTGGCGGTGGGGCAGTCGGCGGGGGCGACCCTCCGGTAGTCCACCTCGGTCGGCTGCGCGGGGGAGCCGTGTCGGCGTTCGCCTGCGGGCACCACCTGGCCGGTGTGCAGGGAGGAGGCGTGGCCCAGCTGGGCGCCGTCGCCCATCGAGGTCTCGATGTCGAGGACCGTGTGCTCACTGACGAGCACGTTGCTGCCGAGGGTGACCGGGCCGGTCTGGATCACGCCCGCGTGGGCGCGGTAGCAGGACAGCAGCACGTCCTTACGGATGATCGTGCCCTCGCCGACGGTGAGCAGGTCGGTGCAGACCGGGATCGTGTGGGTGAGGATCGTGACGCCCTTGCCGATCCGTGCGCCGAGCGCCCTGAGGTAGAGCACGTAGAGCGGTGAACCGGCGAACAGACGCACGGGGCTGGTGCGGATCAACGTCTTGACGACCCAGAAGCGCAGATAGGCCATGCCCCACAGAGGGAACTCCCCGGACCGCCAGCGGCCGACGAGCGTCCACTTCACCACGATCGGAAAGGCGCACAGGCCGAGGAAGCCCGCGCCGGCGAGCAGGACGGACCGCAGATAGAGGTCGAACAGGCCTGATCCCGCGGAGATCCACTGCTGACCTTCCTCGACGGCCAGGGCGACAAGGCAGGAATAGCCCAGGAAGATCAGGAACTGCAGCACTCCACAGACGACGTAGCGCCGCGTACGAGCCGCCGCCCGCGCCTCGGCCCGCGCCGTCCCCTCGGCCGCTGCCCGTACATCGGTCGGTGTCCGCGCTTCCACGGACGGGGCCGGGACGGGAGCGGGGACAGGGGTGGGAGCAGGAGCGGCATCGACGAGCGCGGTGGCCAGGCTCCGGATGGTGGGGTGCCGGTAGATGTCCTTCATCGACACCGCAGGCATGTCCCCCCGCTTCCTGACCCGCGCGCAGAACTGGGCCATCACCAGGGAATCGGCACCCAGGTCGTTGAAGAAGTGGCTGTCGACCGGAACCTGCTCGACGCGTACGACGCCGGCCAGCACGTCGGCCAGAAGCCTTTCTGTGTCAGTCGCCGAACCGGTGTCCCCGCCGTCCTGGAGGGGTGGGATGTCAGCCGGTTCGGCCGTCAAGACCTCCACGGATTTCTCTAGCACGTGAGCTCCTCGGTGACGTGTCATTCAGCGTCGGTCGGTACGGACGGATTCGTGATGTCCGCGCCTCTCCAGTAGGCCCGGCCGGGGGCTTCGTGTCCTGCCCCTGCATTTCGGGGCTTGACGAAGCACATGGGTCTTGATAGCCCGGCCATTTTGCCTGTCGTCGCCCCGCGATCCCCTGCTTTCCGTGCGCGTTGCGGAGGCTTACGACCACGTCTCACAGGGACCCGTTCGATCCGCGGGAAAATCACCCGGGAATTGCGCTGAACGGCCCCGCCCGGCCAGGTCACGGCTGCTTTTGCACGAAGACAGCGCGTGTCAAGTCCCGAATTTCGGTGGCATGACAGGGGGTCCGTATTCGGGCGTACTGGAGTCGTTCCGGCGACTCGCGACTCGCCGCTCCTCATTCCTCCCCGCGCCAGACCCGGACGGATCAGCGGCAGGAAGACCGGAAGGCAATCTCACCCCCGCAGTGAAGGAGACGACCATGCCCGTCATATCCGCCCCCCAGGACTTCAACGAGGACGATCTCTTCGTCGACCTCGAGGGAATCTTCGGGCACCCGCTGTTCCTCAAGTGCGAGGGCTTCAATTTCGCCGGTTCGATCAAACTCAAAGCCGCCACCGAAATGGTCGAGGCCGCCGAACGCGACGGCCTGCTGACGCCGGGCTCGGTTCTGGTCGAGTCGTCCTCGGGCAACCTGGGCGTGGCCCTGAGCATGATCGCTGCCGCGAAGGGCTACCCGTTCCTGTGCGTGACCGACTCCCGCTGCAACCTGGCGACCCGGTTGGTGATGGAGGCCCTGGGAGGCCAGGTCCACGTCATCACCGAACCCGACCCCGTCAGCGGCTTCCTCGGCGCGCGCATCGACCACGTCCGCGCGCTGTGCGCCTCCGAGGACCGCTACGTGTGGCTCAACCAGTACACCAACCCCAACAACGGCATGGCCCACTACCGCAGGACCGCACCGGCCATCGCCCGGCAGTTCCCGGACCTGGACGTCCTGTTCGTCGGGGCCGGCACCACCGGGACCCTGATGGGCTGCGCGCGCTACTTCCGCGAGTGGCACCGACCGGTGCGCATCGTGGCCGTGGACAGCGTGGGCTCCGTGACGTTCGGGGGCGACGCCGGTCGGCGGATGATTCCGGGTCTGGGCGCCAGCAGACGCCCGCCGATGCTGGACGAGTCCTATGTGGACGACGTGGTGCGCGTGGCGGAGACCGACACCATCCGGGCCTGTCACGGGCTGGCCGGGCGCGGGTTTCTGTTCGGAGGGTCCACCGGCACGGTGGTCAGCGGCGCGATGGACTGGCTGGCCCGGCACGAGGGGCGGGAGCTGACCGCGGTGGCCATCGCCCCGGATCTGGGTGAGCGGTACCTGGAGACCATCTACCAGACCAACTGGGTGCAGGACCTGTACGGCGAGGACGCCGTCGACTCCCAAGCACTGGCCGGCGCGTCCCAGGCTGCCTGACCGCGTGTCCGTTCAGCGCCCCGCAACCGGGGAAGCGAGCGGGGGAAAGAAGCTGACGGCAGATCAGGGGCAGGACCGCTTGGTGTTGTTCTCGGCGGTGGTGCGCGCGGTTTCGGCGAAGTCGGCGAATCGACCGGCGAGGGTGGCGAGGGCCTCGGGCCTGAGCCGGTAGTAGACGAACCGGCCGCAGGGCTCCGTCTCCACCAACCCGGACTCGCGCAGCACCTTCAGGTGGTTGGAGAGGTTGGTCTGCTTGGCGCCCGTCTCCTCGATCAGGTGCGTGGTGCAGAGCGTCTCCCGGGCGAGGAGGGTCACGATCCGGAGCCTGAGCGGGTCGGCCAGGACCCGCATCAGATCAGCATCGGCTGACGTCAGCATGGACTGATACTGTCACATCACTCGAGGCTGATACGAGTTTCCGGCCGACGCCGATCAGGGTTCACGCCCTCCGGGCCGACACTCACCCCCCGCACGACCCGTTGACCGCGAAAGAAGTACCGATGTCTGCCACTCCGCTCGCCTCCGTGCTGTTCGTCTGTGTGCACAACGCCGGGCGTTCACAGATGGCGGCCGGCTTCCTTTCGCAGCTCGCGGGCGACCGGATCGAGGTCCGCTCGGCCGGTTCGATCCCGGGCGAGCAGGTCAACCCGGCCGCGGTCGAGGCCATGCGGGAGGTCGGCGTCGACATCACCGGCCGGCAGCCGAAGCTCCTCACCACCGAGGCGGTCCAGGCGTCCGACCACGTGATCACCATGGGCTGCGGCGACGCCTGCCCGGTCTTCCCCGGCAAGAAGTACCTCGACTGGGCCCTGGAGGACCCGGCGGGCAAGGGTGTGGAGTCCGTGCGCCCCATCCGGGACGAGATCAAGGCCCGTGTCGAGAACCTGATCAGCGAGATCGATACCGCCCGGCAGGAGGCGTGAGGCCGTCGGCCCTCCCGCCAGGTTCGCGCAGACCGTGGCTCCGTCTCGTTCGAGCGGCACGTAGGGTACACGGTTGGTGAGGGAACGTGCACGCAGTGGACCGGTGAAGTCCCGGCACGTCGGTGACGGGGCCGTCGGACGACGGGGAGACGCAGTCGATCCGTTCCGACATGGAGGAAACGAGACCAGGGGAGGCGATGGGATGCGGCAGGCCGGTGTACTCGACGTCGGGTGCCACAGCGCTCTGCTCACGGTGGTGCGATCGCGGCCGGGCCATGTGATGGAGCCGGTGTTCTCCCACAAGGTGCGGCTGCGACTGCACGAGACGCTCGACCGCAAGGGGCGGCTCGACGACGCCGGGGTGGAGAGCGTCGAGCGCGCCGTCGCCCAGGCGATCGCCTCCGACCCCCGACTGCGCGGCACCGACATGTTCGCGTTCGCCACCTCCGTCATCCGGGACGCGCCCAACCGTGACGAGGTCATCAGGCGCGTGGCGCGCCGAACCGGCACCCAACTGAGCGTGCTGGACGGCGAAGAGGAAGCGCGGCTTGCCTACGTGGCCGCCCGCCAGTGGGTCGGCCCGCCGGCCGGCCGGCTGCTGGTCCTGGACGTCGGCGGCGGCACCGTGGAGATCGCCTCGGGTACCGGAGACCAGCCGCACACCGTCCACTCCCTGCCCCTGGGCGCCCGCAGAATCACCCGGGACTGGCTGCCCGGCGGCATCGCCCCGTCCAAGCAGGGTCTCACCGAGATCCGTCGGTATCTGCGTCGAAAGCTGGAAGCCGTCCCCGATCTGCCGCGGGCGGAACCGGGCACCCGTGTACTGGCCTGCTCCAAGACCTTCGAGCAGCTCGCCCGGCTCGCCGCCGCCCGGGGCAAGGCACACCGCTCGCAACGGAAGCTGGCCCTGTCCCAGTTGAGTGCCTCCGTCCCGGTACTGGCCGCCGCGAATCCGGCGCGCCGCGCCAAGCTCCCCGGCATCTCCCGGCACCGCGCCGAGCAGTCGCTGGCCGGAGCCCTGGTCGCCGAGGCCCTCATGGAGGCCTGCGAGGCGAAGGCGGTCGAGGTCTGCCCCTGGTCCACCCGCGAAGGCCTGCTGCTCGAGCACCTCGCCGCCCTCCACGACACACCCGGTGATCCGGAGTCCCACCGGCCCGGGCGGACAGGGAAGTCGGACATGAGGGTGGGCGAATGACGAGCCGAGTGATGATGATCTCTCCCGCGATCAGTGCGGCGCTGCGGGAGGCACGCTTCGACGACGGATGCCCGCTCGACGCCACCGGCGCCGCGCGAGCGCGATCGGCCGCGGGCTCCCTTCCTGCGGCACAGCGGGTACTCGTATCCCCCACCCCGCGATGCCGGGAGACCGCCTCGGCGTTGGGGTTCGACGGCGCTGTCGACACCGCTCCGGCCGGGCTCGACGTGGGCGGTTGGCGGGGCCGTACGCTGGCCGACGTCAGCGCCGACGCTCCGGACGCCGTCGCCCTCTGGCTGGCTGACCCCACCGCCGCACCGCACGGCGGCGAGTCGGTGCACCAGTTGTGCGAGCGGGTCGCGGCCTGGCTGGACGAGGCCGCGCGGTTCTCCGGCCGGACCGTCGCCGTGGTGGAGCCGGAAATCGTACGAGCCGCGGCCGTTCGGGCCCTCGGGGCGCCGGAGTCGTCGTTCTGGCGGATCGACGTACCGCCGCTGACCGCCACCGAGTTCAGCGGTCGTGCCGGACGCTGGAACGCGACGTTCGGGAGACCGCTCGCTCACGCCGAGCGTGGCGATCAGGGCAGCACGCACTGAGCTGACGCAAGCGGCTGACGGCTGCGCCCGGCGCCGACCGTGGGATCAGAGCACGGGTACAGGATGCCGGCGGCGGCCGTCCCGTGCGGGGTGCCGAGGGCGACCCGGCCCGCCTGTCCCAAGCGGTCGTACTGCTCGTCGGTTCGGATCGCCGGTGCTCGCCCGGGCCCGTGCCGCCATGGTCAGGACGATCGGTCGGCTCATGACACGCGCCGGACCTGAGTACGGCGGGCCTTGCGAGCGAGCGAACGACTGCCCCCTCTCGGCCCCGGTCAGCGCCTGGGACGGCCGGCCGGGCACTGCGCCGAAGGCCAAGCGGGGGACGCGCACGGTCCCGAGTCCACCGGCCCCGTTCCGGGGACCATCGCGCGCTCGCACCACCCGCACAGCAGGCTCGCGTCGGTGCCGACGGCATTCAGACGTGCCACAGCGTCCACGGCCGCCCCGGACCCATGCGTCCTCGACGACCACGACCGGGACGGATTCCAGCAGCCGCGCACTCCGCCACGCGCTCAGACCGCTGATCGACCAAGCCGCCTGGACGACGTCCATCCTCCGGCCGCCGGTCCCGGTCAGCACAACGCTGAACTCCGGCTGCTCCACCGTTCCCCCACCCCCAACCCACCGGAACCCGGATCGCTTCAGCTGGACTCGCGGACGATCAGTCGGCACGGAACGGTGTGCACCCCCGGTGCCGGGTCGGCGTCGATGGCTTCCAGGAGTCGCAGCGCGGCGATCCGGCCGATCTCGGTGAGGTCCATGTCGATCGTCGTGAGGGGCGGCCTGCTGGCCAGGGCCATGGTGTCCCAGTTGTCGTAGCCGACGACCGCGATGTCATCGGGCACGTTGACGCCCCGCTCGCGCAGCGCGTCCGCCACGCCCCGGGCGATCTGGTCGTTGCCGCAGAAGAAGGCGTCCGTGTCCGGTGCCGTGCGCAGGACCGCGTCGGCGGCGCGGCGCCCCCACGCCTCGCTCCACTCCCCGTGGTGCACCCGTCCCGTCGAGAGTCCGAGGGAGGCCCGCTCCAGATGCCCGACCGCGTGCCGGGCCCGGTCGCGGGCGGCCGCGTGGTGTTCCGGGCCGGTGATGTGAGCGATGCGCGTGCGGCCCGCGGCCAGCAGATGCTCGACGGCCAGTACGGCCCCGCCCCGGTCGTCGGAGACCACCGAGGTGTCGGCCGGGTCGGTGGACGGCGAGAGCGCGTAGACGATGGGGACGTCCTCGATGCCGTCCAGGGGCGGACGGGGGTCCGTACGGCGGCCGGTGACGATGATGCCGTCCACCCGGCGGTCCATCAGGTTGCGCAGGTGGTGCTGTTCCCGGATCGCGTCGCCGCGGGTGTCGCACAGCAGGACGGAGATCTTGCCGGCTCCGAGCGCGTCCTCGGCGCCGAGCAGTACGGGGGTGCTGAAGCGGCCGATGCCGTCGGTCGTCATCAGCCCGACCGTCCAGCTCCGCCCCGTGTGCAGGCTCTGCGCGTGCTGGTTGGGCCGGAACCCGAGTGCGTCGACGGCGTCAAGGACCCGCTGGCGGGTCTCGGGACGCATGCGCCCGCCGCCGTTCAGCGCCTTCGACGCCGTACCCACACTGACGCCCGCCAGGGCGGCGACGTCGGCGAGCTTCGCCGGGCCGGCGGAGCGGGAACCTGGAGCAACGGTCACGAGCAAACCTTTTCCTGGACGGCAACGACCCATCCATCGTCGCAGCCTCCCGGGGGTGAGTGCCAGCCACCGGGCAACAGAAAAATCTCTTGCCGCGACTCTTGACCCCACTACCCCGCTGCCCTCTACTTCTCGGAAGGAAAAACGGTTGCTCAAACGAGTTCCGAGAACCTTCCGCCTCTTGAGCACGGGGGCCGTCGCGCCCTGCCCCGCAGCCCGGCTCCCTCCCGCCACCACCCCTCTCGGAGAACCATGCCCCGCACAGACTCCGCCCTGCCCTCCCCCACCGCCGTCTCGGCTTCCACCGAACAGGGCGCTGCCCGCGTGGGCCCGGTCCGGCTCGGCCCGGACGCCCCCGCCGCGCTGCGCCCCGCCACCGCGGAGGTGCGCACCGGCTTCTGGCACGCCCGGCGCGAGGTCAACGCGCACATCTCGATCCCGCAGGGCCCCGCTCTGCTGGAGTCCGCGGGAAACCTGCACAACCTGCGCCTGGCGGCCGGCACGGCCCAGGGCGAGTTCCAGGGCGGTTACCCCTTCGTCGACACCGACGTCTACAAGTGGCTGGAGGCCGCATCCTGGCAGCTCGCCCGCAGCGGGCCGCCGGCCGACGGCGAGGAGAACAGCCGCGGCCTGCGCCAACTCGCCGCCGAAGTCGAGCGGATCGTCGCCCTGGTCGCCGAGGCCCAGCAGTCCGACGGCTACCTCAACACCTGGTTCCAGGTCCGCAAGAACGGTGAGCGCTACCAGGACCTGCGCTGGGGGCACGAGCTGTACTGCGCGGGCCATCTGATCCAGGCGGCGGTGGCCCATCACCGTGCGACCGGTCGCGACGAACTCCTCGTCGTGGCACGACGGTTCGCCGACCACCTCGACTCCGTCTTCGGCCTTCCCGGCAGCGGCAGGCCGATCGACGGCGTCGACGGCCATCCGGAGGTGGAGACCGCCCTCGTCGAGCTGTACCGGGAGACCGGCGAGCGACGCTATCTGGATCTCGCCGGCTATTTCGTCGACCGCTACGGCCACGGCCTGCTCGGCGGCGAGGCGTACTGCCAGGACCGCGTGCCGTTGCGCGAGGCGGTCACCGTCGAAGGGCACGCCGTGCGCCAGTTGTATCTGCTGGCCGGTGCGACGGACGTGGCCACCGAGACGGGCGACGCCGAACTGCGCTCCGCCGCCGAGCGGTTGTGGCGGGCGATGACCACGACCAAGACCCATCTGACCGGTGGTCTCGGGGCGCACCACGACGAGGAGGACTTCGGCGACCCGTTCGAGCTGCCCAACGAACGCGCCTACTGCGAGACCTGCGCCGCCATCGCCTCGATCCAGTGGAGCTGGCGCATGGCTCTGCTCACCGGCGAGGCCCGCTACAGCGACCTGATCGAGCGCACCCTCTACAACGGATTCCTCGCCGGTGTCTCGCTGGACGGCGAAGGCTGGCTGTACGTCAATCCGCTCCAGGTCCGTGACGGCCACACGGACCCCGGTGGCGACCAGTCGGCCCGCCGTACCCGCTGGTTCCGCTGCGCCTGCTGCCCCCCGAACGTGATGCGGCTGCTGGCCGGACTCGAGCACTACCTCTCCTCGACCGACGCCGAGGGGCAGGGCCTGCAGATCCACCAGTACGTCACCGGCCGCTACCGCGGTGACCTCGCCGGCACGCCCGTCACCGTGTCCGCCGAGACCGACTACCCCTGGCACGGCGCGGTGTCCCTGACCGTCGAGGAGACCCCGCGGGAGCGGCCCTGGACGCTGTCCCTGCGCATCCCGCAGTGGTGCCACGAGTACCGCGTGCGATGTGGCGACCGGACGTACGACCAGGCCGACGCCCCCGTCACCGACGGCTGGCTGCGCCTGGAGCGCACCTGGGCGCCGGGCGACCGGGTCGTCGTGGAACTCGGCCTGGAGCCCCGCCTCACCGCGGCCGACCCGCGGGTGGACGCGGTCCGCGGCTGTGTCGCCATCGAGCGCGGCCCGCTCGTGTACTGCCTGGAGCAGGTGGACCATCCCGGGGGCGGTCTGGACGACGTCGTCATCGACACCGCGCGGCCGCTCGCCGTGAAGCAGCGGCCTGATCTGCTCGGCGGTGTCACCACCGTCCTCGCCACGGGCCGTCGCCGCGCGGTCCCGGACACCGGCTGGTGGCCCTACCGGTCCGCCGACGCCGACCCGGCCGTCGCGCCCTCGGGCGAGTCCGTCGAGCTCACCGCGATCCCCTACTACGCCTGGGCCAACCGGCAGGACGGCAGCATGCGCGTCTGGCTGCCCACCTCCTGACACCGGCCGACCTCCACGGCCCCCTCCCGACACCCGCGCACACCCCGTCACCCCGTCACCCCGCACGACCACTCATGACAACGAGGTCACCGCAATGCGAAACACCCGCAGAACTCTCCTCGCCGCCTGTGTCGCCGTCGGCACCCTCGCCTCCGTCACGGCCTGCGGGGGCGGGGGTTCGGGTTCCTCCGGCTCCACCGGCAAGTCGGCGACGTACACCTTCTGGGACCCGTACCCGCAGTTCGACGCCTCCTCGGACTGGGGCAAGCGCGTGGCCCAGTGCGGCACCTCGGCGGGCGTCAAGATCAAGCGCACCGGCTACGACACCACCGACCTGGGCAACAAGGCGCTGCTGGCCGCCCAGCAGGGCAACGCGCCCGATGTGATGCTCGTGGACAACCCGGTCGTCTCCACGCTGGTCGAGGCGGGGATCCTCAACAAGACGAAGGACCTCGGTCTGGACACGTCCGCGATCCAGAAGAACATCATCGGCGCGGGCACCATCGACGGCGCTTCTTACGGTGTGCCGATCGGCGCCAACACGCTGGCCCTCTACTACAACAAGAAGATCCTGACCGCCGCCCACGTCGACCCCGCCTCCATCAAGGACTGGGCGTCGCTCACGGCCGCGTTGAAGAAGGTCAAGTCGGCCGGGAAGAAGGGCATCACCTTCTCGGCGATCGGCACGGAGGAGGGCAGCTTCCAGTTCCTGCCGTGGTTCTGGGGCGCGGGCGGCGACCTCACCCACCTCGACTCGCCGAAGAGCGCGGCCGCGCTGTCGCTGTGGAAGCAGTGGGTCGACGAGGGTCTCGCACCCAAGGACGTCCTGAACAACACCCAGACCACCAGCTGGCAGGAGTTCGCCACCGGCGACTACGCCTTCGGAGAGAACGGCACCTGGCAGCTCGCCAACGCGGAGAAGGCCGGATTCCCGTACGGGGTCGTCAGCATCCCGGGGCAGAACGGCGGTTCGGCGCCGGTGCCGACCGGCGGCGAGTTCGTCACCGTGCCCGTGCAGCAGGACACCGCGCGCTACGACATCAGCAAGAAGATCGTCACCTGTCTGACCAGCTCGGAGAGTCTGCTGGCGAGCGACACCGCCCTGACGTATGTCGCGCCGACCGCGGCGGTCCAGGCCCAGCAGGTCGAGGCGAACCCGAAGCTCAAGCCGTGGGTGGCGGCCGTGGCCGCCGCGCGTGGCCGTACCAGCGGTGGTCTCGGCACGAAGTACCCCACCATCTCGCAGCCGATGTGGACCGCCGTACAGGCGGCCCTGTCCGGTGGCAAGAGCCCCGAGGCAGCTCTCGGCGCCGCCCAGACGGCGGCCGGCAAGAGCAAGGGCTGACGCGGTCGGCCGGCGCAAGGGCTGACAGCGCGCGGCACCGCAGGCCGCGCCCCGGACACCGCCACCCGCATCCAGGAGTTCGCATGACCATCGCCCGAGTCGACCGCCGTCCCAAGCGGTCCCCGGCCGTGTCCGGAGCGGCGGGCGGCGCCGACCGGCGTGACGTGCCGCCGCGCCGTCGGCGCGGCAGGGACCGGCTGACCGCGCTGGGCTTCCTCGCCCCGCTCGTGGCCTACCTCGCCGCCTTCTATCTCTATCCGCTCTACCGCAACCTCGATCTGAGCCTGCGTGACTACACGGTCCGCTCGTTCGTGGCGGGCGACGCGCCGTTCTCCGGCTGGGACAACTTCTCCCAGGTGCTGAACGACCCGACCTTCGGGCCCGCGCTGCGCAACACGATGGTGTTCACGTTCGTGTCGATCGCGCTCCAGTACGCGGCCGGGCTGGCGCTCGCGGTCTTCTTCAACCGGCACTTCCGCCTCTCCACCACGCTGCGGGCGCTGTTCCTCATCCCCTGGCTGCTGCCGCTGATCGTGTCGGCGTCGACCTGGTCCTGGATGCTGAACAGCGAGTCGGGCGTGGTCAACTACGCCCTCCATCTCGTCGGCGTCCCGCCCGTCGACTGGCTGACCTCGCCGCACTGGGCGCTCGCCTCGGTCGTCATCGCCAACGTCTGGATCGGGATCCCCTTCAACCTCGTCATCCTCTACAGCGGTCTGCAGAACATCCCCGGGGAGCTGTACGAGGCCGCCTCGCTCGACGGGGCGAGCGGCCTGCAGCAGTTCCGCCGCATCACCTTCCCTCTCCTGCGGCCGGTCTCCGCGATCACGCTGCTGCTCGGACTGGTCTACACGCTCAAGGTGTTCGACCTGATCTGGATCATGACGAAGGGAGGTCCCGGCGACTCCTCGTCGACGCTGGCGACCTGGTCGTACCAGCTCGCGTTCGGCACCCTGCTCCCGCACTTCGGCCCCGGTGCCGCCGTCGGCAACATCCTCATCCTCATCGCCCTCGTCTTCGGCCTGCTGTACATCCGCGTCCAGAGGAGGCAGGAAGCGTGAAGTCCCCCGCGAGTTCCCGCCGTCACACCGCCGTCGGACTCCTGCTGACCGCGCTCATGCTGTTCCCGGTGTACTGGATGCTGAACGTGTCCCTCACCCCGCAGCAGGACATGCGCAAGTCCCCACCCGACCTGTTCCCGCTGCACCCCACGTTCGAGGGCTACCGTGCCGTGCTGCACGACCAGATGCCCTACCTCGGCACCAGCCTGCTGATCGGCCTCGGCACGGTCGCCGCCACCCTCGTCCTCGCCGCACCGGCCGGCTACTCACTGGCGAAACTCCGCCCCCGCGGCGGCGGCATCATGGGCCTCGCCCTCCTCGTCGCCCAGATGATCCCCGGCATCGTCATGGCGATGGGGTTCTACGGGATCTTCCTCAACCTCGGCCTGCTGAACTCCTGGTGGGGCCTGATCATCGCGGACTCCACCATCGCCGTGCCCTTCGGCGTCATGATCTTCACGGCGTTCATGTCGGGCATCCCCGACGAGCTCACCGCCGCCGCGCGCATCGACGGGGCGGGCACCTGGCGCACCTTCTGGTCCGTCGTCCTGCCGGTGAGCCGCAACGCCGTGGTCACCGTCTCGCTGTTCAGCTTCCTGTGGGCCTGGTCCGACTTCGTCTTCGCCAACACCCTCGACGGCGGCGGCGATCTTCGCCCGATCACCCTCGGCATCTACCGCTACATCGGCAACAACAACCAGGAATGGAACGCGATCATGGCCACCGCCGTCGTCGCGTCCGTACCCGCCGCCGTCCTGCTCGTCCTCGCGCAGCGGTACGTGGCCGCCGGGGTCACCGCGGGCGCGGTCAAGGACTGACCGGGACGTCAGCCACCCATCCACCTCCTCATCCGTCAGGAGAGCCGCCACCCATGCCTGTTGCGAGATCTCAACCACGCACGTCCAGAAGGCCGTTCGGCCGCACGGCCGCCACCGTCCTGGCGACGGCCCTGGCCACCGCCGCGACCGCCCTCACCGGCACGCCCGCCCAGGCGGCCCCCACCGCGTCCACGACCCTGGTCGTCAACGCCGCCCAGACCCTGCGGTCCGTCACCCATGTCGCCACGGGCAGCCTCTACGGTCTCGCCGACGCGAGCACCCCGGCCGACAGCCTCGTCCAGCCGCTGAAGCCGAACACCTTCGTCCAGATGGCGCCCGGCGGCCACCAGTTGCCCAACGGTGAGCCGAGCCCCGCCGGAGACTCCCTGGTCGTCGCCCCCAAGGCCGCCAGGGCCGGTGCGAAGGTCGTCGTCCGGATGCCCGACTGGTACCCCGACTTCCCCTACAAGTGGGTGAGCTGGAACGACTGGCTGTCCGCCGTCGACACCCAGGTCGCCTCGGTCAAGTCCTCCGGCGCCGGAAACATCAGCGCGTACGAGCTGTGGAACGAGCCCGACTGGACCTGGGACACCGCCAACGCCGGTGCCTTCGACGCGGGTTGGGCACGCACGTACAAGGAGGTCCGTGCCAAGGACGCCGCCACTCCCATCCAGGGCCCCAGCCACTCGGCGTGGAACCAGAGCTGGATGAGCCAGTTCCTCACCGACGCCAAGGCCAGTGGCACCGTCCCCGACGTCATCGCCTGGCACGAACTCCAGGGCAGCAAGGACATCGCCGCGCACGTCTCCGCCTACCGCTCCCTGGAGAGCAGCCTCGGCATCAGCCCGCGGCCGATCTCCATCGAGGAGTACGCGACACCGAGCGAGATGGGGATACCCGGCGCCCTCGTCGGCTACGTCGCCAAGTTCGAGCGGGCGGGCGTCCACGACGCGGAACTCGCCTTCTGGAACCACTACGGAACCCTGGGCGACACCCTCACCGACACCGGCGGATCGCCCAACGGCTCCTACTGGCTCTACAAGTGGTACGGCGACCTGTCGGGGAACATGCTCACCACCACTCCCCCGGCGCAGACCGGCATCGACGGCGCCGCCTCGCTCACCGGTGACGGCCGGCAAATCAGCGTGATCTTCGGCGGAGGCACCGGTTCGACGGCCGTCACCGTCAACGGACTCGGCTCCCTGTCCGCCTTCGGCGGCACGGTCCACGTCAAGCTGGAGTACACCCCGTCCAAGGGCCGCACCACGGCCGTCTCCGCCCCGTACACCATCTCCGAGAGCGACTATCCGGTCAGCAACGGCTCCATCACCGTGCCTGTCGCGATGAACGCGTCCGACGGCTACCACCTGGTCGTCACGCCCAGCGGGACGTCCGCCTCGCTCGCCGGGCGCTATCAGATCACCAACAAGAACAGCGGGCTCGCGCTGGACACACAGAGCGCGGGCACCGCACAGGGCACCGCCGTCGTCCAGGCCACCTCGACCACCGGCACCGACCAGAACTGGACGCTGGTGTCGGCGGGTTCGGGCCTCTACAAGATCGTGAACCAGGCCAGTGGCCTGCTGCTCGGCGTCAACGGCATGAGCACCGCCGCCGGAGGTACGGCCCTGGTCTGGGGCGACAACGGCACAGCCGACCACCTCTGGCAGCTGATCCCCGCCGACAACGGCTACTACAAGATCGCCAACTACAACAGCGGCCTCCTGCTAGGCGTCAACGGCATGAGCACCTCGTCCGGCGCCCAGGTCCTCCAGTGGGACGACAACGGCACCGCCAACCATCTGTGGAGGCTCACCTCGCGCTGAGCACCCGACCGAACGCTTCCACGCCTGCCACGACCACCGGCTTCGGCACCACCGCCCTGCCCTCGCTGGTCCAAGGCGGTCGCCGCCCCGTTCCCGGGAGCGGCGACCGCCCGGGCCCGTGCGGTCGGCGCCCTCGCGGGGCTCGGTACGCGACGCGGGTCCCCGTGTGTGTCACAGTCCATCGGCCATCCCGTTGCCCGAAGGTATCCCGTCCGCTGTCAGATGGAGGGTGACCGAGCGTCCGACCAGGCGTTCACACCTTGACATGGCATCGCAGCGGCCGACGCCCACCATCGGATCGAACGGCAATTCGACACGCATACTTACCGGCTCCTCGGGGAAAACGCGTCGACGACAACCACCCCAAACATGCCCAGTTCAACACCCCAGTCCCCCAGCGAGCACCTCTCCTTGACCAACACAGGCGGTCCCATCGTGAGCAAGTCTTCCTTCGCCGAGCCGGAGCAATCCGAATCGCCGGTCCGATCGAAGACTGAACACCGCGAGGTGACCCATCCCGGTCCACTGCCCTCCCTCACCGGTCTGCGCTGGGTGGCGGCCCTGCTCGTCTTCTGCCTGCACACCCGCAACCTGGGCTATTTCAACGGGCAGGCCCGTCACTTCGCCGACTGGGGCTTCGGGGCGGGCTCCACCGGGGTCTCCTTCTTCTTTCTGCTCTCCGGCTTCGTCCTCGGCTGGTCCGCCCGGTCCGACGACCGCCCCACGGCCTTCTGGCGCCGCCGCTTCGCCCGCCTCTACCCCGTCCACCTGGTCACGGCCTGTATCGCGATGTTCGTCATGGGCATGGGCAAGCCGGCCGGCAGCGCGGCGAATCTGCTCCTCGTCCACTCCTGGTGGTACCCGTGGTGGCAGACACTCGACCCCGTCAGCTGGTCCCTCGCGTGCGAGGCGTTCTTCTACGCGACGTTCCCCGTGTTCGCCCTGCTGCTGCGGCACGCCGGTGCCCTCACCGCGACCGCGCTCGCCGGCGCGAGCGTCCTGACCGTGCTCATCCTGACTCGGGCGGACCTGCAGCTGGGTGTCGGCCGCACCCTGTACTCCTTCCCCGCCGCCCGGCTGCCCGAGTTCGTCCTCGGAGTCGCCGTCGCCCGCCTCGTGCTCCTCGGCCGCTGGCGCGGCCCCGGCCTGGAGGCCTCGGTGGCCCTGACGATCATCGGCTACTTCCTGGTCTCCCAGGTCGGCGGATCGTACGCCTGCGTCGCCTGCACCCTGGTCGGTTTCACCTGTCTGATCCCCGCGGCCGCCCTCGCCGACGTACGCGGCCTGCCCAGTTTGTGGCGGCATCCGGCCCTCGTCCGGCTGGGTGAACTCTCCTTCGCCTTCTACATGGTCCATCTGCTCGTGCTGCGCGCGGGACAGCACCTGTTCAAACCGTCGCCGATCGGCGCGATCAGCGCCTTCGCGGTGTCCCTGGCATTCGCCTGGCTCCTGTACGAGTACGTGGAGGTTCCCGCCCGGCGATGGCTTCTGCGGCCCTTCCTGAGATCGCTGCGACGCACCCCGGTGTCACGCTGATCAGGCGGGTCTGTCCCACAGGACATGCAGGGTGGGCGGCTTGCGGAAGACCAGCCCCTGCGGAGCGGCCGGACGGGCCGGGTCGAGGCGCAGGGCGGGCAGGCGTTCGAGCAGGCGCTGAAGGGCGATACGGGTCTCCAGCCGGGCGAGGTGCGCGGCGATGCAGTAGTGCGGGCCGTGCGCGAAGGCCAGCTGGAGACGCGCGTTCTCGCGGCGGACGTCGAACCGATCGGGATCGGGGAAGACGGCCGGGTCACGGTTGGCACCGGCCAGGGAGACGGTGACCAGTTCACCCCGCCGGATCGTGGCCGGGCCGAGGACGGTGTCACGGGTGGCGTACCGGTCCACGACCGCCGCTCCGGGTTCGAGGCGCAACGATTCCTCGATCGCGCCGTCCAGCAGGCCGTCGTCATCGCGGACGAGGGCGAGTTGGCCGGGGTGTCGCAGCAGGTGCAGCAGCGCGTTGGTGATCATCGCCTCGGTGGTCTCTATCCCGCCGAACATCAGCACCGCGGCGTTGGACGCCACTTCGGGCAGCGCCAGCCGCTCGGCGGCGGAGCCGAGGAGCGACGCCGCGCCCCGGTCGGCGACGGTGGCTTCGACGGCGGCCCTCAGCCGCGCGTACGCCTCGGCGCCCGCGGGTGCCGCCGCGTGTCCCGCGGTGATGTCCGAGACCGACCGCACGATGGAGTCGTACCAGGAGAGCACCGTGTCCGCGCTGGTGCCGACAAGGCCGAGCGCCTCGGTCACGACGGCGACGGCGAGCGGGCCGGCGAAGGCACGCCGCAGTTCGACGGCGCCCGCCGGTTCCAGCGTGGTGATGAGCCGGTCGGTCTCCCGCTCGATGAACGAGGCGAAGCCGTCGCGTACTTCCCTGGGGCGGAAGGGAGCGGTGAAGGGCTCCCGGTGGCGGGCGTGCTCGTCACCGTCCAGGGACAGCATGCTCGGGCCGACGACCTGTGCGGTGGAGAACCGGGGGTCGTCGACGGTGAAGGTCGCGGGGTCCCGCATCACGTTCAGCGCGAGATCGCGGCGGGTCACCAGCCAGCCGTCCAGCTCCGGCAGCCAGGAAACGGGCTCGTGGGTACGCAGTCGCGCCAGGCGAGGATGCGGATCCGCGGCGAGTTCGGCGAGCGTGGTCGCGGCGCCGAGCGGGAAGGAGCCGGCGGCGCTCATCGCAAGCCCTGGCCGGGCACGGGGAATTGGATCACAGCCAAGGCTAACAATCGTGCGGAAGCCGCGGCTGAGAGGGGCGTGATAATTTGCCGAGGCCAGTCAAGGGAATCCGGTGCGAATCCGGAGCTGACGCGCAGCGGTAAGGGTGACGGGCGGGGCAACACGAAGCCACTGGACGGCGGTCATACGTGACCGGAGTCCGGGAAGGCGCCTCGTCCGGCCGATCCCGAGTCCGAAGACCTGCTGGCGGACCGTACGAACGGGCCCCGCGCCTGGGCCCTCGACGCCAGAGGATGTCCCGTGCCCGTTGCGCGCCCAGCCCGCCGCTGTGCCCTGCTCCTTTCCGGAGCCCTGTTGCTGACCGCTTGTGGCGGCGGCTCGTCCGCCGACGGAGGCAAGTCCCCGGAATCCACCGGTGCGGTGCCGCTCGACAACTGCGGCCGGAAGATCACGATCGCCTCCGCGCCGAAGCGGGCCGTGTCCCTGAACCAGGGCAGCACGGAGATCATGCTGTCCCTAGGCCTCGCCGACCGCATGGTGGGCACCGCCACCTGGACCGACCCGGTCATGAAGGGCCTGGAGAAGGCCAACGGGAAGGTGCCGCGGCTCGCGGACGACGCTCCCTCCTTCGAGAAGGTCCTCGACGCCGAACCCGACTTCGTCGCCGCCTCCTTCGCCTCGACCCTGGCCAAGGGCGGTGTGGCTCCGCGCGAGAAGTTCGCGGAACTGGGTGTGCCCACGTACCTCTCGCCCGCCGACTGCGAGGGCAAGGACAACAGCGGTGACGGCGACGGAGTGCGCACCGGCCCGCTGACGATGGAGGCGGTCTACGGCGAAGTACGCGACCTGGCCAAGATCTTCGGCGTCGAGGAGCGCGGCACCACACTCGTCGCGGACCTGAAGGCACGGGTGGCGAGGGCCATCGACGGGATCGACGCGTCCGACACCACGGTCCTGTACTGGTTCGCCAACCAGGAAGCCCCGTACATGGCGGGCTGCTGCGGCGCCCCCGGCATCATCACCAACGCCCTCGGCGCGAAGAACGTCTTCGCCGACACCCAGCAGGAATGGCCCCAGATCAACTGGGAGACCGTCGCCGACCGCGATCCCGACGTCCTGGTGATCGGTGACCTCACCCGCAGGTCGCAGACCGCCGAGACCGCCGCGAAGAAGATCGAGTTCCTGGAGACCAATCCGGCCACCAGGAGCATGGACGCGGTGAAGAACAAGCGGTACGTGCTGCTCAGCGGGCAGGCGATGAATCCGACCATCCGCACGGTCGAAGGTGTCGAGAAGGTGGCCGCGGCACTGCGCGCGTACGGGCTCGCCGGGTGACCACCGCCGCCATGACCTCCGCCGTGGTGCGTGCGGCGGCCGGGCTCGCCGTGCTCGTCGCGTCCGTGGCGGTGGCCATCACCATCGGCCCCGCGGACATAGGCGTCGGGGAGGTCTGGTCCGCGGTGGCCTCCCACCTCGGTGGCCGGACCTCGGAGCTGTCACCCATCCGCGACGGCATCGTGTGGAACCTGCGGTTGCCCCGCACCCTGCTCGCCGCGGTCTGCGGCGCCGGGCTCGCGGTGTGCGGGGCGGTCATGCAGTCCCTGCTGCGCAACCCGCTCGCCGACCCCTTCGTCCTCGGCGTCTCCTCCGGGGCCTCGACGGGGGCCGTCGTGGTCGTCGTACTGGGCGTCGGCGGTGGAGTGCTGTCCGTCTCCGGGGGCGCCTTCGTGGGCGCGCTGTGCTCCTTCGCCCTGGTGCTGCTGCTCAGCCACACCCTCGGCGGCACGACCGATCGGGTGGTGCTCGCCGGGGTCGCCGCCATGCAGCTGTTCTCCGCGCTCACCTCCTTCGTCGTGATGACGGCGGCCGACGCCGAGACCACCCGCGGTGTCCTGTTCTGGCTGCTGGGCTCGCTGGGCGGTGCGGACTGGACCGACGTATGGCTGTGCGCGGCCGTCCTCGCGATCGTCCTGCTGGTCTGCCTCGGACACGCGCGCACACTCGACGCCTTCGCGTTCGGGCCGGAAGCGGCGGCCTCCCTCGGCGTCTCCGTGGCCCGTACCCGGCTGGTGCTCCTGTGCGGCACGGCGCTGCTGACCGCAGCGCTCGTCAGCGTGGCCGGCGCGATCGGCTTCGTGGGCCTCGTCCTGCCGCACGCCGCACGCGCCCTCGGCGGCCCCGGACACGCCCGGCTGTTGCCGGTGACCGCGCTCACCGGGGCGGTCTTCCTGGTCTGGGCCGACACCGTGGCCCGTACCGCACTCGACCCGCAGGAGGTGCCGGTGGGTGTGGTCACCTCACTGATCGGCGTGCCCGGCTTCGTGCTGATCCTGTACCGCACCCGAAGGGTGAACCGATGACGCTCGGCGCCGACCGTGTCTCCCGCACCGCCGCCGGCCGGCTGATCCTGGACGGCGTCGACCTCACACCCCTGCCTGGATCCCTCACCGGTCTGCTCGGCCCCAACGGCTCCGGCAAGTCCACCCTGCTGCGTCTGCTCGCGGGTGTCCTCACTCCCGCCTCCGGCGTCGTCACCCTCGACGGGCACCCGCTCGGTGACCTCGGCCGCCGGGCCGTCGCCCGGCGCGTCGCCGTCGTCGAACAGCAGGTCGACACCCAGCTCGACCTGAGCGTGCTCGACGTCGTACGTCTCGGCCGCATCCCCCACCGACGCGCCTGGTCGCCCCCGACTCCGGCCGACGAGAAGGCCGTTCGCACCGCGCTGGAGCGTACGGACCTGACCGACAAGGCCGACCGCTCCTGGCACACGCTCTCGGGCGGCGAGCGCCAACGCGTCCAGATCGCCCGCGCGCTCGCGCAGGAACCACGCGAACTCCTCCTCGACGAACCCACCAACCACCTCGACATCCAGCACCAGCTCGGCCTGCTGGCCCTGATCGCGGAACTCCGCGTCACCAGCGTCGTCGCCCTGCACGACCTCAACCTCGCGGCCATGTACTGCGACCGGATCGTCGTCCTCGGGCAGGGCCGGGTCGTCGCCTGCGGCACTCCCGCGGAGACGCTCACCGAGGCCCTTATCGCCGACGTCTACGGCGTACGGGCCACCGTCACCAGAACGGGCGAAGGCTCCGGCGACCCTCCCCACATACGGTTTCTGGGAACACTCCCCGACCGCTGAGGAACCTGCCGCGCCCACTCGGCGCGGATCGACTCGTCATCTCGTCAGCGGCGACCATCCGGCCGGAGGAGTTCATGGACATCGGTACCACCGTCTATCAGGGCGACACGGCGCTCGGCGTCGTCGAGGAGTTCGTGCATCTGCGGCTGGTGTCGTCGCGCGAGCGTTCGCCCGAGCGGGACGAAGAGGTCGCCTCCGAGGTGCGGCACCGGATCGCGGACGAGGTGCGCCGGCCGGGGTTCCTGGCGGTGACGGCCCGCATCGGCAGTCGGCTGTGCGGCTTCGGCACCGCCGTACGCTCCGCGGATCCCGCCCCGGAGCATCCGGCACTGGGGGCCCGGCGGTCGCAGGAGTGGCTCGCGGGTGCCGTACGGATCACCGATCTCATGGTGGCGCCCGCGGCGCGCGGCCGTGGCGTCGGCACCGGGCTCCTCGACGTACTTCTGCTGCCCGCCATGGACGACCGGGCCTGGGCGGTGACCGACCATCAGAGCACCGCGGCGCTGGACTTCTTCCGCCGCCGGGGCTGGCGCCGGACCGTGTACCCGCGGCCCGGGGCGCGCGCCACCCAGATCGTCCTGCTCGCTCCGCGGCACCCGGCACTGTCCGGAATCCCTGTGCTGCCCTAGTACGAACCGGGCCTGTTGATCAAGACCACCCCTGGGAGGTCAAGGTCACAACCTCTGGGAGGTCAAGGTCACAGCCGCGTCCTCTGCTGCTCACCTGCGTATTTGGCCTAGCATCCGAGCATGACGGTCCTGCCTGACGACGGGCTCTCGCTGGCCGCCGAGTTCCCTGACGCGACCCATGAGCAGTGGCAACGCCTCGTTGAAGGCGTCCTGCGCAAGTCGGGCAAGGAAGTCTCGGGCGCGGCAGCGGAAGACGCCCTGTCCACCACGCTGGAGGACGGGCTGCGCGCCCGCCCCCTGTACACCGCGGACGACTCCGCGCCCGATCCCGGCCTGCCCGGTTTCGCTCCCTTCGTACGGGGCGGACGCCCCGAGGGCAACACCCTCGGCGGCTGGGACGTACGGCAGCAGCACACGGCCGCCGACGGCGCGGCGGTCCTGGCGGACCTGGAGAACGGCGTCACCTCGCTCTGGCTGGTCGCCGGTGCGGGCGGCATTCCGGTGTCCTCGCTCGGCCGGGTCCTCGACGGCGTCTATCTCGACCTGGCGCCCGTCGTCCTCGACGCGGGACGTGAAGTCGAGCCCGCCGCACGCGAGTTGCTACGGCTCTACCAGGAGCGCGGGGTCGCCAAGGAGGCGGCGCGCGGCAACCTGGGAGCCGACCCGCTGGGCCACGAGGCCCGTACGGGAGACGGCGGGTTCGACTTCGCGCCCGTCGCCGCTCTCGCGGGACTGTGCGCCGAGGAGTACCCGGGGCTGCGGGCGCTGACCGTGGACGCGCTGCCGTACCACGAGGCCGGCGGCTCGGCGGCGCAGGAGCTGGGCGCCTCGCTGGCGACCGGCGTCGCCTATCTGCGGGAGCTGACCGAGACGGGGCTGACCGTCCAACAGGCCGTCGCCCAGCTGGAGTTCCGGTACGCGGCCACCGCCGACCAGTTCCTGACCATCGCCAAGTTGCGGGCGGCGCGCCGGCTCTGGGCGCGGGTGACCGAGGTCTGCGGGGCCCCGGGCGGGCAGGTGCAGCACGCGGTGACCTCGCCGGTGATGATGTCCCGCCGCGATCCGTGGGTGAACATGCTGCGCACGACGGTCGCGACCCTGGCCGCCGGAGTGGGCGGCGCCGACGCCGTCACCGTGCTGCCCTTCGACCACGCCCTGGGGCTGCCGGACGCGTTCGCCCGGCGGATCGCCCGCAACACCTCGACGATCCTGGTCGAGGAATCGCATCTGTCCCGGGTGATCGACCCGGCGGGCGGCTCCTGGTACGTGGAGCGGCTCACGGACGAACTCGCCCACGCGGGCTGGGAGTTCTTCCAGTGGATCGAGCGGGAGGGTGGCCAGGCGGCGGCCCTGCGCTCCGGGCGGCTCGGCCAGGACCTCGCCCGCACCTGGGAGGCGCGCAGCGCGAAGCTCGCCAAGCGGCGCGAACCCGTCACCGGCGTCAGCGAGTTCCCGAACCTCGCCGAACGTCTCGTAGAACGTGCTCCCGCCCCCCTGCCGCCGTCCGGCGGGCTGCCGCGGGTGCGGCGCGACGAGGCGTTCGAGGCGCTGCGGGCCCGCTCCGACGCCCACCTGGCGGCGACCGGTTCCCGGCCGCGGATCTTCCTGGCCGCCCTCGGCCCGGCCGCCGCGCACACCGCCCGCCTCACCTTCGCCTCGAACCTGTTCCAGGCGGGTGGCATCGAGCCCGTCACCGAGGGCGCCTTCGAGGACAGCGGTGCCACCGAGGTCTGTCTGTGCTCCAGCGACACGCTGTACGAGGAGCGGGCCGCGGAGGTCGCCGGGGAGCTGAAGGCGACGGGCGCCGGGCACGTGTTCCTCGCGGGCCGTCCCGGGCAGTACCCGGATGTCGACGCCTATGTCTTCGCGGGGTGCGACGCCGTCGCCGTGCTCTCCGCCACCCTCGACCGTATGGGAGTGTCCTGATGGCAGCGATGGGAATCCCCGACTTCTCCGGGATCGAGCTGGGGGTCCCGAAGGCCGACGGCGGGAGCGACGAGTGGCGCAGCGCCGTCAAGAAGGCCACGGGCGGGGCCGATCTCCTGTGGGAGACCCCGGAGGGGATCGCGGTCGAACCGCTGTACACCGGGCAGGACCTGGAGGGCCTGGACTTCCTCGGCACCTACCCGGGCATCGCCCCGTATCTGCGCGGCCCGTACCCGACGATGTACGTCAACCAGCCCTGGACGATCCGTCAGTACGCGGGCTTCTCCACGGCCGAGGAGTCCAACGCCTTCTACCGGCGCAACCTCGCGGCCGGTCAGAAGGGTCTGTCCGTCGCCTTCGACCTGCCCACCCACCGCGGCTACGACAGCGACCACCCGCGCGTGACCGGTGACGTCGGCATGGCGGGCGTGGCGATCGACTCGATCTACGACATGCGCCAGCTCTTCGACGGCATCCCGCTGGACAAGATGACCGTGTCGATGACCATGAACGGTGCGGTGCTGCCCGTACTCGCGCTCTACATCGTGGCCGCCGAGGAACAGGGCGTACCGCCCGAGAAGCTGGCCGGGACCATCCAGAACGACATCCTCAAGGAGTTCATGGTCCGCAACACCTACATCTATCCGCCGAAGCCGTCGATGCGGATCATCTCCGACATCTTCGCCTTCACCTCGCAGCGGATGCCGCGCTACAACTCCATCTCCATCTCCGGCTACCACATCCAGGAGGCGGGCGCGACGGCCGACCTGGAGCTGGCGTACACGCTGGCCGACGGAGTGGAGTACATCCGGGCGGGGCGGGAGGCGGGCATGGACGTCGACGCGTTCGCGCCCCGGCTCTCCTTCTTCTGGGCGATCGGCATGAACTTCTTCATGGAGATCGCCAAGATGCGGGCGGCGCGGCTGCTGTGGGCCAAGCTGGTCAAGCAGTTCGACCCGCAGAACGCCAAGTCCCTTTCCCTGCGCACCCATTCGCAGACCTCCGGCTGGTCGCTGACCGCGCAGGACGTGTTCAACAACGTCACGCGCACGTGTGTGGAGGCGATGGCGGCGACGCAGGGGCACACCCAGTCGCTGCACACCAACGCCCTCGACGAGGCGCTCGCCCTGCCCACCGACTTCTCGGCGCGCATCGCCCGCAACACCCAGCTGCTGATCCAGCAGGAGTCGGGCACGACGCGGGCGATCGACCCGTGGGGCGGCAGCGCGTACGTCGAGAAGCTGACGTACGACCTCGCGCGCCGGGCCTGGCAGCACATCGAGGAGGTCGAGGCGGCGGGCGGCATGGCCAAGGCCATCGACGCCGGCATCCCCAAGCTGCGCATCGAGGAGGCCGCGGCCCGCACCCAGGCCCGGATCGACTCCGGACGCCAGCCGGTCATCGGCGTGAACAAGTACCGGGTGGAGACCGACGAGCAGATCGACGTCCTCAAGGTCGACAACTCCTCCGTACGTACCCAGCAGATCGAGAAGCTGCGGCGGCTGCGCGCGGAGCGCGACGAACAGGTGTGCCAGGACGCCCTGCACGCCCTGACCCGGGCCGCCGAAGGCACCGGCAATCTCCTGGAGCTGGCGGTGAACGCGGCCCGCGCGAAGGCCACGGTCGGCGAGATCTCCGACGCCCTGGAGAAGGTGTACGGGCGGCACGCGAGCCAGATCCGTACGATCTCGGGTGTGTACCGCACCGAAGCCGGCGAGTCGCCGTCCGTCGAACGCACCCGCACCCTGGTGTCCTCCTTCGAGGAGGCCGAGGGCCGTCGGCCCCGCATCCTGGTCGCCAAGATGGGCCAGGACGGGCACGACCGCGGCCAGAAGGTGATCGCCACCGCCTTCGCCGACCTCGGTTTCGACGTGGACGTCGGCCCGCTGTTCCAGACCCCGGGCGAGGTGGCGCGCCAGGCCGTCGAGGCGGACGTGCACATCGTCGGGGTGTCCTCGCTGGCCGCCGGGCACCTCACGCTCGTACCGGCGCTCAGGGAGTCGCTCGCCGAGGAGGGCCGGGAGGACATCATGGTCGTGGTCGGCGGAGTGATCCCGCCGCAGGACGTGCCCACGCTCCTCGAGATGGGCGCGGCGGCCGTCTTCCCGCCCGGGACGGTGATCCCGGACGCGGCGTACGACCTGGTGCAGCGGCTGTCCGCCGACCTCGGCCACGACCTCTGACCCCCATGGCGATCGACCTCGGCACCTATGTGAAGGGCGTACTCGACGGAAAGCGGGCGCTGGTGGCACGCGCCATCACGCTCGTGGAGTCGACGAGGCCCCAACACCGCGTCCTGGCTCAGGAGTTGCTGACCGAGCTGCTGCCGCACAGCGGGAAGGCGCGCCGGATCGGCATCAGCGGTGTACCCGGTGTGGGCAAGTCGACGTTCATCGACGCGTTCGGCACGCTGCTCACCTCGCTCGGGTACCGGGTCGCGGTGCTCGCCGTCGACCCGTCCTCCAGCCGGACCGGCGGTTCGATCCTGGGCGACAAGACGCGGATGGAGCGTCTGGCCGTCGACCCGGCGGCGTTCGTGCGCCCCTCCCCCACCGCCGGCACGCTCGGCGGGGTGGCGAAGGCGACCCGTGAGTCGATCGTGGTGATGGAGGCGGCGGGCTACGACGTGGTCCTGGTGGAGACGGTCGGCGTCGGCCAGTCCGAGACCGCCGTCGCGAACATGGTCGACTCCTTCCTGCTGCTCACTCTGGCCCGCACCGGGGACCAGTTGCAGGGCATCAAGAAGGGCGTCCTGGAACTGGCGGACGTCATCGCGGTCAACAAGGCGGACGGACCGCACGAGCGGGACGCCCGCGCGGCGGCACGGGAGCTGGCGGGCGCGCTGCGGCTGATGCACCCCGCCGACGCGGCCTGGACCCCGCCGGTGCTGAGTTGCAGTGCCCGTGAGGCGACCGGTCTGGACACGGTCTGGGAGCGCCTCGAACAGCACCGCACGCTCCTCGAATCCACCGGCCGCCTCGCGGCCAAGCGCCGCGACCAGCAGGTGGACTGGACGTGGGCGATGGTCCGCGACGAACTCCTCGGCCGCCTGCACGCCGACGCGGCCGTACGCGCCCTCGCCCCCGGCCTCGAACAGCAGGTGCGGGACGGGGAGCTGACGGCGACGCTGGCCGCCGAGCGCATCCTGGGGGTGTTCGGCGGCGAGCGCCGCTGAACCGTGGGCGAGGGCGCACCGGGTGATGCGGTGAGCCCTGTACGCGCCCCTGTGTGCCGGGGGAAAATGCGCCATGTCGACGGTCATGTGGCTGAGGTGATGCGTACTCAGCCGCTCATTTCCCAGAAAGCAGGTCGGCTGCCGTGCTCTTGCGTCTGCCCACGTCCGTTTCCGAAGTACAGGAGTGCATGGCCGAGGGGGCGGTGCCCATAGGCGGGGCGACCCTGATATGGGCCACCTGGCAACGGGACGGCTTCCCCGAGCAGGCCATGTCGCTGCGCGATCTTCCGGAGGCCAACACGATCGGCCGCGAGACGCTCGGCGGGGCCGTGATACTGAACCGGATCGACGACCGCGTGCCCGAAGCACTGCGCCGGGCGGCCGCCACCGTGGGGACCGGAGCCGTGCGCCGCACGGCCACCGTCGGCGGCAACATCGTCGGGAGCACCCTGCGCTGTCTGCTGCCCGCCGCACTCGTGCTGGAAGCGCGCGCGGTGGTCCTGGATCCGGACAGCGTCTACGAGACCGACCTGACCGAGGTCCTGGCCAAGGGCCACCTGCTGCTCGGCCTCCGCTGGCGCGATCCGATCACCAGCGCGTACCGCAAGCTGCCCGGTGAAGCGGGCGGTCCGCCACCGCTCGTCGTCGCCGCCGCTCTGCACACCGCCGACAGCGGAGGGACGCGCCTGCGCGTCGCCGTCCGCGACGGGTACGACGTACTCACCGAGAGCACCGAGTACGATGCCGGCTCCGACTCCGCACGGGTCCTCGACGACCTGCGTCGCACGGGCGTCGGCGCACTGCACGCCACAGCCTGGGAAGCGGTCCACGAGCTGGTCACCGGCCTCTTGTCCCGTCCCACCGGTCGCTGAGGGCCCCCTCCCACACCCACCGCACGGTCTTGGCGCTGCCGCCGTCGGCCCGAGGTCGCACGTCGGGCAGGATGGGCGCCATGACCGAGATCCACACGCCCCGCCTCCTCCTCCGCCGCTGGTCCGACGACGACCTCGTGCCGATGGCGGACATCAATGCCGACCCCCGCGTCATGCGCTGGATCGACGACGGCTCCGTTCGCGACCTGGAGCACACGGCGGAGGCCATCGAACAGTGGGAAGAGGAGTGGGACGAGGAGGGGTTCGGCCTCTTCGCCGTCGAACTGCTGGCCTCCGGCGAACTGGCGGGCTTCGTGGGCCTGTCCGTGCCCGAGTTCCTGCCGGAGGTACTGCCCGCCGTCGCCATCAGCTGGCGGCTCGGCTCATCGTTCTGGGGCCAGGGGTACGCCTCCGAAGCCGCCCAGGCCACGTTGGAGTTCGCGCTCCAGGACCGTGGCCTCGACCGCGTCATCAGCATCACCCGAGCGGGGGACGACGCCTCCGAGAACGTCATCCGCAAGCTCGGCATGACGCCGGAGCGCGAGACGACACACCCGGTGTACGGCTATCCGCTGCGCGTTCACGCCATCGATCTCACCGAGTTCCAGGCCTGAACCCCGCCGAGCCGTCGATTCCCGCGGTTCACGCCCTGGTCCTGTCCGGCGCGGCCGGCGGCGCGACGAGCACCTGGGTGAGCGGGATCCGCGCCAGCAGGATCGCTCCGTACAGGATCAGGGCGGCCCCGACGGTCTCGGGGATCAGCCACCAGCCGGTGCGTACCCGCTCCGCGTACAAGGTGACGCCCAGGACGAGGCTGACCAGGGCGTCACCGAGGGTGAGGGCGGGCTGGGAGGCTACGAGGGGGCCGGACTGGACGGCGTTCTGCAGGAGGAAGAGCGCGCAGACTCCGGTGGCGGCGAAGGCGTAGGTCTGCCAGGCGAGGAAGAACCCGGTGACGCCGCCCGTCTCCCAGGCATGCGTGGCGTCCTTGATCAGGGCCGCGGTGAGTGCGTAGCCGATGGCCGCCGCGGCGCCGAAACAGGCCGCGCGTGCGCGTCCGGCCGGGCGCCGCAGCGCGACACCGACGGCTGCCACGATGACGCCGACGCAGCACACGATCGCCAGGATCCACCCGCCGGCGCTGGGCCGGTCGGTCCCGACCGAGGGAGCGGCCGCGGCCAGCACGGTACCCAGCCCGACAGCGATGCACGCCACGGCGATCCACCCGCGCCGGGTCACCCGACGTCGCAGCACCAGCCCGCCGATGAGCAGCGCGAACGGCAGTTCCAGGACGAAGATCGGCTGTACGACGGACAGCGCTCCGTTGACCAGCGCCAGCGCCTGGAAGCATGCCGCCGCCATGACCGCGGCCATCCCGCCCAGCCACACCGGCCGGTGCAGCAGCTCGACGAACAGCCTGGCGTGGAAGCCCTCGGACAACGGCACGTCCTGTGCCGCGCGGCGCTGGAGGACAGTGGCGGTCGCGTTGCTGACCGCGGCCAGCACCGCGAAGACGACCGAGAACACCAACGCCACCGGCTTGCCCCTCCTCCTCTCCCTCTCCCGCTCCTCTCCGCCTTCCCCCACGGGCACCGGCCGAGGAGCACGCGTCACCCCCATGCTCCCGCGGCACCACGGAGTTCGCCCCTTGGCACGGTTCCGCCGTTCACGGCCCGGGTGGCACTGGCCAATAGCGCTCCGTCACCGCGCAGGACCGTAGCGTGATGGAAGGCAGGCAGTGCGCTCGCGGTTTGCCCAGCCTCCCGGGCCATGCGATCCACTCTGATGAGACGCCTCGGTCTCGCCGCCGTCTTCGCCCTTGTCCTCGCCGTGTCGCGCAGGACGTCGTACGGCACCGGGAGTGGTACGGGGCCGACGGCTGCTTCCTGGACCGGGTGACCTCGGACCCGGCCGAACTGCCCGCCTGCCGAAGGCCGGTGCGGGCGGTACGCCGGCACCGCGCGCGAACGCGGCGCGGCGGTCTACGGTCCCGTGAAGGGAGAACCTCCCAATCCCTGGGCACAGTTGACGCCCGCGCTGAGCGAGGCCGACTGAGCCCGGGGTCGCCGCGGACACCGGGAAGGACGCGCGGGCGCCGGCACGTGCCATGCTGGAACCGCTGATCATGGCGGAGAGCGAGGCAGAACACCAGCGTGAGGACAGCGACACGGCCGGGCCGGACGAGGATCTGGGACCGGTTCGCGGCATCGGACCCCGGGCTGCTGCGGCTCATGGCCGGACTGCGGACGGTGGGGGCCATCGCGCTCACGCTCGCCGTACTGGCGCTGCTCGGGGCCGGTAAGACCCACTTGGTTGCCGGTTCCATCTCGGCCATGGCCGCGACCTTCGCCATCAAGGAGAAGCAGCAGCGCCAACAGGCGGTCACGCTCGCGCTCGGGCTGGTCGTGGCACTCGCCGCGATGTCGCTGGGGGCACTGCTCAGCACCCACGTGGTCGCGGGTGACCTCTTCTTCCTGGCGCTGATCTTCGCCGCCGTGTACAGCCGCCGCTTCGGTGATCGCGGAACGGCGCTGGGCCTCATCGGGTTCCAGGTCTACTTCGTGTCGCTGTTCGTCAGGGCCGGCGTCCCCGGTCTGCCGGGACTGTGCGGAACCCTGATCGTCGCGTTCGTGTGCAGCGCGCTGGCGCGTTTCGTCCTCGTACCGGAGACGCCCGAGCGTGTGCTGCGTCGGTTGCGCGCGGCCTTCCGGGCCCGGCTGGCGCAACTGGTGGCCGCCCAGATCGAGTTGCTGGACGCCGGCCCTGACCGGGCGGAGAAGGCTCTCGAGGAGGTCAGGCGGCACACCGCCCGGCTCCACGAGAGCGCGATGATGATCCAGGAACGGCTGTCGGAGGGAACCAGCGACAGCGCCACCGCCGCGCTCGTGCAGCGGCGTATCGCCGACGCCGAGATCGCCGCCGAGCGGCTCGGGGTGCTCATCCTGACCGCCCGCAGCGCGGAACGCGCCGACACGCTCACCCTGCATCTGCCGAACGCGCCCGTGCCCGCGGCGAGCGACCGGCTCCGGGCGCAGGACGCCACCACCGCCATCCTGCGCCGTGATCTCGAAGCGCTGCGCCTGCTCGTCCTGCGCCCGGTCGCCGAGGACCGCGGCACCGGGGTGGCCCAAGTGCGCAACCGGCTGCTCGGTTACCGCGACGAGGAGAACCTGCCGCGCGCCTCGGCGGCCGTCCAGGACGTCTTCCGCGGGATCGGGGAGACGGGGCGTTCCGTCCTGGGACTGCGACTCGCCCTCGACGGACCCCAGGACGAGTCCGACGACACACCGTCTACGACCCGTTCCCGCGAGGAGTTGGACGCCGAGGACGTCGCCATCGCCAGGGAAGAGGAGGACGAGGAGGACGCGCACGCCCCCACGGGATGGAAGCGTCCGACGACCCGTACCGCGGTCCAGGTGTCGGTGGGTTCGGCCCTGGCCATCGTCGGTGGGGAGTTCCTCTCCAGTCAGCGCTGGTACTGGGCCGTGCTGACCTGCTGGGTGGTCTTCCTGAACACGGCGTCCACCGGAGAGATCCTGGTGAAGGGGTACCGGCGGCTGCTCGGCACCGTCCTCGGCGTCATCGCCGGTGCCCTGCTGGCGAGTCTGGTCGGCTCCCACACCTGGACCGCGTTCGCCCTGGTGCTGCTGTTCATCTTCGCGATGTTCTTCACCGCGCCGCTGTCGTACGCCCTGATGTCCTTCTTCGTCACGGCGATGCTGGGCCTGCTGTACACGCTGCTCAACACCTACAGCACCGGGGTGCTCGTCCTTCGTATCGAGGAAACGGCGCTCGGCGCCACCTGTGGTGTCATCGCGGCCGCCCTGGTGCTGCCGGTGAACACGGACCGCCGTACCGACGAGCTGCTGGCCACGGTTCTGAAGCGGCTCGGGGAGGTCACCGGTGCGGCGGTCGACCAGCTGAGCGGCGGCCCGGCGATCGAGCTGCTGGACAAGGCGCGGGATCTCGACACGGCTCTGGACGATCTACGGTCCTCCACGCAGCCGTTGACCCATCCGATCACCCCGCTGCGGGCCCGCCGGCAGACCGCGCGCTATCTCGTGGCGCTCCTGGAGACGTGCGCGTACCACGCACGTTCCCTGGCGGCGACGGCCGAGCTGTTGCCCTACAGCAGGACCGTCGCGGCCGATCCCCGGCTCAAGGGGGCGGGCCGGCGCATCGCGCACAACATCGACGTCCTGGTCGCACGCGTCGAGGACGACGACGCCGAAGGCGTGGCCGAGACCGGCCCCAGCCTCGCGTCCATGCTGGAGACGGACCGGCCGGGCCTTCCCCGGCACGACCGCGTGACCGACCGGGTCCTGCGGCATCTGCAGCGCCTGGACGAAGGCGTGATCGGCCTCGCCCGCCCCCTCGGAGTACGCGTGGCGACCCCCGCGAACATGGCGTCCCGGGGGCCCGCCGCCTAGGAAGTGCCGGTGGTCGCGGCCCAGGGAGTGCCGGTGGTCACGATGTCGGGGGTCGCGGTGGTCACGACTTGAGGAATGCCGCGAGGCCTTCCAGCAGCCGTTCCACGTCGTCCTCGTCGTTGTACGGCGACAGTCCGAGGCGCAGGCCTCCGGTGTCGCCCAGGCCGAGGTGGCGCGATGCCTCCAGCGCGTAGAACGTTCCCGCGGGCGCGTGCACGCTCCGCGCCGCCAGGAAGCGGTAGGCGTCGCCCGTGTCGCGCTCGTCGAAGGTCAGGAGCAGGGTGGGCGTGCGATCGGCCGCCCGGGAGCGGATCGTGACGCCCGCGAGTGCGGCCAGGCCGTTCTCCATCCGGTCCCGCAGCGCTCGCTCGTGCCGCTCGACCGACGCGAACGCGGACCGCAGCCGGGTGCGCCGGTCGTCCGCAGGACCGGTCCCGAGACCGGCGAGCAGGTCGACGGCGGCACGGGTGCCGGCGAGGAGCTCATAGGGCAGCGTCCCGAGCTCGAAACGCTCCGGGACCGCGTCGGAGGAGGGCAGCAGCTTGTCGGGACGCAGCGTCTCCAGCAGGGCCGGAGCGGCGGCGAGCACGCCGTGGTGCGGGCCGAGGAACTTGTACGGCGAGCAGACGAAGAAGTCGGCGCCGAGCCGCGCGAGATCCACGAACGCGTGCGCCGTGTAGTGCACGCCGTCGACGTAGAGCAGCGCGTCCGTGCGGTGGACAAGACGGGCGATCTCCGCGATATCGGGGAGCGTGCCGATCAGGTTGGAGGCGGCGGTGACGGCGACCAGCCGGGTGCGTTCGGTGAGCAGTTCACCCACGGCCGCGGGCGGGAGTTCGCCGGTGACCGGATCGAAGTCGGCCCATCGCACCAGGGCGCCGGTCCGCTCCGCGGCCTGGACCCAGGGGCGGATGTTGGCGTCGTGGTCGAGACGGCTCACCACGATCTCGTCGCCGGGGGCCCAGTCCTTGGCCAGCGCCCGGGAGAAGTCGTACGTGAGTTGGGTGGCGCTGCGGCCGAAGACGACTCCCGAGGGTTCCCCGCCCAGCAGGTCGGCCATGGTCTGCCGGAACTCCCTGACGAGAGCCTCCGCGTTCGCCTCTCCCGCCGTGACGCTCCCCCGGTTCGACAGCGGGCGGGTGAGCGCGTCGGCGATCGCCGCGCCGACCGGCGCCGGCGTCTGGGTGCCGCCCGGACCGTCGAAATACGCGATGCCGGTCCGAAGGGCGGGGATCTGGGCGCGCAACGCGCCGACGTCGTAGGTCACTCGGGCTCCTTGGGCTGCGATGTCGTCCGCTCGGGGACGACGACATCAGGCGAGTTGTCCGGGCGGCAGGCTTCGGTGGTAGCTGCCGACCCAGGCCAGGTATACGGGGTCCAGGGTCGCGCCGTCGATCCGGACTTCCGCCCCAGATGTCAGCGCCTACGCCCGCGGGTCGCCCAGCCGCCGCCGACGCCGGAGACGTGCAGGGCGAGCAGGGCCAGCCCGATGAGCATGACGTTGGTCGACGTGAAGACGTCGTTCGTCGAGAGGTCCGCGGCATTGATCAAGAACGCGATGAACAGCACGATCGCCGCAACGATTCCGAGCATGAACTCTCCTCTTCCGAAGTGATGGTGGAGTCCGAGTGCCCCCAGGAATCCTGTCGACACAATCGAAAGCAGGCTGGTCCTGTCCCTGGTCTCCCTCCGCTGGCTCGGGCGGAGCGATCGCGGTCATCTCCGGGCGAGGTAGCTGCGTATCGTCGTTCCGGACGCGGCAGTGTGGACGCGTACCAGGTCGGACAGGAAGTGGACGAGGAGCAGGCCCCGTCCGCCGAGTTGGTCCGGGCGCACCGGGCGTCGGCCGGCCAGGGGGTCGGTCAGGTGCCCCTCGTCACGCACCTCGCAGACGATCTGCTCGCTCTCGGCCCAGATCCGCAGCGTCCCCGAACCGCCTCCGTGCACCACGCTGTTGGTCGTCAGCTCCGCGACGACGAGGTTCAGATCCTGCAGCCGGGGCGGCGCCATCCCCCGCTCCCGTGCCTCGCGCAGCGCGAAGTCGCGTGCGGCGGGCAGCAGTCCGGCGGCGAAGCGGACCGTGGCCGCTCCCGGCGGATACGGCAAGGTCTCGTTGCAGCGCGCGAGGACACGTTCGGGGTCGAAGGCGTGACTGACGCCCGGCCGCCCGTCGCTGATCACCACGGGGTGCGTGGCGTGGGCGTCGGCGATCACGTCGTCGGAGAGGGTTCGGGCGTCGTACGGGCAGAGGATGGTCGCTTCGCGGCCGTGGAACGCCGTGTTGATGAGGGCTTCGTGCTGGACGCAGGCCGGGTACTCGAGCGCCGTACGGCCGTACCAGACCGGCTCCCCGATGATGCGCACAGGGCGTCCGGGGTGGGCGTCGACGAAGGATCGCAGGACGGCGGGGATGATCCGGCCGGGGTTCCGGCCGGCCTGTGTCATGTCGATCCAGCGGACCTCGTGGGCGACCCCTCCGAGTTCCGCCTTGAGCAGCGACAGTCGGGACGGGGGTGCCGCCACCGCCACGGGCAGGCCGGTGGCGAGGCCCTCGGACACGAAAGGCAGCGTGCCTTCCGCGTACTCCTGTTCGGAGCGGTACAGGAGCGCGGGGTGCGCGAACGGCTCCGCCCGGTCTCGGACGAGGGGCGACCGCGCTCCGTCTTCTCCCTGCTCCATGCCCACTGGCTCACCTCGGATCCCACTGTAGGCGGCGGCGGTTGCCGTCGGCGTGCATCCGGCGGAGGGCTTCGGCGAGAAGGAGTACTGACACCACGTCCGGCGGGCCGCGGAAACGAGGCGTTCCGCGGGTTTCGGAGCTTGGGTGGCATGACTGGCTTGAGACGGGGCAGACGGGCCCTGTCTTCAATTACTTCGAACGAACAGGGGTGGACCGCATGGCAGCCGTGACGGCAGCGAAGGCAACCAACACGGCACAGCAGGCAGGGACGGCACAGGAGGAGGTACTCCCCCTGATCGACGAGCCGCTGAAGATCAGTCCGAAGGACGCGCGCGCGTTGTCGCGTCAGTTCTTCGACCGGCTGGCCGTGCTGGAGGAAGGCACGCACGACTACCAGTACGCGCGCAACACGCTCATAGAGATGAACCTCTCCCTCGTGCGGTACGCGGCGGCCCGCTTCCGCAGCCGCAACCAGGACGAGATGGAAGACATCGTCCAGGTCGGCACGATCGGGCTCATCAAGGCGATCGACCGTTTCGAGCTGACCCGCGAGGTCGAGTTCACCTCCTTCGCCGTTCCGTACATCGTCGGCGAGATCAAGCGTTTCTTCCGTGACACCAGCTGGGCCGTCCACGTACCCCGCCGTCTTCAGGAGGCGCGGATCGAACTCGCCAAGGCGACGGAAGAACTGCGCACGCGCCTCGGCCGCACCCCGACCACGCGTGAGCTGGCCGCGCTGATGTCCCTCTCCGAGGAGGAGGTCATCGAGGCGCGCAAGGCATCCAACGGCTACAACTCCTCGTCCCTCGACGCCGCGCTCACGGCCGACGACGGCGCGGACGGGGACACCGTTCTCGCGGACTTCATCGGCGAGGACGATCCCTCGCTCGAACTCGTCGACGACTTCCAGTCCCTGGCTCCGCTGATCGCCGAACTGGACGAGCGTCAGCGCCGGATCATCCACATGCGTTTCGTCGAGGAGCGCACCCAGGCCGAGATCGGCGAGGAACTCGGCATCTCGCAGATGCACGTCTCGCGTCTGATCACCCGCATCATCAAGCGTCTTCGCACCGGGCTGCTCGATCCCGCGGTCGCCTGACGCGCCGCGGTCGTCCGACGCGCCCGCCCCGGGCAGCGTGCGACCGGGACAGCGTGCGACCGGGGCGCCGCGGGACGGTCCCACCCGACTTCGGGCGGGACCGTCCTGTGCGTCACCGGGCCGCGGTACCGGTCGACGCCGTGCTGGGTGCCGGGGCGTACCCGGCGGGCCGGGCGGTGAAGACTCCCCGGCCCCGGGTCCGGCTGCGCAGCCGGGTCGCATAGCCGAACAGCTCGACCAGCGGCACGGACGCGGTGATCACCACAACGCCCGCCCGCGCGACGGAGCCCGAGACCTGCCCACGTCGCGCCGCCAGGTCACCGAGGACCCCGCCCACCGCGTCGTCCGGCACGGTGACCGTGACGTCCGCCACCGGTTCCAGGAGAACCATCGCGCAGGCGCGCAGTGCCTCCCTCAGCGCGAACCGGCCGGCCGTCCGGAACGCCCGCTCCGAAGAGTCCTTCGGATGGGTCGCTCCATCGGTGAGGACGACACGCACCCCGGTGACCGGGTGCCCGCCGAGCGGCCCGTCGGCCAGCGCGTCACGGCACCCGGCCTCCAGCGCCCGGACGTACTCCTGTGGCACCCGTCCGCCGACGACGGTCGAGCGGAACTCGAAGCGCGTCGCGCCCCCGCCCCCGTCGCCGTCACCCGGGACGACCTCCAGCGGCTCCACGTCGAGCACCACATGGGCGAACTCACCGGCGCCACCGTCCTGTTTGACGTGCCGATGGACCAGCCCCGACACTCCCCGGACGACCGTCTCCCGGTATGCCACCCTCGGCCGGCCGACCCGGACGTCCAGACCGTGGGCGAGCCGGATCTTCTCCACCGCCACCTCCAGATGCAGTTCGCCCATGCCCGACAGGACCAGCTGGCCGGTCTCGGGGTCGGTGCGCACGACCAGCGAGGGATCCTCCTCGACCAGCCGCGTCAACGCGGACACCAACTGCTCCGCCTCAGCGCTGCCGACGGCCTCGACGGCCACCGAGACGACCGGATCGGCGACGGTCGGCGGTTCGAGAACCAACGGAGCCCCGGGGGCGCACAGGGTCGACCCGGCGCGGGCCGACTTCAGCCCGACCACCGCGACGATGTCGCCCGCCACCGCCCGCTCCAGTGGGGCGTGACGGTCGGCCTGGACCCGCAGGATCCGGCCGATGCGCTCGGCGCGCCCCGTGCCCGAGTCCCACACCGTCTCTCCCTTCCCGATCGTGCCCGAATAGACACGCAGATACGTCAGCCGCCCCGTGGCGGTCCCGTTCACCTTGAACACCAGTGCCGCGAACGGTGCCGTCGGGTCGGCGAACCGCTCCTGTTCCCTGCCGTCCCGAGTGCCGCGTACCGCGGGCACGTCGCGCGGCGACGGCAGATAGGCCACCACGGCATCGAGCAGTGGCTCGATCCCGCGATTGCGGTAGGCCGAGCCGCACAGCACCACCACGCCGTCGCCGGAACGGGTCAGGTCGCGCAGCGCGGCGGTCAGGGTCCCCACGGAGAGGGTCCCTTCCGCGCAGAACTCCTCGAGCGCGCCGGGGTGGAGTTCCGCCACCACTTCCTCCAGCTGTCGGCGGCGGCCTTCCGCTGCGTCCCTCAGTGCCTCGGGCACCGGGCCTTCCTCGACCGTGTCGCGGCCTTCGGGCCAGACCAGTGACCGCATGCGCGGCAGATCCACCACACCGGTGAACCCGGCCTCCGATCCGATCGGCAACTGGACGACCAGTGGGGCCGGATGCAGCCGCTCCCTGATGGACTCGACCGCGGTGTCGAGGTCGGCACCGGCACGGTCGAGCTTGTTGACGAAGGCGATCCTCGGCACGCCGTACCGGTCCGCCTGACGCCACACCGCCTCGCTCTGCGGCTCGACTCCCGCGACGGCGTCGAAGACCGCCACGGCGCCGTCGAGCACCCGCAGGGAGCGCGCCACCTCGTCGGAGAAGTCGACGTGGCCCGGGGTGTCGATCAGGTTGATCCGGTGCGCGTCCCAGGCACAGCTCACGGCCGCGGCGAAGATGGTGATGCCACGATCGCGCTCCTGGGGGTCGAAGTCGGTGACGGTGGTGCCGTCATGGACCTCACCCCGTTTGTGGGTGGTCCCGGTGAGGTACAGGATCCGCTCGGTGAGGGTGGTCTTCCCGGCGTCGACATGGGCGAGGATGCCCAGGTTGCGGACGGCGGCGAGCGGGGTGTCGAGGTGACGGTGCAGGTCGGTACGCACGGCCCATGGCCTTTCGGAATGATCCGGATGGGGCGGCGCGATGTCCCGGACGAAGCGGCCCGCGGTCGTGCCACGGGCCGTGCGGGGACCTCCGGCCACGGCACAGCCCCATCGGGGCGTACGGAGCCGATCTGCCCGGTGACGGGCGGAGAGAGGTCAGATGTTCGTCACGGACCACCGGTGTCGGCCGCGCAGCCGGCACCGGGGACCCGGAGACACGAGGATCACCTCGTAGCGCGAAGGGGGAACGACGACAGCAGTACGGTGACGCACGGCCCGGCTCCCCTCACTCGTCAGGACGCGCGCCGTGATGTTCCGCAGGAGCGGTGAGCGCGCGTTGTGGGGTGAGTGTAGGGAGCGCGCGGCGGTCGGCGCACCGGATTTTTGGCACGTCCGGTCAGAGCAGGCCGGAGTCGGACTCCGAAAGCGCCCGGGCGAGCAGTCCACCGGGCGGCTCCGCGGGCTGCAGCAGTTCGGCGACGGCCGCCCCCGTGGCGCCGTGCCAGGTTCCGTACCGTCGGAGCATGGCGTGGTCACCGCCCTTGACCAGCAGTACACCCGCGCGGGAGCCGACGGCCCTGGCCCGGCGGACGAAAGCGATCGACTCCGCGGGATCGGTGACGCGGTCGCGGTCACCGTGGAGCGCGATCACCTTCTTGTCCTGGAGGTGGGCCACCGGCTCGCCCTCCGGACACCAGGGCGCCAGCGCCACCACTCCCCCTACTTGTGTCGCCGCGGCGACGCGCAGAGCCGCCCGGCCGCCCATCGAATGACCCACGAGAATCACCGGCACCTCACCGACGAGGCGGGCGAGCTCCCCGAGTGCCCGCTGGACGTCACCGACGGGGTCGGCCCGTGAACCGTTCCAGCCCTGGAGGCGGTAGCGCACCTGCCCGAGGAAGACCTCGTCGTCCGGCACGGCCGCGGCGACGGCCCGGACCACGGGCCTCATCCGCAGCGCCGCCACGTTCCAGGATCGTGAGGGGGCCAGGCTGTCGGCCCGGCCCCCGTGCAGGACGAGCACGGCCGCACGCGCCGCGTCCGAGTGACGGACCGGCACCAGGGCGGTGTCGGCCCCGACCGCTCCACGCGCCGGTGCGCCAGGGGTCCTTGTCCGCGTTCGGCCGCGCATCACAGCTCTTCCCGTGTTCCGACTCCGCCTGTGGGAGAAGTGTCCCATCGCCCACGGGTCGTTCGTCGCCGGGCTCCACGCGGGCGGGCGCCATCGGCGAGGGTGCGCTGCTCGGCCCGGACGACTTCGGTGTTGCCGCCCGCGGCGATTTCCAGATCGAGACCGGGGCCACCGCGGGGCACACCGAGGGACATACCGCTGTCGTAGTCGACCAGTGCGAGCCCGAGAAGGAAACCGTTGGTCGCGGCGGACGCCGAGAGCCGCGGAGATGAGCGCCCGTTGCGGCACGGGACACGTGATCGTCACGGCGGTCGGAAGGAGTCGGTGGTGCCGGCCGGCGAGAACCCGTCGCAGTCTGTCGTTCCGGCCACTGCCGGGGCCGCGATCACCCTCGTAGCGTCTCGCTCATGCTCTTCGTCGCACCCGTACTCATCGGTGTTCTCTACGCGTTCCTCATGTCCCTGCTCCGGGAGCCCACGAGGCGGCGGTTCAACGCCATCATGGTCGCCGGGGCCGGAGCCGCCTATCTCAGCAGTGGCAGTTTTGGTGCCTGGGAGTTCGTCTTCACCGCCGCGGTCACCTACTGTGCCTACCGCGGCCTCGACTCGTACGTCTGGATCGGCATCGCCTGGCTGCTGCACACCGTATGGGACGCCCTGCACTACCTGCGCGGGGCCCCGATCATCCCGTTCGCCACGCACTCGTCGCTCGGCTGCGCGATCTGCGACCCGGTGATCGCCCTCTGGTGCCTGCGCGGCGGTCCCTCGCTGCCCGCCCTGATCGGCTCCTGGTTCTCCAAGCGCCCCGCCTCCCCGACCGATCCCTCACACGCCTAGCCGCCCCTGGGTGGTGCGAAGACGCCGAGGCTCTTCCTTCCGAAGGGAATTCTCAGAGAATTGCGATTTTCAACCACCAGCGGGAATTCCCCGCGCGGAACTCCGCGCGGAACACGGAATTCTCGGCGTCCGGCGGCCCGCCCGGCCCACCGTGATGCGCACGACCGCCGGAAGGAGGAGCGTGGTGGGGTAGGGAGGAGTGCTATGGGCACGGCCGACCACCGGAATCAGGTCCGGGCGAGCCAGGGCTGGCTGCGCGGAGCCCCACCACCGCGCTGGGTGCGGGTGCTGCCGCCCGCCCTGCTGGTGACGGTCTGCACCGCCGAACTCCTGAGTCGGTACCCCCTGGACATCGGCTTCCTGCTGGGCGCCATCCCGTCGCTGGCTGTGCTCTCCTACGGACCGGTGGCGACGGCTGTCTTCGGCGCCGTCGTCATCGTGTTCCTGTTCGTACCGCCCCTCCAGCTCAACCATCCGGGCAACACCGACCTGCTGACCATCACGTTCGTCGCGATCCTGAGCGTCGCCATCTCCCTGGTGCGCAGTCGCCGCGACGCCCACCTGGTCACGGTGCGCACCGTGGCCGAGGCCGCCCAGCTCGCCGTACTGCCGCCGCTTCCCGAACGCGTGGGCCCGGTGCAGTGCTCGGCGTTCTACCGGGCGGCCCAGCGCGAGACACTGGTGGGCGGCGACTTCTTCGACGTGCGCGCCGGCCCGTACGGCGTGCGGGCGGTGATGGGCGATGTACAGGGGCACGGGCTGTCGGCCGTCTCGACCGTCGCCTCCCTCCTCGGGGCGTTCCGGGAGACCGTGCTCGACCAGGGCGACCTGAAGTCGGTCGCGGCCCGCCTCGATCGCCGGCTCGTCGTGGACTCGGCCCAGACCACACACGCCGAACTCTTCGCGACCGCCCTGTTGCTGGAATTCTCGGCCGACGCGGACGCGGTGCGTCTGACGTCCTGCGGACACCCGCATCCGTTTCTGCTGCGCGACGGCAAGGCCGTCGAACTCGTTCTCGAACCAGGAGCCCCCCTCGGGCTCGGGTTCTTCGACATCTCTCCGCCGCAGATCTGCACCGTCCGGCTGGAGCGCGGCGACCGGCTGTTCCTCGGCTCCGACGGAGTGTCCGAGAGCCGGGACGCGACGGGCGCCTTCTATCCCCTGGCCGACCGCCTGACCCCGTTGGCCCGGGAGAAGCCCGCCGACCTCACCGACCACCTCTGGGAGGACCTCCTACGGTTCTGTACCGCCGTGCGTGACGACGTCACGATGCTGGTCCTCACGCCCGACGCCCAGGGCTGGCGGGGGTGAGGACGGTTCGCCCGCCCGGACCGCGCGGGGCGGGCCGGACGGGCGAGCTCGGCGGGCGGACAGGTCAGGGGGTGAGCTGCCACTGCTGGATGTAGCCGACGTCGATCGAGGCGGTGTCCTGGACCCTCAGTTTCCAGGTGCCGTTGACGGGTTGCGCGGAGGCGTCGACCGTGAAGGTCTGGTCGACGTTGTCGGCGCTGCCTCCGCTGTGGTTCAGGAGCGAGTAGACGGTGCCGTCGGGGCCCACCAGGGAGACCGTCAGGTCACCGCGGTAGGTGTGGATGATCTTGACGTAGACCTGGGTGGTGGCCGAGGCGTTGCCGGTCCGGCCGGTGACCGTGATGGGTGACTCGACCGCGGGTCCGGCGTCGGGGATGTCCACCCGCGTGCTGTTGGCGTAGATGTTCGCCACCCGCCAGGTGAAGCTGACCGAGACGGACGCTCCCGTGCTGTCGGTGACCGTGACGGTCACGGGGCTGGTCCCGGTGATGGTGGGAACTCCCGAGATCAGGCCGGTGTCACTGATCGTCAGGCCGTCCGGCAGGCCGGTGGCCGCATAGGTCAGGCCCGCGCCGGAGTTGGTGGTGTAGGCGCTGGTCTGGAGGGAGACCTGCTGGCCGACGCCACTGGTCTGGTCGTCGATCGGCGCCACGTTGACACCCAGCGCGATCCGGTCGCCGACATGGATCCCGGCCCAGGCGGCGGCGACGGCAAGGTAGGTGTCGCTGTACGCGCCGAAGAGGTCGGCGGCGGCCTGGAGGGTCGCGGTGCGGGCTCCGGCGTAGTTGGTGCTGGAGGTCATGTAGGTGGTCAGGGCCCGGTACCAGATCCGCTGGGCGTTCTCGATGCCGATGCCGGTCACGGGTACACCGTCGTAGGTCGGGCTGTCGTAGGAGACCCCGTTGACGGTCTTGGCACCGCTGCCCTCGGAGAGCAGGTAGAAGAAGTGGTTGGCCGGTCCGGAGGAGTAGTGGACGTCGAGGCCTCCCAGCGAGGAGTCCCAGTTGTCCCGGGACGCCCCGTCCTTGGAGGGCTTGTCCATGTACCGCAGCGGGGTGCCGTTGCCGTTGATGTCGATCTTCTCGCCGACCAGGTAGTCGGGGACGTCGGCGGACAGGTTGGCGTGGAACTCCACCGCGGCGGCGAAGATGTCCGAGGTCGCCTCGTTGAGGCCACCGGACTCACCCGAGTAGGTGAGGCCCGCGGTGGCGGCGGTCACGCCGTGGCTCATCTCGTGCGCGGCGACGTCGAGGGCGGTCAGCGGGTGCGCGTTGCTCGCGCCGTCCCCGTACGTCATGCAGAAGCAGCTGTCGGACCAGAAGGCGTTGACGTAGCCGTTGCCGTAGTGCGCCCGGCTGTAGGCGGCCACGCCGTCGTTGCGGATGCCGTTGCGGCCGAAGACGTCCTTGTAGTAGTCCCAGGTGGCCGCGGCGCCGAAGGCGACGTCCACGCCGGCCGTCTGCCGGTTGCTCTGGGTGCCGTCCCCCCAGACATCGTTGTCATCGGTGAAGAGGGTGCCGGTGCCCGAGGTGCCCTGGTTCAGGTCGTAGGTGCGGTGACCCGCGCGGTCGCCGTCCACCAGCTGGTACGTGGAGCCGGACGGCGTGGTGCTGAGCGGAACCGATCCGCTGTACTGGCCCGTGCCCGTGCCGGTACGCACCGCCTGGAAGTCGAACAGGGCCTTGCCCGAGGTGGCGTCGGTGATGACATGGAGCTCGCTCGGCGTGCCGTCGTCCTGGGTGCCGCCGACCACCGACTCCCAGGCCAGCACCGGCTTTGCTCCGGCGGCCCAGACGACGAGCCGGGGAGCGCCATCGACCGCGGGACGCGTGGCGTCGGCCTTCTTCGCGACCGCAAGCGCCTTGTGGGCGGCGGTGGCGGACGTGACGCGGGCCGTGGTGGTCGGCACCTTCAGGTCGGCCTTGCTCGCCTCGGACACGCTGGACAGACCGTTCCTGACGTGTACGACGAGGTCGCCGCCGAGGACCGGCAGTCCGGCGTAGGTACGCTCGTAGCGGGTGTGTGTGGTGCCGTCGGCGTCCTTCGAGACGTCCTTGACGATCAGCTTCTCCTTGGAGCCGAGGTCGAGGATCTTCGCGGTGTCGCCGACCGCGGCGGTGGCGCTCTTGAGCAGCGCGGCGTGCGCGGCGGGAGACAGCTTCGCCGGGGCCGCGGCGGCCCGGGGGGTGGCGACGATCTTCGCGTGGCCGCGGTCGCGGGGGGCCGCGGACGCGACGCCGGTGTGGAATCCGGCGGCGAGCAGTGTGCCGGCGGCGGTGAGCGCCAACGCCGCGGTGTATCTGCGTCGGTGCGAGGTGCGGTGGGGCGGGAGCAAGGGCTTCTCCTTCTGGCGACGATCGGCCCGTGGTCGAGGCCGAGAGAGCGGGCCGGCAGGGTGTGGCCGGCTGGCAACGCGCTGAGCAGGGAAGGGCGCTGCACGAGGTGAGCCACGAGGGGGTGTGCCTGAACTCGGCGGCGCGCGACAGGTGGGGGGTGTGAAGGAACGGTGAACGTTCAAGAGCAGACTGGCATCGCTCACACAGTTTTGTCATGGAGATGACAAAGCAACGGCTGAAATTGGCTATTGATTGCTGGATGTTCGCCCCGGCTCGGGGCGCTTTTCGGCCGGTGCCGGACGGTCCGGGTGACGCGGGTGGCGAGGGTGGCGTTCGTTCCCGGGTACGGAAATCTGCTCACGCCGGTTTTCACGGACCGGACCGATACGGGGACACTGGCCTCACGATGAACCAGGGGAGTCAGCGGGATCAGACCACGCGCCGTCGGCCGGTGCGGCTCGCGACGTTCAATGTGCTGCACGGCCGGCCGCTGCCGGACGGAGGGTCCCTCTCCCCCGCCGCGAACCCGGCGGAAGGACCACTCGCCCGAGCCGTCCTGTCCCTGGACGCCGATGTCCTGGCGTTGCAGGAACTGGACCGCCTCCAGGAGCGATCGGGCGGGGTCGACCAGGCGTCGGTCGCCGCCGAGGCCGCGGGGCTGAAGCACTGGCGCTACGCGAGCGCGTTCCACGCCCGTTCCACAGCGGACCGGGGGTGGATCCGCGACCCGGCCGAGCCGGGGCTGCGGGTGTACGGCCCCGAGGACGCCGACTCGGCCACCACGGACGTCCCCTCGCACGGGATCGCGTTGCTGTCCCGGTTTCCGGTACGGGACTGGCGCGCCCGGCGGTTGGCCCCGGCGCCCCTCGGTATGCCCTTGAAGATGCCCGGGCGGCCCGGACTCACCGTGGTCAGGGACCAGCCGCGCGCCGCGCTGGCCGCCGTACTGGAGGGACCGGGCGGTCCGTTCACGGCGGTGGCGGTGCACCTGTCGTTCGTGCCGGGCTGGAACGTCGCACAGCTGCTCGCCGTCCGCGACTGGATCGCCGACCTGCCCGCTCCTCATGTGCTGCTGGGCGACTTCAACCTGATCGGCGCCCTGCCCAAGGTCGTTTTGAACGCTCCGGGGAAGACCCGCACCCCACCGTCTCCCCGCGGCTGGTTCGATCTGGCCCGCACCCCGACCTATCCCGCGCACCGCCCGGTCGTGCAGTTCGACCATGTGCTCGCGAACGGCGTCGGCGTGACAGTGGCGAGCGGAGTGCGCACGCCCGCGACGGGGATCTCGGACCATCGCCCGCTCGTGCTGGAACTGTCCTTGTGACCCCGCCCGTTCAGCCCACCGTGACGAGGGCGGCGCGTGTCATGCGGCGGCGTCGACGAAGAGGCGTCGGCGCAGACGTCGGTGAACCCGGGCTGCCGCGCCCGGGCGCAACCTTCCCCAGTAATCGGCTCTTGCCGACCCGTTGTGTCACGCTCGCATCCCCCCATGGCGCTGGGTGCGCCTGATGCGTCGATTGCGGTGCGAAGGCGGCGGCTCAACGGCCCGTCCGGATCAGGCCCGTCAGGTAGCGCCAGAGCGACGAGCGGCGCTGGGCGGCCTGGTCCGTCGCCACCGTCCCGGACACGTCGGGGGTATCGGGGGTATCGGGGGTGTCGGACTCCGGGCCCGCCGCGCGCTCCTGCCCTTCCGGCGCCAACGGGGCGACCGGCGAGGCGAGTTCGTAGCGTACGGGCAGCGATCGCAGGCCGCGCATGAACGGGGAGGAGCGCCAGGGCAGTTGGTCCACCGGGAGCGCGAGTTCCAGGTGGGAGAAGCGCTCGAACAAGCGGCTCACCCCTGCCGCCGCGACCGTCGACGCCAGCTCGCGTGCCGGGCACTGGCGTCGGCCCGCGCCCCACGCGAGGTGCGCCCGGCTGCTGATCGTCGTGTTGGCCACCGCGTGGTCGGCGAAGACGGGATCGGCGTGCGCGGCGGCGGAGGACACCCAGACCGGATCGCCTGCGCGGATCGTGTAGTTGCCGAGCGGAGTGTCCTTGGCCGCGAACCTCGGTACGAAGTTCACCAGGGGCGGTTTGCGCATGACGACCCGGTTCATGGTCTCCCTGACCATCCCGGCGGACAGACTCGCCCGTGCGCTGCCCTCCCCCGCGATGACCTCGACCACGGTGTTCGAGATCAGGATGCCGACGTGGTCGGACGTCATGCCGAGCAGCATGAACAGCTCGCGGGCGAGCGCGTCGAGGGACAGGTCGGGGTGGGCTGCCAGCAGGTAGGAGGGGAAGTCGTCGCCCGGCCGCGTCCGCTTGGCCGCAGCCAGCTCCACCAGGGTCTCCAGCAGGCGTTCCAGGGCGGGTTCCGCGTCCGGCCCCGCGTCGAGCACCCGCCACATGTCCATCAGGGCGTCGTCGCCCTGTGAACCGGGGAAGCCGAGCAGATGGCTTGCCACCATCAGCGGCAGCGGACGCGCGAACTGCGCCGACAGGTCGGCCACGCCCGTGCCGCCACCCTGTCCCAACAGGGTGATCAGCTCGTCGGCATGGGCGGTGACGGCCGCTTTCAGCCGCTTGGTCTGCGGATGGCGCGGATCCTGGAAGGGCTTGAGCGCCGCGTCCCACGCCGTCCGCAGCGGCTGGTAGCCGGGACCGCCCTGGATCAGTACGTGGTTCACCTCCAGGGAGGGTGCGAGCGGCCAGTCGGCGGGAACCCTGCCCTCCGACCGGGCCCGCCAGTTCTCCAGCCCCTTGGGCCACGCGTCGTCGTCCTGGAGGACTTGAAGCGACTCGCGGTACCCCAGCACCAACCACGCCGGTACGCCCAGCAGATCGACCGGCGCGACGGGTCCGTGCCGCTGTCTGAGCCGCTCGTAGACGAGCGCGGGGCGCGTCTCGTAGTCCCGGGTCAGCAGCGGCTGCGCGGTCATCGCCTCCAACCGCGTGTCGTCCACGTCCATGGACCAGCCGTCCCCTATGTGGGATTCCACCGTTCGCAGCCCTTCGACGCTCCCCACCACCGGCTCGTAGCCCTTCAGCGGCTACGAACCGGTGCCAGACCCTACCCCAGGCCGCACGAACGGGCCGCCGCGGGGCGCCCGTTGGTTCAGGCCGTGACCTGCGCTGGTTTGCCCGGAGTGCGCAGGACCGGGTCGGTGCGCAGACGCAGGAAGGCGAGACCGAGGGCGACGGCCTGCAGCGCGGCGCACACCGCGATGACGTAGTCGAGGGCCCACGGCGAGGTGAGGGCGACCACGATGCCGGCGAGCGGGAAGGGCAGCAGCAGAAGCAGGATGGTCAGGGAGAGGGTGCTGCCGAAGACCGCGGCCGGGATGAGCAGGGAGCGCAGCGTGCGCAGGACGACGGTCAGGCCGCCGTCGCCCGCCATGAACAGCGCCATGAGGACGACATACGCGGTGTACGTGGGCGCGTGGGCCAGGGCGAGACAGGCCGCGGACGCGACGGTGGAGCACACCACGCCGACTCCCCACAGGCCCAGCCGGTTGAGCGCGAAGCGGCAGACGGTGACCGTCAGGAGCGTGGAGGCCGCGGCTGCCGACCAGAGGGTGCCGACGGCCGCGGGGGACAGTCCGAAACGCTCGACGACGATGATCGGGCTGGCGGACTGGAGCAGCCCGAGCGCGAGGTTGGAGACGGTCAGGCCACCCACCAGCCAGCCGAGCGCGGGCAGCGAACGCAGCGTCCGCCAGCCCGTCTTGAGGCCCGCTCCCCGCTGTGTGGTGCCGGGCTGGGAGCCGCGCAGGGGGGTCGGCGGGGTCTGCAGGGCGAGGGCCGCCGCCAGGCACGACAGCACGCTCAGAACGGCGAGCATGTGGGTCGGCCCCGCCAGCAGCAGGACGCCGCCGAGCGCGGGTCCGGTGAGCGTCGCCGTCTGGTCGATGCCGATCAGGACGGCCTGAACCTTGTGTGCCTGGGTGTCCGCACGGCGGCTCACGATCGCGCCCACGGCTTCGTTGGCGATGAAGCTGAACTGCGTCAGGGTGCCCGTCGCGGCGGCCAGCGCCATCACGACGAGTGTCTGCGCCGTCCCCCGTTCCAGCATCGTCAGCGCGACGCTCCCGCCGGCCACGAGGACCCCGCGCGCCAGGGAGGCGAGGAAGAACACGATGGCGGCTCCGCGCCGGTCGACCAGGTCACCGGCGAGGCCGAAGGCCGCCACCCGCGGTATCCATTCCAGCGCGAAGGCCAGCCCGGTCAGCGAGGCGGATTCGGTCGTGGCCAGCACCAGGAGCGGCATGGCGTACGTCGACATGGAGAAGGCGAGTGCGTCGAAGGCCCGCGGTGCGTAGACCCGGCGGAGCAGGCTGCCGGGAGGTACGGCGGCATGCCGACCGGCCGGTCGGCCCTCGTACAGTTGAATGGTCACGGAGTAATGGGGGGCTTTCACTCAGCTGTGATGGGGAACGCCCGGCGGGCTCGAAGGACCCTCAGGCGGGCAGGTGCACGACATTCATCGAGCCGGAGAGCCACCCGCCGTCCACGGCGTGACACCCCGGCGGCGGTCCGTTCGACACCGGCGGCACCTACGGGGTGGTGCGGGCCGCCTCGGCACCGGGACCGGCGGAGACCTCTCCACCTGGACCGGTGGGGTGAGGACTGCTCGTCCATGCCATGGCGCGATGTCGGGTCACACGAACTCCGCTCGAAACGAGGGCGAGTCGGGAAACGGGCATGCGGGATGAATCGACACGACCGAGACCGGGGAAGGGCATCGACGCAGGCCTTGTTTAGGCATCAACATCTGTGCAGCCACAAGGTAGCCGAAACTTTCGGATCACCCGAAAGCGTAATCAGCCAAAGTCACCGACCTGCGGCTGAATATGACATCAGCAACAGCCGGGCCGTGCAAGAGGTCCGCCGGATCCCGCCGGACCCGTCGCACGGGGCGGTGCGCGGAACGGACGCGTCGGGCGGTGGGATCCGGGGCGTCGAGGGGGGGGACGCCCGGACCTGAACGGTGAAATCGCGTATGCCGGTTTGCGGTGTCCCCCTCCTGGCCACACGGTGAAGAAAGGCATGTCGCCGCACCCCACTCGTCGGCGGCCTCGAGGAAAGCGACTGTGATGATGAAGGGCAATGCCAGAACGAAGCAGCTCAGGGGCAAGATGAGGGAGACCCTCGGCAAAGCCCTGGGCGACAAGTCCATGCAGAGGGCGGGCCGCGGCGAACAGCTGCGCGGAAAGGCCCAGGAGATGACCGAAAGGGCCGCGGGCCAGATCCGCCAGCGGACCAAGCACTGAGGACGACGGCCCGAGCGTCCCGGATACGGTCGTCGGCGCCCCGGGCAGGGTGTTCAGCGCCCCGGGGCGCGGTCGTCGGCGCCGTCCTTCCGGCGGATGCGACGGTGTCGTTCGGTCCGCCGACGGTGACGAACCGTGTTCCGGCCTGCCGGCTCCCTCGCTGTGGTGGGCACCCCGCGAGGCCAGTGGCCCGGGATCGATGCCGGCGAGGGCGCCTTCCTCTTGGTGGCGTGCGCGACCACGCCACCGGGGAGGGTGCGCGACGCACCGGAGGCTCCACCCGGGTCGGACCGGAACCTCGCAACGGAGGGCGCGCAGGAGCGCCTTCTTCGTCTGCTGTCTCGCGCTGGTTTCCTTCACCGTCACCGTGCACATCGCCGGAATCGGTCTGAGGGTCCCATGGGCGACTCGTTCCCCGGGCCGGCCTACGCGTGCGTCAGCCGGAGCCGTAGATCGATCTCCTGGTCGCCGGAGGCGGACCCGGACACCTGGACGCCGAAGGCGGACGTGAGGGTCTGCCGCAGCCGGTCGACCGCCACGGGACCGCCTTGGAGCTCCACGGCGACGGAACCGTTCAGGGAGAGGTCGGTCGGAAGCGCGGCGTCGCGCGCGTCCCGCCCGACGAGGAAGGCTCCGGTCCAGGTGTCGGACCGCGCGGTGCTGTCGTGCCGAGGCATGTCGTCACCGCTCTCCTCGGCGAAGCGTGTGCCCAGGACGCGCAACACGGTGTCCGCGTCCGAGAGGGAGCAGGCGTCCAGGACGACCTGCACCAGCTCCGGGGAAGAGCCCGACCGATCGGCCTGGTCGGGGGATGACGAGGTGTTGTGCGCGGTGTCGGTGTGGTGCGCCGTGCTGTTCATGGTGTCCTCTCACGTCTCCTGGTCGGGCCCGGCACCGGCGGAGCGGAGCCGAACCGCGTGCGGGTCGCGTTGTCGTCAGAGTTCGCGCAGGGCGGGCAGCAGTGCCTTCTCGGCCCAGGCGATGAACGGGAGTTGCTGGTCGCCGCCCACCTGCACCAGGGCGATCTCGGTGGAGCCCGCCTCCTCGTAGGGCCGGACCGCCTCCATGAAGGTGTCGACGTCGTCGCCGCACGGGATGGCTCCCGCGGTGTCCTCTGACGTACCGGGTGGCGCCCTCGAAGCCCGAGGGGCCCGGCAGTTCGGCGTTGACGGGCCGGCCGCCGAGGGCCCAGCGGAACTGTTCGTGCGCGCGGGCCGTCGCGGCCTCCCGGTCCGGGTCGTAGCGGACGGGCAGCTGCCCGACGCGCGGTGTGCCCCGGCCACCACTTCGGTCGAAGGCCTCGATGAGTTCCGGCTCGGGCTCGGTGACGATGACGAGCTCCGCGAGCCGGCCGGCCAGGGAACGGGACCGCTTGCCGGATAGGGCCACCCCGATCGGGGGCGGTTCGTCCGGCAGGTCCCACAGCCGGGCGTTCGCCACCTCGAAGTGCGTGCCCCGGTGCTGCACGTCGCCGCCCCCGAAGAGCTCGCGGATGATCTCCACGGCTTCCTCGAGCATCTCCAGACGGATCTGCGGGGAGGGCCAACGACCGCCCACCACATGCTCGTTGAGGTTCTCGTCCGAGCCGAGCCCGAGTCTGAACCGGCCCACCGAGAGCAGGTGCAGGGTGCCGCCTCCTGCGCGACGACGGCGGGATGACAGCGGGTCGTCGGGCAGGTCACGTACGTCATGAGTGGTGTTCGCGCCGTCGCCCGGGCGGCGGCGCCGCGCACGCCCCACGCGTAGGGGGCGTGCCCCTGCGACTCCAGCCAGGGAGAGTAGTGATCGGACGTGACGGAGAAGTCGAAGCCGGCCCGCTCCCCCTCGACCACGCGTTCTACGAGGTCGCGGGGGTCGGCCTGCTCAGTCACCATCGTGTAGGCGATTTGCACCATATCCTCCGCATTACCCGTAGCCATGATCCGAAACATCCGACCGCTGTCACAGGTGGTGAGTCGGCGCCGAACGGAGGGGGCACCGCCTCACCGACGCCGGGTTCCCCCACGCCACGGAGGTCACGGTCCTCCGGGGCAGGCCGGGTCAGGCCGAGTCGCGGACGAGCACCCGTCCCGGGGACCGGGTGATGCCGCCCGTGTCGAGGCCGAGGCCGAGGGCGGTGCGTGCGGCCAGTCGCCCGTGGCCTTCGGCGTCGGACCTGGACGAGGGCCCGATCATCGAGCAGGACGTCGTCCGGGTGACGCACGCCGAGAACGCCGCCGACCTCCAGCGCCGCGGCGCGGACTTCGAGCGAGCCGTCCTGTCCCGGGCCGTGGAGTGGCACAGCCAGGACCGCGTGATCCGCGACGGCAACCACACGATCGTCTTCGCCTGAGGACCGAAGACGATCGCCCGGCTGCTGGTGAACACGCTGCGAGCCGCCGCCTGGGCGAAGCACCCCGCATGAGCGGTGCGGCCCTCGCGCGACCGCGCCCCGACGACGTCCTCCGGGAACCTGATCAAGATTGGCCGCCGCGATATCGAGAAGACCGGGCCGTCGGCCCGTACCCATGGTCATGGGGTCGCCCCGCCCCTGACATGGCCGACATTCGAAGAACAGGCAGCCTCATGAACGCATCCGCTTCCATCGGCGTCACCGGCCTCGGAGTGATGGGCCGCAACCTGGCCCGTAACTTCGCCCGGAACGGTTACACCGTCGCCGTCCACAACCGCTCCGCCGGCCGCACCCGCGCGCTGGTGGACGAGTTCGGCCACGAGGGCACCTTCGTCCCGGCCGAGACGGCCGAGGAGTTCGTGGCCGCGCTCGCCCGCCCCCGCCGCCTCATGATCATGGTGCAGGCGGGCGCCGCCACCGACGCCGTCATCGACGAGTTCGCCCCGCTCCTCGAGAACGGCGACATGATCATCGACGGCGGCAACGCCCACTTCGCCGACACCCGTCGCCGCGAGGCCGCGCTGCGCGAACGCGGCCTGCACTTCGTCGGCGCGGGCATCTCCGGCGGTGAGGAGGGCGCCCTCAACGGGCCGAGCATCATGCCCGGCGGCTCGGCGGAGTCGTACGCCGTCCTCGGCCCGATGTTCGAGAGCATCAGCGCCAAGGTCGACGGCGAACCCTGCGCCACCCACATCGGCACCGACGGCGCCGGACACTTCGTCAAGATGGTCCACAACGGCATCGAATACGCCGACATGCAGCTCATCGCCGAGGCCTACGACCTGCTGCGCCAGGTCGCCGGGTACAGCCCCGCCGAGATCGCCGACGTCTTCCGCACCTGGAACGAGGGCCGCCTCGGCTCCTATCTGGTCGAGATCACCGCCGAGGTCCTCGCCCACACCGACCCCCACACCGGTGGCGCGTTCGTCGACATCGTCGACGACGCCGCCGGACAGAAGGGCACCGGCCGCTGGACCGTGCAGACCGCCCTCGACCTGGCCTCCCCGGTCACGGCCATCGCCCAGGCCACCTTCGCCCGCGCCGCCTCCGGCCAGAGCGACCTGCGCGCCGCCTACCGAGGGCTGCCCGGCGGCACGACTCCCCCGCTCAGCCGCACCGAGGCCGCACGCTTCACCGCCCAGGTCGAACACGCCCTGTACGCCTCGAAGGTCATCGCCTACGACCAGGGCTGGAAGATGATCCTGGACGCCGCCGCCGAGTACGGCTGGAAGATCGACCTCGGCTCGGTCGCGCGCATCTGGCGCGGCGGCTGCATCATCCGCGCCTCCTTCCTCGACCGTATCCGCGCCGCCTACGCCACCGACCCCGACCTCGTCAGCCTGCTCGCCGAGGCCGGTTTCGCCCAGGAGATCAGCGACGCCCAGGTGCCCTGGCGGGAGATCGTCGCCTCCGCCGCCCGGCGTGGCATCCCCGTCCCCGCGTTCTCCGCCGCGCTCGCGCACTACGACACCCTGCGCGCCGACCGCCTGCCCGCCGCCCTCCTCCAGGGGCAGCGCGACTACTTCGGCGCCCACACCTACCGGCGCACCGACCGTGAGGGCTCCTTCCACACCCACTGGTCGCAGCCCGACCGCCCCGAAACCACCGCCTGACAGGAACTCGGGCCGCGGCGAACAGAAGGCTGACGCGCAGAGGGTTCCCTACTGTTCGACGACTGGGAGAGCCAGATCGTCTTCACGTGCCCCTCGGGTGACCTCGGCGCGGACGGCGGCACCCCGTACGAGGGCTCGGGGCGCGCCTCGTACGGGGTGGTCTCGGGGGACGGTGCCGCGGCGGGTCAGGCCAGGGTCGCGGTGTCGATCACGAAGCGGTAGCGCACGTCCGAGGCCAGGACACGCTCGTACGCCTCGTTGATCTTCTCGGCGGGGATGATCTCGACCTCGGCGCCGATGCCGTGCACGGCGCAGAAGTCGAGCATCTCCTGTGTCTCGCGGATGCCGCCGATCAGCGATCCCGCGTACACGCGGCCCTGCATGATCAGCGAGAACACGTTCAGCGACAGCGGCTCCGCGGGAGCGCCGACGTTGACCATCGTGCCGCCCACGGCGAGCAGGCCGAGGAAGGTGTCGAGATCGAGCTTGGCGCTGACCGTGTTGAGGATGACGTCGAAGGTGCCGGCGAGCTGCTCGAAGGTGGCCGGGTCGCTGGTGGCGTAGTAGTGGTCGGCGCCCAGCCGCAGGCCGTCGTCCACCTTCTTCAGCGACTGCGACAGGACGGTGACCTCGGCGCCCATCGCGTGTGCGATCTTGACGGCCATGTGACCGAGTCCGCCGAGGCCGATGACGGCGACCTTCTTGCCGGGTCCCGCGCCCCAGCGGCGCAGCGGGGAGTACGTGGTGATGCCCGCGCACAGCAGCGGGGCGGCCTCGTCGAGGCCGAGGCCCTCGGGGATGGTGACGACGAAGTCGTCGTTGACCACGACGTGGGTGGAGTAGCCGCCCTGGGTCAGGGTGCCGTCGGCGTCGATCGAGCCGTAGGTGAGGGTGTTGCCCTTGAGGCAGTACTGCTCCTCGCCCCGCAGGCAGGGCACGCACTCACGGCAGGAGTTGACCATGCAGCCGACGCCGACCCGGTCGCCCACGGCGTGCAGGGTGACCTCGGAACCGACCTGGGTGACGATGCCGGCGATCTCGTGGCCGGGGACCAGGGGGTAGGTCGCCGGGCCCCACTCGCTGCGGACGTTGTGGATGTCGGAGTGGCAGATGCCGCAGTACTTGATGTCGATGAGGACGTCGTGCGGGCCGACGTCACGGCGCTCGACGGTGGTCGGCGCGAGCGGTTCGGTCGCCGAAGTGGCGGCGTATGCGGGGACGGTGAGCACCGGTTCTCCAGTGGGGGTGAAGGTGATGGGGTCGTCGGCATCCGGACGGCTGCCGAAGTCCGGCGTCCAACTCGCTGTTGATCTCGCGGCCGGTGTCCGTCAGAGTGACGTCCTTCTCGACGCCGTCGGCCCCGATACGGCCCTCGCGGCGGGCCCACATGGGGCAGTCGCGCAGGTCAGGGGGCGCCGGAGTGGGGCGCGCCCACCAGCGGTCGGCGCCGTGGTCAGGGCTGGACGAGCACCTTCAGTGCCTCCCGGGCGGCCATCGCGCGATAGCCGTCGGGTACCTCGTCGACGCTCACCGTGCGGTCGAAGACGCGCCCGGGTTCGATCTTCCCCTCGAGGACGTCGGGGAGGAGTTCCTCGATGTAGGCGCGGGCCGGAGCCACACCGCCGGTGAGGGTGATGTTGTTCATGAACACCTCGAAGCCCAGTGGCGCCTGGTCGTACTGCGGGGCGCCCACCCGGCTGATCGTGCCGCCCGCGCGCACCACGCCGAGCGCCGTCTCAAGGGCGGGCAGCGTACCGACGCACTCCAGCACCGTGTGCGTACCGTCGCCGCCGGTCAGCTCGCGCACGCGCGCGACGCCCTCCTCACCGCGTTCGGCGACGATGTCGGTGGCACCGAAGTCGCGGCCGAGATCGGTGCGGTCCTTGTGGCGTCCCATCAGGATGATCCGCTCGGCGCCGAGCCGCTTGGCGGACAGCACCGCTGACAGCCCGACCGCTCCGTCACCGACCACGGTCACGGTCGTCCGCGGGGTGACACCCGCCGTCACCGCGCAGTGATGGCCGGTGCAGAACACGTCGGACAGGGTCAGCAGCGACGGCAGCAGGGCGGAGTCCTCGCCGACGGGCAGCTGCACCAGCGTGCCCTGGGCGTGCGGTACCCGCACCGCCTCTCCCTGACCGCCGTCCACCCCGTCCGTGGCCCAGAAGCCCCCGTGCCGGCACGAGGTCTGCAGGCCTTCGCGGCAGAAGTCGCAGGTGTTGTCCGAATAGACGAAGGGGGCCACCACCAGGTCTCCGGACTTCAGTCCGGACACCTCCGCGCCGATGTCCTCGACGACACCCAGGAACTCGTGGCCGATGCGGTCGCCGCGCTCGGTGGGCGGACGCGACCCGTACGGCCACAGGTCGCTGCCGCAGATGCACGACCGCAGCACGCGTACGACCGCGTCCGTGGGCCGCTGGATCTTCGGGTCGGGAACCTCCTCCACCCGCACGTCACCGGCACCGTAAATCAGAGTTGCTCGCATGAGTCTTTCCGATCGAGTCGTCCTGTACTTGCTCGCAGAGCATCTAGAGCGGCGGCAGCGCCGCGTCCGGCTCGGAACAACCGGGAATTCAGGCGACTGTCCCCTTCGGTCGAAAGGGACATTCCGGCCGTTCAAAAAGTATGGGTCCCGATATCGGGACCCGCACTCTCACGCCTGTCTTCGATGACGACTCGGGGGCGGTCTTTCAGACCTTCCAGGAGCGCAGCTGGTCGGCGACGGCGGGGACGCCGACGCGGGTGTCGTGGATCTTGCGGACGAGGTCGGACAGGGCTCCGTAGGGCGGGTCGATGCCCTCGCCCGACTGGTCCATGTACTGGGCGGCGACGAACGCGGCGAAGAGGCTGTTGCGGTGCGGCAGGGGCTCCAGGCGCACGATGGTGTGCATCAGCGCGGCGGCGCGCCAGGCCGCGTCCGGGTCGGCCGCGGCGAGCGTGGGCAGCTTGGTCTTGTGCCGGGCGACGGCCGCGACGAGCGCGGAGTAGTCCGACACGGACATGTCCTCGCGGGCGAGGGCGGCCTCCTGGACGTCGAGCAGCCAGGCGACATCGATGGTCAGGTGCATCAGGCGGCCGCGGATCCGTCCCGGCGCTCGGCGGGCGGCACCTCGTCGGGGAACGCGTCGTCGAACTCGCCGCGCAGCCGGTCGGCCCAGGCGGTGGCGCCTGCGACGAACTGCCTGCGCTGCATCTCCCGGACACCGAGGTCGTGCAGATACTGCTTGAGGCTCTTGCCGTCGGCCGCGGCGGCGGCGCGCACTCCCTCGAGCTCCTCTTCCGTGAAGGTCACGTTCAGTGATGGCATACAAGGATGGTACCTGGTTGGTACCTGGGGCGCGAGATCTCAGGACCGGCCGCCCGCGCCGAGCCGGGAGCGGTGCCGGTGTCCTACTGGATGAACAGGCGGCCAGGGGCGTCAGGTCCTGGACGTCGCCGATCTAAGCTCGGCGCATGGCCAAGTACTTCGACGTGCACCCCGAGAACCCCCAGCAGCGCACTCTCAGCCAGGTGGCGGACATCATCCGCGGCGGAGGGCTCGTCGCCTATCCGACCGACTCCTGCTTCGCCCTCGGGGCTCAGCTGGGCAACCGGGACGGACTCGACCGGATCCGTTCGATCCGCCGGCTGGACGACCGGCACCACTTCACCCTGATGTGCCAGGACTTCGCGCAGCTGGCCCACTTCGTACGCCTGGACAACGCGGTGTTCCGTGCGATCAAGGCCTCGACTCCGGGTAGTTACACCTTCATCCTCCCAGCGACGAAGGAGGCACCGCGCAGGCTGCTGCACCCGAAGAAGAAGACGGTCGGTGTCCGGATTCCCGACCATGTCGTCGCCCGGGCGCTCCTGGCCGAGCTCGGCGAGCCCCTGCTGTCGAGCACCCTGCTCCTCCCCGATGAGGAGAAGCCGCTGACCCAGGGCTGGGAGATCAAGGAGGAACTCGACCACGTGGTGGACGCGGTCCTCGACTCCGGCGACTGCGGCGTCGAGCCGACGACGGTCATCGATTTCTCGCAGGGCGAGCCCGAGATCGTACGACGAGGAGCGGGCGACCCCTCCCGGTTCGAGTGAGGCGAGCGAGCGGGGCGGCCCGGGCGGTCAGAAGGCGGGGCCGCTGACCTTCCAGATCCGGGTGGCGACCTGGAGGTTGAAGCGGCTGTCCACCTCGTCGAGCCGACGGCCGCTGACCTCCCTGATGCGCTGCAGACGGTAGCGGAGTGTGCTGCGGTGCACGGCGAGGGACTGCGCCGTCTCGTCGTAGTTGCCGCCGTGGTCGAAGTACCGGGTGAGGGTGTGCACCAGGTCGGTGCCGTGGGCGTCGTCGTAGTCGAGGAGCGCGCCGAGCCATTCGCGGACGAAGTCGGTGACGTCCCCCGCGTCCTTGTCCCGGGCCAGGATGCGGTAGAGGCCGAGTTCCTCGCAGCTCGTGGTGCCGTCCGCGGGGTGGGACTGGCGGCGTACCGCAAGCGCGCGGACGGCTTGGTCGAAGGAGCGCGGGATGTCCGCCACCGCCTCGCACAGGCTGCCGATGCCCACCGCGCCGTGCGGGGAGCCCACTTCGTCGGCGAGGGCCTTGTACAGGCCCGAGTCGCGCGGCTCGCCCCGGACCACGAGCACCGCCATGTCGCCTCGTCGGGCCAGCAGCGACCGCAGGCCCCGTCCCTGCGCGGCACGTCCCACCGCTCCCAGGAACCGGTCGTCGGCGGCCGTTCCCCGCCATTGTGCGACCGTGACATGGTGCGGTCCGTGCAGGTCGTGGCCGACGGCCTCGGCTCTGGCGTACGCGCCGCCGGCGTCGGCGCCGGTGAGCAGGTCGTCCACAAGTTCCCGGCGCAGGCGCAGTTCGGCCTCCGCCAGACTGCGGCGGTGGGCCAGTTCCAGGGACAGTGCCGTGCACGCGTGTTCGAGGGCGAACATGTCAGCCTCGCCCGCCGTGCCGTCGGGGTCGATCAGCTCGATACTGCCGAGGGGTTCCCCGTGGTGGCGGGCCAGTCCGACGAGGCGTCCCTCGTGACGGATCGGACCGAGCTCGCGCATCGCGTCGTGCATGAGTTGCTCGCGCTGGAGCGGATCGGGCTTGGCGTCGGTCTCGGGCGGGACCGGCCCCGCGCGGGCGAGGAGGTTTCCGAAGCGGTCCTCGACACGGGTGGCGAGACCGGTCAGCTCGTACACGGCGGCGGCGATGCCGTGCTCCCCCTCGTCGGTGAGGGAGGTCCGGGCGAGGACGTCGTGCACGGTGCGCTGCTCCTCCAGCTCCGCCACCAGCGCGGTGAGTCGTTCGTTGACCGCGTCCCGCTCCTCGATCGCCCGGAACAGCTGTCGGGCGTACTCGCGGTCGCGGCGGCGGGCCTCGGCGTTGTAGAGCGCGGCGCCGGTCGGCTGAGCAAGGGCGTAGACGAGGAAGCGGTCCTCGTCGGGCGGCGGTTTCCCAGCGCTGACCAGCAGGTAGCCGAGCAGCCCGCCGGAGCTGCGCAGGCCCACTGCCCAGCCCCAGCCGCCCTCCCGGAAGTGGACGGCGCCGTCCTCCCCCTCCAGCGCTGTCAGCTGTTCGACCGGGTCGGTCAGATCGCGCGGTGCCCGGCCGTCAAGGGCCCGTGTGCTCGGCGTGGCCTCGAGCTCGAAGCGGCCGTCCCTGAGCATGTAGCAGCCCTCGGGCCGGCAGTCGAGGAGGCGTGGCACCTCGTCCATGGCCAACTGGAGGATCTCGTCCACCGGGCGGCCGTCGAGCATGGTCACGGCCAGTACGAACACGTCGTACAGGCTCGCCGACTGCTTGCGTCCCCAGCCGGTCAGGGCGGTGGTCGGCGCCCGGCTGCCGAGGCCGCGTGGTGCGATGCTCCGGTGCGCCGCACCGGTCGCGTCGTCGGCCGTGCCAGACATGCCGCAATACTAGCTTTCACCCGTTTTCGCCGCTTCTTGCACCAGGCACCCATGGGGGCGGCACGTACCGCGTGGCCTCCTGCACTCCCAGGGGCACAGGAAGGGCCGAACTTCGCCCCGTCGGGAGCAGGCGTCGCCCTTCGTCCCGTAACACCCTGGCAAGGACGGAACCCACGACCCGTGTCCGCCCGCTGACGCCCGCGGACACGCGACCTCACCTGAAGACAACCGCCGCCACCGGAGACGGGCGGACGCCGGGGGTGGCAGGCGAAGGAGTTCCTCATGGCCAAGGCAGTCGGAATCGACCTGGGCACCACCAACTCGGTGATCGCCGTATGGGAGGGCGGTGAAGCGACCGTCATACCCAATGCCGAGGGCTCGCGCACCACCCCCTCCATCGTCGCCTTCACCGACAGCGGCGAACGGCTGGTGGGTCAGCTCGCCAGGCGCCAGGCGATCCTCAATCCCAAGGGCACCATCTACTCGGCCAAGCGGTTCATCGGCCGGCACTTCGACGAGATATCCGACGAGGCCAAGGCGGTGGCGTACGACGTCGTCGAGGGCGAGGGCGGAGTCGCGCGCTTCAAGGTGCGCGACAAGCTGTACGCGCCGGAGGAGATCAGCGCGCTGGTGCTGCGCAAGCTCGCCGACGACGCCGGCAAGCAGCTGGGCGAGAAGGTCACCGAGGCCGTCATCACCGTGCCCGCCTACTTCAACGACGCCCAGCGCCAGGCGACCAAGGACGCGGGGCGCATCGCGGGGCTCGAAGTACTGCGGATCATCAACGAGCCGACGGCGGCGGCACTGGCGTACGGCATGGAGAAGAAGCAGCACGAGACGGTGCTCGTCTTCGACCTCGGTGGCGGCACCTTCGACGTGAGCATCCTGGACGTCGGTGACGGGGTCGTGGAAGTGCGCTCGACGGCGGGCGACAGCCACCTCGGCGGCGACGACTTCGACCGCCGCCTCGTGGACCTGCTCGCGGACGGCTTCCAGAAGGAGAACGGGATCGACCTGCGCAAGGACCCGCAGGCGCTGCAACGGCTGTTCGAAGCCGCGGAGAAGGCCAAGACGGAGCTGAGCTCGGTCACCCAGACGCAGGTCAGCCTGCCGTTCATCACCGCGGACGCCTCCGGCCCCAAGCACCTGACCGAGACGATCATGCGGTCCACGTTCGAGAAGATCACCGCCGACCTGGTCGAGCGGACCATGGAACCGGTCAAGCAGGCGATGACCGACGCCAAGGCCAGCGCGAACGACGTCGACGAGGTCATCCTCGTCGGCGGTTCGACGCGCATCCCCGCCGTGCAGAACCTGGTCCGCCGGCTGACCGGCGGCAAGGACCCGAACATGAGCGTCAACCCCGACGAGGTCGTGGCGCTGGGCGCCGCGATCCAGGCGGGCGTGCTCAAGGGCGAGGTCAAGGACGTCCTGCTGCTCGACGTGACCCCGTTGTCGCTGGGCGTGGAGACCCGCGGCGGTGTGATGACGAAGATCATCGACCGGAACACCACGATCCCGGTCCGCCGCTCGGAGACCTTCTCCACCGCGGAGGACAACCAGGAGGCCGTGGACGTCGTCGTGCTACAGGGCGAGCGCGAGATGGCCGCCGACAACCGGATCCTCGGCCGCTTCCAGCTGAAGGACATCCGCCCCGCCCCGCGCGGCGAGCCGCAGGTCGAGGTCATCTTCGACATCGACGCCAACGGCATCCTGAACGTCACCGCACGGGACAAGGACACCAGCAAGGAACAGACCATCACGATCAGCGAGGGCTCCAACCTCGACCAGGGCGAGGTCGAGCGGATGGTCCAGGAGGCCGAGCAGCACCGTGGCGAGGACCAGGCGCTGCGCGACGCCGTGGACGCCCGCAACGAACTGGACGCCGTGGCCTACCAGGTGGAGCGCCGGCTGAACGAGCTGGACGACGCGGTGCCCACGCACGAGCGGGCCCGGGCGGACATGCTCGTCGCCGACGCCCGTGAGGCGGTCCAGCAGGAGGCGTCCCCGGACAAGGCCAGGCCGCTGACCTCCGAGCTCCAGCAGGTGCTGGCGTCGCTCGCCCAGTACCAGGCGGGCGCGGCCGCACAGGCCCAGGCCGGCGCCGGAACCGGAACCGGGACGGAGGACACCGCGAGCGCCTCGGCGGCAGCAGGCGACGACGTGATCGACGCGGAATTCGACAAGAGCTGAGGAGCGGTCATGGCCACCGAGCAGGAGCCGATGACGCCCCCGGAACAGCCGGGCGAGCCCCCCTCGTCCTCGCAGGCGCCGGAGGCGGACGAACAGACCGCCGCCCTCGACGAGATGCGCGACCGCTGGCGCCGCGCGCTCGCCGACCTGGACAACCTCCGCAAGCGTCACGCGAAGGAACTCGAACGCGTGCGGGCCGAGGAGCGCGCCCGCACCGCCGGGGCCTGGCTGCCCGTCCTCGACAACCTGGAACGGGCGCTGGCCCACTCCGACTCCGACCCCTCCGCCGTGCTGAAGGGCGTCGAAGCCGTACGCGACCAGGCGGTCGAGGTGCTGCGCGGCCTCGGGTATCCCCGCTACGAGGAGACCGGGGTGCCCTTCGACCCGACCCGGCACGAGGTCGTCGGAGTCGTCGACACCCCCGACGCCGAGCCGAACACCGTGGCCCAGGTGGTGAGCCCGGGCTACGGGGCGGACGGGAAGCAGTTGCGCCCCGCCTTCGTCGTGGTCAGCAAGCGGCAGGAGTGACGCCCCATGGCACGGGACTACTACGACGCGCTCGGGGTGCCGCGCACCGCGAGCGCGGAGGAGATCCAGCAGGCCTTCCGCAAGCTGGCGCGCAAACACCACCCCGACGTCAACAAGGACCCGGGAGCCGAGGAGCGCTTCAAGGAGATCAACGACGCGTACAGCGTGCTGTCCGACCCCAAGACCAGGCAGCGCTACGACCGCTTCGGTGAGAACTACCGGCAGATCCCGGAGGACTACGACGAGCGGGTGGCCGCGGGAGCGGGTGCCCGGGGCGGCTGGAGCGCGGGCGTCGGAGGGGCCGGTGGAGGCGGCGGACGCGGGGTGCGCTTCCGTACAGCGGACGGTGTCGACTTCGACGGCTCCGGCGTCGACTTCGAGGACCTGTTCGGCGGGATCTTCGGACGCGGCGGGGGCGCGGGGGCGCGGGGCGGCTGGGGTCCCGTGCCGGGCGCCGACCAGGAGGCCGAGATCCAGCTCGGCGTCGAGGAGGCCTACCGGGGCGGCAAGCGCGGCATCACCCTGGGCGGCCCCACCGGGCAGCGCACCTACGACGTCAGCATCCCACGCGGGGTGGTGGACGGGCAGCGCATCCGGCTGGCCGGAGAAGGCGGCAGGGGCAGCCCCGACGCCCCGCCGGGCGACCTGTATCTGCGCGTGCGGATCAAACCCGACGGTCGGTTCCGGCTGGAGGGCCGCGACATCCACGTGGTCCTCCCGGTGACACCGTGGGAGGCGGCACTCGGCGCGACCGTGCCGGTGTCCACCCCCGGCGGCACGGCCAAGGTCACCGTCCCCGCGGGATCCTCCAGCGGCCGCCGGCTGCGGCTGCGCGGCGAGGGCATGCCCAACCCGCGCGGCGCGGACGGCAACCTGTACGCGGAGGTCCGCATCATGGTGCCGCCCGAACCGACCGCCCGTGAGCGTGAGCTCTTCGAGGAACTGGCCGCCGCGTCCGCCTTCGACCCGAGGAGGCCCCGATGACCACAGCCCCCCGTCCCGGCGGTGCGCACCGCCGTACCGCCACCCCGGTACCCCGGCCGGCCCTGAACATCGTGGTCCGCGCCGCCCCGCTCGGACCGGCCCACCGGCTCGGTCTCGACGCCGTCGCCACCCGTTCCGGTCTCCATCCGGACCTCGTACGCCGGTTCGTCACCCTCGGCCTCGTCGACGCCACCCGGGACGCCACCGGGCGACTGTGGTTCGAGCCGTCCGCTCCCGCCACCCTCGCCCGCATCCAACGACTACGGGCCGCGCTCCCCCTCAACTACGCCTCCCTGGGTCTGGTGCTCGATCTGCTCGACCGGATCAGTGAGTTGGAGGACGCCCTGAGGCGCAGCAACGCCGGCTCCAGGAGTGATGAATCGTGGATATGAACCGGCTCACCCAGAAGTCCCAGGAGGCGCTCCAGGAAGCGCAGACCATCGCCGGCCGGCTGAACCAGACCGAGGTCGACGGCGAGCATCTGCTCCTCGCCCTGCTCGACCAGCCCGACGGCCTGATACCGCGGCTGATCGACCGGTCGGGCGCCGACACCAGGGCCCTGCGCACCGCGCTGAACGAGGAGTTGGCCCGCAGGCCGAAGGTGACGGGCCCCGGTGCCACCCCCGGGCAGGTCTACGTCACCCAGCGGCTGGCGAAGGTACTGGACTCGGCCGAGCAGGAGGCCAAGCGGCTCAAGGACGAGTACGTGTCCGTCGAGCATCTGGTGCTGGCGCTCGCCGACGAGGGCTCCCGCACGGCTTCCGGCCGGCTGCTCAAGCAGTACGGCGTCAGCAAGGACGGGTTCCTGTCCGCGCTCACCCGGATCCGCGGCAACCAGCGCGTCACCTCGGCGACGCCCGAAGCGGCGTACGAGGCACTGGAGAAGTACGGCCGTGATCTGGTCGCCGAGGCTCGCAGCGGCAGGATGGACCCGGTGATCGGCCGGGACGCGGAGATCCGTCGGGTCATCCAGATCCTGAGCCGCAAGACGAAGAACAATCCCGTCCTCATCGGTGACCCGGGGGTCGGCAAGACCGCCATCGTGGAGGGGCTCGCCCAGCGCATCGTCCGGGGCGACGTGCCCGACGGGCTGCGCGACCGGACGATCTTCTCCCTCGACATGAGTTCGCTGGTGGCGGGCGCCAAGTACCGCGGCGAGTTCGAGGAACGACTGCAGGCCGTACTGAGCGAGGTCAAGGCGGGCGAGGGGCGCATCCTGCTCTTCGTCGACGAACTGCACACGGTCGTCGGCGCGGGCGGCGGCGCCGAGGGCGCCATGGACGCCGGGAACATGCTCAAGCCCATGCTGGCGCGCGGCGAGCTGCACATGATCGGCGCCACCACCCTCGACGAGTACCGCAAGTACGTCGAGTCCGACGCGGCCCTCGAACGCCGCTTCCAGCAGGTGCAGGTGGACGAGCCGAGCGTCGAGGACACCATCTCCATCCTGCGCGGGCTGCGCGAGCGCCTGGAGGTCTTCCACGGTGTAAAGATCCAGGACACCGCGCTGGTCGCGGCGGCGACCCTCAGCCACCGCTACATCTCCGACCGGTTCCTGCCGGACAAGGCCATCGACCTGGTCGACGAGGCGTGCGCGCGGCTGCGTACCGAGATCGACTCCATGCCCGCCGAACTGGACGAGATCACCCGCCGGGTGACCCGTCTGGAAATCGAGGACGCGGCACTCGCCAAGGAGACCGACGCCGCCAGCCAGAAGCGACTCGACGAGCTGCGCCGCGAACTGGCCGACCTGCGCGCCGAGGCCGACGCCATGCACGCCCAGTGGGAGGCGGAACGCCAGGCCATCCGCCGGGTGCAGGAGCTGCGCCAGGAACTGGAGCACGTCCGGCAGGAGGCCGAGGAGGCCGAACGCAGCTACGACCTCAACCGGGCCGCCGAACTGCGCTACGGCAAGCTCACCGAACTCGAACGCCGCCTCACGGCGGAGGAGGACGCGCTGGCCGCCAAGCAGGGCGAGAACCGGCTGCTGCGCGAGGTCGTCACCGAGGACGAGATCGCGGAGATCGTCGCCGCCTGGACCGGCATCCCCGTCACCCGCCTCCAGGAGGGCGAGCGCGAGAAGCTGCTGCGCCTCGACGAGATCCTCACCGAGCGGGTGATCGGCCAGAACGAGGCGGTCAAGCTGGTCACCGACGCGATCATCAGGGCCCGCTCCGGGATCCGGGACCCGCGTCGGCCGATCGGCTCGTTCATCTTCCTCGGCCCCACCGGCGTCGGGAAGACCGAGCTGGCCAAGGCGCTCGCCGCGGCGCTCTTCGACTCGGAGGAGAGCATCGTCCGCCTGGACATGAGCGAGTACCAGGAACGGCACACCGTCAGCAGACTGGTGGGAGCGCCTCCCGGATACGTCGGCTACGAGGAGGGCGGCCAGCTCACCGAGGCGGTGCGCCGCAAGCCGTACTCCGTGGTCCTGTTCGACGAGATCGAGAAGGCCCACCCCGACGTCTTCAACATCCTGCTGCAGGTGCTCGACGACGGCCGCGTCACCGACTCCCAGGGCCGCACCGTCGACTTCCGCAACACCGTGATCATCATGACCTCCAACATCGGCTCGACCCACCTGCTGGACGGGGTGTCCGCCGACGGCGACATCAAGCCCGCCGCGCGGGCGCTGGTGATGAGCGATCTGCAGAGCCACTTCCGGCCCGAGTTCCTCAACCGCGTCGACGACATCGTGCTGTTCAAGCCGCTGGGCCTGACCCAGATCGAGCGGATCGTGGAGCTGCAGTTCAACGACCTGCGCCGACGGCTGGCCGAACGGCAGATCACCGTCGAGCTCACCGACACCGCCCGCGAACTCATCGCCGAGCAGGGCTTCGACCCCGTGTACGGAGCTCGGCCGCTGCGCCGGTACATCTCGCACGAGGTCGAGACGATGGTCGGCCGGGCGCTGATCCGCGGTGACGTGCAGGACGGCGCGACGATCCGCGTCGACGCCCAGAACGGCGAACTCGTCGTCACCTACGGCGGACAGGCCGCACCGGACGTGCGGAAAGCCGCGTGAGTGCGGTGACCACGAGTACGGGCACGAGCAAGACGGTCGTCTGCGACCACTGCGGTCGCAAGAACCGGGTGCCGGCGGCGGCCGGGGGCACGCCGCGCTGCGGGAACTGCGCGTCCCCGCTCGCGTGGATCGCCGACGCCGGCGACGCCGACTTCGCGGAGGTCGCCGAAGAGGCGAAGCCGTACGTCGTCGTCGACCTGTGGGCCACCTGGTGCGGGCCCTGCCGGATGGTCAGCCCTGCGCTGGAGCAGGTCGCCCACGAACTCGCCGGGCGGGTCAAGCTGGTCAAGGTCGACATCGACCAGAACCCGCGGCTCGCGCAGCGGTTCCAGGTACAGGCCGTACCGACGCTCCTGCTGCTCGACAAGGGAGAGGTGATCGCACGCAAGACGGGAGCGGCACCCGCGTCGGCGCTGAGGCAGTGGGTGGAGGAAACCCTGGCCGCCCGTCGTTGAACGCGGCCGTCGACGCGCGACCCGTCAACGCCAGTCGGGAGCACCCGAGGCGGGCGACGGCAGGGACTCGATCTTCATCCGCATCTCCCGCATGACGGCGACGATACGGGCCTCGTGCTCGCCGGTGAGCCGGGCCACCGGAACCGAGCAGCTGATCGCGTCGACGGCCGGCGTGTCGTAACGCAGGGCGAAGCCGAAGCCCGCGATGCCGGGCACCGTCTCCTCGCGGTCGATGGAGTAGCCGCGCTCCCGTACCTCCGCGAGGTCCGCGAGCAGGGTGGCCGGCTCGGTGTGCGTGTTCTCCGTGAGAGCGGTCAACGGCCGCGCCGGAAGTGACAGTTCGCTGTCCGGACGCTCGGCGAGCAGGGCCTTGCCGAGGGCACCGGCGTGGGCCGGGACCCGGCGGCCGACCCGGCTGAGGGTACGCGCGTACTCGTGCGACTCGCGGGTCGCGAGATAGACGACGTCGGCGCCGTCGAGGCGGGCCAGGTGGATGGTCTCCCCGAGCGCGTCCGAGGCTTCGTCGAGGTAGGGGCGGACCACCCGTACGTGCCGGTCGCTGTCGAGATAGCTGGTGCCCGTGAGCAGGGCACGGATCCCTATGCCGTACAGCGAACCGGTGGTGTCGGCGCGCACCCAGCCGCGGTCGACGAGGGTCTGCAGCAACTGGTACATGCTGCTGCGCGGCACCCCCAGTTGCCCGGCGAGTTCGTCCAGCCGGGCCGGCCGGTCGCCCCGCCCGGCGAGCAGTTCCAGCAGCGCGACCGTGCGGGCCGCCGACTTCACTTCTCGGACACCACTGCTCTCCGGCATGGAGCCCATCGTAAATCCGCCCTGCCGCACCCATTGACCCCGCGCGTTCACGAACCTAGCCTCCATCTTCATACATAGACGTCATCTGCATATGAGGACAAAGTTCATGACACGGTTCAGTGCGGCGGCCGAGGACGTGGCCGAGCGACTGCGGGACGGCATGGCGGGCGGGGTGCTCTCCTTCCCGCTCACGAGCTTCCGGGAGGACGGTGGGCTGGATCTGGCGGCATACCGGACCTACGTGTCCGCCCAGCTGGACAGCGCGCCGGGCGCGGTGTTCCCCGCCTGCGGTACCGGAGAGTTCTTCTCACTGGACGAGGACGAGTACCGCGCGGTCGTCGGCGCCACGGTCGAGATCGCCGACGGACGGCTACCCGTCGTCGCGGGCATCGGTTACGGCTGGGCGCAGGCCCTGCGCTTCGCCCGGATCGCGGAGGAGGCGGGCGCGGACGCCGCGCTGGTACTCCCTCACTACCTGGTCGCCGCCCCGCAGGACGGACTGGTGGAACAACTGCGGCAGATCGCCTCCGGCACCTCCCTGCCACTGATCGCCTACCAGCGCGGTCAGGTCGCGTTCACCGCCGACAGCCTGCGCCGGATCGCGGAGATCCCCACGGTCATCGGCCTCAAGGACGGACACAGCGACCTCGACCGCCTCCAGCGCCTCACGCTCGCGGCGCCCGACGGCTTCCTCTTCTTCAACGGCGCCTCCACCGCCGAGATCCAGGCCCGCGCCTACGCCACCGTGGGCGTCCCCGCCTACTCCTCGGCGGTCCACGCCTTCGCGCCCGAGATCGCGAACGCCTTCTTCGCCGCCCTGCGGGACGGCGACGACGCGGGAGTGACCAAGCTGCTGCGCGACTTCTACGTCCCGCTCGTCGAACTGCGCGACCGGGTCCCCGGCTACGCGGTGTCGCTGGTCAAGGCAGCCGCCCGGCTGCGCGGCCTGCCGGTCGGGCCGGTCCGCGCGCCGCTCACGGACCCGGGTCCGGAGGAGCTCGGAGAGCTGGCGAAGGTGCTCGACGACGGTCTGAAGGTGGTCGGTGCCGTACGGCGGTCTGACTGACAGATGACGTCGTCTGTCATCTGTTATCCGTCACCTGTCATCCGTCGTCTGTCATCCGTCATCTGTCATCCGCAATCCGTCATCTGCCCTCTGCCACCCGTCGTCCATCACCCGGTCCAACCAGTTCAAAGGGGAACTGAGACGTGCCGCTCCTCGTAGTCGGAATCAGCGTTCTGGTCCTGCTGCTGCTCATGACCAAGCTCAAACTGAACGGCTTCGCCGCCCTGCTGCTGGTCGCGGTCGGCGTCGGTCTGGTCCGTGGGATTCCGCTGGAGAAGATCCCGGACGTCCTCTCCGAAGGCATCGGCGGTCAGATCGGCGACACGATGCTCACCATCGGGCTGGGCGCGATGGTCGGCCGTGTCATGGGGGATTCGGGCGCCGCCCAGCGCATCGCAGGCAAGCTCCTCGACGCCTTCGGCCCACGTGGCGTCCAGGTCGCCATGGTGGTGACGTCGATGCTCATCGGCGTGACGATGTTCTACGAGGTCGCGTTCATCATCATCGTGCCCATCGCGTTCACCCTGGTACGGGTGACCGGCGCGAAGCTGCTGTGGGTCGGGCTGCCGATGTCGATCGCTCTGTCGACCATGCACAGCTTCCTGCCGCCCCACCCCGGTCCCACCGCGGTGGCCGCGACCTTCCACGCGTCCGTCGGTCTGACGCTGTTCTACGGCCTGTTCATCGCCGTCCCGGTCGGCGCGCTCATCGCCCTGGTGTGGCCACGGCTGCCGTTCATCAGGGCGATGAATCCCTCGATCCCCGCGGGCCTGGCCGGCGAGCGGGTCTTCGAGGACGAGGAGATGCCCGGACTCGCCTGGTCACTGGGCGTGGCCCTGTTCCCCGTGGTGCTGATCGCCGGTGCCGCCGTGACCGACATGGCCACGTCCGGTTCCAGCCCGTTCCTGCACTTCGTCGCCTTCATCGGATCCGCGCCGATCGCACTGCTGCTGACGCTGCTGCTGGCGGTCTGGGCGTTCGGCCCGCGCATCGGCCGGAGCCTCGCGGAGGTCAGCGCCTCCTGCAACTCCGCCGCCCAGGCGATGGCCATGATCCTGCTGGTGATCGGTGCCGGCGGCGCCTTCAAGAACGTCCTCGTCGAGGGCGGGATATCCGACTACATCAAGGACCAGACGCACGGCTGGTCCCTCTCGCCGATCGTCCTCGCGTGGCTCATCGCGGTCATCCTCCGGGTGGCACTGGGCTCGGCGACGGTCGCCGTCGTCACGGCCTCCGGCGTGGTGCTGCCACTCCTGGCGGGCGGCGGGGTACACCCCGAGATGATGGTGCTCGCCGTCTGCTGCGGTTCGATCGCCTTCTCCCACGTCAACGACCCCGGATTCTGGCTTTTCAAGGAGTACTTCGACCTCTCGGTCGTCGAGGCGATCAAGGTCCGCACCACGTACACCACCGTGCTGGCCGTCCTCGGTCTGGGCGGTGTCCTGGCGGTCGAGTGGGCCCTCGACGTCCTCAGCCTCTGACCACAGCCCCCTGTCACCCCCGTACCCAAGGACTTTGAGACGCATGAGCAAGAGCCAGCCGACCGTCACCGCCTTCTCCGTCTACCCGGTCGCCGGCCGGGACTCCATGGAGCTGAACCTCTCCGGCGCGCACGGTCCCTACTTCACCCGCAATGTCGTCGTCCTGACGGACTCCGAGGGGCGTACGGGTCTCGGTGAGGTCCCCGGCGGGGAGAAGATCACGCGGACGCTGCGGGATGCCGAGTCCCTGGTCGTCGGAGCGAAGGTCGGTGACTACAAACGCGTGCTGCGCGAGATCGGTGACCGTTTCGCCGACCGCGACGCCGGTGGTCGCGGCGCCCAGACCTTCGACCTGCGGACCACCGTCCACGCCGTCACCGCGGTCGAGTCGGCGCTGCTCGACCTGCTGGGCCAGCATCTCGACGTACCTGTCGCGGCGCTCCTGGGCGACGGACAGCAGCGCGACTCCGTACGGGTCCTCGGCTATCTGTTCTACGTCGGTGACCCGGGCCGCACGGAACTGGAGTACGTCCGCGAGCCGGACGCGGCCGAGGACTGGTACCGGATCCGGCACGAGGAGGCCCTGTCGCCGGAGGCGATCGTCCGGCAGGCCGAGGCGACCCACGACCTGTACGGCTTCCGGGACTTCAAGCTGAAGGGCGGTGTCCTCGCGGGCGCGGAGGAGGTCAAGGCCGTACGGGCGCTCAAGGACCGCTTCCCCGAGGCGCGGATCACCCTGGACCCGAACGGCGCGTGGTCGCTGCGCGAGGCGATCGAGCTGTGTACGCCCCTGGTGGGCACGCTCGCCTACGCAGAGGACCCCTGCGGGGCAGAGGGCGGCTACTCCGGTCGGGAGATCCTGGCCGAGTTCCGCCGCGCGACGGGCCTGCCGACCGCGACCAACATGATCGCCACCGACTGGCGGCAGCTGACCCATGCTCTGGCCCTGCAGTCGGTGTCCATCCCGCTGGCCGACCCGCACTTCTGGACCATGCAGGGCTCGGTGCGGGTGGCGCAGTTGTGCAACGCGATGGGGCTGACCTGGGGTTGTCACTCGAACAACCACTTCGACATCTCGCTGGCGATGGTGACGCACTGCGGGGCCGCGGCTCCGGGCGCGTACAACGCCCTGGACACGCACTGGATCTGGCAGGAGGGTCTGGAGCGGCTGACCGTCGAACCGCCGCGCATCGTCGACGGGGAGATCGCCGTGCCGGACGCGCCCGGTCTCGGTGTCCGGCTCGACAGGGAGCGGCTGCTGGCGGCCCACGAGCTCTACCAGGAGAAGGCGTTGGGGGCGCGTGACGACGCCGTCGGGATGCGCTACCTCGTCCCCGGCTGGGAGTTCGACAGCAAGCGTCCGTGTCTGGTGCGCTGAGCCACTCTCATTTCCGTCGTGGGACCGACTGTTGTCCATTCACCCTTTCGGGTGAGGACTTCGGCCTGACAGACTCCGGAGGGTGCGCGACTTCGACATGCTTGTCATCGGATCCGGCCCGGGTGGTCAGAAGGCCGCCATCGCCGCGGCCAAGCTCGGCCGCCGGGTCGCCGTCCTCGACCGCCCCGACATGGTCGGCGGGGTCTCCATCCACACCGGGACCATCCCCTCCAAGACCTTGCGCGAGGCGGTCCTCTATCTCACCGGCCTCACCCAACGCGATATGTACGGCCAGAGTTACCGCCTCAAGGAGGACATCACCGTCGCCGACCTGACCGCGCGCACCCAGCACGTGGTCAGCCGCGAGGTCGACGTCATCCGTAGCCAGCTGTCCCGCAACCACGTCTCCCTGTTCGCCGGCACCGGCCGCTTCGTGGACGACCACACGGTCGCCCTGGTCGAGGCGAACGGCAACGAAAAGCTGCTGACCGCCGAGCACATCGTGATCGCCACCGGCACTCGGCCGGCACGTCCCGCGAGCGTCGCGTTCGACGGGCGCACGATCATGGACTCGGACAACGTTCTCAACCTGGAGCGGGTGCCGCGCTCCATGGTCATCGTCGGGGCCGGGGTGATCGGCATGGAGTACGCCTCCATGTTCGCGGCCCTCGGCAGCAAGATCACGGTGGTCGAGAAGCGGGCCGGGATGCTCGACTTCTGCGATGTCGAGGTGATCGAGTCGCTCAAGTACCACCTGCGGGACCTCGCCGTCACCTTCCGCTTCGGGGAGACGGTCGCCTCGGTCGAGCATCATCCCCGGGGCACGCTCACCGTCCTGGAGAGCGGCAAGAAGATCCCCGCGGACACCGTGATGTACTCCGCGGGGCGGCAGGGCCTCACCGATGAACTCGACCTGGACAAGGCCGGGTTGTCCGCCGACCCGCGCGGCCGCATCAAGGTCGACGAGAACTACCGCACCGAGGTGCCGCACATCTACGCGGTGGGCGACGTGATCGGGTTCCCGGCACTGGCGGCGACCTCGATGGAGCAGGGCCGTACGGCCGCTTACCACGCCTTCGGCGAGCCGGTGCACCCGATGCACGACCTCCAGCCGATCGGCATCTACACCATCCCGGAGATCAGCTTCATCGGGCGCACCGAGGACCAGCTCACCGAGGAGTGCGTGCCCTTCGAGGTCGGCATCTCCCGCTACCGCGAACTGGCCCGGGGTCAGATCATCGGTGACTCGCACGGCATGCTCAAGCTCCTGGTGTCCCCGGACGACCGCAAGCTGCTCGGCGTGCACTGCTTCGGTACCGGGGCCACCGAGCTGATCCACATCGGGCAGTCCGTGATGGGCTGTGGCGGCACGGTCGACTACCTCGTCGACGCGGTGTTCAACTACCCCACGCTGGCCGAGTCCTACAAGGTCGCCGCCCTGGACGCCACCAACAAGATCCGTCAGATAGACCGCCTGAGGGACTGATCACCGCCAGGGCCCCGCGAGGCACGTATCGAGGTCCGGCACGGGCGAGGCCCGGGATGCCTTGTGAGGCACCCCGGGCCCGCTCACGCCGAGGTCATTCCTTCGCACCGATCGCCTCGACCGGCCGGATCCTCAGCAGCATCCGCGTCGGCAGCATCGTGCCCGCGGCCGCGAGGGCCGCCGTCGCGCCGGCGATCGCCAGGTAGCCGAGGCCGGGTACGGCCGGGACCGGGGTGCCGCTCACCGCCATCGACACAAGGACCAGCGGGAACGCGGAGAGCAGGGTCCCGATGCCCACCCCGGCCGCGATGACGATGACGCTCTCCCGCCGCATCATCCCCACGACCTGCCCGCGGGCCGTGCCCGACAGGCGCAGCAGCGCGAACTCGCGTCGGCGCGCGGCCGTGCTCATCGCCAGCGTGTTGACGACGGTGATCGCCGTGTAGGCGATGATCACGCCGACGACGAGGTAGTTGACCCAGGCGTTCGCGCGTTGTTCCGCGAGCTGGTCCTCGACGGCCAGGCCGTCCCGGAGCACCGTGCCGGGGTAGGCCGCGGCCAGGTGCGACAGGGCCGGGGTCAGGTCGGGTGCCGAGGGGGCGGAGCGTACGAGGACGGACTCGTCGACCTTGCCGGTGGTGTGGGCGAGCAGCAGGTCGTGGTCCATGGTCACGTCGGTGAATCCGAAGCCGCGTTCGTACACGGCGACGACCTTGGCCCGCAACGGTGTGCCGTCGCCGAGGTGGAGCCGGGCGGTGTCCCCGACGCCGAGCCCGAGCCAGGAGGCCGTGGTGGTGCTGATCGCCACGGTGTCCCGCGACAGGGCCTTCATGTTCCCTTCCCGCGGCCGCAGATCGAGGGCGCTGCCGAGTGCCCGGGGATCCACGCCCTGCGCGCTGAGCGAGACGGACTCCTGGGCGCCCAGCATCTTGCCGAGGGCGACGACCTTGGACCTGACCAGTCCGGTGGCCGACGCCACCTGCTTCATGTCCCTCACCTTCTGGGCGAGTTCGGGTGACACTCCTGACGGCGCGGTGAGGACGTGGTCGGCGACGAGCCCGGCCCGCAGCTGGTCGGCCGACTCCCTGAGCCCGGTGGTCTGCGCGAAGACGACGGTCGACGAGAAGGAGACGGCGAGCACGAGCGGGGTGATGGCGCCGGCCAGCCGGGCCACGTTGGCCCGGGTGTTGGCCGCCGCGAGGTAGCCGGTGACACCGGTCCGGTTGAGCAGCGGGGCGAGCAGGCGTACGGCGGTACGGGAGACCAGCGGGCCGAGGACGGCGACCGCGACGACGAGGACGAGGACGAGGGAGTTGGCGAGCCCGACGAGGGTGAAGAAGTCGGCGTCCTGCGCCAGCCCGGTGACGAAGATCCCCGCCGACAGCACGAGCAGCACACCGCCGGTGATCCGGCGTCCGCGGCCGAGCCCCGGGCTCTCCACGGCGGCCTCGCCGAGCGCCTCGGTGGGCCGGATCCGGGTCGCGCGATGCGCGGCGGACAACACCGCGACCAGCGCGGTCAGGACGGTGACGAGCACCGCCGCGAGGAAGGGCAGGGGGCTGAGGGCGAGCCCGAAGTCCGAGGGCACGATGCCGTGTCCGGCGAACCGGTCGCGCAGCCAGTACACGAGGAGCAGACCCGCCGGGCAGCCGACCACTCCGGCGAGCAGACCGGTGGCGGCGGCCTCGGCCGCGACCATGCGCCGGATCTGGCCGGGGGTGGTGCCGATCGCGCGCAGCAGGGCGATCTCCCGGCGGCGGTGCCGGATCGACAGGGACGTGGTGGCGTACAGGACGAAGACGGCGACGAGCAGGACGTTGCCGCCGATCGCGGCCGCCAGGACGACGAGGTTGGAGCCACTGACGGTGACGTCGAGGAACTCGGCCCGTCCGCGCCCGTCCCCGGTGTGGACGGCGAGAGTGTCGTCGTGGAGCGTGGACCGGATGGCGTCGGCGAGTCGGTGCGGTGACGCGCCGGGCGCGGCGAGGACGCCGAAGGCCTGGACAGAGGCTTCGGGAACCGACCGGCGCAGGGTCGCGTCGGCCAGGAACGCCACGGACCGGCGGGGGGCACCGCCGCCCTTCAGGGCGACCAGCCCGGCGACCTGGAAGGTACGGGGCACCGAGGTGGTCATCAGGCGGATGTCGTCGCCGGGGCGGACGTCCGCCTGCGCGGCGAGCTCGGTGTCCAGGACGATCTCTCCGGCGGCGCGGGGCGCGCGACCGGTGGTCAGCCGGAAGTCGCCGAGGCCCAGGCTCGACCAGTTGTGTGCCTCCACCCCCGTGCCATGGTGTCCCGGCACCGGCTGCCCGGCATCGGTCACCAGCCGCACCGGGGCGCCCACGTCCGCGATCACCGCCTTCGCTCCGTCCACGCCGGTGATCCGGTCGGCCAACGAGGCCCGCAGCGGTACACGTTCGGGCAGGGGCTGGGACTCCTTCACGGTCGATCCGTCGAGGTCCTTGAAGGTCAGTTCGACCTCCTGGCGGCCCGCCACGAGGACATCGGCAGCCGCGTACCGCTCGGCGGAGGATCCGGCCCGTATGCCCGACTCCAGCAGGATCCCGCACGCGCTCAGGACCGCGGCGCCCAGCAGCAGGGCGACGAAGGTGCCGACGAAACCGCCCTTGCGGGCCTTGAGTGTCAGCAGGGCGAGACGCAGCATCAGGCGGCCCTCCGCAGGCCGGCCATGACGTCCGCGACGCGGTCGGCGCTCGGCTCGGCCAAGGCGTCGACGAGGTGCCCCGTGCTCAGGAAGAGAGCGTGGTCGGTGTGTGCGGCGGCCACCGGATCGTGGGTGACCATGACCACCGTCTGATGCAGATCGGTGACGGCCTGCCGCAGCAGCCCCAGGATGTCCCGTGCGGTCTCCGGGTCGAGCGCCCCGGTCGGCTCGTCGGCGAAGATCACCTCGGGCCGGGTGACCAGGGCGCGTGCGATCGCCACCCGCTGCTGCTGGCCGCCGGACAGCTGGGCGGGGAAGCGCGCGAGCCGGTCGCCGAGGTCGACGGCCTTCACGATGTGGTCGAACCAGCCCTCGTCGGCCTGCCGTCCGGCCAGCCTCAGGGGCAGCGTGATGTTCTGCTCGACGGTCAGCGAGGGAAGCAGGTTGAACGCCTGGAACACGAAGCCGATACGGGTGCGCCGCAGCTCCGTGAGCCGTCGCTCCTTCAGCGTCGACAGGTCCTGTGCGCCCAGCCGGACCACGCCCGAGGTGGGCCGGTCGAGGCCTGCCGCGCAGTGCAGGAAGGTGCTCTTGCCGGATCCCGAAGGGCCCATCACGGCCGTGAACGTGCCGGGTGCGATGCCCGCGTCGACCTTGTCGAGCGCCAGGACGGCCGCGGGGCCGTCGCCGTACCGCTTGGTGACGTCCGTCAGCTGCACCGCATACCGGCCGTCGGCCGGCCCGTCCGGTTGTTGGCCCCAAGACCGCACTGTGACTCCTCGACTTCTCAGGTTCCGACTTCTCAAATTCCGGCCGGTCAGATTCCGGCTACTCACGTTCCGGCTTCTCGCACGGCGTTCCGTGAGTGGTGCTCCCAGTCCAGCGGCGGCAACGGGCCGCGGCCTCGGCCGCACCGTCGAACCGTGGTCTCCGCCGGTCGGGCGAGATCCCCGTTGCCCTCCGCCGTACGGAGGACGGCAGGGTCTCCTCGCGCCGCCGGTCGCGCGGGCGCCTCCTCCTTGCGGAGGATGCCGCCGCGGAGGAGACCGGCCTCGCGCTCTCACCCTCAGGGCAGACAAGGGCTCCGGGTGAGCCGTCTACCGTGGGGCGCATGGACCTGATGGACTCGTTCGCCGGGCGCCGTGAGCCCCCGGCCGTCACCGACGCGGGTCTGGCCCTGCTGCTCATCGCCGGATGCGCGGCCACGCCGCTGGCGATCCCGCCCGGCGGGCCCGAACTGCGCTCGCCCGACGCCTGGTTCCTGGTGCTCGTGCTGATGTCCGCGCTGCCGCTCGCCGTCCACCGCCGGTCTCCGCTGCCCGCGCTGCTGGTGATGTCGGCGGCGGCCGCCACGCTCCAGGGTCTGCATTACATCCCGCAGCTCTCCGGACCCGAGGGCACCTCCATCGGACCGACCTACGTGGGCGTGGCCACGGGCGTGTTCCTCACCGCCCTGCGGTCCACACCCCGTACGGCGACCCTGGTCGTGGCGGTGCTCATCCCGGCCGCGGCCGTCACCGAGTCGCTGCTCGCGCCGGCCGGGTACCGTGTCACCACCCTGCTGATCGAGACGGTGCTGCTGGTCGCCGCGTGGGCGCTGGGCCGCCTCTCCAGGGCGCGCGCCGCCATCCGGAACCAGGCGCTGGAACGGGCCGCGGCGATCGAACGCGAACAGGTCGCCAACGCGCGCGCCGCCGTGATGGAGGAACGGGCCCGGATCGCCCGCGAGTTGCACGACATCGTCGCCCACAACGTCAGTCTCATGGTGGTGCAGACCATCGCCGCCGACCGGGTCCAGGACCGCGACAGCGCCAAGGCCCACGAACTGCACGGCACCATCGAGGAGACGGGACGGGCCACCGTCACCGAGCTGCGCAGGCTCCTTGACGTGCTGCGGACCGACGAAGAAGCGGAGAGTGACCCGAACAAGGAGCCGCCCCAGCCCACCATCGACGCCCTGCCGACGCTCGTGGAGTCGGTGCGCGCCGCCGGTCTCCAGGTCGAGTTCGACATCAGGGGAACCCCCGCCGAGCTCCCGGCGGGTTCACAACTCGCCGTCTACCGCGTCGTACAGGAAGCCCTCACCAACACCCTGAAGCACGCCGGTCACACGCACACCGCGCTGACCGTCTCCTGGGAGCCGGAGCGGCACCGACTCACCGTGCGGGTCTGCGACGACGGGCCGCGGCAGGGCGCCGGGACATCGCGGCCGCCCATACCGGCGAGGGGTTCCGGTCACGGTCTGGTCGGTATGCGGGAACGGATCGGCGCCGTGGGCGGCTCCCTGCACACCGGCAACCGTCCGGGCGGCGGATACTGCGTCCACGCGGTCGTCCCGCTCCCCTCCCCCGAACCCGACCCCCAGCACGAAGGGCACTCCCCGCATGCAAGCCATCCGCGTCCTGCTGGTCGATGACCAGCCCATGATCCGGACGGGATTCCGGCTCATCCTCGAGGCCGAACCGGACATCGTCGTCGTCGGCGAGGCGTCGGACGGCGTCGCCGCCGTCGAGAGCGCCGAGGCCCTCACCCCGGACGTCGTCCTGATGGACATCCGGATGCCGCACATGGACGGTGTAGAGGCCACCCGCCGGATCGTGGGGGCGGGTTCGCCCAGCCGGATCGTCATCCTCACCACCTTCGACCTGGACGCGCACGTCGTGGACGCCCTGCGCGCCGGGGCCAGCGGTTTCCTGGTCAAGGACGGTCCCGCCGACTCCCTGGTGGGCGCCATCCGTACGGTGGCCGGCGGTGAGGCGGTGCTCTCTCCGCGCGTCACTCACCGGCTGCTGGACCGCTTCGCCCACCTCGCCGCGCCCGCGACGCCGACCGTTCCGACGAAGCTCGACGCCCTCACCGGGCGCGAACTCGACGTGCTGCGCGCCCTCACCCGTGGTCTGTCCAACGCGGAGATCGCGCTCGAACTCGGCGTGGGCGAGACCACGGTCAAGACGCACATCGCCCACATCCTGGAGAAGTACCAGCTGCGCGACCGCGTCCAGGCCGTGATCCTGGCGTACGACTGCGGCCTGGTCGTCCCGCGCGGAACGTCCTGACGGGGGGCACGGGAGCGGGCGTCCAGCCATCGAGTGGCACGCCCGCGTGATCACCGATCGCGGGCACGGGGAGCGTCGCGGTCAGCGTGGGCCGGTACGGTCCGCTGTCACGCGCAGGTACTCGATACCGGTGTCGAGCGCGGCCTTCAGGTGGGTCGAGTCACCCGTGGACATCATCACCGACACACCTCCCTGGACTCCGGCCAGCAGTGCGGCGGCCGTCGTGTCGACGTCGAGGGTGGGCGACACCAGGCCACGCGCCCGGAGTGCGCGCATGCCCTGGGCGAGTTGCTCCTGCCACTGACGCATCAGCTCGGCCACGATGGCCCGTGCGCCCGGCCGGGATCGGCCGACCTGGAGGAACAAAGATCCCAACGGGCACTGATCACCCTGGCGTTCATAGCGCTCCACGACCGCGTCCCGCCACCGGTACCAGGACTCCCAGGAGTCCAGGCTCCCCAGATGCGGCTGCTGGTCCTCCAGGACGCGGTCCGCCTCGAACTGCGCCACTGCCAGCAGTAGTTCGTCCTTGCCCTCGGGGAAGTAGTGGAAGAGCTGGCTCTTGCTCGTGCCGGTCCTGGCGCGGATGTCGTCGAGGGTGGTGAAGGCGACGCCCCTTTCGCGGAGCACCTCGGCGGCACCCTCGATGATGCGGGCCCGCGTGGCCCGGCCTTTCGTGGTCGGCGCGTGCGACATGGTGCGCTCCCTCCCTCTCTGGACCGGCGTACTGAACCGACTCGCTGGATTTACTCATTGCCGGCTCACTGGACCGATGAGTCCATTTTACGTCCTCGCGCGCCCCGGACTGGACTTGCTGGTCCATTTTTGCCGATGCACAGTGGGTCGCGCGGTTCAGCCCACCGGTGGACCGCCGTACGGAGCCGGGCGGTCTGCCCGGCCGCGGAGAGCGGGACGAGGGACCACATCATGGGTGAACGACTGCACAACAAGACCGCGCTCGTCACGGGGTCGACGAGCAATATCGGGCAGGCGATCGCCGAGGCCTTCGCCGCGGAGGGGGCCCATGTCATCGTGTCGGGGCGCGATCGGGAGCGGGCGGCCCGGGTCGTCGAAGGTATCCGCGCCGCCGGCGGACGGGCCGATTTCCTCGTGGCGGATCTGGACGGCAGTGCCGGCGCCTCCCGGGACCTTGCCGAGCGGGCGCGCGGGTCCCTCGGCGGACGCATCGACATCCTGGTCAACAACGCCGGTATCTACCCGGGCGGCGTGACCACCGCCACGGACGAGGAGACGTTCGACCGGGTCTACGCGGTGAACGTCAAGGCACCGTTCTTCCTGACCGCCGCCGTCGCACCGGCCATGGCGGAGGCCGGAGGGGGCTGCATCATCAACCTCGGGTCATGGGTCGCGCGCCTGGGTATTCCGGTCGGCGCGCTCTACAGCTCCACCAAGGGGGCCATGGAGACCCTCACCCGGGCATGGGCCGCGGAGTTCGGACCGCAGGGAGTCCGGGTGAACGCCATCTCGCCGGGTGTGATCCTCCCCCGCACCGCGGAAGGGAGCGAAGCGCACCCCGGCGAGATCATGATGAAGGGGACACCGGCCGGCGAAGTCGGCAGCCCGGACGCCATCGCGCGCGCCGCCGTCTGGCTGGCCGGTGACGAGGCCTCCTTCGTGCACGGATCGGTGGTGGACGTCGACGGGGGCCGCGTGGGTGCCGCCGTCATCGCCGCGTGAGTCACCGCACGCGTTTCCCGTCGCTCCACGGCAAGGACCTTCACGGACCGGCTCGATGTCCGTGGCTGCAGTCGCACGGGCGCTTTGTCGGGCACGGCCCGGCCCCGGTCGGGCCCGGCATGCGCGGCGGACAAATGTTCGGGACCAGCGTCGCGATCACCGGTTAAGCTCCCCCAGCGCGCGTCGGGCGCGGACCGACAAGGTGGGGGACATGACCGAGGATTTCACCGAAGCCAAGCAGGGCCCGAACGCCTGGGCCCAGGCCATCGCGGCGGTGGTGGTGGTCGGCGGGCTGGGGGCCGGACTGTTGGTACTGCAGGGGGTCTCCGAGCGGAACTCCGGTGACAGGGACCCCGCCACCTGCTCGTCCTCGAAGGCCACACAGGCCACACAGGCTACGCAGGCCACGGGGTCGTCCAAGCACGTCTCCGGAGCCCAGCTGTGCACGGCGCTGAACCGCTCGGACCTGCCGGCGCTCCTCGGAACCCCGGCAGAGCAGGCGGAGACGGCCGGAGGCAACGAGAGCTCGGTCAAGCTCGCAGGCGGCACCGAGATCGCCACCCCCGAGGCCACTGTCACGCTGAAGACCTACTCGGTGAAGATCTCGGCGTCCTACGACCATCTCCCGGTCGCTCAGATGGCCGTTCTCCTCAGCACCGCGCAGAAGAGAACGGTCCTGGGACACCCGGCGGTCCTCTACTCGGACCGGACCATCGCCATCACCTTCAACGGCGACGGCAAGACGGACACCGGCCCTGGCGGCATCGCCCGCAGCCTGCTGGTCGCCCAGGACTCGAAGGACGGCGGCGGCTCCTACGAGATCGCCATCTGGCGCCAGGACTCCGTCGTGCCCGACGACGCGGCACTGCTCAACGTCGCCGAGAGCGTGCTGCCGACGATCCCGGGCTGGGTCAACGGCTGACCCGGCTCACACCGACCACATCGCGGAACTGGGCGCACGGCACACCCCGCGCCGGACACGGCACTTGATACCCGGGGGCCGTTCCGCCACCGGTCCTCATCGCAGGGTGAGCGGGGTCTCGGATGCCACGCGGGTCAGCTTCTCCGGGTTGCGGACGTAGTAGAGGCCGGTGATGCGGGCGTCCTCGACACGGATCGCCATGATGCCGTCGACCTCGCCGTCCAGACGTAGGACGAGTGCCGGGTTGCCATTGACCACGGTGGGGTCACTGGTGAGCGTGCCTTCGGCCTTGCCGGTCCCGCCGACGATGAAGCGGACCACCTTCTCGGCACCGCTGATCGGCCGCAGCGCGGCCTGCTTGACGCCGCCGCCGTCGCTCACCAGGACGACCTCGGGGGCGAGCACGTCCATGAGGCCCTGCAAGTCCCTGGATTCGAAAGCGCGCTGGAACGACTCCAGAACCGCCCGGATCTTGCCCGAGGGGACCACCTCGCGGGGGCGGCGGGCATCGACGTGCCGGCGTGCGCGATGTGCGATCTGGCGGACGGCCGCGGGGGTCTTGCCGACGGCGGCCGCGATCTCGTCGTAGCTGACGTCGAAGACCTCGCGCAGCACGAAGACCGCGCGCTCGGTCGGCGACAGCGTCTCGAGGACGAGCATCATCGCCATCGACACACTCTCGGCGAGTTCGACGTCCTCGGCCACGTCCGGCGCGGTGAGCAGCGGCTCGGGCAGCCAGGGGCCGACGTACACCTCCTTGCGGCGACTCATCGTGCGCAGCCGGTTGAGGGACTGCCGGGTCGTGATCCGGACCAGGTAGGCGCGCGGGTCGCGTACCTGCCCCAAGTCGACCTTGACCCACCGCAGCCAGGTCTCCTGGAGGGCGTCTTCGGCGTCGGCGGCCGATCCGAGCATCTCGTACGCCACGGTGAAGAGCAGGTTGCGGTGGGCGACGAACGTCTCGGTCGCCGTGTCGGTGACGTGGTCAGTCATATCTCGGCCCCTCCCCTTCGCGGCCGGCGCCGGTCGCCGAAGTCCTTCAAGCGTGCATCCACAGCAAGATCCTTCTCAGGTGTGATCGTCCGTACTCGTGGATTTGTTGAGTGGTAATCAGGCGTCCCGTGCCCCAGACGACGCCCTACGAGTGCCTGGCTACGCCGCCCGTTCGGCGGTGGCCGGCGCCTCGCCGCGCTTGGTCTGCAACAGTTGCCGGCGCTTGGCGTCCTTGGCCCACCAGGTGCGTGCACCGGGCTTGCTTGCCTCATACGCCAGTTGCCAGGGGATGCCCTTGCAAATGAGCTCCTTGACCTTCGCGCCCGGGCGGCCACCGAGGTAGAACCCCTTCGCGGTGTCATCCCTGCCCGTGAGCTGAAAGACGCCGGCGCGACGGCCCAGACTGATGCACTGACTGACGAACCCGACGTCGATGGCCGCGGGCTGCTCTCCCGCGAGCCGGCTGAGCACTGTCTCGGCGGCCTGCGGGCCCAGCTGAACCGCGGCCTGGCAGCTCATCCGGCACGGCAGGTCCGACGGTGCCGCCGAGTCCCCGGCCGCGACGATGCGCACGTCGTCCACGCTCGTCAAGGTCTCGTCCGTGAGCAGGCGGCCCAAGGCGTCGGTGCTCAGTCCGCTGCGCGCGGCCAGGTCCGGCACACCGAATCCGGCGGTCCAGATGGTCACCTCGCTCGGCAGCTCGCGGCCGCCACTGAGCCGTACGGCATCACGGCTCACCGCCGTCACCTTCGCGTCGGGGCCTTCGAGCACGGTCACACCGAGCGCGGCCAGCCGCTTGGCGACCGAGCGCCGTCCCCGAGGGTGCAGGGAAGGGCCGAGCACCCCGCCGCAGACCAGGGTCACTCCGCGGCCCTCCTCCGCCAGTTCGGCGGCGGTCTCGATGCCGGTCGCACCGGCTCCGACGACGGTCACCGCGGCCGTTGCGGGCGCGGCGTCGACAACCGGCCGCAGCCGCTGGGCCTCCTCCAGGCCGGCGATCGGGTAGGCGAACTCGGCCGCCCCGGGCACCTGCGGGTCGGCGCTGCCACTGCCCACCGCGTAGACCAGATAGTCGTAGCCGACCGTGCCGCCGGTCGCCAGCGTCACGCCGCGCTCGGCCGCGTCGATCCGGGTCACGGTGTCGACCACCATGCGGACGCGCTCGCTCAGGACCTTTCGGTAGTCGACGACCGCGTCGTGGGACCCGCCCACCAGTTGGTGCAGGCGGATCCGCTCGACGAAGGTCGGGCGCGGGTTGATCAGAGTCACTGTCACGTCGTCCCGCTGCGTCAGGCGATTGGCCGCCATGACGCCGGCGTATCCGCCGCCGATCACGACCACTTCGGTGTTCTCCGTCATGGTGTCTCCTTCGTTGCCGGGGGTTCGGCCTCAAGACACCGCGGAATCGATCGCCGTGACAGCATGTGAGGCAGGTCACTCCACGGACCCCGCTCGAACCACGCCCAGCGGAACCGGAGGAGGAGTGGCAGTAGTCTCCTCAGCGATCAAGCTTGAGGAGTGTGCGCAGTGCGGATCTACATCAGCGCGGACATGGAGGGCGTCACGGGGCTCGTCGACGCCGACGATGTGCAGCCCGGCGGCCGGGACTACGAGCGTGGACGGCTGATGATGGCGGAGGACGTCAACGCCGCGATCCGGGGTGCCCTCGCGGCCGGCGCCACCGACATCACTGTCAACGATGCTCACGGACCGATGCGCAACATCCTTCCGGAGGCCCTGCACCCGGCTGCCCGCCTGATCCGCGGCAAGCCCAAGCACATGCTCATGCTCGAAGGTCTCGCGCCCGAGCACGATGCCATGGTCTGCGTCGGCTATCACTCGCGGGCCGGCGCGCTCGGAGTGCTGAGCCACAGCTTCATGGGCCACGAGATCGAGGACATCTGGCTGGACGGCCGGCCGGTGGGTGAGATCGGCCTGGCCCACGCCACCGCGGAGGCCATCGGCGTTCCGGTGGCGGTCCTCACCGGTGACGACTGCGCCTGCGCGGAGATGGCCGAATGGGACGCCTCCGTCACCACCGTGGCCGTGAAGAACGCGCGGGACAGATTCGCGGCGGATCTGCGACCTGCCGAGGAAGCACGTGCCGCGATCGAGGAGGCGGTCGCCGCCAGTCTGTCCGCGCAACGACCGGCCACGGTGGTCCCATCGGGCCCGTCCACGCTCACCGTCCGCTGGCAGTCGGCTTCAGTGGCCTCCACCCTCCTGGGAATTCCAGGGGTCACCTCGCCGGACACGCGGACCGTCCAGGCGCAGGGCACTCTGCCCAGCCTCTACCGGCTCTTCGGAGTGTGGATGCGAGTAGCGGCTTCCCTCACCAACCAGCCACCGTACTGCTGACCCTCGGTGGCCGCCCGGGACCGCCGTGCACCCTTTGCTCGGATGACTCGGATGACTCGGGCTGCTTGTGTTCGGCTTACTTGGATTCGACTCGTCCGAGCGGGTCGGGGTCGGCCGTCAGCGCGTCACGCGCCGCCTGCCAAGCGGAATCCCCGGGGTGGAGCGCTGTGCGGAGGTAGGCCCAGGTGAGCCGCTGGACCGCGGACACTCGCCCGGGATTCTCGTCCGTGGTCTCGGCGACGTCGTATCCGGAAACCCCGCCGAGCCCGTGCTCCGCGTCGAACAGGGTGAGCAGGGACTTGGGGCCCGGGGAGAGAAAGTACGGATCGGCGTGCCAGTCCGGGCCCCGAACCGTCAGATGGGTGGAGGCGTCCTTGTCGCCTGCGACCACGAGTGTGGGTGTCGTCATCTCGGAGAAGTCCGTGGTCGAGAAGAACGCGTAGTTCTCGGCCACGAACTCGGTGACTGCATCACCGCCCCTTCCGGGCGCGGCAAGCAGTACACCTGCCTTGATCCGGGGCTCGGTCAGGTTCACTTCCGTTCCGTCGTCCGGATCGGTGAGCCGGGCGCCGAGCAGCAGGCTCGCGGTGTGCCCGCCCATCGAGTGCCCGGCCACGGCGACCTTGTCGTGGTCCAGGCGCCCGAGAAGCTGCGGCACGGCGGCCTCGATCACATCGAATCCGTCGAGGATCCGCGTCATGTCCTCGGCCCGTGAGCGCCAGTGCAGAGGCCCCCCGGGGGTAGCGGGATCCAGGCTCAGCGTCCTCGAACTCAGGTGGGTGGGCTGGATCACGACGAAGCCGTGCGCCGCCCAGAAGTTGGCGAGGGGGGCGTAGCCGTTGAGCGAGGAGAGGTGGTTCGAGTAACCCTGGCCGTGCGAGAGGAGGATGACCGGCAGGTCGCTCCCGGTCACGGGCGCGGAGACGCGCACCTCCAGATCCACGGCCCGGCCGGGGGCCGGCACCACTACGGGACTGACCGAGAGCACCGGGGTGGGCGGACCGAAGGTGTGGGCCGGGTACGTCGATTCACTCATGATGCGCATTTCCCTTCCATGACCTCTGCTGCCGGTCTCATTCGGCTGACGGCGGGTAAGGCGGTCAGGCCCTGTCAGGGGCGTCCGGCATCGGCTCCGCATCAAACGGAGCGTCGTTCCGGTTACGATACGGATCAACGTTCCGCTTTGTCAACGACCGCCAGAGGGAGAGCGAGGTGCACGATTCGTCGTCCCCGCACCCGACGAGGCGTGTGGAATGGCGTGGCTGAGGGTCCGTCACTCAGCTGTTCACAGGGGATCTGGATGTTGCCGGAAATCGTGCGCCCCTGGATGGGAGAGATCTTCGACAGCTCGTACGTCCCCGATCCGCGCGTGCGCGCCGACCGGCTGGTGTCCCCCGCGGGCGCGGCCGACACCGCCGACCTCAAGGGCATCGCCCCGGCTCTGGTCGTCACGGCGGAGTACGACCTTCTCAAGGCGGAAGCCGTGCGCTACGCCGAGCGCCTTCAGCGGGCGGGCGCCCTCGTCGAGCATCACGACGTGCTCGGGGTCGATCACGGGTACGACGGCAAGGACGACGAGAAGGCTCTGGAGACCTACGCCGTGATCGCCCGTCATGTGCGGCGGGCCGGAGGCGGTTCAGCGGGCGGGCCCGGGACGGACGAGGCGCCCGCCGCACGTCGGACGCCCCGACCACCCGCTCCTCCATCCCCCTCTCCATGGAGGTGACTGTCAGCCCTGCGCGCGGGCCTCGGGTGGCGTGATGCCCAACTTGTCAGCACTCTGCGTCAGTTCACGCCACACCTTCGCCGTCACGGGTACCCCCTTCTCGGCGCGCCGCACACTCAGGGCGGCAGAGTGGTGTCGACAGCCGCGGTGAAGGCGTCCGCGTCGCCGAAGGCCGCCGGGTCGATGGCGATGATCAGGGCGTTCTGGCGGTGCTCCCGGCCCTGGGGATCGTCCGAGTGGAAGGCGGCGAAGATCGGCGCTCCGACGAGCACGCTGGTGAGCAGTTCGAACGCCAGCGACATGCCGGACCCCTTGGCGCCGCGCAGCGGCGGCGGCATGACCGCCTTCTCCGGGTCGGTGGTGGGGGTGCCGTCCGCGGTGGCGGCGGCCCCCTCCGGCAGCGGGGTGCCGCTCGCCCTGGCCTGGCGGATCTTCCCCAGGGCGATCGTGGCGGTGGCCATGTCCAGCAGGAGCGGCGCGTGGCTCGCGGCGGGTACGGCGATGGCGAGCGGGCTGGTGGCCATGGCCGCGCCCTTGACCCCGGTGTAGCCCATGTTGGGCATTCCGACGACGAAGGCGAGCCCGACCAGGCCCTGTTCGGCGATCTTCGACACGTAGTAGCCGATGGCGCCGGTGTGAACGGTCCGGCGCACCCCCACGGCCGCGACACCCCCGCCCTGGCACGGGTGATCGCCTCCTCGGCGGCCGCGGTGAGGGCCACCGGGCCGGGCGCGCGATCGGTGTCGAGGACGGCGACCGCCGTCGTACCGGACTCGAACGTCATCGCGGGCTGGGCGTTGGCCACCCCCTTGGCAAGCAGCTCAAGATACTCGGGGCCCGCGCGGTGCCGTGGGAGTCGACGCCGCGCAGCGCGGCCCAGACGAACACGTCGGCGGTGGTGCGGGCGTGCTCGGCGCCGAGTCCGCCCTTCTCCAGGAGGGCGGCGGCGAAGGCGCGCAGGTCGTCGGCGGGGACAAGGACCGTGCCCGGCTCGGGCGTTGGGGTGTCGGTCATGGTGGCGGGGGCCTCCCGGGTCAGCGGGTGACGAGAACGTCGACGACGGCGGTGGTGCCCTCCGCCACGGCCTTGAGCGCGCGCTCCAGGGCGGGGGCGAGCGCGTCCGGCGCGTCGACGGTCTCGGTGTGCATGCCGAACGGCTCGGCGAACTGGGCGAGTCGGGGCAGCCGGTGCAGGTCGGTGCCGAGCCACTCGCCGGTCTCGGCGGCCGCGCCCTCGGGGTAGAACCTGCGGTGGTTGAGGTTCATCGACTTGTAGACGCGGTTGTCGAACACCACGATCAGCAGCGGCAGGTCGTACGTCCTGGCGGCGTCGTACGACGGGATGACGGGGTTGTACGCGAAGGCCCCGTCGCCGATGGTGAGGACCACGGGGCTTTCCCTGGGGGCGAGTTTGACGCCGAGTGCCACCGCGATCCCCTGGCCGAGTCCGCCCCGCACATAGAAGTACGAGTCGGGTTCGGAGGTCTGGACATGGTGTTTCACGACGCGGCTGTGTGTGATCGTCTCGTCGACGACGATCGCGTCCCGCCCGTCGAGCAGCCCCCGCAGCAGGTGCCCGGGGCCGCCGAGGAGGCGGTCAATCCTGGGGGCGGTGGAAGGTGAGCCGAGTGCCCTTGATGTACGGGTTCTGCGCGAACTCCTTCAGCAGGGCGGTGCCCTCGAGCGCGTAGTCGATGCGGTTTCCCTCCCACGACGGGGGCAGGATCAGGGCTCGGTTGACGCCGGCCTCGTCCATCAGCTCGAGGGCCTCCTCGTAGGAGAAGGGGTCCTCGCGGTGGCCGTTGAGGCGGATGCGCTCACGCGCGTCCGGGACCCAGGGGCGGTCCGGGGTCTCTTCCTTCCAGATGTGGATCTGCGTGTCGACAACGAACAGGTCCTCAGCTCTTTCTCGCGAGGGGGAAGGGCCTCTCGGCACAGGACCAGATGGGCTGAAGAGGGCTGTGGGTGCCACTGGTCGTATCCGATCCGGACATGCCTGAGGCCGGGCCCCGCCAGGTCCCGGCCTCAGGCATGTCGTCGCGGTCAGCCGGTGGTGGTCAGCTGCTGGGCGGCGTCGGGCTGCGGGGTCCGCCGGGGGCCGCGCAGGCCGGTGAGGGCGACGAAGACCGTGGCGAGCACGGCGGCGACGGCGAACGCCGTGAAGCCCCAGCTCTCGGACTTGGCTGCGACGAGTTGGCCGCCGAGCCAGGGTCCGAACACGGCGCCGAAGCGGCCGATGCCGGAGACCCAGCCCACGGCGGTGGCCCGGTTGCCGTCGCTGGAGCGGCCGGCGACCGTCGCGTAGATCATGGCCTGGGCACTGAAGAGGAACAGGCCGGTCAGGAAGACCACGACGTAGGTGAGCGGCAGCGCCATGTGGATGCCGAGCAGATAGACGCCGAGGGCGGTGGCCGCGAACCAGACGGTGGCGACGCGCGCGCCGCCGAAGTGGTCGGAGAAGCGGCCGGCGATCAGCATGCCCGCGATGCCGCCGAGGTTGATGACGATGACGAAGGACAGCGAGGAGCCGAGCTCGTAGCCCGTGCCACGCATCATGGTGGGCAACCAGTTGCTGACGCCGTAGACGAGCAGCAGGCCGCAGAACGAGGCCAGCCAGAACAGCAGCGTGGTGCGCCACAGGCCGCCGCGGAACAGGGCGGCGACGGCGCTCCAGCGGTCCCCGGCCGCGGGGCGCTTGGCCGCGGGGGCGGGGAGTTCGACGTCGTAGCGCTCGGCGAGCTCGCGGGCCTCCCGTGTGCGTCCCTTGGCGATCAGGAAGTTCAGGGACTCGGGGAGGTACTTGGCGATCAGCGGGACGCCGATGAGCAGCGGGACCACGCAGATCCAGTAGGCGATGCGCCACTGGCCGGCGCCGGTGGTCCACAGGCCGACGAAGCCCGCCAGGATGCCGCCGGCCTGGTGAGCGGTCATCAGCGTGCCGACTATCAGCGCGCGGCGGCCGCGCGGGGCGTACTCGGCGACCATCGTGATCGTGGTGGGGAGCAGACCGCCGAGTCCGAGACCAGCGATGAACCGGCCGAGTCCGAAGACACCGAGGCTGGGCGCGACGGCGCAGAGGGCGGACGCGAGCGAGAAGACCGCCGTGCAGGTGATGATCACCTTCTTGCGGCCGATCCAGTCGGTGACCGTACCCGCGGACAGCGCGCCGATCAGCATCCCGAAGGTGGCGTAACTGCCGAGGTCGCCGGCCTGGGACGGCTGGAGCCCCAGGGCGTGCTCGGCGAGCATGTTGGGCAGCACGGAGCCGTAGACAAACATGTCGAGGCCGTCGAAGAGCACGACCAGCCAGCACAGGCCGACGACCAGCGTGGCCAGTCCGGTCCCGCGTGCGCGCAGGTCTGGGGAGGGAGACATCTTTGTTTCCTCTCGTCCGGGAGAAGTGTCCCTGGAGGGGATGAGTGAGGCGGGTCGGTGCGGCTCGAGCGGCCTGACCCGATGGTGCGCACGACGCTAGGGTTCCGGTTCCTGAAGTGTCAACGCTTTTGTCAACAATCTCAGGAACAATCCAGCCGACGGTTCCGGGAGGGCTACATCAGGAGAGAAACAGCAGGTGAAACGGCCATGGGCGGCACACAGCCGTGTGCCGCCCTGCCTGTTGCGCTGACTTGTTCTCAGTGGTCCGCGGCCGGGTCCAGCGGCGGTGTGCCATGGGTGTGGAAGGACTCGATGGTCTTCAGACCCCACGCCTGCCCCTTGGCGCGCTCGGCCTGGGTCCACGTGATCAGGGGCCAGTCGGGGGCCAGTACGAGACGGGTGAGCGGGTTGCACAACTCGATGCGGTTGCCGCCCGGCTCGTAGACGTAGAGGAAGAACGTCTGCTGGATGGCGTGCTTGTGCGGGCCCGTCTCGATGAACACACCGGTGTCGAGGGCGAGGTCGGCGGCGCGCAGGATGTCCTCGCGGGTGTCGGTCGCGAACGCGATGTGGTGCAGCCGCCCGCGCGAGCCCGTCCAGTCCTCGGTGTAGACGACGTCGTACGACTTGTTCGTGAACGTCAGCCACTTCGCGGCGATCCGGCCGCCGTCGAGCTGGATCTGCTCGGTCGGCCGGGCGCCCAGCAGGTGCTGGTGGAAGTCGGCGTTGGCGGCGACGTCGGCGGCCAGGTAGTTCACATGGTCCAGGCGGCGTACGCCCACCCCGTGACCGGGCTTGGCCTGGGGCTGGTTCTTCAGCCCCGGCTTCAGCTCGTCCGGAGCCTGGTACCACTCGGACTCCCAGTACAGGGCCAGTTCGTGGCCGTCGGGGTCGGTGGTGACGTACAGCCGGCCGAGGCCCGGCTCGTCCTCGGTCCAGCGGCCCTGGTGACCGGCGGCCTCCAGTTCCTTGACCCTCCGCTGCAGGGCCTCCTCGCTGGCGGCGCGCAGGGCCGTGCGGCGCAGACCTGAGGTCCGGTGCGCGGTGAGGACGAGGCTGTGGTGCTCGTAGTCGTCCCAGGTCCGCAGATGGACCGAGTCACCGTTGCCGCCGTTGACCGTCAGGCCGAGGTAGTCGGTGAAGAACCGCAGACTTCCGTCCAGGTCCGGGGTGAGCAGTTCGACGTGCCCGAGGTGGGCGATATCGCCGAGGGGCGGGGCCATGCGGGCCTTCTTAAGGGTGAAGTGCGGCTCCGGCCGGCCGGGGGAAGACCGTACCGTCGAAGATCTTGCGTGCGGTGCGGACGACGGCGGTTCGGCGGGCCACGGGGGCGGTCCCCGGGGTGCCGTCGTCGATCTCGCTCTCGATGTCGAGGAATCCGGTGGGATGCTCGATGCGCAGCCGTCCGCCGTTCTCGGGCAGCCGGGCGACGTCCTCGCCGACGCCGCCGTGGACGCGCAGCCCGGCGGCGACACTGGCGGCACCGAGGACGCCGATGGCGGTGTGGCAGCGGACGGGGATGAAGGTGCGGGTCATGACCGCGCCGCCGTTCGTGGGCGGTGCCAGCAGGCTGAGCTTGGGCACGGTCGTCTCGCTGACATCTCCCAGGCCCATCAGCAGGCCCGCCTCCAGGCGGATCCGCTGGAGCCGGTCGTGCAGCGTCAGGTCCTCCTCCAGGTCCCGCGGCCTTTCGTAGCCGGTGACCTGTAGGGAGGCGGCGGCGATCAGTACGGTCGGCATGCCGTTGTCCACGCAGGTCACCGGCGTGTCCGCGACGATGTCCCGGGCATGCCCGGTGGGCAGCAGGGGGTTGTTGCCCCGCTCGAACTCGATCACCACGGGTGCGGCGGTGCCTGGCACGCCGGAGATCTCGGCCGGTCCCGCGTAGGAGACACGCCGGTCCGGCGTGGGGAAGGTGGCGGTGGCCAGGTCACCGCTGTTGACCATCCGGATCCGCACCGAGGTGTGGCCGTCCCGGGCGGGGACCAGACCGCGTTCCACGGCGAACGGGCCGACTCCCGCAAGGAGGTTGCCGCAGTTCTGCCGGTCGGAGACCTCGGCCCGGTCCACTCCCGCCTGGAGGAAGAGGTAGTCGACCTCCGCGTCGGGGCTCTGGGAGCGGGAGACCACCGCGACCTTGCTGGTGAGCGGGTGCGCTCCGCCGAGTCCGTCGATCTGCCGGGCGTCGGGGCTGCCCATGACCCGCAGCAGCAGTTCGTCGCGCGCCCCGGCGTCGGCCGGCAGGTCCTCGGCCAGGAAGTAGGCGCCCTTCGAGGTCCCGCCGCGCATCAGCATGCAGCGCAGCTCCTCGCCGGTGCTCATGACTGGGAACCGTCGCGTTCGTACTCGTCGTAGGCCTGGTACCGCACCCCTAGCCGTACGAGGGTCTCGCGCAGGCCGTAGCGGTCCAGGCCCAACTGGCCCTCCGCGAAGGCGGCCCGGGAGGCGTCCTCCTTGGCGGTGCGCGCCCCGGCCGCCTTGACAGCCGTGCCGGCCCGCTCGCGGGGTACGCAGACCACGCCGTCGTCGTCGGCGACGATGACGTCACCGGGGCGGACGACCTGGCCGCCGAGCACGACGGGTACGTTCACCGAGCCGCCCGTGGCCTTGACCGTGCCCTGGGCGCAGACGGCACTCGACCAGACGGGGAAGCCCATGGCACGCAGGTCGGCGGTGTCGCGCACGCCGGCGTCGATAATCAGGCCGCGCACCCCGCGGTACTGGAGCGCGGTGGCGAAAAGGTCGCCGAACATGCCGTCGGTGGAGGGCGAGGTGGTGGTCACGACGAGGATGTCGCCCTCGCGGCACTGCTCGACCGCCGCGTGGATCATGAGGTTGTCGCCGGGCCAGCACAGGGCGGTGACCGCGGTGCCCGCGATGCGCACGTCCTGCTGGATGGGCCGGAACCCGGAACCGAGACTGCCGGTTCGGCCCATGCCCTCGTGGACGGTGGCCACCCCGTAGCCGCCGAGTGCCTCGACGTCCTCGGCATGGGCGCGCGGCGGGTTGGTGACGATCAGGCCGCTCATGCCAGCTCCTCCGTGACCTGCGGGTAGGGACGCATGTAGGCCTCGCCGTAGGTGGCGTGGGGCAGGCCGAGGTTGGGGCCCGCGTTGCGCTTGAGCTGTACGCCGCGCCGTTTGCCCAGGTCGGTGTAGTAGTCCCACAGGTGCTGCTGGGCGGCGAGGCACTCCATGGCCTTGCGCTTGGTCTCCCAGACCGGGGTGATGTCGAGGAGGACCTCGGGCCGGAAGCCGCACATCTCCGGCTGGTGCGGCTCGAAGAAGAACACCGGCGGGGCTCCGATGATCTGGCCCTCGGAGGGATAGCCGATGGCCTGGGCGAGGACGCGTGCGTCCAGGGCCATGCGGGCGGCCGCCGGGTGGTCACCGTTGTAGGGATCGTCCAGGGGGTGGGTCAGGACCACGTCGGGCTGGGTGTCGCGGTAGATGCGTACGAGCTGGTCGGTCAGCTCCTGAGTGACGAGCAGGGGGTAGTCGCCGGCGTCGAGGAAGCGCACCCGGGCGCCCAGGGCCGAGGCCGCCGCCTCGGCCTCGGCACGGCGGATCTCCTTGATCTCCTCCAGCGACTTGCCCTCGCGCCAGGCCTTGGCGGACTCACCGCGCTCCCCGTAGGTGAGGCACGCGATGGTCACCTTCTCTCCACGGGAGGCGGCCAGGGCGATGGCTCCCCCGGCCCGCCAGACGAAGTCCCCGGCATGCGCGGTGATGACAAGTGTCGATCGTGGGGTGGTGGGCGCCTTGCCGTGCGTCATTGCTCACATCTCCTTGGTGGACAGGCCGGATGCCCCACCTCCACGACGTCATTGGCGCAGCGCGTCGATGACTCCCGCGAGGTGGGTACGGACGGCCGCTTCGGCCGCCTGCGGGTCCCGGGCCCTGATCGACTCGATCATGGCCAGGTGCTCACTCAGTGACTGCTGGGGGCGCCCCGGTCTCAGCGCGAGCTGGAAACGGTGGCGCACCAGCTGCCCGTTGAGCCGCTCCAGCAGCCCCACGGCGACCTGCTGGCCGGAGAACTCCCTGATCCGGTCGTGCAGTTCGTGGTTGAGCCGGGAGTAGACCAGCGGCTCGCCGCCCGCGACCGCCTTGGACATCGCCGTGCCCAGATCGGTCAACTGGTCCAGCTGGTCCTCGCTCGCCTCGACGGCCGCCTTGGCCGCGCAGAGGCCCTCCAGGACCATCCGGCACTCGGTGATGGCCACCGCTTCCTCGACCGTCACCACCCGCACCCGCGAGCCGCGGTTGCGGATCCGCTCGACCAGTCCCTCCGACTCCAGCTCGATCAGCGCCGCCCGGACGCTGGCCCGCGTGACACCGAACTGCTCGGCGAGTTCGTTCTCCACCAGCCGCTGGGCCGGTGCCATGTCGCCGTGCAGGATCGCCTGCCGCAGATGCACCAGTGCGTGCTGCTTGGCCTGCTCGCCGGTGCCTGGACGGGCTTCCTTCGGCATCGCGCCCTCCCTGAGTGAGTGCCTGTCGAACCTAAATCCAGTCCAACAAGATTGTCAACAATTTTGTTCTCTATGTTGCCGACATGGCCTGCCGGCGGTCTGGTCATCCGCCGCCACAGGGCCCCGGCCAGCCCCAATCGCCCCACGGCCCCTCGGCACCGACAGCGGCCCTGCCGGGCAGGTGTCGATCTCCGCGCAGGGCGACGCCACTGCCCCATCTCCCGGGCCGGGCAAGGGCGCGACGCCCACTCCACGGACGCCGAGCCCGTCGGCGGCCCGAGGACAGGACCGTCGAGGATCCGCCGCGGAGAATGCCAACTCGACGTCGCCTCCGCTCCCTTGGGCGGGTCGGGCCGGGCGCGCGCCGCGCGCCGCGCAGGCCGAAGGTGGCGGCCGGGACCGCCCCGATCAGCCCCGATCTGGGCGGGCGTCAGTCGCCCAACGCCAAAAAGAAGTAAAGGGAGTTGCCTGCGACACCATGACCCGCATCCAGCACTCCCGGGGCCCATCCGCTGCGCTTGACTTCATTGTCCACATATGCGTAGTTTGGATACGGGTTGAACAGAAAACAGACGTTTTGCCTGGCGAGAAGACAAACAATCTCAGCATCCCGACCGACTACATCCCGACCGACGACAACCCGGTCGTCGGTTAACTGACGGACGGGCGCCCCGCCGCGGGGTTCGCTGCACTCAGCAGCCCAGGTGGGCCCGATGCCGCGCGATCAGCGCGTGAGTCGGCAGACGGCAGCTCCCGTCACATTCAACGCCGATGTACCGGACCCTCATCGCGAACGTCTCAGCGCCTCACGGGTGCCGACGTCACCGCGGCCGTGCAGGGCCAGGACCTGTCTACGCTCCCGGGAAGGGAAAGCACCATGCGGATCATCACTTCTAGGACGTTCCGGCTGGTCGCCAGCCTGTTCGCCGCTCTGGCCCTGGCGTTCGGCACAGCCGGCATCGCCAGCGCGGCCAGTTCCCAGTCGGATCACTCCGGTTACTCCTTCAGCAGCAACGACGGCGGAGGCCATGGCGGAGGCGGCGGCGGCTACGGCGGCGGCGACCACGGCGGTGGCGGCGGAGACCACGGTGGCGGTGGCGGAGACCACGGCGGCGGCGGTGGCGGCCACGGCGGCGGTGGCGGCGGCCACGGCGGCGGTGGCGGTGGCCACGGCGGCGGCGGTGGCGGCCACGGCGGCGGTGGCGGAGGCCACGGCGGCGGCGGCGGAGGCCACGGCGGCGGCGGCGGAGGCGGACACTGACCCCAGTGGTCGCAACTGACATCTGAAGATTGACGGCCCGTCATCTCGCCAAAGACGACTGGTCTTCTGCGAACGGTCCCGCGTCGCGCCAGCGACACGGGACCGTTCGGCGTGCGGCCCTACGACCTGCACTGGCGGTCGTCCACGGTCCCGGTACCGCCGCGACAGAACCGATCGAGGCGTGATGACGGCCGGTGCACGGCGCGTGACGCTGAGCGACGTCGCCGCGGCGAGCGGCGTCTCGCGGGCGACCGTGAGCTTCGTACTCAACGACGATCCGAACCAGACCGTCTCGCCGACCACGAGCGAACGCGTGCTGCTCGTCCGGCACGGCCATGGCGCGCCGCACTCCACACAGCAGGTCCTCGACACGATCGCTCCCCGGGCCGTGCTCCGGTTCGCCTCGCATCTCACCGGCCACGAGCCCGGGGCGGCGGGCGACTGGCGGGCGGGGTTCGCCGCGAGCGCCGCCCTGCAGATCCGACATCTCGCCGACCACGAGCACACGCACCTCGCGATGGCGTTGCCCGACCACGACTCCCCGCTGCTGGAAGTGCGGCTGCGCCTCGCCCGGGAGACCGTGAGCACGCTGGGGCTCGCCCCGCTGACCTCCTTCGTCGTACCCCGTCCGAGGACGGCAGGCACCAGCGCCGTCAGGACCTTCCTCGCCGCGCACGGGACCGTGACGGCGGTCGCGGCCTTAGACGACGACATCGCTCTGCGCACCCTGAGCGCCCTGCACGACCTGGGACTTGCCGCACCCGGCGACCTGGCCGTGACCGGCTTCGACGACACGGAATACGGCGCCCTCGTCACACCCGCGCCGACCACCGTCCGCATCGATGCCGAAGTGCACGGCCGCCTCGCCGCCCGCGCCGCGCTCGGCCTCGATCTCGCCGGACTCGGCCCCGAGCCCGGACGGATCATCGCGTGCGACTCGGCGTGACACCGGCGGGCAGCACGGCGCACGCGTTGCGCCCCGACGTCGACTACGCGGCTCGGCGATAGAGCTCTGTCAGGAGTTCGATGGCGGCGGGGACGGCGGGGTGCGGGTCGTCCCGCCACCAGGCGAGCCGCACCGCGATGGGCTCGGCGTCGCGCACCGGCCGGTAGACGACACCGGGGCGCGGGTACTGGTGCGCGGTGGACTCGGCCGTCATGCCCACACAGCGCCCCGTGGAGATCGCGGTGAGCCACTCGTCGACATCGTGGGTCTCCCTGGTCACCGGGCGGGAGTCGGGCGGGAACAGCTCCGTCGTGGTGGTGCCGGTCCTGCGGTCGATCAGCAGGACGCGCCCGCCGAGGTCGGCGAGTCGCACCGAGCGGCGTCCGGCCAGCGGATCGTCGGCGGCCAGGGCGCACAGCCGCCGCTCCAGCCCCACGATCGCGGAGTCGAACCGCCGGTCGTCCAGGGGCCTGCGCACCACGGCCGCGTCGCAGGCTCCCTCGGCGAGGCCGGCGGTGGCGGAGTTGACTCGCACGAGCCGCAGCTCCGTCTCGGGGTGCGCCCGCGCCCAGTCGCGCTGAAAGGCCAGGGTGTGACGGCCGAGCGCGGACCAGGCGTACCCGATCCGCAGCGAGGCGCGACCCGACGTGGCCTCCTGGACCAGGTCGGCCACCTCGCCGAGTACCCGCCGGGCATGCGCCAGCACCCGCAGTCCCGTCGCCGTCGGAGCGACCTCGCGGGAGGTGCGCCGCAGCAGCCGTACCCCGAGGACGCGCTCGAGCGAGGCCAGTGTGCGGGACACGGCGGCCTGGGAGATCCCGAGCGCGATGGCGGCGTCGGTGAAGGTGCCCTCGTCGACGATCGCGACGAGACAGCGCAACTGCCGCAGCTCTACGTTCATGACGGAGGCGCCCTTGCCGGAAGCGTCCTCGACGGCGGCGCCCGTTCCGGAAGCGTCCTCGACTGAAGGATCCATGACTCAAGCGTATAGATGGATCGGCTGATGCATTTTGCGCAAGAGCCCAGGCCTCCCAGCATCGAGACATGCACGCAGCCTCCGCACGCCCGGCAGCACCCGCGCGTCGCACTCCCCCGGCCCCCACCGCCCCGAAGGCGGACGGCACACGCCTGGCCGGCGTGGTCACGATGGTCGCCAGTGGCCTGTCCAACCAGACCGGTGCCGCGATCGGTTCCCTGGCCTTCCCCGTCCTCGGCCCCGTCGGTGTGGTCGCGGTGCGTCAGTACGTCGCCGCGGTCGTCCTGCTGGCAGTGGGCCGCCCCCGGCTGCGCACGTTCACCTGGGGGCAGTGGTGGCCGGTCGTACTGCTGGCGCTGGTGTTCGGGACCATGAACCTGTCCCTCTACACGGCGATCGACCGCATCGGCCTGGGGCTGGCGGTGACGCTCGAATTCGTGGGCCCGCTCAGCATCGCGCTGGCCGCCTCCCGCCGCCGCCTGGACGCGTGCTGTGCGGTGATCGCCGCCGCGGGTGTCATCACGCTGATGCGCCCGCGCCCCTCCGCCGACTTCCTCGGAATGGGCCTCGGACTGCTGGCCGCCGGCTGCTGGGCGTCGTACATCCTGCTCAACCGCACCGTCGGCCGCCGCATCCCCGGGGCGGCGGGGTCCGCTGCCGCCGCCGGGCTCTCCGCCGTGCTGTTCCTGCCGGTCGGCGTCGCCGTCGCGGTCCGGCATCCTCCGACGCCGACGGCGGTCGGCTGCGCCGTGGCCGCCGGCGTGCTGTCCTCCGCGGTGCCCTGCCTCGCGGACCTGTTCACCCTGCGCCGCGTCCCGGCTCCGGTCTTCGGTCTCTTCATGAGCGTCAATCCCGTCCTGGCCGGTCTGGTCGGGTGGATCGTCCTCGGTCAGAGCCTGGGCTGGACGGAATGGACGGGCATCGGCGCCGTCGTCGCGGCCAACGTCCTCGGCATCCTGACTGCACGAAGTTGACGGACACTTCACGGACCTGACGGAAATCCGAGCAACGGACGTCCCCAGAAGAACGTTTCGGCGAAAACGCCAGACCGCGCCACCCCTTCCGCCACTTAGAAATATCTACCAGCATGAACACGCCGGGTCGGCGCCCAGGTGCGGGTTTCCGCATCCGAGTGCGTCGCTCCACGCCTGGTCAGACGGCCTGCGAATGTCCTGGAGTTGGTCATGCCGGATGTGATGTGGATGCAAGGTGTCGAGTGGCTCGCGGCAGCCGCCTCGGACCCCCGGGCCTGCAAGCGCGAGTGGGATCAGGGGTCGGGGACGGTGCTCATGGAGGCCGGGCGGTTCTGGGACGTCCTCAGCGTTCCCGAGCAACTCGGGCTGCTCGCCCTGGACATCCTGTGGAACGACCCGCTGCGTGCCCCCGGCCCCACCCTGGTGGACACCGCGTCCCGGAGAGTGGGCTTCTTCCTGCCGCCGGACCCGGCCAGCCGCTGGGTCGGCTCCGGGCTCCGCCACGCGGGCAAGGGCTCGTGGGTCGCCGTACCACCGCCGTACCGCGCCGCGCGGTTCCTGGAATGGCTCATTCCGCCCGACGGGACCGGAGCCCTGCATGCCGCGGTCCCCCTGGAACTGGCGTTGCAGCGGGCCAACGGGACGCTCGCCGTCCTGGCTCCCCCGCCCGGAGGGTGACCGGCACTCCGCGGCAGCGCGCGCAGGAGTTCACCAGCCCAGCAGGCCACGGGGTACGGGGACGGCGGGTACGGGGACGGCGGACACGGTCCCGGATTCGGCGGGTACGGGTCCGGCGGTCTTCGAGTCCCGCCTCTCCGCCCTGGAGTCGACCGGCCACGCCGCCCCCTCGAAGGGGCTGGAGGCGGCGAAGGAGGCCCACAGCACCGCGACCACCTCGCGGTGCTCCGGAACCACCCGGCCCTTGGCCCGCCACTCCGCGACCAGTTGGGCGTAGATCGGCGGGTGGCCCAGGCGCCCGTCCGTCAGCTCGGCGTAGGGCCGGCCCGCGAGGCCCTGCTTCGGACGGCGCCGTTGGGCCGTGTGAGTGCTGTCCATGTCGGAGCAACGGCGGTGCGTACGCCGGTGGTACGCATCCGTGGTATCGCTCACCGAGTCGGGTGAACGCGCCGCCCGTTCGGAGCCATGCCCCTGTCCGACAAGCATCTTCACCCATCAACTTCATCCGTCACCTTCACGCATCGAGCGTGGACCGGCTCAGCTCCGCGCGCCGGGAGCGACGGCCGCCTCCGGTTCCGTACGCGCGGAGTCGGCGTCCGCGCGGGCCGAGGCGGAGAGCCGGCCGGCACGCTGGACCGGCACGAGGAGGGCGGCCAGCGCCGCGGCCAGGCAGAGCAGGGCGAGCAGGGTGAAGCCGTGGGTGTATCCCGAGCCGTAGGGAAGGCCCGAGGGCTGGAGACGGCCGGTCACCAGAACGCTGGTCACGGCCGCGCCGATGGACCCGCCGATGGTGCGGATGTTGGCGTTCATCCCGGTCGCGGCGCCGGTCTGCTCGGGCGGCACGCTGCCGACGATCAGGTTGGCCATCGAGGCGAAGGCGAGTCCGATGCCAAGGCCGAAGATGCCTGCGGCGAAGGCCACTTGCCACTGCTGGTCGTGCCACAGGGCGAGGAAGCCGCAGGCGACCGCACCGAGCGCGGCACCGGTCGTGAGCAGCTTCTTGGCGCCGAGGACGGGCTCCAGCCGACCGCTGAGCACGCCCGAGCAGAACATGGCGAGCAGCATCGGCAGCATGAGCAGTCCGGCCGCGGTGACACTGGCGCCGAAGCCGTATCCGGCGGAGCTCGGAGTCTGCACGAAGCCGGGGAGGAAGGACCAGATCGCGTACATGCCCGCGCCGAACAGGAGCGCGGCGGTGTTGGTGGTCCACACCGCGGGCAGCCGCATAACGCGCAGGTCGATCAGCGGGGTGCGGGAGCGCGCCTCGGCCAGCAGCCACAGTGCGAAGAGCAGGACGGCGGCGACGAACAGCCCGATCACGCGGGCCGATCCCCAGCCCCACTGGCCCGCCTGGCTGAGCGGGAGCAGCAGCGCGACCAGCCAGCCCGACAGCAGGACGGCACCGAGCCAGCTGACGCGTCCCTCGGCCCGGCTCGGGGATTCGGGGACGTAGCGCAGGGCGATCAGTGTGGTGACCGCGACGACGCCGACGGGCAGCCAGAACAGCCAGCGGTAGTCGAGCGCGGACACGATGGGACCGGCCGCGACCAGTCCGACGCCGCCGCCCGCGGCGATCACGGCGGACAGGTTGCTGATGCTGGGGCCGACCTCGGCCGCGGTGAACTCGTCCCGGATGATGCCGAAGGAGAGCGGGAACAGCGCGCCGCCTATGCCCTGGACGACCCGGGCGACGATCAGCACGCCGATGTTCGGCGCGAGCGCGGCGAGCAGACAGCCGAGCGTCACGGTCACGAGGACGGCGACGAGGGTGCGCTTCTTGCCGATCAGGTCGCCGACCCGGCCGAGGATCGGGGTGAAGACCGAGGCGGACAGCAGGTAGGCCGTCATCACCCAGGTCACGGTGGACTGCGAGGTGTTCAGGGCGTGCTGGACGGTCGGCAGGGCCGGTGCGATCAGCGACTGGAGCATGGAGAACACGCCCGCACCGGTCGCGAGGACCGCGAAGGTGAGGCGGGTGGACTTCGTGGGCATGAAAAGCCTCTCCGAACGGAGCGGAACGGAACGGATCAGAGAACGGAACACGAACAGAGCAGGCGGAACGGCCGCTCAAGGAGCGGAGGCGGGCTGCGTACGGCCCGTTCGAGGTCACAGGGGGTACGAGCGCGTCGACGGTGCGTGCGGACACACGCCACCACGGGGAACGCACCCCCGACTGCTAAAGTGGAGGTACGCCTCCACTGTAACGGAGGCATACCTCCGCTTCAACTTCTTCTCGGCCGGGAGGCACCAAGTGACGGCTCAGCCGTTCCCCATCAGCGGGATCGTGGCGTCCCGGCGCCCGCACCGCAAAGACGCCGCACGCAACTACGACGCTCTGCTGGCCGCCGCACGGGAGGCCTTCGCGGAGCACGGCGCGGAGGCGTCCTTGGAGGACATCGCCCGGCGCGCGGGCGTGGGCATCGGCACCCTCTACCGGAACTTCCCCACCCGCCGCCACCTCTTCGAGAGCGTGTACGCGGACGAGGTGGACGCCCTGTGCCAGATGGCCCTGGGAGTCGCCGATCGTGAGCCCTGGGAGGCGCTGACCTCGTGGCTGCGGCGGTTCGTGGACTACACCGTGACCAAACGGGCCATCCGTGAGGCGCTCGACAACGAGTCGGAGATCTTCCTGACCTGCCGGGACTCGATGTACCAGGCGGGCGGCCCGCTGTTCGAGCGCGCGCAGAAGGCCGGCCAGGCGCGCGCGGACATGGACTTCGACGACCTGCTGCGCATGGTCGCCGGGATCACCTCGACGAACTTCCTCGACGACACCCAGCGCGACCGGGTCCTCACGGTGGCCCTGGACGGCGTCCGCGCCGCGCGCTGACACCGGCCCGGGGCAGGCAGGAGGGACCCCTCCCCCTTCGTGAACCCCGTCGCCCACACCACACTTACCCTCCAGTAATATCTCGCGGCAGTCCCCTGGAGGAGGAACCGTGCCACGGTCGGAACGCTCAGCCCTGTTGCTCGCCGGCCTGCTGGCCACCGCGGGTGTCGGTCACTTCGCGTCGCCACGGCAGTTCGACGCGACCATTCCGCGGGCGCTGCCGGGGGCACCCCGGACCTGGACGTACGCGAGCGGTGTGGCCGAACTGGCGCTGGCCGCCGGGGTGGCGGTGCCCCGTACCCGCCGGGTGGCCGCGCTGGCCACCGCGGCCTTCTTCGTCGGGGTGTTCCCCGCCAACGTCCAGATGGCCGTGGACTGGCGCCGGCGTCCCGCTCCGCAGAAGGCCGCGGCGATCGCGCGACTCCCCTTGCAGGTGCCCCTTGTACTGTGGGCACGTAGCGTTGCCAATGGTGGGAAGGGTCAGTCATGACGCGTGGTGTGGACGTGGGCGACAAGGTCGAGGACTTCGCCCTGCCCGACGAGACCGGCACGGAGCGCAATCTCACCGAGCTGCTCGGCGAGGGTCCGGTCGTGCTGTTCTTCTACCCCGCCGCCCTCTCCCCCGGCTGCACCACCGAGGCGTGCCACTTCCGCGATCTGGCCGCCGAGTTCACCGCCGCCGGCGGGCGGCCGGTCGGCATCAGTGGTGACGCGGTCGACAAGCAGCAGGAGTTCGCCGGGCGTCACACACTCGGGTACCCGCTGCTGTCCGATGTCGACGGCACGGTTCGCGAACGGTTCGGAGTGAAGCGCGGCTTCTCCCTGGCACCCACGAAGCGGGTCACCTTCGTCATCGCGCAGGACCGCACCGTCCTGGAGGTGGTGCGCAGCGAACTGCGGATGAGCGCCCACGCGGACCGGGCCCTCGCCGCGCTGCGGGCGCATCAGAGCTGACCTTCGACTCCCCAGCGGCAGCCGGGGCGCCCTGCCTCGGCCCGGCGCGCCCACGTCACTCGCCCGTGGCCGGCGGGCCGACGACATGAAGGTCGTAGGCGCCCACCAGGCCGACAGCGGCGTCCAGACCGAGGGACGGGGGCAGTTCACCGGCGAAGGCCACCGGGGTGCCGTTGCGGGCGAACCATTCCGCGACCCCGGTGGGCACCGAGGTCACGAGCAGACGGGATTCCGGGCTGCGCACGACATGGCGGCGCGGGACGCCGCGCGGGCCGAAGGCGATGTCGCCCGGGCCCAGGTCGTAGCGCTGCTCTCCGACGAAGAAGGTGATCTCACCTTCGAGTACGGCCCAGATCTCGTCGTCATGGGCGTCCACGTGCATGCTGATCCTTCGCTCGGTGAGGCGGTCGGGCGGGGCCTCGTCCATTGTGCGAAGGGGTGGCCCGAGGAAGCTTCAGTCATCTGACTGGTCCGCCCGCCTCAGCCGCGGGTCAGCACTGGGCCGAGGCCGGAAGATCGGCCCGCTCGTCACCCCGGAGGTACAGGACGCTGACCCAGCCGTTGCCGATGCCGGGGCCACCGGAGAGATAGATCCAGATGTGGCTGGTGGAACCGTGGTCGACGACCGTCTCCCCGGACAGCCAGCAGAAGGCGGCGTAGCTGTACCCGGCGCGCAACCTGCCGATCACGGGGTGACCGTTGCCCGGGCCGGAACGGATGGGCGCGTCGACGCTGGGCACGACGGTGTACGTCTCGAAGGCGGCCTGCCGCGTGAGGCCGGCCGGCGCCGCGGCCGAGGCGGTTCCCGCGCTCAGCAGGCCGCACGCGAGCACGGCTCCGACGAGGACGGCGACGGACTTGCGTCGGATGCTCATGGATGAACTCCCTGGCACGGCGGGACGATCGCGGTGAATTCCGGTGCGTTCCGCTGCTTTCAGCACTGGGCGGAGGCCGGCAGATTCGCGTACTGGTCGCCCTTGAAATAGACGGCGCTGCTGAATCCGTCGGCGAATCCGATCCAGATGTCGTTCGTGTAGCCGTGGTCCGTGATGGTCTGCCCGTGGGTCCAGCAGTACGCGGTGTAGGAGTGACCGGCGGTCAGGGTGGCCAGGTAGGCGCTGTCCTGCTTCGGCAGCTGGCGGACCTTGACGTTCTCGTAGGGCACGACGGTGTACGACTGCTCGGCGGGCGAGGCGGGCGCGGCGGGCGCGGCGGCGGCCAGGCCGGCCGGGACGAGGAAGGCGAGCGTCGCGGCGCACGTGGTGATGACGGCCGGAATACGGCGCATGAGGAATTCCCCCTGTGTGTGGTGTTTCGCTTTCGACCACCGCCACAGTGGGCGCCGAGCGAGCATGGCGGCAATGCCATTCAACGGTGTTCGAAGTGAGCGCACGGCCGCGGAAGATGGAGCGCGGGTGTACTGCCGTGGTCCCTTCGGTGGTCGGCGGGCGTCCATATGTCCGAGTCCATGATCTTGCTCCCTGTGGGGCCCGCGCAGTGGTTACGCTCCCCAGCGGACGGATCCGATGGGGGCGGGACGGCGGTCCTCATGACGGGAATGGCTCACTGTGCGTAGGCAGCGGCAGGCATCGGGCGGGAACGGCAGGGCCGGGGACCACGGCCAGGGAGCCGTCGGCCGGGACACGGCTCCGGCCGCCAGGAACGGCGCGGAGGTCACGGCGCCGCGCCCGGCGTCCCCGACGACCGGCCCGGGGATGACTCCGCAGGCGCTGCTGGCCCTGCAGCGGGACGCGGGCAACGCGGCGACCGCGCGCGCACTGCGTGGACGGCTCCCGGCCGCCGGGGGCACGACGGCCGCCACACGTGCGCCGTGGCCCGCCCCTGCCGTACTGCCCACTCTTGAGGAACTGCCCGAGAGCAGTGCCGCCACCCGGCTGCCCGCGGTGCTTCCCGCGGTCGAAGAGGCGGTGGAGGAGTCCGAGGAAGGCTCGGAGAGCGCCCGGCCGCGCGCAGCCACCACGACGCGCCCCCGTCGGGCGGGCACGCGTCGGCCGGTCCCCCGGCCGACCGGCAGCGGGACCGGCGCCTCCCATCCGCCGCTCGGACTGCCGCCGTACCTGCGGGAGTTACGGGCGCCGGGGCTCTCCACGGCGTACGGGCTCACCGGGCACGAGTTCGTGTCCACCGCCCTCGGGACGGTCGTCGGACGGTCCGACGGGACGGTGGCCGAGATAGGCGAGGAACTGGCCGGGCGGCCGGAGACGTTCTACGGCCAGGGCCGCTCCTTCGCCGTCGAGGGCCCGGAGGGCAAGGGCTGGTACGACGTCACCGTCACCATCTCCCGGGACGGCACCGACCTGCCCGAGACCTTCGTCTCCCCCGAGGCCGTGAAGGCTCAGGCCGCGGCCGTGCAACAGGCCAAGGCCATGGCCGCGCTGCTGGCCGAGTCGGAGGCCGCCATGGGCAAGGGGAAGGGAAAGGCGCGAGCCGACGATCACGACGGCGGCACCGGCACCGAGGTCGCCCCCCGGCAGGCCGCCCAGGACGCGCGGATGGCCGAGGGCGCCAACACCAAGGTGGACACCCAGCACAACACCTCGGGCGTGGTGAGCCACTCCTCGGGCGGTTCGTCCAGCAAGGGTGTCAACTTCATGGCGTTCGGGCTGGCGCCGGTCGTCCCGGGCGTCTGGCTCGGCGGGGCGGTCATGGCCAACGCGCAGCCGTTCCAGTCCTCCACCGACTCCCGTGTGCAGAAGACCATGTCCGAACCGCGGGTGCTGCGCAGCGACAAGGGGTCCGTCGAGATGCGGCGCCAGGTGCGCTACGGCGTACGGGTCCAGCCGCAGGACGAGGGGCGGGGCGGCCGGGCGCAGACGTTCAGCGGTGCCGGGTCCCTCATGATGAGGGTGCCCACCGAACACCTGGTGCCGGTCACCGCCGAGGCACCCGCGCGGCCGCGCACCCTCAGGGCAGGGACCGCGCGGAGCGTACGGCTCGCGGACTCGCTGGCCCCGGTCGCCCTGGACGACGCCGCGGCCCCCCATCCGGGCGGCGGCGGCCTGTTCGACACGGTGCGCTCCGTGCTGCACCCCTCCCTGACCTCCCGCGGTGCGCCCGGGCGGGCCCGGCTCCACGACGCCACCTCCGCCACGACCGTCCTGGAGGACCTGCCCCGGCTGCTGGGCGGCTGGGTGATCGGGGAGGATCTCGTCTCCAAGGACGGCAGTGCCACGGGCACCTACCGGATGCGCGCCGACCTCACCGCCCTGTCGCCCGCCTGGACGACCGGCAAGACCCAACTGCGTACGCACCAGCAGACACAGCACTCGGTGTCCCACACCGCGGCCAAGGGCCGAGGAGGGACCTTCGGCGCGGGCCCGGCTGCGGGGTTCGGCGTGCTGGGCAACGCCGCCGCGGTGCGCGCGACGGTCATGCCCACGGCCGGCGCGCGCAAAGCGCGGTTCACGGTGGCCGAGCAGACGGTGTCGAGCCGTCAGGGCGCCGAGGTCAGAGGCGACAAGGTGCTCTACCTCGGCAAGGTGCGGTTCAGCGTCGAGGGCACCGGACCGCTCTCCCCCGCCATGAAGGTGCGCTCCGGGACCCGCACGGCCTGGCACTCCATGGATGTGTGGGTCAGTCTGCGCGCCGACGAGGCCCGGTCCCTGGGCCTCGAACTGCCCGAAGGCGTCACGGCGGGCCCCATGATCAGGGAGCCGGGAACGGACGCGAACGGGAAGAAGCTCGACCGGCGGCCGGGGGAGGACTCACGGGACGGGGCCGGGTCGTCGGCCGGTCCGGCCAACGAGCGCCATCTGCCGTTCGGGGCCATGGGGTCGAGCGTGGCGATCAGCCAGCTGGACACCGCTCCCCTGCTCTCCGGCATCGAGCGGCTCTTCGCCACCGACCAGCGACTCGCGGGCTATCTTCCCGCGTTCGGCGCGGGGGCGGGGAACGAGGTGAGCCGCGAGGAGGGCGAGGTGCAGCGGCGTAACTACCGCGAGCTGATCACCGTACTCTCGGAGACCAACCTGCGGGTCAACAAGGACCAGCTGCTCTCCTCCGGGATCCGGGTCCGGATGCGGCGCAAGGGCCGGTGGCACGCGCACGACGTGCAGATCAAGGTCGTCGGCGCCCTGCGCGAGACGGGCTACCAGGGGGAGACGAAGGACTGGCTGGTGCGCAGCCACAGCGGCGTCACCAGCAACTCGCAGAGCGGGCGGTCCAGTTCACGGTCGATCGGCGGACTGGCTCTCGGCCAGTTCCGGCTGATCCCCGGTGCCCTGTCCGCCACGGTGCGCGGCGAGCGGACCCGGCAGAGCACCCGGCGCAACCAGGCGGGTCCGGCGACACGCTCCGACGTGCTCACCAACGGCGGTGAGAACACCAGCGCGTTCGGCGGCGCGCTGCGCCTGGACGTGGACGTCACCATGACGACACGGGAGCGGACCGCCAAACGTGCCCTCACCCCGGGCATGCCGGGGCGGGACGCACCCGACGCCGTGCACATCGCCTCGACCGCGGACAACGAGGCGCTCGACCTGGCGGAGCAGGACGTACGGCTGCTCACCCCGACCGCGTTCACCCTGGACACCGCCGGGAAGGACCGGCTGACGGCCAGGACCCGCAGGCGTACCGCCGGACTGGCGCCGCCGCAGCGGCAGTTCAACGCGTCGGGCATCGGCGATCTGTCGACCATGGCGCCGCGCTCGATCGCGGGCCGGGCGGTCCGGGACTGGACGCTGGTGGAGACCGTCGGAGGCGGCGGACCGGTCCGGGACCTCGCCTTCGAGCTCCTGTCGCGGGCCGCGGGCCGCAACCGGGAACTGCGGGAGGACCTCGCGCTGCAGACGGAGGGCCTCGCGCCGCGGCTGGCGATCGAGGAACGCTTCAGCCCGCAGGCCATCACCTCGGCGCTGCGCCAGGCGGTGTCCTCCGGGTGGGTGGTGAAGAACCTGCAGTACCCCCGTAGGCTCCACGCGCTCAACGGCGCGATCGGTACCCGGTTCGCCCTCACCAACCCCGAGGTGGTGGCCGGGGGCACCGGGGCGGGTACCGAGACGTTCCTGCTCGGCGGGCACCAGATGACCGGGCAGGAGGGCAGCGGTACCTCCACGTCCGTGCAGGGCGGCGCCCTCGGATCCGAGAACGGCGCCGGCTGGCGGCTGGGCGAGGGCGTGTCGGCCGCGCGGAGCCTGGGCCGGAGCGCGGCGACGGCGACGACGCTGAGCGGCACCGTCGAACGCAACGCCCACACTCCGCGCACCCGGCCCCTCTACCTGGTCCACTGCGATCTGGTGGTCCGGATGGTCAGCGAGGTCAAGGTCACGGGAGGCGGCCCGTACGTCGCGAAGGGCGAGCGGACGCTGCCCGCCGCGGCCGCCGTCTGGCTCACCCAGGAGCAGCTGGCGGCGGCGGGCCTGCGCGTTCCCGGGGCCGACGGGCAGACGTCCTCGAAGGAGGAGTCCGCACGCGTGGGCGCGGAGCCCAAGGGCCCGGAATCCAGGGGCAAAGACTCCAAGGGCAAGGGGAAGGCCACCCAGGAACAGACCGAGACGTCCCGGAGCGGGGAGTCGTCGAGCACGACCGCCCCGGCGGCGCCCGCCCTCGCCCAGGAGCTGCCGCTCGGCTTCGGAATGATCGAGGAACTGCCCGACTTCGTTCCCCTGCTCGAGCGGCTGCGCGCCGACGTCGGGCGGCGTGACCGGTCTCTCGCCGACGAACTGCTGCCCAAGCAGCAACTGGCCGATCCACACGACAACATGCAGCGGCTGCTGCGCGTCCTGGACCGGGACGGGTCGGCCGGACTGCTCTCCGGGGCCATGGACGGCGGTGTGCCCGTCGAACTCTTCCGCGGCCGCAACACACCGTACTGGGCCGTGTTCCGCGTACGCCGCACCCGGCAGGGCACGTCCGAGGGCGAGGCGAAGGACGGCCGCGACATGGAGTACATCACCTCGGCCGCCACACAGCGGGCGGACACCCGCGACAAGAGCGACACGCGGACCGTCGAGGGGGTCGTGGCCGGTGCCGGCAAGCCGGAGGGCGGCGGTGGTCCGCTCAAGAGCGTCGGCGGCTCCGGCGGGCTCGGCATCGGCGTAAGCGATGTCACGAAGTCGGCCACCGTGGCGCGGGGTCAGCTAGGCATGAAGACCGTCGCCGAGGCCTCCGCCCGTTCCGTCAGAATGCGGGTGCCGATCGAGGCGACCCTCGAACTGCACTCGTCCCGTGGGCGGGTGGGCCTCGCCACCCTCGGCGGCCAGTCCCTGGTCCACCGCGTCCTGGTCAAGGACCTCGAGGCACTGTCCCGGCTGCGGCCGGTGCCGCGCGCGGAGGCGGGACAGGCGTTCCTGCGGCAGGACGACGCCGAAGCGAGCCGGCTGGGGCCCTGGCACGGCCGCGGGGTGAGCCTGCCGATGGAGGCGCAGGTCAACGGGTTCCGCGGCGCTCCCGAGATCCGCCGGGTGATCGACGACGCGGTACGGGCCGCGCTCGGCGGGGAGCGTTACCGCAAGACGGGCGACGCGGCGGCGTACGCGCAGCGCGAGGCGGTGTCCACCGAGTGGCTGATCTCCGCCCTGCCACTGCTCACCACGGCGGGGGTCGACCTGCCCGTCGTGCACGCCTCCGGGGCGCAGGGGCAGGATCTGCGGACCTCACTGCACGCCCGGCTGCGCGCCGGCCGCGTGCTGGGCGTCGGCGACAAGATGACCTTCGAGACGGTGGCGCAGAGCGCCCTGGACGCGCCCCGGCCCACGGGTACGGACCACCAGCAGGCGGTGGAGCACAACAAGTCGGTACGGGGGCTGGGCGGCGCCGGTGTGCTCAACGCGGACGAGTTCCGGATGAACCAGCTCCTCGGCAACGTCGACCAGGTCGGCGGCGCCACCGACACCTCCGCCCACGGGTCCGGCTCGATGCCTCTGCACAAGCCCAAGTCCGAGGCGACGCTGGTGCAGTTCACCCTGGACGTGCGGGTGGTGGCCCGGGTGAGCAACCGGGGCCGCTCCGGCGCCCCCTCCGTCGCCGTACGGGACTTCACCGTCCCCACTCCGGTGGTCGTGCGGATCCCGGCGCCCGTGGCCCGCCGTATGCTCCAGGACCCGTCCAACCACACCAAGCTCCACGACCCGGACGGCCGCCTCACATCCTGATGCGGGGGCGTGTCAGCCGCCCGGCTCCTCCACCGGCTCCGCCGGATCCGCCGGCCGCTCGCCGATCACCGCGGTGAGCTCCGTCCGGCGGCGGATGCCCAGCTTGCGGTAGGCACTGGTCAGATGGGTCTCGACGGTGCGCCGGGCGAGGTGCAGGAGTTCGGCTATCTCGGCGTTCGTCCGCCCGTCGGCCGCGAGGGCGGCGATCCGGCGTTCACTGCCGGTCAGCGCCTCCCATCCGGTGAGCGCGGTCGCCGAGCCGCGGGAGCGGCCTTCGGGGAGCACCTCCTCGGCCAGCGCCCGCATCCGTACCGCGCCCAGCCGTTCGGCGTGCTCGGCCGCCTCGCGCAGCGCGTCGCGGGCCCGGCTCCGGTCCCCCGCCGCGACGAGCTGACGCCCCTGTCCGATCAGGGCGGGGATCAGCTCGGTCTGCGCGGAGGCGTCCCGCAGGATGCGCACGGCACGTTCGGCGAGTTCCAGACCGCGGCGGCCTCCGGTCGCGGTGGCGAGCCCGCGCAGCGCCCGGCCCACCAGCCGGGGGGTGTCCCACACCTGGGCGAGCCGCAGTTCTTCACGGGCCAGTGTGAGGGCCTCCTGCGGACGGCCCAGCGCGCTGCGGCACTCGGCCGCCGCGGTCCGCCAGGGGGTGACCACTGGGCTCACCACGTCCCGTGCCAGCTGCCGGCGGCCGCATTCCAGGAAGTCGTCCAGCGCGCCGGCGTGATCCCCCTGCGCGGACCGCAACACGCCCCGCGCGTAGAGGAATCGGTTGAGTTCCCAGGAGTCGTGCGCGTCGCCCAGGGCGAAGCTGTCCGCGAGGCGGGCCGCCTCTTCGGTGCGGCCCGTCTCGACCAGGGCGATCACGGCGTGTCCGTGGGCGTTGGCCGGGTCGGGCCGGCGGCGGGTGGATTCGGTGACCTGCCAGGCCGCCGGTTCGGCGAGCAGATCGGCGTACTGTCCACGCGTGGCGGCGATGTCCGCCCGTACGTTGAGCAGCGCCAGGTGCATGGGGTGCAACAGGGACGGGCTCTGCCGGTCCAGTCCCCGGCGTACCAGCCCCTCGGCCTCCGTCAGTTCGTCGGCCCATTGCGCGACGGCGGCGGCCGTACCCAGCAGGAAGGGTTCGGCGAGCGCGTCGACCGGTTCGTCCAGCAGGGCGTGCATCCGTTTCATGGCCGTGGCGGCGGGGATCAGTCCGGCCGTGGCGTCGTAGCGGACCAGAAGGGCCTGACCTGCCGTTCCGACCAGGTCCGGGGACCGCTCGGCGGCACCGTGCAGCCAGCGGTACGCCTCCTGACGGATGCCCTGGTCGTGGTCCGACAGCAGCGCCGAGGCGGTCTGCAGCAGCCGTGTCAGGTCCGGATGGTCGGTCAGTTGCTCGTCCAGGTCGCGCAGGACGTCCAGCGCGGCGCGCGCCTTGCCGCGCCGGGCCAGTACGGTGCCCAGGGCCACGGCCGCCCGTACCCGGTCGTGCGGCATGCCCGGCAGCCGGGTCGCCTCGGTCAGCCGGGGTATCCCGGCCGAGGAGCGGGCGGCGGCGAACTCCAGGGAGCCCAGCTCGGTGAGGACCATGGTCCGGCGGGCGGGCGTCAGCGGTTCGTCCAGCGCACGACGCAGATACGACACGGCGTCGTCGGGTCTGTCGTCCCGCACCGCCACGGACGCGGCGTCCTGCAGCGCCACGGTGGCCCAGGCCGCGCCCACGGCCGGGGTCCGCAGCAGTTGTCCGGCCACCGCTTCGGCGCGGTCGCCACGGCCCAGCATCACTTCGGCCGCCGTACGGTGGGCCGCCTGCCGCCGGGCGGTGGGCCAGCCGCTGAGCACCGCGTCCCGCAGCAGCGGGTGGGCGAAGCGCGGCCGTCCGTCGGGATCGGGCCGCAGCAGGCCGAGGCGGGTCATGGCGGTCAGCCAGCCGGGTACCCGGGCGGGGTCCGCGTCGGCCGTCTCGGCGAGCAGTCCGGTGAACTCCTCCGCGTGGCCCTCCTCCCACACGTCCGCGTCCAGCGCCGCGAGAGCGCGGGCCACCCTCGCCGTCGCCTCTCCGGCACTGTCCAGCCACCAGGAGACGGCGGCCGGATAGGCACCCGGGTAGAGGGCGGCACAGGTGTCGGGCACGCTCCTCGGGGGCGCGCCGTCCGGTTCCTGTGCGCGGAGGTCCTCGAGCAGGGCGCGCAGCAGCAGGGGGCTGCCCGCGCCGGCCCGGACGCAGTCGTCCACCCAGGCGGGCGTGGCGGCGCCGACCGCCGAACGGACCAGCTGCGCCGCCGCGTTCGCGCTCAGCGGGGCGAGCGTGTGGGTGCGCACCAGGGTGGGCGAGAGCGCGTGCGCCAGACCGGCGGACGGCGGGTCGATGTCGTACTGGCTGCGCTCGGTCGCCACCAGGAGGACGGGCAGTGTGTCGATCCGCCGGGCGGCGTCGATGAGCCAGCGGCGCGAGGGTTCGTCGGCGCAGTGGACGTCGTCCACGGCCAGCAGCAGTGGGGCGTCGGCGGCGTGGGAGCGCAGCCGCCTCCACAGGTGTTCGGCGTACGACCAGTGCTGCGGATTGTCGTCGAATATGTCCGGAAACAGCTTGGTTCCGGTGTCGAATTCGCCACCCGATGACAGAAGTTGGAGGACCGCCGCGAACTCCGCGGCCTCGCCGTCGGGCGAGCAGCGGGTCCGCAGCACCCGCATGCCGCGGGCCGCCGCCCGCTCGGTGACGGCCTCCAGGAGGGCGGTGCGCCCCGTGCCGGTGGCCCCTTTGAGCAGCACCAGACGGCCGGACCCGGCGCGGGCGCGGTCCGCCTCGGCGGCCACCAGCTCGAGTGCCTCCCGTCGTTCACGCAGCGCCTCGGTCTCGCCCATCGATGTCTCCTGTCGGGGACGTTTCATGATCCATCTCGTGGTACGTCTCGTGGTCCTCCACGATTGCGCGAGGCACGCCAAGCACAGAAGTCTGGGACCAGCCCTTCGGCCACTGGCGACACAGGGGCTACCAGCACGTGGATTTGGGAGAAGCGGTTGCGCAGTTCATTACGGACCACTGACGCAGGCGTGTCACAGCGGCCCGCCGACACCGGCGCGGTGGATTCCGGAAACCGCATACCGGTGGTGGTCCAGGCACCCGACCCGATATCCCGGGCCGGGGTGCGCAGCCAGTTGGCGCAGCACCCGGTGATCGACCTCCTCGACAGCGTGGAGGCCGGGCCCGGCACCGTGGCCGTCCTGGTCAACGAGGGACCGGACGAGGCCACGCTGTCCCGGCTGCGCCGACTCGTGCGCAGCGACGGGGCGCGTGCCGTGCTGGTGGTGAACGCGATCCGCGAGGCCGAGCTGCTCGACGTCATCGAGTGCGGTGTCGGGGCCATCGTCTGGCGCCACGAGGCCAGTGCGCACCGGTTGGTGCAGGCCGTGCTCGCGGCCGCGCGGGGCGACGGGGATCTGCCGGCGGATCTGCTGGGACGCCTCATCACTCAGGTGGGATCGCTCCAGCGCACCGCTTCCGGCCAGACCGGAGTTCCGCTCTCCGGCCTGGTGCCGCGCGAGATCGATGTGCTGAGGCTGGTCGCCGAGGGGCTGGACACCGGGGAGATAGCGAGCAAGCTCTCCTACTCCGAACGTACCGTCAAGAACGTGATGCACGGGCTGACCACCCGGCTCCATCTGCGCAATCGCGCCCACGCCGTGGCCTATGCGCTCAGGGAAGGCTACATCTGAGGCGGACGTTCGTTCGTACGGGGCCTGTCGAGCGGGTCATCGGGCGGATCACAGCAGACGGGTACAGAGCGGGTACTCAGCCGGACCACGGCTGGTACGCGGCAGGATGTGACGGCACGGCGGGAGCACGACGGTGATTCACGAGGTGGACGAAGTCCTCAAAGGGCTGCTCAGGAGCGGTGCGCTGGCCGGTTCCGGTATCGAGGTCGCCTTCGACGCGCCGAGCCGCGAGTGGGCCGCCCGCCGCAACGCGCCCGCCATCAACGCCTACTTGTACGACATCCGCGAGGACGTGCGGCGCCGTGAGCGCGGTGCCATGGCGGTGCGGGACGAACGCGGGATCGTGCTGCGCCGCCGCCAGCCGCCGCGCTGGTTCCGGCTGTCGTATCTCGTGACGGCCTGGACCAAGCAGCCGCAGGACGAACACCGGCTGCTGTCCGCGGTGTTGGCAACGCTGCTGCCCCACGAGATCCTGCCCCCGCACGCACTGCCCGACGCGCTGGCCGCACTGGGCCTTTCCGTGCCGCTCTCGGTGGCGAACCTGCACACCGAGTCCCGGTCCCTCGCGGAGATCTGGTCCGCGCTCGGCGGTGAGCTGAAGCCGTCGCTGGATCTGGTGGTGACCGCGCCGTTCCCGTCGTTCCCGGAGTACGACGCCGGGCCGCCGGTCACGGAGGGCGCCGGTGTGCGCGTACGCGGGATGGACGGAACGCTGGAGGGCTCGCCCGAACGGCAGCACCGGGCACGGCACTTGGCGTCCACGACTGCGGCCGACACGGCAGCGGGTACGGAGCTCCCGGCCGGGGACCGCCCGGTCGCGGAGGATCGAAACGGAGAGAAGCGAGCGAAGTGACCCCGCACGTCCCGGCGTCGGCCGCCACCGACACCTCGTCGTCCACCGACGACACTTCAGCCACCGCCTTCGAGGGATCGGCCGACGCGCTCCTGGTCCGGGTGTCCCGGCTCCGCGAGCAGGTGGCGCTGCTGGTCGAACACCGCAGCGCGACCGATCCCACCGCGGCCGATCCGCTGCGCGGCCTGTATCTGTCCGAGGACGCGGTACGGCATCTGCTGGAGCCGGCCGGTCAGGACCCCGCCCCCGAGAGCTGGGTCTCCGAGCGGGGCGACCGGCTGGATCTGCTGGCCGGGCGGCTCGGGCTGACCGAGCTGGACGTCCGGATCCTGCTCATCGCGCTGGCCCCGGACCTCGACCGCACCTTCGAGCCGCTGTACGGCTACCTCAACGACGACGTCAGCCGCCGCCGGGCCACCACCGGGCTCGCGCTCGACCTGTGCGGACTTCAGGCACACCGAGCCGGGGCACGGGCCCGGTTCCATCCCTCGGCTCCGCTGGCCGCGCTGGGCCTGATCGTCGTCGAGGAACCCGAACGCCCTTTTCTGAGCAGGTCGTTGCGCGTACCCGACCGGCTGATCGCGCACCTGCTGGGCGACGAGACCCTGGACGCGGCACTGACCGGCCATGTCCACCGGCTCCGGGCGCCGGCGCGGGGCGAGCAGTACGACGAGGTTTTCCTGCGCAGGCTCGCCGGTCGGCTCGCGGCCGCCCCGCTCACCGTCTATCTGCGCGAGCACCGGGCGGGCGACGGTCTCGCCTGTGCCGCGGGCGCGCTGCGCGACGCTTCGGGGCAGGAGGCGCTCCACTTCGCTCCGGAAAGGACCGCCGGGCAGGAGCCGATCGCCGAGCTGCTGCGCGAGGCCCGGTTGCGTGGCTGCGCGATCGTCGTGTCGCCGCTGCCGGAGGATCCCGCCCCGCTGATGCGGGCGCTGGCGGTGGACGACGTGTCCGTGCTGTTCACCGATCCGCGTCCGTACGATCCGCACTGGTGCGACCATCGCGATCCGCTCGTCCTGGACGCGCCCCGGCTGCGCTCCGGAGCGGTGGACGCGTGGGCGGTGGCGCTCGGCACCGGGGTCGACACCGAGACTTCCGCTCATGTCGCACCCGTGCCGGAACCCGCCCCCGGCTTCGACCTCGCCCCGGTGGTCGCGCCGTACCGGCTCGGCGGCGACCGGATCCTGCGCGCCGCCCGTGCCGCGCAGCGCCTCGCCGTGTTCGAAGGTACCGCGCTGACCCCCGCTCATCTGCGGCTGGCCGCCCGGCAGCAGTCCGCCTCCGGGCTGGAGCGGCACGCCCGCCGGATCCGTCCTGACGTCGGCTGGGAGGATCTCGTCCTGCCCGACAAACCGCTGGTGCAACTGCACGAGCTGGCGCTGCGCGCCCGCCACCGTGACCAGGTGCTCGGCGACTGGCGGCTGAGCGCGGGCGGCGGCCGTGGCCGGGGCGTCCTCGGCCTCTTCGCGGGTGATTCCGGCACCGGCAAGACCCTGTCCGCGGAGGTCGTCGCCGCCGAACTCGGCCTCGACCTCTACGTCGTGCAGCTCTCCTCGATCGTCGACAAGTACGTCGGCGAGACGGAGAAGAACCTGGAACGCATCTTCACGGAGGCGGACCGCACCGACGCCGTGCTTCTCTTCGACGAGGCGGACTCCGTGTTCGGCAAGCGGTCCGAGGTCAAGGACTCCCACGACAGGTACGCCAACATGGAGAGCTCCTATCTGCTCCAGCGGCTGGAGTCCTTCGACGGCATCGCACTGCTCACGACCAATCTGCGCGCCAACATCGACGAGGCGTTCACCCGCCGTCTCGACCTCGTGATCGACTTCCCGTTCCCGGACGCCGAACAGCGGCTGGCCCTGTGGCAGCACGCGCTGACCCATGTGCCGTGCGCCGAGGACACCGATCCGCGGGCCGTCGCCCGGGACTTCGAGCTGGCCGGTGGTTCGATCCGCAGCGCCGTGGTCACGGCCGCCTACGGAGCCGCCGGCCGCGGTGCGCCGGTCGACACGGCCGACCTCCTGGAGGGCGCGCGCCGCGAGTACCGCAAGGCGGGCCGACTGGTGCCGGGCGAGGGTACCTGGTAGCTCCTCGCCCGCTCGCTCGCGCGGACGACCCTGCCCGGCCGACGACTGTCGGCCGGGCAGGGTCGCTTCACACGGTGAACTTGACGGCCTCGAGCCAGAGCAGGTTGCTCAGGGTCCCACCGAAGATGTAGTTGTCCCCGCCGGGCTCGTCGCAACCCAGGCCGTGCCAGCCCTCGTTGTGGACGTGCGCGGTCTGGCAGACGACGCTCTTGCTCTCGCCGACGTTCATGGCGAAGCCCAGCATGTACGGGTCGTCCTTCTTGGTGCTGCCGATGTAGAGGTCGGCGCCGTCGACCACGCCCTTCCACGGCCCGTTGTAGTGCCCCTTGCCGTCGGTCGACTGGGGGTAGTAGACGAAGGCGGTGGCAGCGGTGCCGCCGGTGTCGGACGTGGCGAGGTTGAGGGACTTGATCGGGCGGTCCTCTCCCACCGTTCCGGCCATGTCGCCGTCGCACACCGGTTTGGTCCAGCCCTTGTCCGTCAGATAGGCCCGGTAGCAGATGTGCCGTCCGGGGTCCTGCGCGGCCAGTTGCGCGACGGCGGTCGCCGCCGTTTCCTCCTGCGGTTTGGCCGACTCCTTCGGCTTGGTCTCGGACGAACCTCCGCTGCCCCCTCCGGAACCGCTCGCGGCCTGTGTATCGGGCGCCGAGGGCACGACCGGGGCCTCGGCGCTGGGCGAGGGAGGCGTGGGTGGCGCGGCGGAAACCGAGGGGCTGGGCGGGAGTGTGCTGATGCCGGCTTCCTGGAGCTTCTCCGTGGCGGACGTGCTCACCTTGGGCTTGTACGCGATCCACAGCATCACGAACGTGATCGCCAGCGCCATGAACACACCCAGGAACGTGGCGAGCCAACGCGGCAGGAACCCACGCTGCACATACGTACCCTCCACCGGCTGCGGCACCGCACCCGAACGCTGAATCGCCAGCGTGTACGGCCGCTGCTCCTTCGACCCGAACCAGATG